>DATCBT010000078.1:0-23313 GCA_036511695.1 Solirubrobacteraceae bacterium | reverse complement strand
GACGTACAGCCTGCCGGTGGAGTCGACCGCCAGGCCCGCCGGAGCCGAGAAGCCGCCGCTGGGGAACGAGAACGAGCCGGCCGGGGTGGCGCTCCCGACAACGCCGTTGCACTCGCTGGGCGACAGGGTGGCCTGACCGGTGATCTGACACTGGTAGGTCCCCGACGAGTCGAACCGGTCGACGACGCCGTTGCCGGCGTCCACGACATACACAGCGCCACTGGTCGGATCGACCGCGATCGCGTTGGGAGACGAGAAACCGGCGGCCGGGGTGCCCGAGCCGTTGAACTGGCTCAGATAGCCGCCCGAAGAGGCGAACTTCTCGACCCGGTTGTTGACAACGTCGGTCACATACACATCGCCGCTTGCCTGATCGACCGCGACACTCATCGGGCCGCTGCCCGAGCCGCCGAACTGGCCGTTACCCGCGCCCGCGGTGCCCGGCTGGCAAACGTGACCCGACGCGGCGGTGCAGACGTTCGCGCCCGACGTCTGATCGACCCCGCCACCGAAAGACAGGATGAAAACACCGGCAGCATCGAACTTCTGCACCTCGTTGCCGGCACTGTCAGCGACATAGACATCACCAGTTGACTGTTCGACCGCCAAGCCACCGAGCGGAAACCCAAAACTGCTAGGGAACTGGCCGCTCTGGACATACCGAGTTTCGGCCTGGGCGCCAGCCGCCCCGACAAGCGCGAGGAACAGCGCGCAGACGATTGCGAGGATGACGCGGACATAACAACGCGAAACGCGGGTTCTACTCATCACCGTGAGGCCTCCCTAAACGAGCCCCAACCGGTGAGGCAATGAACCGATATACACGCGCGTGAACCGCGCGAGCGACGAAGACCATCCAGGCGCTTGCCATCACACGCGACCACTGCCATCACCTGCGAGGGGACGGCGATCGGGGAGCGCCGCGATCCCAGATCAGTAGGACCGCGGCGCTCAGCGTCAGAGCCGGCGCGTGAGGGAGCACGCGCCGGAGCCTCCTCGAACGCCGGCGCCAGATGAGGGAAACGGCGAAGACGCTCGAACAGACCCCGGGCAGCTACCCAGGAACGAGGAACACCGCGCCCGGGGGCGCGGCGGATGCCGGCTAGAAGATGATGGTGGGCGCCCCGATCGGCGCCGAGACTAGGCTTTTGGCCTAATAGACCCGGAGTAGAGAGAGAGAGAGAGAGAGAGAGAGAGATGTGTCAGCAGCGCTGACGCATCTACATACGGCCCCCACTGGAGGCGCGACGATCCCCATCACATCTGTCCCCAATGGACTCACGCGAAAACAACCCCTCTTCATGCGATCCGGCCCTCTCCCCAACATCCCCTGCAAAGCGCTTGACGTCAACCCAGAAGATCGACCCAAACCCGACCTATCGTTGCCCGCCACCCATGCGGATGACATGACCTAACAACCATAACCACAGATGATAGGACTTGTCAAGAGCGAACCCCAGACCAGTCTCGGGACACGCGAACGACCCGGCTCCCCAGAGCCGATTGCGCCCCGGCCGAGCGAACCGTCTCATGCGCGGCCTAGCCTCAGCGACGATGACGATCGATCGCATTACCTGGACGATCCACGCCGAAGAACGCCTGCACCAGCGCGGGCTGACGCGCGCACGTGTCGAGCGCGCCGTGCGAGAGCTGCACCCGATCCGTGAGACCAACGAGGGAGAAGCCGAATGGCGCGTCGATGCGGGCCGCTTCGTGGTCCTCTACGACCACCCCAACCGCGAGGACATAGGCGCCGTCCGGATCGTCAGCGTCTGGCCCAAGCGCCGCCCGCGCAGACGGCATCTGAGAGGGCTATCCTGAATGAACGCCATGTACTCCTACTACGATCGCGAAGCGGACATCGCCTGGCTGCCCACAGGCGACTCCGAGCACGTCGTCAGCGAGGAGGTCGAGTGGGGCTTGATCGACCACGACGCCACCACGGACGAGATCGTCGCCATCGAGATCTGGGCCGCCAGCAAACGTCTACCCCAACCCGTCCTCGATGCACTGCCCAGACCCCGCAAGCCGCACCACGCCGCCGCCTGACGCTCAACGCCGGCACCGTCTCCCTCCCAACCGCAGAATGCCACCCTGTAAGGCGGAGCCACGCCTGTGACTCCGCCTCGCTCTGCAACCCCGGCCGCCGGTAGGCGGCCTTCTAAAAAGACTTACTTCAGCCGTTCGACCAGCATTGCCATGCCCATGCCGCCGGCGACGCACATCGACTCGATGCCGTAGGTGCCGTCGAGCGTCTCCAGGTCGTTCAGCAGCGTGGTCATGATCCGCGCGCCGGTCATGCCGAAGGGGTGGCCGAGAGCGATCGCGCCGCCGAAGGGGTTGAGCTTGTCGTCGTCGATGCCGAGCGTCTCTTTGCAGGGCACGATCTGCGCGGCGAACGCCTCGTTGATCTCGACCACGTCGATGTCGCTCATTGACATGCCCGTGTTCTTCAAGAGCTGCTCGATCGCCGGGATTGGGCCGAGGCCCATCACCTCGGGGCGGATCCCTGCGACCGTCGAGGCGATGATCCGCGCGCGTGGCGTAAAGCCTGTCGCCTTCGCCTTCTCGTCGCTCATCACGAGCAGCGCCGCGGCGCCGTCGTTGAGCGGACAGGCGTTGCCGGCCGTCACCGAGCCGCCCTCCTTGAACACCGGCTTCAGCGACGCGAGCTTCTCCAGCGTCGTGCCCGCGCGCGGGCCGTCGTCCTTGGTGACGACCGTCTCGGGCACGTCGATCTCGTTGCCTTCCTTGTCGACGTCTTTGTGCGCCGGCACGGTCACCGGGACGATTTCCTTGTCGAAGTGTCCCGACTCCTGCGCGGCGACCGCGCGGGTCTGGGAGACGAGCGCCCACTCGTCCTGGGCCTCACGGCTGACGTTGCGTTCGTCGGCGACATTCTCCGCGGTCATGCCCATCGAGATGTACGCGTTGTAGAGCGAGCCCTCGGAGCCGTCGAGCTTCGGGTGGAACTCGAACGGGGCGCCCTGCCCGGCGCGCGAGACGGCCTCGACGCCGGCCGCGATGTAGGTGTCGCCCTCGCCAAGCTTGATCGCGTGGAAGGCCATCCGCGTCGTCTGCAGCGACGAGGCGCAGAAGCGGTTGACGGTGCAGCCCGGCACGTGGTAGTCGATCCCGGCCAGCAGCGTCGCCATCCGCCCGACGTTGTAGCCCGCCTCGCCCTCGCCGTAGCCGCAGCCCATCATCACGTCGCCGATCGTGCTCTGGTCGAGTTGCGAGTTGCGCTCGATCAGGGCCTTCAGCGGGATCGCCGCCAGATCGTCGGCGCGAACGGTCTTCAACGACCCCTTCACCGCGCGTCCGATGGGTGTGCGAATGGCGTCGACGATCACTGCTTCGGGCATCTGTTGCTCTTCTCCTTGGGTTGTTTCCGGAGGAACCGGGTGGCGAATCCTACAAGTCGAGTCGGCTTACGCCCAGCTCGTCAAAGCCGACATGATGAGCCAACTCGTGACGCACGGTGCGCACGACCTGATCGCGCAAAAGATCCGCGTCGTGGCCGAAGTCGCGGCGCAGCGTGTCGCGGAAGATCACGATCCGGTCGTGGGTGTCATCGCGGCGGGTCTGGCCCCCCTGGTAGAGACCGTAGGCGCCGCGCCGGCGACCGCCGTCGGAGATCACCACGGCGACGTGCTCGAGGGCGTTGCGCAGTAGGTCGGGGAGGTCGTCGAGCGCGTCGCGGACGAGCTCCTCGAAGTCCTCGTCGTTGAGCGGATCGAGCTCGAGGAACTCGTTTTCGTCGGGATCCACCACGAGCCCTTCGCGCGCGAGCTTCTCGGAGTTGCGCACGAGCTCTTCGAACTCCGCCTCTGATTGAAGATCCCCACCCGCCCCGCGCCAGTCCGCCATGCGCACCGCCACGAGCGCCACGGCGCCCATCAGCGCCGCGACGACGATCACGCCGAGCGCCACATCCTCGAGCGCGTGCACCGCGCCGATCGAGCTGAAGCCCTGGCCGACGACGAGCACGACCAGGCCCAGCGACATCGCTATCAACGAGGCCACGCCCACGCGTCTGAACTGACCGGAGGCGCGTGGTGCTGGCGGCCTCGGTTGACGCATCGGCCTATCTACTTAAGCGTGCGGGCGATCACGAGCCGCTGAATCTCGTTCGTGCCCTCGTAGATCTGTGTGATCTTCGCGTCTCGCATCATGCGCTCCACCGGATACTCCTTAACATAGCCATACCCGCCGAGCACCTGAATCGCCTCGATCGTCACGGCCATCGCCGTGTCCGAGGCGAAGACCTTCGCCATCGAGGAGTACTTCGCCCGCTCGGGGTGGCCCTGATCGGCCATCGCGCACGCCTTGTACAGCAGCTCGCGCGCCGCCGCGGTGCGGATTTCCATGTCGGCGAGCTTGAACTGGATCGCCTGGAACTCGTTGATCGCCTGCCCAAACTGGCGGCGCTCGCGCGCGTAGGCGACCGCGTAGTCGGTCGCGCCCTGGGCGATCCCGACCGCCTGCGCGGCGGCCCCCAGGCGCGTGCGCTCGAGCGTCCCCAAGGCCACCCGCAAACCGCGGCCGACCTCGCCGATCACGTTCTCCTTGGGCACCCTCACATCCTCGAAGATCGGCTGACCGGTGGGCGAGGCGCGGATGCCGAGCTTGTGCTCGAGCTTGCCGACGCTGAACCCGGGACGGTCGGCCTCGACGACGAACGCGGTGATCCGTTTGCTCTCACGATCGGTCACGGCGAAGGTGATGTAGAAGTCGGCCACGCCGAGGTTTGTGATCCAGTTCTTCGTGCCGTTGATCACCCACTCATCGCCGTCGAGCACGGCGGTCGTCTTCATCCCGGCGGGGTCCGAGCCGGCCTCGGGCTCTGACAATGCGAACGCGGGCGACCACTCGCCGGAGGCGCACTTCGGCAGGAAGCGCTCCTTCAGCTCGTCGCTGCCGAACAGCTGGATCGGCAGCGTGCCGAGCTCCTGGACCATCAGGATCAGCGCGCACGAGGCGTCGACCTTGGCGATCTCCTCGACCGCCATGTTCAGCATCAGCGTGCCGGTGCCCGTGCCCCCGTACTCGCTCGGAAACGGCAAGGAGAGGATGTCCTGCTCGGCGAGCAGCTTGCGGATGTCCCACGGATACTCGGCCCGCTCGTCGATCTCAGCCGAGCGCGGCGCGATCTTCTCCCGCGCGATCTGGCCGATCGTCGCGCAGAAGTCGAGGTTCTCCTGGGGGATCGTGTAAACGTCGCTAAGCGCCTCCATCGCGCTGGATCCTAGCTACGCTCATCTCGCAATGACTCCCCCAACCGAGATCGACGTCGACCCCGCGCGGGTCGCCGACTGGCTCGCTGCGGACCCGGGGCCACAGGTGATCGACGTGCGCGAGGCATACGAGCGCGAGGCGGGGCACATCGCTGACACGCGGCACATCGAGCTGACGGCGCTCACCGCCGCGGCGGCAACCGTCGAGCGCGAGCGGCCGGTGATCTTCTACTGCCGCGTGGGCGCGCGCTCGGAGATGGCCGCCCAGGCATTCCGCGCCGCGGGCTACGAGGCCTACTCGATGACCGGCGGCCTGCGACGATGGGCCGATGAGGGCCGGCCGCTCTCGCCCGAGGGCGGCCACGTGGCCGACCACTGATAGACGACGACCGAGGAGAAGACGCAGATGGAGGCTTCCCAGTTCCCCCAGGTGACAAGCGCCGAGGGCTACGCCGTCGGTGACCTCGACGCGCTCGGCGACGGCCCCGGCTTTCGCAAGGTCCGCAAGGGCCTCGGCGTGACCGCGTTCGGCGTGAACGCGATCGTGATGCCGCCGGGCATCGAAAGCGGCTTCCACTACCACGACACGCAGGAGGAGCTGTACTTCGTCCACCGCGGCACGATCGAGATGGTCTTCGGCGACGGCACCGCCCACCGCATGGAGGAGGGCGCCTTCGCACGCGTCGACGCCCCCACCCTGCGCAAGATACGCAATATCGGCGATGTCGACGCCGTCTACCTGTGCGCCGGCGGCAAGGACGGCTACGTCGGCCGCGACGGACAGGTGCCCGAGGGCGAGGAGCAGCGCGTCAAAGCGCTCCACGACCTCTCCGCCGAGCAGCCGAAGTGAGCCGCGCGGGCGTCACGCCCTGAGGCGCCCGGGCGCGGTGCCAAGCGGCCCTGAGCGAGACCGACCCGATGCCGGCCGCACCGACACCCCCACCCGAGCCCGACGAGGCCTCCGAGAAGCGGCTGCGGATCACGCGCGAGCTGACGATCCCGCTCGCGGAGGTCCTCGTGCGAGTCAGCCGTTCCTCGGGCCCCGGCGGCCAGCACGCCAACGTCACCGCCTCGCGCGTGGAAGCGAGCTTCGACGTGCTCGCCTCCCCTTCGCTCAGCGAGTCACAACGCCGGCGGGTGATGACACGGGTGGGCCAGCGCGTCGTCGCGATCGCCCAGGACGAGCGCTCGCAGACACGCAACCGCGAGCTCGCCCTCAAGCGCTTGACTGAGCGCCTCGCCCGAGCGCTCGCGGTGCCCAAGTCGCGCCGCGCCACGCGGCCGACGAAGGCATCCCGTGAGCGGCGCCTCCAGGCCAAGCGCCGTGACGCAACGCGCAAGCGCGAGCGGAGGCGGCCGTCGGAGGAGGCGTAAGCAAGCGCCAAAAAAACGCTTCCCCAAATCAGCCAAGCAGGGTCGGCATTTTTTTTCCGGCCGTCCCCGCGACACCCTCCCGGCTGAGGGACTTGATCTCTTTTGCGGCCGGAAAAAAACATGCCGCCCCTGCGCTAGTTCAACAGCTCCTTGACATAGCGCTGGTGTAGGCGGCCGAGCGAGGTCTTTTCGGGGTGGAAGCCGATCGCGTTCCACAGCAGACCCGAGGCCGGTGCCCAGGCCACGATCAGGTAGGCGCCCAGCACGAGCGCCGTCGTGCGCAGTCGGCGCGAGTTGGACAGGGCCGCCAGCGGCAGCACCCACAGCACATACCAGGGCAGCACCCAGCCGAGCGTCACGAGCAGCGCGACCGTCACCCAGCCGCTGGCGCTCACCGCGTCGCGCCGGCGCCAGGCGAGCACGCAGCAGAACAGCACCGAGCACGCCAGCACCCCGCTCAGCGCCAGGCGCAGGCCTTCCGTCTCGCCGCCGCTACCGAGCGCCAGGCCGAGCAGGTTCGGCACGCTCACGTCGGTCACCAGCCGGCTCTGCGTGCTCAGGTCGGGGACGTGCAGGCCGAAGGCGAACAGGCTCGCCGCGGCGAGCACCGCGGCGGCCACCGCCATGCCGAGGATGACCTGCGTCAAGCGGCGCGGGGCTCTGAGCAGCGCCGCCAGCACAATGGGGATCAGGATCGCTCCCGAGGCCTTGATCGCCGCCGCGGCCACGAACGCCATGCCCGCCCCGATCTCCAGCGGCGCGAGCGGCCACAGCCAGGCGCGCACCTGCTCGCGCAGGCCACCGTGCGCCGTCGATCGGTCCGCCGTCTCGCGGGCCGGGACCGGGGGACTCGTCGCCGCGGCCACGGGGGGAGTCCCGCCCCCATCCGCGACCAGGGAACCCGCCGCTGCCGGTGCGGGCGGGGCGGTGTCGCCGCGATCGCCTGCAATCGGCGCGACCGGGGCGGTGTCGCCGCGCTCGCCCGCAACCGGCGCCCGTGCGCGGAGCAGCAGGTAGAAGCCGAGCACGATGCAGAAGACCATCAGGAAGTCGTTGTGATCGCCCCCCAACCCCCAGATCAGCACGATCGGGTTCAGCCCGACGAGCACGATCGCCGCGACCGGATCGCGGCCCAGCAGCCGCGCACACTTCCACACTAGGAAGATCGTCGCCAGGCTCGCCAGCCCCAGGAGCACCTTGATCGTCCACAACGAGGCGGCCACGCCGAGCGGGACCAGGGCGAAGGTCATTAGCGTGAACAGCGGGCCGTACGGGCTCAGCAGCTGATGCCAGTTCGATAGGAGGTAGCTCGGGTCGTTGTGCGGCTCGAGGATCGGAATCGTCGTGTACGGGTTGAGGTGGTGCACCACCTCCATCCGCCCATAGTTGACGTAGTTGAACACGTCGGTCAGCGCCAGCGGCGGCGCCAGGAGGAGGATCGCGTGCACCGCCACCACACCCCCGATCGCCCAGCGGGCGCGCAGCCGCGGCACGTAGGTGAGCGCCAGCATGTAGCTCACATACATCACGACCAGCGCCGCCGTGAACAGATACTTCAACGTCGTCGAGTTGCGCGTCAGCCCCGGCAGCAGCCCCCCGAGCGGGCCGGCCATCCAGTGCGGGAAGAAGCCTGCATGGGTCGTCGCCGAGAGCAGGCTGGGACGGTCCGCCGCCAGCACCACGACCAGCGCGGAGCAGAGCACGATCGCCAGCAGCGCGCAGGCCCCGATCGCCCGCTGGAGGCTGCCCGTGCGCACCGATGCGCGCGCACGGCCGCCTATGCGACGGCGCTTAACTACGAGAGCCCGCTCTGAAGCGGGCTCTCGGAAAGTCGCATTCATGTTCGCGAGGTCCAAACCCCGCAAGCAGAAACTAGATCGACTGGACGTTTACGGCCTTGGGGCCCTTGTCGCCCTGCTCCGGGTCATATGAGACCTTCGAGCCCTCCTGCAACGAACGGTAACCCTCGCCGTTGATGCCGGTGTGATGGACGAACAGGTCCTTGTCGCCGTCGTCGGGGGTGATGAAACCAAACCCCTTGTCGTCGCTGAACCACTTTACTGTGCCAGTAGGCATGTGGGTACTCCTCCACGGTATGTTCGTGCTGCGACGCGGAGGATGCTGCTAGAGCTTCGACCTGCGAGCGCTTGCACTGCTTTCGCCGGTCTATTGCGCCGGCCAGACGAGATGACCGTAGCAGGTCGCCTGCCACCTGTGTTGCCGAGTTGCTATATCTCGGACACATCGTTGCCGAGCCGCTCAACCTAAAACGTCTGCTCCCTCCCGGCACGCCGGCCACCGCCGCGCAGATCGTCGAGGGCTTTGGGCTGCGCGCTCTCGGCACCGACGCGAGCGGCGGCGGCCCTCCGGCGCCTGGAGGCTCACGACGACGCCCCCACGTGATGCTCAACATGGTGAGCACGGTCGATGGCCACGCGACGCTCAGCGGGCGCTCGGGGCCGCTCTCAAGCCGCGCCGACCGAGAGCTCTTCCACGGGCTGCGCCTGGCCGTCGACGCCGTCATGGCCGGGGCGAGCACCGTGCGCGTGGAGCGCTACGGCAGGATCATCGCCGACGCGTCCCGCCGGCGGCTGCGGCTCGAGCGGGGCCTGAGCGAGGAGCCGCTCGCCTGCATCGTCTCCGGACGCCTCGCCCTGGAGGCCGACATCCCGCTGCTCGCCGATCCGGCGGCGCGGGTGGCGATCCTGACCCCCTCCGCGGCCAGCCTGCCGGAGAGCGCGGCCGAGGTCCACTACGTGCGCGCTGCGCGCGACGGGCTGCTCGACCTGCCCAAGGCGCTCGCCGAGCTGCGCGAGCGCTTCGGCGTGCGCACGCTGCTCTGCGAGGGCGGACCGCACCTCAACGCGCAGCTGCTCCAAGCCGGGCTCGTCGACGAGCTGTTCCTCTCGCTCGCGCCCACGCTCGCCGGCGGGGACCCGGCCGCGGGCGGCGAGGCGCTGCGGATCGTCGCGGGAACCGAACTCTCGCCTCCGCTTCAGCTGGAGCTGCTCAGCGCGCTCGAGAGCGAGTCCCATCTGTTCCTTCGCTACCGCGTCAAGAACCGTCCCGTCGAAGACCACCCGCCACCGCGGTATGGCGACCGCGGAAATGGATAGGCGCTAAGGCGTCTGCGCCTCGGCGCCGGAGCGCGTCTCGCGCGAGACGATGCTCAGCAGCTCGCTCGCCAGATGACGCCCTTCCGCAGCAACCTTCGGGGTGGCCGAGATCCTCACCACCACCTCGTCCCCGTCGAGCTCCTCCAAGGTGATCCGCGGCACGTCGCGCAGCGGCGTCTCCAATGACTTCTCCAGCAGCTCCTGTAGATCGCTCGGCGTCATCCCCGGGCGCAAGCGCGCGCGCAGGTTCACCGCCTCGGGTTCCCGCAACGGGAGCACCGCCACGTTCAGCACCACGCTGTTCGGCACCATGATCGAGTCCTCTCCCGTGGCAAACGTCGTGTACAGCAGGCCCAGCGAGCTCACCGTCCCCTCGATCTGGCCCGCCAGCGGGCCGCCCTGCAGGCGCACGCGCTCGCCCACCCGAAACGGCCTCGCGCTGAGCAGGACCGTGCCCGCGATCACATTCCCCAGCGTCTGCTGCGCCGCCAGACCCAGGATCACCGCGGTGAACGCGCCCCCGAGAAGCAATGTGCGCGCTTCGACGCCCGCCACCCCCAGCGCCACCAGCAGCGCAACCCCAACCGTGCTCAGACGGATCAAGAACCCGACCGTCCCCGCCGTGGCCGGGTCCAGACGCCGGAACAGCGGCGGACCCAGACCGCGACTGACATCGCGCGCGATCGCCAGGCCGAGGATCACCAGCGCGACGAACACCGCCACCCGCACCGGGGTCTCCAGCGCCGGTTCCAACCTCGCCGGATGGCCGTGGCGCCCCGGCGTCCCGATCAGGCTCGCGCGGTGGTCATACAGGACCACAACGCCGACGAACAGCGGCACCAGCAGCAGCGCCTCCAGGCGCGCGCGCTTGACCACCCGCGGGCTGATCTGACGCAGCAGGCCGACCTCTCGCCAGGCCTGGCTACGGGTCTCGAACATCTTTGGCGGGGTCTTCGGTATCGGCATCGGGCTCCATATGATGGCGACCTGAGCACGGGCGGAGCGCCGTGGGCGCAATCGTGCTCTACCCTTCCGCTGCAATGAACCCAAACATGCGCAAGCTGATCCTCCCGGCCCTGGTCCTCGGCGTGCTGTTGCTCGTGGTCGCGGCGATCTACTTCATCGAGCCCGCGCACTCATTGCCGTCCTTCTTCCCCGGGCACATCTCCGCGGGGAGCGCGGAAGCCAACCACCATCACACCAAGCACGGCATCGCAGCGGTCGTCGTGGCGCTGGCGTGCTTCGCGTTCGCGTGGTTTCAGACCGGGCCCAAGGCCAGCTCGGCTGGGTCCGAGGCGTAGGGTTCGAGGTCGAGGTCGAGGTCGAGGCCGCAGAGTTCGAGGTCGAGGCGTGGGGTTCGAGGCGTAGCTGACCCTACGGGGGGATTCGAGGCGTAGCCGATCCTACGGGGCCGAGCTACCCGCCGAAGGCGAACACCAGCGTGCTGATCGTGCCGAGCCCGATGCAGTAGACGCCGAAGGGCGTCAGCCGGTTCGTCTGAAACCAGCGCAGCAGAAACTTGACCGCCAGGAACGTGGTGGCCGCGGCGCAGAGCCCGGCGACGAGCGCGGGGCCGCGCACCCCGTTGCCCTCCGTACCAAACAGTTCTGGCAGCTTCAGCGCCGCGGCGGCGAAAATCACCGGTGTGGCGAGCAGGAAGCTGAAGCGGGCGGCATCCTCGTTGGAGAGCCCCGCCAGCAGACCACCGCCCATCGAGAAGCCCGAGCGCGAGATGCCGGGGATCAACGCGGCGATCTGCGAGGAGCCGACGGCGGCGGCCTGGCGCCAGCTCAGATTGGCGATGCGCGCGTCGGCGTCGCCAAGGTAGTCGCCCGGTCGGGGCGCCCTTTTGCGCAGCCGCTCGAACAGCAGCAGCGCGATCCCGTTGACGATCAGGAAGGCCGCCGCCAGCTGCGGCGAGGCGAACAGTTTGCGCAGCGGTTCCTGCAGCAGTAGTCCGACGATGCCCACTGGGATCGTGCCCATCACGAGCGCCCACCCCAGCCGCGCGTCCACGTCGTCGTCGCGGATCTCGCGCATCGCCAGCGAGCGTCCGATGCCCTTGACGATCCGCACCCAGTCCTTCAGGAAGAACAGCAGCAGCACGATCGCGGTGCCGAGGTGCGTGGCGATCAAGAACGTGAGAAAGAACTTGTCGTTCTGGTGAATGCTCCAGCCCGCCAGGCTAGGCAGAATCACGCCGTGTCCGAGGCTCGAGATCGGGAACGGCTCAGCCACTCCCTGCGTGAGGCCGAGGATCACCGCCTGGAAGTAGGAGATCGGATCGTGCACGGCGCGACAGCTTAGTGCGCGGGCGCGGCACGCGAGGTCTTGTGACCGGCGAAAGCCACCATCGTGCGGTCATGCGCGGCACTCTCGATCGGTGTACCCAGCCTGCCCGCCGCCGTGCAGACGCTCTCCGACGGCGCCTTCGACGCGATCCACGTGTGCTCGCCGGGTCCCGCCGGGATCGCCGGCGTGCTCGTCGCTCGCGCGCTGGGGTTGCCCCGGGTAGGCAGCTACCACACCGAGCTCACCGCCTACGCCGATCTGCGCTCGGGACAGCACCATGTGACCGGCGCGATGGCGCTGGCCGTCAGCGCCTTCTACAACGCCTGTGACATCGTCCTCTCCCCCAGCCCCGCCTCCGACGCCGCGTTGGCCGAGATCGGGATGCCGGCTGAGAAAATCCTGCGCTGGGACCGCGGCGTGGACACCTCCCGGTTTGACCCCTCCCTGCACGACGAAAATCTGCTGCCGCAGGCAACCGTCAACGTGCTCTACTCCGGAAGAATCACCCGTGAGAAGGGCGCCGACCTGCTCGCCGACGCCTTTCTACTGGCCCGCGAACGCAACCCCCATCTGCAGCTCGTGCTCGCGGGCGGCGGACCGGAGGAAGAGCGCCTACGTGAGCGTGTCGGCGACGCAGCCACCTTCCTGGGCTGGCTCGAGGGCACCGAGCTGGCCCGAGCACGCTGTCGCTCGAGCCGCCTGAAGGATCTCATCCCAAGCGCGGGCCGGTGGCGTGTTCGTCACGCTCACCGGCCCGCGGCGCGGTGCTCTCTCGGCTACTTATTTCTGCAGTTCCTTCACCGTCTTGACGCCGGCGTTGAGAACCACCTTCGGGATCGGTGCGAAGTCGAGCGCCGCTCCGAATTTCTGTCCCCGTGTCATCGCGTAGTAGATCCAGCTCGCCAGGAGCTGCCGCTGCGGCGCGACCTTGGAGACAATTGCGTACGTGAACGTCGAGATCGGATACGCGAGCTTGTACTTCTTCGGCGGGCTAACGATGTGCATTTCGTTATTCGCCGCCACGTGCTTGACGGACTTTGCCGCTGCTTCGATGTTCTTGAGGTTTGGATACTCATAGTTGCCGGCTGCGTTCTGCAGCGCAGCAGCACCGAGTTTATGGGCGATTATGTACGAAGCGGAGATGTAGCCGATCGCACCATTCGTCGAGGACACGATGGCTGTTACGCCATCGTTGCCCTTGCCGCCCACTCCGGTCGGGAAGTTGACTGCTGTGGCGTTACCCACTTGACTCTTCCAAGTCGGGCTGATTCGCGACAGATAGTCCGTAAACGCGTAGGTGTCTCCGGATCCGTCGCTGCGGAACACGGGTGTGATCTTTAGGCTGGGGAGGCTGATCCCCTTGTTGATCTTGGCGATCGCCGGGTCGTTCCAGTTGGTGATCTTCCCGAGGAAGATCGAAGCGACGACCGGCCCCGTGAGATTGAGCTTGCGAATGCCTTCAAGGTGGAAGGCTACGCCGGTGCCCGTCAGCGCCCAGGGGATCTGGACGCATTCACTGCATCCGGCCGCCTGGGTGGACGTGAGCGGAGCGTCAGACGCCCCGAAGTCCACAGTCCGAGCCGAGATCTGTGCGATTCCCGCCCCCGAGCCGACAGCCGCGTAGGTGACAGTGTCGCCATAGATATGCTGGAATTCCTGCGCCCAGTACGCCTCGAGCGGCGCGACCAGAGTCGAGCCCGCACCGGTGAGCGAACCCGCCGCTACGGCGTTACTGGCCATGATGCCCGTCGCCAGGCACGCTATCACGGCCGCAAGGGCGATCCTTGGGTGTCTTACGCGTGTCAAATGTCCTCCTAGTGAATGTCTTGTTATCTGCCGCGCAGAGCATCCCATCGTGCATACAGCCAGCTGTGGCAATCTTGTGAACATGTTCAAGCGAAATGTGTAATACCCGTAAAGAGAGATGTGTAGATGTTGTGAACGGAGCGTGTAGCGCGGAAACCTCCAGTTAAGCTCCGGCCACATGAGCGCAGGTACCAGATCAGCGGCCCCACTGGTCGGCAAGTTCGGCTCGCGTATCGCCTCAGAGCTGAGCCGCCGCGCGCGCCCCCCATCGATTGATCGGGTCGGCGACGGCGTTCTCTACGGGCTGTGCACGCTCGCCTCACTGTTGGGAGTGGCCGTGATCGCGGCGATTGCCTACCAGTTGATCAATGGGGCAAGCCTTGCCGTGTCGCAGTTTGGTCTTGGCTTCCTCATCCACAGCGAATGGAAGCCCAACTTCAACATCTTCGGCGCAGCGTCGCTGTTGTACGACACAGCCGCCACCTCGCTCGGCGCCCTGGTACTGGCGGTCCCGATCGGGATCTCGATCGGCCTGTACCTGAGCACGGTGGCCCCGCGACGCCTGAGCGCCGTGATCGGGCCGCTGGTCGAGATGCTGGCGGCCATCCCCAGCGTCATCCTCGGGTTCTGGGGCATCATCGTGCTCGCCCCGTTCCTGCAGGCGCACCTCGAGCCGTTCCTGCACAACGCCCTGGGCTTCCTGCCGATCTTCGGAGCGCCCCAGACCACAGGCACCGGGCTATTCAACGCAAGCCTCATCCTGACGATCATGGTGGTCCCGATCATCGCCTCGATCAGCCGCGACCTGTTCTTGACTGTTCCGCGCGAGCTGCGGGACGGAGCGACGGCACTCGGTGCAACGCGCTGGGAGGTGGTGCGCGGCGTTGTGATTCCGTCTACTGCGTCGGGTTTAGTGGCCGCCACCTTCCTCGGGCTGGGTCGGGCGCTGGGCGAGGCGATCGCTGTCACCCAGGTGATTGGCGCCGGCAATGCCATCCACGCCTCGCTGTTCCGCACCGGCGATACGCTGGCGAGTCGTATCGCGAACCAGTATCAGGGCGCCACGACAAAACTGCAGATCTCCTCACTGTTCTATCTGGGCATGCTGCTGCTGGTAATCGGCCTACTCGCGAACCTGGCCGCCCAACTGATCGTCCGCCGCTTCACCGCTCGCCCAGCCTCCCGATGAGCGACCTGCTGGATCCGTCACGGCGGGCGAGGGACACGCTCGACTCCGACCAGTCGAGGCCGCTGACAGCCTCAGGTCACCTGCGCCGTCGCCAGCTGGTAAGCAGGCTCATCGAAGCAAGCCACACCGTGTCGGCGCTGCTCGCCGTGGCAGTGTTGACGATCGTCGTCTACTCCGTGGCCTCACGCGGCGCGAGCGCGCTGAGCATCGACTTCCTCACCAAGGGGCCACCCGTACTCCCTGACACCCCCGGAGGGGGGATCGCTCCCGAGATCATCGGAACCGCGCTGCTGATGGTGATGGCGACGTTGATCGCGATGCCCGTGGGCATCCTGATCGCGCTCTACCTGACGGAGTTCGCCGGGCCAAGGCTGGCGCGCGTGATCAGGCTCGCGCTCGACCTCATGAACGGGCTGCCAACGATCGTCGTCGGTCTCTTCGTCTTTGGACTGCTCGTCGTTGGGCACTACCAGAGCGGTTTCGCCGGCGCCCTGGCGCTGGCGATCATCATGCTGCCGCTGATCGCTCGCGCGACTCAGGAGGTACTGCTGCGCGTGCCGAGTGACCTGCGCGAAGCGGCCGATGCGCTGGGGGTCAGCCGTTGGCGCACGGTACGCGGTGTCATCCTGCCGACCGCACGGGGGGGAATCATGACCGCCACGGTACTGGCCCTCGCCCGCGCGTCCGGAGAGACCGCGCCGCTGATCTTCACCTGTTCGATCTTCAGCAACACCGTCTCTCTGCACATCTTCGGCCAAGCGGTCCCCAATATCCCCGTTTACATCTTCAACGCATCCGAGGCGGCCGACCCGTACGGGTTCGCCCGTGCGTGGGGAGCTGGGCTCGTGCTCCTGCTGTTCATACTTGTGGCCAGCCTTGGCGCCAGGATGCTGTTGACCGATCGGAGATCGGCCAGCGGAGGCTCGGGACTGGCGTGATGAGAGGGTCAGATACGATCGACCCTGCGCAGACCGCCCGCCGTCGAGTGCGCATCCAGGCCGCTCCGCTCGTGCCCGACCAAACGGCGACGCTCGGCGATGGCGATGCTCGCCAGGAGGCTTCGTCGCCGGTCGCCGCGCCGGATGGACGACGCGCCGCCGCGAGTGCGCGCCAAGCGATCTTCGATGCGCAGAACGTGTACGTATCCTACGGCGGCAGCTGTGCGATCGCCGGCGTCACCCTGCAGATTCAGCGCAACTTGATCACCGCGATCATCGGTCCATCGGGATGCGGCAAGAGCACCTTCCTGCGCAGCCTCAATCGGATGAACGACTCGATCCCCGGTTTCGAAATCGACGGCAAGATCCTCTACCACGGCCACGACGTCTACGGCGCCAGGGTCGATCCGGTCGAAGTGCGGCGCCGCATCGGGATGGTCTTCCAGCGACCCAACCCGTTTCCGAAGTCGATCTACGAGAACGTGGCCTGGGCCCCGCGCAACCTCAAGATGAAGGCTCGCCTCGACGAGCGCGTCGAGCGCGCTTTGCGGGGCGCCGCCCTGTGGGACGAGGTCAAGGATCGTCTGCATGAGAGCGCTCTAGGCCTCTCGGGTGGACAGCAGCAGCGGCTGTGCATCGCCCGCGCGATTGCGATCGAGCCGGACGTACTGCTGCTGGACGAGCCGGCTTCGGCGCTCGACCCGATCGCCACCAGTTCGATTGAGGAGCTGATGCAGACGCTCAAGCACCGCTACACGATTGTGATCGTTACGCACAACATGCAGCAGGCGGCCCGCATCGCCGACCGGACCGCCTTCTTCAGCCTCGACGAGAGCCCTCGGGGCAAAGCCGGCGTGCTCGTCGAGCACGACGACACGAGCACGATCTTCACCCGGCCGCGCGATCCTCGCACCTGCGACTATGTGACCGGGCGTTTCGGGTAGGCGGCTACGCGCCGATCGCGTGGCTCGGCACGTGCTCGAGCAGCGGCTGACCGCACTGCCAGCAGTACGCAGCACCGCTGCTGTGTGGCGCGTTGCAGGAGGCGCACTCGCCCGCGGCCCCCGTCTCCTCCATGCGCAGGATGCGCTCGACCTCGCCGAGCTCGCCGTCTACCTCCTGCAGTGCAGCGGCCCGCCGCACCAACACCTCGACGCGAATGTGATTGCGAGTCGCCATCTCATACACAAGCCCGCCGAGATCCCACTGCAATTCGGCCACGAGCTCCGTCAGCTCGTCCCGGCGCCGCGCCAGGTCGACCGTCGTGGAGGCGTCGCTCGGTGTCTCGATCGTCATCATCCCTCACTTGTCATTCGCCAAAGAAATTACCGGTGAAATGGCCTTTCTGATACCCGGGTCCCTTGCCGGGAGTGCCCACCTTCACGCTTTTCACCGGCGCCGGGGTCGCCTTTTTCGACGCCGCACCAGCTGATCTCTTGGCAGTCGCGCCGCTGGAGGCGCCACTGCTCTTGGTTGTGGGGGCTGCGTTCGTCGAGGTCTGGGGTTCGGTGCTTGGCGCCGCCGCGGCACCTGCGCCTGGCACCGTGACCACCTGGACAGCCGGACTGGCGAGCTTGGCACTCGAGTCCGTGCCCGAACGCCCGATCAGCACCCCAACCCCCATGGCGAGCAGCAGCGTGCCGATGCCGGCGATCAGCGTGCTGTTGACCGAGCTGCGCGGCCGTCCCGACCGAGATTGCGAGCTGGGCGCCGGTTGGACACCCTGTGTCATAACGCCGGTGAACGGCGGACGGGCAGCGCCACAGCGCTGACCGCACTCCACGCAGTAGCGCTGGTCGAGGGCGAGCGTGGCATCGCAGGCCGGGCACCGGTCATGCCGGGGGAGGATTGGCGAAGGCTGGCGCTCAGCGCTCGCCACGTGCACCTGCTCCGGCATGCTCGCAGTATCTGCTCAGAACCTCGAGCAGTTGTGAAGACTCCGTTACTGAAGCGGCATCAGCTTCTTCACATAATGGACATGGCGAGGCTGGACACTTCCCACGATGATCTCGCTTCCGGGCACCGATTCACCGGAGACCGACGAGATCGGCTACATGCCGATGCCGACGCCATGGGCAGCGGCGGTCGCGGTGATGGCGTTGCTGGCCTTTGGCGTGCTCGTCGGCTCGGCGGTCAGTCCCGTGGCGCCGAGCGGCGCCGCCACACCGATCCTGGTGGCGGTCACGCCGACAGCAACAAAGGCCGCCAAGCCGCTGCCCGTAAGCCAGGCCCCAACGTCCCCGCCGACAACGCAAGCCGCAACGCCTTCGCCCGCGACCACCACAGAACCCGTTTCGACGAGCACCACTACGGCGTCTACGCCGAGCAAACCCAAAGGTGAAAGCAAAGGTCTCTCGACACCAAGCGCCACGGCGCAGCTGCCCCCCATCAAGCACGTGTTCTTGATCGTGCTCTCCGACCAAGGCGCCACAGCCTTTTCTCCAGGCTCGCCGGCCCCATATCTAGCAAAGACCCTTCCCCATGCAGGCGAGTTGCTGGAGAACTACTTCGCCGTCAGCAACGGAGAGCTCGCCAACGCGATCGCATTGACCAGCGGGCAGGGGCCCACAACTCAAACGGTCGCCGACTGCCCGCTGTACATCGATGTCACGCCCGCTGCGGCGGGCGCGGAAGGTCAGGTGCTCGGAAGTGGGTGCGTGTACCCGCGCCCGACGCTCACGCTCGGCGATCAGCTGACCCGCGCCGGCAAGTCGTGGAAGGCCTATGTAGAAGGCATCGAAATGGGCGGACCGGGCCAGCCGGCTAGCTGCCGCCACCCCACTCTCGGCGCGACAGGCGTCGAAAACGCTCCGAGCCCCGCTCCGAGCCCTCAAGACGCGTACGTAACGTGGCGCAACCCTTTCGTGTACTTCCACTCGCTGATCGACAGCCCGCAGTGCGCAAAGGACGACATCGGGCTCGGTCGGCTGGCGTCGGACCTGAAGAAGGCCAGCACGACCCCATCGCTCGCCTATATCGTCCCCGACCGCTGCCACGACGGCTCCGAAGCACCATGCGCTCCTGGACAGCCGGCTGGCCTGCCAGCCACCGAAGCCTTCTTGCGCAAAGTCGTGCCCGAGATCAAGGCGTCGGCCGCATACAACCAAGGCGGCCTGATCGCGATCACCTTTGACCAGGCGCCTCAAAGCGGGCCAGCGGCGGACTCGAGTGGCTGTTGCATGACGGCGCCGTATCCAAACCTCCCGACCCCGCCCGCCACGCCCACGACCACGCCCGCCCCGACGACCGCGAGCCCAACCGCCCCGCCCAACAGCGCAGCTGCACCCTCGACCACCACGCCCTCGACTGCGCCCAGCTCGACCACACCCTCGACTACTGCTAGCCCCACGAGCCCCAGCACGAGCGGCACGGGCTCGACTGGCGTGAGCGGCGCACAGACGGCCACGCCGACCGGCGGCGGACGTGTCGGGTTGCTGCTGATCTCCAAGTACGTCAAGCCGGGAAGCCTGAACGTCACGGGCGAATACAACCACTTCGCGCTGCTGCGCAGCATCGAGAACCTGTTCGGGCTCAAGCCCCTGGGCTACGCTGCTGCCCCCGGTCTGCTGGCGTTCGACAGCAGCGTTTTCAACGCGTACAAGTGACGTCTTCTGGCGTTCGCAGACCGCGGCCGCCATGCGGGCTCGTCATGCAGGAGAGCGCGGCCCCTCTCCACCGCGAACCGGCTCAGCGACGCTGGCGCTGCTTAAGCGTGATCCCCTCGAGCAGATGAGCCACCGTCTCACACGCGTCGACGGCGGCCTCGAGCGACTCGAAGATGTCCTTCCAGCGGATCACGACCATCGGGTCGGTGCCCCGGGCGAAGAGCGAGGCGACGCCGTCGCGCAGCAGGCGGTCGCCCTCGTTCTCCAGGCGGTGGATCTCGACCAGGTATGGAGTCAGGTCCTCGCCGGTGTGCAGGCAGCGCAACGCCGCGAGGATCGGGTCGCCGGCGGCGACGAGCACATCGGCGAACTCGACCGCCTGCTCCATCGGAGCTTCGACGCCGTACAGGCCGAGCTGAGCGGCAGCCTGCTCGGTGTGATCGACGATGTCATCGAGCGCGGTGGCGAGCACATAGCCGTCGCCGGCGTCGAACGGAATCTGTCCGCCGCGCACGCGGCGAGCACCGTTGAGCCGGTGGATGATGTCGTGGGTGATGCGATCTCCCTCTCGCTCGCAGGCGGCAAGCTCCTCCGCGAGCGGCGCATGCTCGGGCAGCTCTGAGATCAGCCGGCGCAGCAGCAGGCCAGAGCGCTGCACGTTGCGCCCGGCCTCCTCGACTAGATTCGTCAAGGTCGTATCGAGGGGGGCACGGAGCAAGCTCATCTGCGAAGAGTATGGATATCAGCCGGCGGGCGAGATCTCCTTTACGACTTCTTCACGAGTCGATCACGACTTGGCAACGCGCGGGGGACGATCCGCGGCAACGCTATAGATCGGTGGAGGCCTCGGTAGAAAACGCGAACACCCTTTACGCGGGCGAACTGGAGATCAGGCTGGACGAGGGCTTGGTGCTCGCCACCGGGCGCGCGCTGACGCTGTCGGTGCGGGAGTTCGAGCTGCTGGCGGCGATGGCTCGACGGGCCGGCGCGATCGTCACGCGCGATGAGCTGTACGGCGCGGTGTGGGGCGGCGAGCTGCGCGACGGCGACCGCTCGGTCGACGTGTACGTGAGCAAGCTGCGCGGCAAGCTGGAGACGGCGATGCCCGACCGCCGCTTCATCCACACCCATCCCGGCTTCGGCTACCGCTTTCAACCACAGCCCTCACGCGAGGGAGGGAGTGCGACACCCAGCCCCGTCACGCCCGTCGCCTCGGCCCTGGGACCGATCCCCGCAACACCCGAGATGATCCCCGCAACACCCGAAACCAACCCGCCCGCCGCCGCGCGGGCCGATGCACAAGGGCTTTCACGAGATGTTCACATCGTGGCCCCCGTGGATTAAGAGACTTGCCCAGCACCATAGACCGGCAGAGGGCCGCAAGCGCCGTCAGCCGTCATCAAGCAATCCAGCCAGAGGAGACGTAGTGATCAAGAAGAAGATTGGCGCGCTCGCGGGCGTTGCGCTGCTCGCACTCGGCCTCGCCGCATGCGGTGGCAGCTCCAGCTCATCCAGCTCATCCAGCTCGTCCAGCGCGAGCAGCGGTTCGGGGACGACTATCTCCGGAGCCGGTTCGACGTTCGCCGCCCCGGTCTATGAGCAGTGGGCCTCGTCGCTGTCCCCCCTGACCGTCAACTACCAGGCGGTCGGCTCAGGCGCAGGGATCACCTCGCTCGAGTCAAAGACGGTGGACTTCGGCGCCTCAGACCCGCCGCTGAAGCCGGCGGATGAAGAAGCGATCGCCAAGAACGGCAGCCCGGCCGTGCAGATCCCGATGTTCTTGGGCGCGATCACGGTCTCCTACAACCTGCCGGGCGTGAAAACCGGCCTGAAGCTGGAAGGCAAGACGATCGCCGACATCTACCTGGGCAAGATCAAGACCTGGAACGACCCGAAGATCTCGGCCCTAAACCCCGGCGTCACGCTCCCCAGCACCGCGATCACCGTGATCCACCGCTCGGACTCCTCCGGCACGACATCCGGCTTCACCAGCTTCCTGGCCGCTGTCGACCCGGAATTCAAGAGCAAGGTGGGCGAAGGCAAGGACGTGCCATGGCCGACGGGCACCGGCGCCAAGGGCAACGCCGGCGTCGCCGGCGCGGTCCAGCAGACGACCGGCGCGGTCGGTTATGTCGAGCAGGCCTACGCGCTGCAGCACAACTTCACCTACGCCGCGGTGAAGAACAAGGCCGGCAACTTCGTGGCCCCGACGCTGGCCTCCACCAGCGCCGCTGCGGCGGTTGTGGTGGTGCCGGCGAACCTCGGGATCAAAATCTCAAACCCCGTCGGAGCGGGGAGCTACCCGATCACCTCGCAGACGTTCATCGTGGTCAACAAGGACCTCTGCAAGACGGGCCAGTCCGAAAGCGTCGCGAAGGGCGTCGCGCAGTTCATCAACTACGGGCTGGGCCAGGGACAATCGGTTCTCGCCCAGGCCGACTATGCGAGCCTGCCGGCGGCGATCCTGGCGAAGTCAAAGGAAGCGGCGGCCGGCCTGCAGTGCAACGGCACTGCGATCGGCGGCTGATCGGGAGTGGACCGTGGGGGCAGCATCGGAGATGATTGGCTGAGGTTGGGCGCGTCATCCCCCCACGGCCCACGAAACGAATAGAGAGACGGTGGAGGCAGCATCTGTACCCGGCGGTGACCGCTCGATCCTCGAGCGGTCACCGTTGGCGCGCTTGCCCGACCGTGTTTTGAAGTACGGCCTGACGGTCTTGGCGGGGCTGATCCTCGCACTGATCGTCTACTTCTTCATCCGCTTGGTCGGCGAGGCACGCCCGGCGTTCGCCAAGTTCGGCGTGCTCGGCTTCACGTTCGACAACAACTGGAACGTCAACGCCGAACAGTTCGGCGCGCTGCCGCTGCTGGTGGGCACGCTGATCACCTCCGGGCTGGCGCTGCTGATGGGGGTCCCCGTGGCGGTCGCCACCGCCGTATACATCACCGAGCTGTGCCCGCTGCGCGTGCGCGCCCCGATCAGCGTGTTGATCGAGCTGCTGGCCGCCGTGCCCTCGGTCGTATACGGCCTGTGGGGCATCTTCTTCCTCGCTCCCAAGCTGCAGCCGGCCGAGCAATGGGTGGCCGACCGCTTGTCGTTCATCCCGTTCATCGGTGGTGGCACGGTCACGATCCCCAACTACTTCGTGGCCGGACTGATTCTCGCGATCATGATCCTGCCGATCGTCAGCGCGATCAGCCGCGAGGTGATGGCCACGGTCCCCTCCGACCACAAGGAGGCGGCGCTCGGGCTCGGCGCGACCCGCTGGGAGATGATCCGGATCGCCGTCCTGCCCTACTGCCGCTCCGGCATCGTGGGGGGAGCGATGCTCGGCCTGGGACGGGCGATCGGCGAGGCGATCGCGGTCACGATTCTGATCGGCAACGCACCGGCGCTCAGCGGCCATCTGTTTGGTCAGGGTTATAGCCTCGCTGCGGCAATCGCCAATGAGTTCGGGGAGGCCCAGGGGCTGCACCGCTCGGCGCTGTTCGCAGCCGCTTTGGTCCTGTTCGTGCTGACGTTGCTCGTCAACGGCGTGGCGCGTCTGCTGGTTCTGCGGGCCACGCGCGCGAACGGGTCGACGCTGACCGGGAATGTCGCCGAGGTGGCGTCGGGCGCATGAGACGTCCTGTGTCAACCCTTTTGTGCGAGGAGTGTGTTGAGGGCGTTGTGTTGGGTGGGGTTGTAGGGCGTGTGGTCTTGCCAGCAGCGCCAGAGCACGCGGCTCCAGGCACGGCCGAGGATGCGTATGGCGT
>DATCBT010000077.1:0-38026 GCA_036511695.1 Solirubrobacteraceae bacterium | reverse complement strand
GGGCAACCGTCGAGCCAGCTCGACACCTTGATCAAGCTGTTAGTGGAACCCGCCGGAACGCCGCTTGCTGTTTGTCCCTGCGTCTTCTTCGTCATGTCTAGCCTCCCGGCAACAATCTGGCGGGACGGAGAGGGGGGGATTCGAACCCCCGATGGAGTTTAACCCCCATACTCGCTTAGCAGGCGAGTGCCTTCAGCCACTCGGCCACCTCTCCCGGGATCGGGAGGCAAGTCTAGAGCAACCCCGCCACGCCGAGCAGCGGTCCGAGCAGCGGTCCGCCGAGCCGGCGAGCTAGGGCATCTTGGAGCCGAGCCGCTCAATCAGCTCCTCGCGATCGGTGCCGTGTGCCCAAAGCACACGATCGAAGTCCTCGCCGTACACGTGCATGACGGCCATCAGCACGTCTGTCGTCGCAACCCCGGTGGTACCCCGTTGGCCGGCGATCTGGACGGCGCCCTCGGTGACCTGCGCGACCACGTCGCGATCATCAACCCTGGCGGGACCGGCGCGCTCACGATCGATCTGCTCGCCGTCGACATGAAGCGATCCCTCGCTGACGCCGAGCGCCTGTAGCGCCTCCCCTACTTCGCCATGCAGGCGCAGGACACGCAGCCAGCGCTCGGCCTCGGCTGCGGGCGTGCGAGCGAACGGCATCGCCGTGGATGCGATACCCAGCACGATCGCGGCGTCAGGGGCGAGCCTTGGCTCGGCGCTCATTGCGACACCCTGCGATCCTGATCCACTTGCCCGCGTGCTTGGGCTGGGTGAAGACGCGCGACATTGTCGCGTTGCAACGAGACCTCCGGCCGCCCGTCGGTATAGCGCGCCTGAAGCAGGACGGTGCCGGTGCGTCCCGCGGCGACGCGCGCCGAGCGCATGAGATCGGCGACCTCGCGGCGCGCAACCCCACAGGCGTCGAGGAACCGCTCGGTTCGATCGCTGGCGGCCCCGTCGTGGTCAAGCTCGAGTTCCTCCAGGAGGACCACGGGCGCAGCGGCGCCTCCCTCGACGCTCAGCAAACATGCGGCCATGTCGTCGGGGCGCGCGTCGGTCTCTTCGGCCACCCGCTCCAGGAGCGCCGACGCCGTGGCCCCGGACCCCAGCTCGGCGAGCGCGTGCACGAGCCGCTCGAGACCGAACAGCTCTTCTCCGACCCTTGCCTCTGTGACTCCGTCTGTGTGGAAACAGACCTGTGAGCGGCCCGGCACGGACACCACCGTCTGACGAGTCCCGGTCCGCATGCCGGCTCCGATTGGCGGCGAGGAGCAGGCGGTAATCGGCGCGATCGACCGCGAGCCAAACACGAGCGGTGGCGGATGACCGGCACAGGCGTAGACGAGGATGCGGTCGCGTGGTTGATAGATGGCCGCCGCGACGGTGGCAAACGACCCCCCGAGCTGGCGCTCGAGCGCAGCTCCCGCGGTTTGCAGGGCGACCCGCGGCGAGAGGCCCGCCTCGAGATATGCGCGCAGCGTGAAGCGCACGAGCGCGGTATGGGGTAGCGCCCGCCGTCCGTGCCCGGAGACGTCACCGATGATGACCGCCAGCCGACCGTCCTCGAGTGCGAACACATCGTAGAAGTCGCCGCCCGCTCCCGGGCCGTCCGCCGGGCAGTAGGCCGCCGATGTCCCCACCGGACCCAGCCGGGCGGGCGTGACAGGGAGCAGCGCCGCCTGCAGCAGGCCCACGTCCTCGAGCAGTTCTCGACGTTGCTGCTCCAATCGCCTGGCACGCGACTCGGCCAAGCGCGAGCGTACAGCCAACGCGAGCGCGAGCGCGGACAGAACACCGATGAGAAGCCACACGAGCGTGGGGACAACGCCGACGATTCTGGTGATCGTCGTCACAATCGGCGACGGGCCACGATGCCTCGACGGATCACGCGTCGCTTGCCGCGCACGCCCAGCCCGAGCAGCCACAACAGGTGTGGTCGGGATCGACGCCACAGCCGCGATTCCCCTCGGGGAGAACGCCGCCGGCGTGCCAGCTCGCTTCGCCAGGCGCCCGCGCGAATGCCGAAGGCGCCGCGCTCCCTGGCGCGAGTGGCCGGTAACCGCGGGTAGCGACGCAGCGGTAACCGCCGGCAGCGACGCAGCGGCGATTGGCGGCGATGTCGTTGCCGTGGACGGCGCTGTGGTCATAGCCGGTGTCTTCGTGGCCGGTGTCGCGGTGACCGGTATGGGGGTATGGGCGCCCGCGAGTGGAACCGAGACAGCCGCCGGACCTGAAGCAGCGCCCGACGCGACAGACCGCCGCGGCGCTTTGATCTGCGGCGAGTTTGCCTTTCTCACTTCGGACCGCCGCGGCGCTTTGATCTGCGGCGAGCTCGCCTTCCTCGCTTCGACAGTCGGCACACCGGCCCGGGGGGAGCCTTCTGAGGTCCTCTTCTCGGCGCCCGAGCTTTCCTTGGCGTGTTCGGCCCTGTCGTGTTCGATCCTGCCGCGGTGTGGCACAGGCGGCAAGGGGAGGGCTTTGGATGGAGCGCTCGTCCGCGGCGCGTCCGACCCGGGAGCGCTCGTCCGCGGCGTGCCCGTCGGCGGCGTGCTCGTCTGTGGCGTGCTCGTCTGTGGCGTGCTCGTCTGCGGCGCGCTCGTTTGTCGAGCGTCTGCCTTGGCTGGTGTGGGGGTACCCGGCGATGGCCTTACATGGTCTGGCCTGGCCGCGGCAACCGGGATGAACGTCAGGGCAGAGCAAGCGAGGATGAGCGTTACCGCCAGACGCCGGCGCCGACGGGGAGGTGAAGGGTGTTGACCTGTTGCGCTCACCATCTGCAGCCTGCGCCAATCAGCCGGGTCCAGCTACGTGCCCCTGCGTGTGTGCCAGCGCCTCATCGAGTGTCGGGAAGATCGCGAACACTCCGTCCAGCCCCGAAAACTCGAAGATCTTCAGCACCGTGGCCCGCGTGCAGACGATCGCCAGACGCGCGCCGGGGTCGAGGCTCCGCTTGACGCCGACGAGCACGCCCAGCGCCGTCGAGTCCATGAAGACGGCAAGCGAAAGGTCAACGACAAGCCGGCTGTGGCCCGCCTCGAGCGAATCGATCAGCATCCACTTCATGCGCGGGGCCGTGGAGAGATCGAGTTCACCCTCGATCGAGATCACGCTCGTGCGCTTGTCCAGCTCACGCTGGAAGATCGCGAACGGCGTCGAGCTCGACTCTAAACGGTTGGATGTGTGGACTCGGCTGAGCATCGTGATCCTCATCTCACGCGCCGGCGATGGGCCCGCCAACCAAGGCGCGCAGCCCAACCCTCGGCGCTCGCGTGTACGTGAGAACCTTCGCCACGAACAGACCCGGCTCTTACACGCGCGCTGAAGGATCGAACAAGTGTCCAGTAAGTCGGAGCCTGCCCGATCCGCCGCCCTTCGCTCGTCCGCTTGACCGCTACGAGACTCTCTACGGAAGGGGGGAGATTCGAACTCCCGAGACGGGGGTTGCCCGCCTGCCGGTTTTCAAGACCGGTGCATTCAACCGCTCTGCCACCCTTCCACGGCCACGAAGAAAGGCTATCGGTCTGCCCGGGAGCTGCACACAACCAGTCGAGCACCACCCGCCCGGGGGCCATGTGGCCACGGCGTGCGGCGTGCTCCTCGCCGGGACCGAAGCCCGGCTATCGCCCGAGACCTGGCGCGCGGCGCTAGTGGACCGTCCAGGATTGTTCGACCGGGCTTGGGCTCCAGAATCCCTGTGCCCGAGCGGGATCCGGTCGCGGTTTCGGGCGCAACGTTTGTGGACGACCCGCTAGCCCCCGACAGCGTGCCTCAGGCGGTGAGCCAGGTAGAAGTGAAGTGCTGCTGCCGGCACCAGCAGCGCCCCCCACCAGCCGCCGCGGCCGTACCCATACAGAATGGCGGTGAGGACGAGCAACCAGATACCGATGCCAACTGGACGCAAATCCAAATACGCGGGTGTCTGTATTCCATTGAGGACGATGCGTGAAATGAACCCACTACCTTCGTCAGGATAAACGGGTCGCCGCTCTCAGTCGGGCGTCGCATAAGCTTGGCGCCGGCTATGGGCTCGGGGAGATGCTTGCGATGAGTAGCGGTGCGGTTTCGGCAAGGACGACTGGCCCCGGCTATGACCCGGCCCCAATCATCCGGCGCGTTCTTGAGACCGCAGGTCTATCCAGCGTGCTCGCCATCGAATCGTGACCAGCTCGCGCCGATTTCGCTGTGAGGCCGAGTCCGTGAGCGCCGCGCGCCATTTCGTCAGGGATGTCCTGCGCGAGCAGCCGCGCGAAACGGTGGAAGCCGCCGAGCTGATGACCTCCGAGCTCGCCACCAACTCCGTGCGCCACGCACACAGTGACTTCGAGCTCGCGATCCACTGCTCGCGAGACGAAATCCGTGTGGAGGTGAGCGATCACGGTCAAGGCCAACCTGTCCTGCGCTCCCCGACGCCCCGGGAGCAGTCGGGGCGGGGACTTCGCATCGTCCAAGAGTTCTCTGACGCCTGGGGAACCGTCCCCTCGACGAACGGCAAGCTGGTGTGGTTCACGCTGCCGGCACAGACGCGCGAGCCCCGGTCGGCTGCTTCCAGCGAAGAGGTGCCGCGCTCTGGCGCCCAGAGTATCGGGTCGCTAACGCTAAAAGGATCTGCGGGGCTCCGTAGCCCAAGGCGGAGGCCGCGGGTCTCGAAACCATGATCGCGCGGCACAGCCGTCGCTTTAGCGTGCCTGCTCGTACTCGTCGTGGCGCCGGACCCACAACGGGTCGGTGGCGCGCTCGTCGCGACCCTTCGGCGTCCGGTCAAGCAGGCCGTAGTAGGCCATTGCGGGCTCGAGGCCGCGGGCGGTCGTTACGTAGGTCCGGTAGACGGTCCCGTCCGCTAGTGCGTACACGCTCAGGCCCGGTCCCTCGGAGACGTACCCCGCGGCGTCCGTCCCGCACATGCGCGCATTCTGCTCGACGGTGGCCGGGATGTCGCGCTGCAGGAACGGCTTCAGCTCCTCCTCTGTATGCAGGAAGCCGAGGTCGCGGTTGAAGTCGCTGCCGTTGCTCGAGACCCAGTCAATGCCCCAGCCCATCCGCTCTCTGTAGGCGAGGAGCTTCTCGAGCGGCGCGCGGGAGGCGAGCAGCAGAGTGGTGTCCCTGGCCGTCAGATGGACGACCTGGGGATCGAGCGTGTCCGCGATCGAGGAGCAGACCGGGCAGCCCGCCTCGTAGGGCGGCCCGAACATGAAGTGGTAGACGAGCAGCTGTGAGCGGCCGTCGAAGAGATCGGCGAGGGTCTTCGTGCCGTCCTCGGTCTCAAACCGATAGTCCTTCTCAACCGCGACCCAGGGCAGCTCGCGCCGCTTGGAGGTCAGCTCGTCGCCGCGGCGGGTGAGTTCCTTCTCCTCCTTCAGCAACTCCTCGCGCTCGGCCTGCCACTCCTCCTGCGTCCCAATCCTGTGCTCGGCCATGGCTCCCATGATGACTTATTTCCGCTTCATCGGTGCCATTTCATGCCTCCCCATCGCTCCACCGACGGAGCGCATCCCAGACATCGTGTGCATTGCCGCTTTGGCTTGCGAGGAGTCCGGCAGTGTCAGACCCGGGACGTGCCGCGGCGCGAGCGACACCCCTAGCGCGAGCACGACCAGGGTGATGGCGACGAGGTGGTTGGCGAGCTCCTTGCGGGGCAGCAGCTTCTCGATTGCGATCAGGCCGGCGATAGCGACCATCCATGTCAGGCTCATCACTCCGAGGGCGAACAGCGCGACCATCAATCCCCAGCAGCAGCCGACGCACCACGCGCCGTGTATGACTCCCATGCGCAGTGCTCCCACTCCCATGCGCAGTGCTCCCGCGGGCCCGTCACGCCAGCGGGTGAGCACGAAGTCAAGCGGTGAGCGGCAGCGGCGCAGGCAGGCGTCCTTTGTGGGCGTGAGCTGGTAGATCGCCGCCGCGAGGAGCACCCCGCCGGCGAGGTAGGGCCCACCGCGGTGCCATGACAGGGCGGGGATCGAGAGCGAGCGCACACCCACGTACAAGCCGTACGCCAGCAGCCCGAAGGCCGTCCATGTCAGGAGATACCCGGCCACGAACACCCACGTGCAGAGGACGCGATCGACCATCCCGCGATCACGTCGGCGGTGGTGGACGAAGCCGAACGCGAGCACCATCGGCACGATCGAAGGGAACATCATCGCGCTCATCATCACGACCCACGACACGACGTAGAAGCCGAGGGTCCCCGGGTCGGTGCCGGGACCAGCGTCCATGCCAAGCATGCGTTCGTGCGTCAGAAGCCAGGCGAGGACGGCCAGCCCAAGCAACGACGCGAGGACACCAACCCGAAACCGCACAGCCGGAGGTTGCGCGAGAGGACGTTGCACGACAGACGCCATTACACGATCGACCGTAACGCAATCGTGTCGGCCGCTCAACCCGTACGGGGGATAATCAAAGGTGTTGGAGCAGCGATGAGTTTTCAGCCATTAGGCGATCTTATGTTTGACTGGCCCGACCAATAGGGGACCACTGACGACGCACACAAGGAGGCAAGGCGATGCCCCGCTTGTGACGCGCTCTCAGCGCGCCGACCATCCGTCGCGTCGCGTTGTCAAACCCCCGATCAGAGGTTGGTCTGCGCGACCGGCACGGCCATGCCCAGCACCCGCCCGGTCGGATCGAGCGCCTGCACTGTCAGATATCGCCCGGCCGTCCTCGCGGGCAGCGTGATCGCGCTCTCAAAGCCGCTGCGCGCGGCCTGCGCGACCGGCTTCAAACTCCGCTTGGAGGCGCCCACGAGCACCCGCCAGCTCGCGACGGCCGTAGCGCCGTTCCAGCTCGCGTAGACCGTTCCCGCGCCGTGGGCGGCAGATACGGCGAACGCCGGCCGGGAGGCGGGGGCGCCCGCCCAGGCGAAGCGCAGGGCACGGTAGGACTGGTCGCCGGGCGGGAAGTGCGCGTCGAACAGCAGCTGCCCGCCGGCGCTGAGCTCGGAGAAGTCCGGGGCTTCGCCCCAGCCGATGAACCAGTCGCCGTTGGCCAGCGCCTGCACGTTGCCCTGGCTCTTGGCCGAGATCGGCGACGGATGGGTGAGCTGACCGACGAGCGTCGCTGTCTTACCCTGCGGTTCGAGGCTGACGACGATGCCGCGCGACTGGCTGTGCACCGTCGGCGAGGCGCCGTTGTCGAAGATGCTGAAAGATCCGTTCGCGAGCTGCCGCGGATCGTGCTGCCAGGCGGTGCTGGTCCCCGGACCCATCGTAAAGCTCGAGTGCCTGCCTCCCAGACGCCATTCGATCTCGCCGGTCTGGGCAGCGATGTCGTACGTCGCCCACGTGTTTCGCGCGGAGATCAACAGGCTGCCGTCCTGGTCGAGGTTGATCGAGTTGATGTGAAAGAAGTCAAACGGGAAGCCGGTGTCGCTGGCGTTTGCGTGGGTGTAGGATTCGCCCAGCGCGACGTGATCGAGGCTCGTCCACTGGAACATCACCAGCCCCGTCCTCACATCGACCTCCTGGAACGTCCCGTCCGTCACGGCTCCCTCCGAGGAGCCCCCGACCGACGACAGGTTGCAGAAGATCGGGTCATAGACGGTGATCAGCGCCGTGCTCTGAGGAGTCAGCTGGAAGTCGTGCAGGTCGGCCTGCAGTCCGTTCCCGGCCTTGACGTGCGCGATTTCGGAGTAGGCCCTGTCCGCGATCACGTCTTCGCCCAAGCCAAACCCGTGCACCGAGATGTCCCCCTGCCACCACGTCAGCACCGGTTTGCCGCCGTATTCCTGCACCCTCAGGTTGGTGGCCGAGGTGTTTCGCGGCAGCGGCTTGAACCAGACCAGGCCGCCGTTCGGATCGAGGATCATCGGCCCGCTCTGACCGGGCCCGTCGTACGGCGCGACGAACTCATCGCCGGGCGCAACGGCGGGAGAGGACGCGGTCACGGTAACCGTCGGTGGCTGCAGGTCCGGACGCGAGCGAAAGCCCTGGATCTCGCCGCGGCTGCCGGGATGGATCGTCTCCGGCGTCGTCGTCAGCGTGTCCTGGTAGGCGATCGTGAAGCGGTCGAGCAGCGGCTGGACGCCGGCCGCGGTCCGCACCTGGGCGCTGACGGTGACCGTCTCGCCCTGCGCGAAGGGCCTGGCCGGCACGAAGCTGGCGCCGTCACCCTGGGAGTAGCCAAGCAGGCGCCCCGTGTGCGCGCCGGTGCGCGAGCCGACGACGCCCACCCGGCTAAGCTCGCCTTTAGGTACGCCCAGGAAGCTGACCTGCGTCTGCGGAGAAGCGTCGCGACTCCCCGGCAGCGGCGAGACGGTGACCGTGCCGTCGAGCAGCGCCGAGGCGTTCAACGTGCTCGGTTCGCAGACAGGGGCTGGAGCGCCCGCGCGGGCGCTTTCGCTAGCCAGCCCAAGCGCCAGCAGTATCGTCGAGCCGACGATCAGGGTACGTGCAGAAGCCATCAGAGCAGACGAGGATAAGAGAATCGACAAAAAAATCGACAGACGGACCTTCGTCAAGGGGGGGTTGATCGCCGGCGGCGCGCTGGCCGGAGGAGGGTTAGCGCTCTCCAGGCTGGCCGACGCCAAGCACGGATCGGACGCGTCGCAGACCCCGACCCCGACCCCGGCTCGACCGGCGCGCCGCGTGGGCCCCGCCCCGGCCGCCGCGCGACGACGGCCCAACATCCTCGTGATCATGGTCGACCAGCTGCGCTTCCCGCAGTGGTTCGGGCCGATCCCGGCAGCCGGTCCCGTCTTGCCGCCAAACCTCGAGCGCCTGCGCCAGGGGGCCGTCTCCTTCGGCCGGCACTACACCGTCTCGAATGACTGCACGCCGTCCCGTGCGGCCATGCTGACCGGCCTCTACACCCATCAGACCGGCTGCATGATCACCGGCGGCAGCACCCTGGATCCCGGATTCCCCACGTGGGGCACGATGCTGCGCGAGCACGGCTACCACACCTGGTGGTACGGGAAGTGGCATCTCACCCACCACGACAACAAGTGGACGCACGCAAAGGGCGGGCCCCTGCTTGATGACTACGGCTTCTCGGGAGGCACCTATCCCTCGCCCGACGGCGGTCCCGGCCAAGGTTGGCGAGTGGACCCTCAGATCGCAGACCAGTTCGGCGAATGGCTCGCTCATGAGGGGGGCAGCGAACCCTGGTGCACGACCGTCTCGTTCGTCAACCCGCACGACATCGCCTGGTGGTACAAGTGGAGCGAGCGCGTCCCGGCAGAGGCGCAGGCGCCGGGCGTGATCGCGCGCCTGCCGCCCAACTTCGAGACGCCGGAGCTGCTGGTCGAGCGCAACAAGCCCCTGCTGCAACGCTCCTTCCAGGACACCGCGGCCGCCTCGTTCGGGCCGGTCCCCTTCACCGGCCCAGAAGCCCTTTCCACCTGGCTGGGATTCCTCGACCTCTACGTCAAGCTGCAGCTGGAGGTGGATAGCAATATCGGCCGCGTCATGCGCGCGCTCGCAAGTCGCCCCGAGGTGGCGGATAACACGGTGATCGTCTTCACCTCCGACCACGGCGAGTACGGCAGCTCACACGGGCTACGGGGCAAGGGAGCCTCCGCCTACGAGGAGGGCATCCGCGTGCCGCTGCTCGTCAAGGATCCCCGTGGCGTGCTCACCCGCTCGCCCGAACACGTGCGCGAGCAGCTCACCTCCAGCGTCGACCTCGCCCCGCTGCTGCTCAGGATCGGCACCGGATCCGATGACTGGCGGCGCGATCCCCACTACTCCCATCTCGCCGGCCGGCTCGATCTCACCGCGATCCTCGCCGACCCCGCGGCGCCGGGCCGCCCCTATGTGCTGCACGCCACCGACGAGACCGTGACGGAGTTCGCGGACGAGCCGTATGCAGCCAACGCGCCGCTGCACGTCGTCGCGCTGCGCACGCAGCAGGCCAAGTACGCGACCTACTCCAACTGGCCCTTCCATGGCATCGGCCCGCTCTCACGTGGAGAGGAACGCGAGCTCTATGACTACCGCACCCACAGCGGGCGTCTGGAGCTGCACAACAGCGCCGGTGAGAGCGCGCTGGAGGAGGGGCTGCGCGCCCAATTCGAGCGTGCCTTCAGCCAGGAGCTGCGGGGCCCGCTGCCGCCACGTCTGACCGAAGCGCATGCCCGCGGCTTCGCCGACTACTTCTCCACCGCCAGGCACGCCGCCACCAGCGCCGCGGCCCGCCGCAAGCATCGCTCCGAAGGCGGGCTGGGGCCGCTGGACCAGATCGCGGTGCCGGGTCCGCGGTCAGCCCGAACCTGACATCTTCACCGCGGGCGAGACAGCGAGGACCGCGCCCGAGCCGTCGAGCGCCTGGACCGCCAGATAGGGACCGGCAACCGCAGCCGGCAGCGAGATCGCTGTCTCAAATCCACTCCTCGGCGCGCTGCCCGCTGGGGTCAGGGTGGCAGGCGAAGATCCCGCGAGCACACGCCAGGCGGCGACATCCGTCGCCCCGTTCCAGCTGGCGTACACGACCGCTCCCCCGCCCGCGCCGACCGCCCGCTGATCGTTGCGCACGGCCACCGCGGGTGCTCCCGCCGGCTGCCCGCTCCAGGGGAGCGCGTAGGTCCGGTAGGACTCCCAGTCCGGCGGTAGGTGGGCGTTGAAGAGCACCTGCCCGGCAGAGTTGACCTCTGAGAGGTAGCCGGCCTGTCCCCAGCCAACCATCCAGTCGCCGCCCGGGAGAGCCTGCACGTTGCCCTGGCTACCCGCCACGAGCGGGTTCTGATGCTCGTAGTTGCGCGTGAGCGTGGCCGTCATGCTCGCCGTGTCGAGCGTCACTTCGATCGCGCGCGATTGCGGGTGGTCTTGCGGGAACGCTCCGTTGTCGAAGAACGTGATCGCGCCGTTTGGCTGCTGGCGTGCGTCGTGCTGCCAGGCCGTGCCGGTCCCCGCCCCCAGCTTGAAGCTCGAGTGCCTGCCGCCCAGCTCCCAGCGCACCTGGCCCGTCTTGGGGTCGATGTCGTATGCGGCCCAGGTGTTGCGCGCGTCGAGGAGCAGATCGCCATCCTGCTCGACGTCGATCGAGTTGATGTGGAAGTAGTCGAACGGTTCCCTGCGGCTGGAGGGCTTGGCCGACGCGTAGGAGCTCCGCAGGGGCACATGGTCGAGGCTGTGCCACTCGTACATCACCAGGCCGGTCTTCAGGTCTATCTCCTGCACCAGCGTGTCCGCGACCGCCCCCTCGCGCGGGCCGCCGATCGCCGAGAGGTCGCAGTCGATCGCGTCATAGACGGTGATCAGCCCGGTCCCCTGCGGGGTGATCTGAAATTCGTGGAGATCCGGCTGATAGCCGTTGCCGGCACGGACGACCGCGATCGTCTGGTAGGAGCTGTTTGCGATCACCTCGCCCGCCTTCTTGCTGCCGCCGGCGATCAGGGGGTCCTGCCACCAGGTGAGCACGGGCTTGCCTTCGTACTGCTGCACGCGCAAGGCGGCGGCGCGCGTACCGACAGGAGACAGTGCCTTGAACCAGATGAGACCTCCGTGTTCGTCGAGGATCATCGGCCCGTACTGACCGACTCCGGAATAGGGGGAGAGGAACAGGTCACCCGTCGCCGTCCGCGCCTTGGAGGACACCGTCACATCGGGCGGACGCAGTTCCGGGCGCGAGTGGAAGCTCTGAAATTCCTTTGGCTTGGGGGTCGGCGCAGAGCTCGTGCGCGTGCTCTCGGTCACGCTCGCCGACCCTGGATTATCGCCCGTCGCCACGGTGAAGCTCCAGGTGAACGGGGTCGTCTTTCCAGCTTCGCTCAGGACGGCATGAACGGTGACCAGCTCGCCGGCAGCGAACGCCCGCGCGGGCACGAAGCTGGCGCCGTCACCCTGGGAGTAGGCGAGCAGACGCCCGGCGTGCGCGCCGCTGCGCGCGCCCGTCACGAGAACGTTCGACAGCTTGAAAGCGGTATTCCCGCCCACCCCGCCCACGCCGCCGAGGAAGCTGATCTGGGTGGTCCGCGAGGCGTCTCTGGTCTGGGGAGCGGGCGAGACCGTCACCCGCGCGCCGGCGAGCGCCGCGGAGACGTTGAGCGTCGGCGGCACACAGCCGATCGCGACAGCCGTGCTCGCGTCCGTCGCGCTCGCGCCGGCACAGCCCAAGGCAAGCAGCGCGAGTCCAAGCGCCGACGCGAGGCCGACGAGCAGCGTGCGCACAACCGGGCGACGCGAGTGGGCGGGCACTCGACGCGAACCGGCACTTAATCTTTGATCGTGCGCGAGGTGCCGAGCACCGCGCCGCTGGGGTCGAGCGCCTGCACGGCAACGTAGGCTGCGCTCGCCGGTAGCGAGACCGTGGTCTGAAAGCCGCTCTTTGCGCCGCTCGCCACCGCCGCGAGGGTCGTCGGCGAGGACCCCGCGAGGACCCGCCAGGAGGCGACGTTCGTCGCTCCATTCCAGCTCGCCACGACGGCAGAGCCCGCGACCGCCACCGCGGGCGCGCTCGTCGGCTGACCGCTCCAGGGCGACAGGTAGGTGCGGAAGCTCTGCACGTTCTTGCCGAGCGTCCCGTCGAGCAGCACGTGTCCGGAGGCGTCGTACTCGGTGAAGTTAGGCAGCCCGCCGTAGCCCATCAGCCAGTTGCCGGATGTGTTTTCGGCGCTCGCCATGTTCAGGAGGTTGCCCTGGCTTTCGGCCAGCAGCGTCTTCGTCGGGTTGGTGAACTGCCTGACCAGGCTCACGCTGTGATTGGCGGTGTTGGGCGCCAGCAGCAGGCCGCGCGACTGCTTCTCCTTCGGCGGGTCCGAGCCATTGTCGAACATCGAGATCAGCCCCCCGGGCTGCCACTCGGCGTCGTGCTGCCAGTAGAAGCGCGTGCCCGATCCGAGCTTGAAGCTCGAATGGCTGCCCCCGAGGCGCCAGCGGATCGCGCCGGTGTGAAGGTCGACGTCATACAGCGTCCAGGTACTGCGCGAGGAGAGCAGCACATTGCCCGGCTGATCTGCGCCCACTCCCCCCGCCGAGCCCACGGGACCTGGCGAGATCGAGTTGATGTGGACGTAGTCCCAGGGGTAGCTCACTTTGGGCGCCGGGTTGTTCGATTCGCTCAGGGCGACGTGTCCGAGCGCGTGCCACTCCCATATCACCAGGCCGGTCTTGATGTCGATCTCCTGCACCACCGAGTCGGCCAGCACGCCGTTGGCCTCGCCGTGCGCCGAGGAGAGGTTCATGTGGATCAGGGCGAACATGTCGATCCACGCCGTTCCCTGCGGCGTGATCCGGACTTCGTGCAGGTCGGCGTGGTAGCCATTGCCGGCGAAGATCGTCGCGACATGCTGGTAGGAGCTGTTGTAGAGCAGGTCCTCGCCCTGGCCGAAGCCGACCTCGAGGATCCGCCCCTGCCACCAGGTGAGCACCGGCTTGCCTTCGTATTGCTGGACCTCGAAGTTGGTCGCGTCATCGCCCGCGGGCAGCGGGTGAAACCACACGAGGTTGCCCGCCTGGTCGGAGATCATCGGCCCCGGCGAGCCCTTGCCCTGGTAAGGGGCCAGGAAGAGATCGCCGGCGCTCGCGCCGGGCTTCGCCGGTGTCGTGATCCTGACCGTCGATGGCGTCAGTTCCGGCGCCGAGCTGTAGTGCTGGACCGCGTGCGGATCGCCCGGATTGATCGGGAACTGCTTCTGGCTCGGGCTGTCCTGGTTGGCGATTGTGAAGCTCGTGCCGACCGTCTGCGTCGCCCCGCCGGAGCTGACTCGGGCGTGAACGCTCACGCGCTCCCCGGTCTTGAAGGGATGCGAGGGCAGGAAGCTCTCGCCCGTTCCGGTCGAGTATGCCCGCAGACTCCCGCCGTGTGCGCCGCTGTGGGACCCGACGACGCGCACGTCGCTCACCTGCGTGCCCGCGCCGCCGAGGAAGCTGATCTGGGTTGCGGGGGAAGCATCCGGGGTGCCCGGCAGGGGCGAGACGGTCACCGCGCCCGCAGCGGCGGCGCTCCCCGAGTCGGCAGCGAGCACATCGGAGGTGGCCGAGGAGGCGCCGCCGCAGGCGCACAGCGTCACCCCGATCCCCGCGACCGCGAGCAGGGCGCCGGTCGCGCGTCGCGCGCTCATCCGCGCACCCGTCCCGTATGGGCGTGACACGCCCGCACCCGCCCCGCGCGCGCGTGATCTGGGGTGGCGAGGAGGATCGGGATGGCGAGGAGGATCGCTGTGGTGGCTGGGAGGATCGTCATCGAGCGGCAGTCTATGTCACCCATCCAACGTAAATAGCCGGGTGGTTCCGATCACCCGGCCGGCGACGTCGAGCGCCTGGACCTTGAAACTCTTGTAGGCCTGGGGCACGGGAATCGTCGTCTCGAACCCGTCCCTGGAGGCGCTCGCCACCGCGGTCATCCGGCCGGCGCCGGCACCGGCCAGGACCCTCCAGGACGCGACCCGGGTGGCGCCGTTCCAGCTCACGTACACCGTGGCCTTGCCGTCGTCCGCCTGGCGCGCGGCGCCTACGGGCGGCGAGAGCGGCAGGCCGTCCCACTGCTCGAGCGTCGCCCGGTAGGTGAGGTTGGCTGCCGGCAGTTCTCCTTCGAGCAGCAGCTTGCCCGAGCGGCTGTACTCGGAGAAGTACGGTTCCGAGCCCCAGCCGACGAACACGTTGCCGTTCGCGAGCGGCTGCGTATCGCCCATGTAGTCCGAGTCAAAGCCGCCGCTACGCCCGTACTGAGCCACGAGCGCCGCGGTGCGCGCCGGCTGGTCGAGTGAGAGCACGAGCCCTCGCGATGGCCCCGTCGGTGCGACGTAGGTGCCTCCACCGGTCAGCTGACAGCAATGATCGTCGTAGAGGCTGACGGTCGAGTCGGACTGCAGCTTCACGTCGTGCTGCCACTGGAAGGCGGCGCCCGGGGCGAACTTGAAGCTCGAGCTCCTGCCGCCGAGGGTCCACTCGATCCCGCCGGTGTCGATATTGACCATGTAGGCGGCCCACGTGTTGCGCATCGAGACGAGAAAGGCTCCGTTGCCGCTCAGGTCGATCGAGTTGACGTGGTAGGCGTCCCAGGGAAAGCCGTTGATAGGCAGCGAGGCTTGCGCCTGGCTCAGCGGGATGTGATCGAGCGCGTCCCAGTTGCGCAGGAGCTTGCCGGTCTTGATGTTGTACTCCTGGACGGCCGAGTCGATCAGCGCGCCGTTGTACGCGCCGCCGTACTTGGAGAGGTTCATCGGGATGTTCTTGTTCGCGGTCACCCAGGCGTCGTCTCCCCTGATCAGGAGCTCATGCAGGGTCAGGACCCAGCCGTCCGTCGCCTTCAGCCGCGCGACCGTTTGGTAGTGCTGGTTGACAACCACGTATTCGCCGCTTTCGGTGGCGCCGGTGTTCGTGACGGCGCCCTGCCACCAGGCAAGCGCCGGCTTGCCTTCATAGGTCTGCAGGCTGAGATTGGCGGCAACCACCTTTTCCGGCACCGGTTGGAACCAGACCGGCTGCAGCCGCTGGTCGAGGATCAGCGGCCCGCTCTGGCCGACGATCGGCGGTTCGTTCAGGTCGTAGAAGTTCGCGGTGAGGATGTAACCCGGCGCCAGTTCTCGTTCGGGCGCCCGCAGGTTGCGGCGGATCCCGGGCGGATGCAGCGAGGGCTCGGTAACGAAGCTGTAGGCGCCACGGGTCGTGTAGGCCCCGAGCGGAGCACCGTGAGAGCCCGCGAACGCCACGGTGATCGCGATGAAACTCGCGAGCACGACACCGATCGCGAAGGCAAAACGCCCCCCTGCGCTTCGCCCTCGCACAGCGCCCTCGGGCCGCGGCAGCGAGGTGAGTGTCATCACCGCGGCCGCCGCGGCCAGGCAGGCGCCGATCAGGTAGGCAAGGCGGAATCCCTGGGTCAACGCCTGCGCCACCTGTTGACCCGAGCCGATCAGATGGGTGGTGCGCTGGGTCGCGAGCGTGATCAGGACCGCGAGCCCGAGGCCGCCACCCACCTGACGCGAGGTGTTGACGAGGCCCGATGCGAGCCCGGCCTGTCCCTCCTTGGCGCCTTGGGTCGCAACGATCGTCGAGGGAACGATCGACATCGCGATCCCCGCCGCCGTGAGCAGCCCGGGGATCATCACGTACACGATCGGGCTGCCACTGGATCCGATCCGCGTGAACAGCAGGAGCCCGGCCGTCAGCATCAGCAGGCCGCCGCCCAGGACCGAGCGCACGCCGAACCGGCTCACGAGCTTGCCGGCGCGCGAGGCGACGAGCATGATCATCAACGTCATCGGCAAGAAGATCAGGCCGGTGTGGAGCGGCGAGAGGCCGAGCACCTGCTGCAGGTAGAGAGAGCTCACGAACCACATCGGGAAGAGCGCCGCGCTGAACAGCAGGACGATCGTGTTCGCGGCCCGCAAGGTCTTGGTCAACTCCTTGAAGGGGATCAGCGGCGCCGACGCCACGCGCGTCTCGATCAGGCCGAACGCCGCGAGCAGGGCCACCCCGAGGACGATCGGGCCGAGCGCGTTGAACGTGCTCCAGCCTTTGAGGCCCGCTTCCACGATCCCGTACACCAGCACCATCTGACCGATCGTCAGCGTCAGCGCGCCGGCGAGATCGAAGCTCGAGTCATCGCGCTCGCGGCGACGCTCGCTCACGACGGCATAGGCCACCAGCGCGGCCGCAATCGCGATCGGGGGGTTGATCAGCAGAACCCAGCGCCAGCTGAGCACTTCGGTGATGATCCCTCCGAGCAGCACGCCGGCCGCGCCACCGAGCCCGTTCATCGCCGCCCACAGGCCGATCGCACGGTGGAGCTTCGGGCCCGGCGGAAACGAAGCGGTGATGATCGCCAGCGAGGTCGCGGCCATCAGCGCGCCGGCGAAGCCCTGCAGCGCGCGCGCGCCGACGAGCACCCCCTGGTCGGGCGCGACGCCCCCGGCGAGCGAGGCGAGCCCGAACAGGGCCAGCCCGACGACGAGCATCCGCCGCCGGCCGAAGCGATCGGCCGCACGGCCGCCGAGCATCAGAAAGCCCGCGAACGTGATCGCATACGCGTCGACCACCCATTGCAGGTCGGGCGAGGAGAAGCCGAGGCTCGATTGGATCGAGGGCAGCGCGACGTTGACGATGCTCAGGTCGAGGATGACCATGAACTGGGCCACGCAGCAGACGACCAGCAGCCAGGCCGAGCGCGGGCCCTGCTTGCTCTCCAGCGGAGATACCTCCGTTACCGTCGGACTCGCCGTCGCCTCGACGCTCACGGGTACCGACCGAGCTGCGATTGACGCTGGGAACGCTTGCTAGGCTCAGCCCCCGAGCCCTCACGCGAGGATTGGAGCCCAGCCCATGAAAAGAACACCACTGACCGCCATGCTAACGATCGTGCTCGCCCTGGCGAGCACCACGGCGGTGACGGGCTGCGGCGGCAAATCGGGGAGCTCCACCGCCAAGCCGGCGACGAGCAGCAACCCGACGACCACGCCGACGACGCACAAGCACAAATCGAAACCGGCCTACTGAGCTGCCCGCTCATCGCAGCGAAGCGGCGTAGCTGATGACCCCAACCGCCTTCGACGTGCCAAGCACATGGCCGGCCGCGTCGAGCGCCTGCACCGCCACGTAGGCGTACTTCTCGGGCAGGGTCGTCGAACTCTCAAAGCCACTCGCGGGGATCGTCGCCCGTGCCGCCTGCGACCCGGCGTGCTGGCCCGCGAGCAGGCGCCAGGAGGCCACCCCGGTGGCGCCGTTCCAGCTCGCGTGCACGATCGTCTCTTCGCTCGTGTCGTTGAGGGCGGCGAGGACCGCCGGCGGGCTCAGCGGGCGTCCGCTCCAGGGGAAGCGGAAGGCCCGGTAGAAGGACATGTCAAACGGCTGGTGGGCGTCGAAGAGCAGCGCGCCGCCGCCTGAGTACTCGCTGATCGCGGGCACCCCGCCGTAGCCCACGACGGTGTTCCCGTCCGCCAGCGTCTGCATGTTGCCCTGGCTGGGGGCGAGCAGCGGCGGATTTTGATGTGTGTAGGCAAAGGCGAGGCGTGCTTCGTGTGTCTTGAAGTCAAGCCTGATCCGCAGGCCACGCGACTGAGGATGGATCGGCGGGTTTGACCCGTCGTCGAAGAACGTGAGCTCCCCGTCGGGGAGAACGCGACCGTCGTGTTGCCACGCCATGCTCGTGCCCGGTCCCAGCTTGAACGAGCTCCTGTTGCCGCCGAGGCGCCAGAGGACCTTGCCGGTGCCACCTTCCAGCTGATAGCCGGCCCAGGTGCTGCGCGCCGAGATGAGGATGTTGCCGGATGAATTGGTGCCCGCCCTCCCCAAGTCGATCGAGTTGAGGTGGAAATAATCCCAGGGGGTCGCTCCCGTCGGCGCTTGCACTTCGGACTCCGACGCGCCGACGTGGTCGAGGCTGTGCCATTCCCAGCGCACGAGGCCCGTCCTCATGTCGATCTCCTGAATCGCCGTGTCGACGATCGCCCCGCCCGGCGCTCCCTTGACCGCCGTGAGGTTGCAGCGGATCGGGTTGTACGCCGTGATGTAGGCGACGCCGTGGGGGGCGATCTGGAAGTCGTGCAGGTCCGCGTGCAGGCCGTTGGCGCCGGGAATCCTCGCGACCGTCTGGTAGTTGGAGTTCATGACGATGTCTTCGCCCTGGCCGAAGCCGAGTGAGAGCACGCGCCCCTGCCACCAGGTCAGGTCGCGCCGACCTTCAAATGTCTGCTCGCTCAGGTCCGCCGCCGCCTCGCCCCCCGAGAGCTTCTCGAACCAGACGAGCCGGCCCGTCGGCGCGTAGATCAGCGGCCCGTACTGGCCGGGACCCGGCCCGTTGGTCGTGAGGATGTCGCCGGCCGCGGGATCGCGATCGGGCACGGTGACGCTCATGATCGGGGCCTGGACGCCGGGCATCGTCTCGAAGCTCTGATAGTCGGCGGGCGGCGCGGGCGGGTTGGGGAACTCCGAGGTGGTTGCCGTCGAATATGGATTAGCGACGCGGAACTGAAAGGCGAGCGGCCTGCCGCCGTTGCCGCTCGTCCCGGCTCCGGCGCCGATCACCGCGCGCACGGTCACGCGCTCGCCGGCGGCGAACGGGCTGTCGGAGACGAAGCTCGCGCCGTCGCCCTGCGAGTAGCCGCGGAGGTGGCCGGAGTGACTGCCGCTGCTCCCACCCACGACGGAGACCGCGTGGATCTCCGTGACCGGCAAGCCCAGGAAGCTGATCTGTGTGTGGGGGTTCGCCGTGTCGGTTTCCGGCGCCGGTGAGACATCGACGGACAGCCCTGCCAGCTTGGCGCTGTGGCTCAGCGTGGCCGGCAGGCAGGGGGGGGAACTGCCGCTTTGTGTGGCCGAGCTATGCGAGTCGAACCCGCCGGCAGCCAACACGATGACGAGGGCGATCCCCACGAGGATGGCGCCCAGCAGGACGATGAGGCCGTTCCGTTTCATTTAAAGAGTTGACCCCGGGCGCCGGTATGGGGCTCCAGGATGGAGCAGACCATCGAGTCGAGGAAGGACGATACCGAGAGAAACCGCGCGCTTCCGGCCTAGGTGCGCGAGCCGGCGCGATCTTTACCAACTTCTTCGCCCTTCGGGGAGTCAGTCAGCGGCGAGCTTGAGTACGAGCTTGCCCGTGTTCTCGCCCGCGAACAGCCGCAGCAGGGTGTCGGGAAAGTTCTCCAAGCCCTCGGCGATGTCCTCGCGTGGCTTGAGCTTGCCATCGGCGAGCCAGCCGGCCATCTCGCGCGCGCCCTCTACGTAGCGGTCACCGTAGTCGGAGACGACGAAGCCGGTCATGCTCGCGTGGTTGACGAGCAGCGAGAGATAGTTGGACGGACCGGCGACGGCGCCGGTGGCGTTGTACTGCGAGATCGCGCCACAGATGATCACACGCGCGTTGCGGGCCAGGCGCGCGAGCGCGGCGTCGAGGATCTCGCCGCCGACGTTGTCGAAGTACACGTCGATCCCCTTCGGGCAGTGCTCGCCGAGCCCCGCGAGGACATCCTCGGCCTTGTAGTCGATCGCCGCGTCAAAGCCCAGCTCCTCGGTCAGGTAGCGACACTTCTCGGCTCCGCCCGCGATCCCCACGACACGGCAGCCCTTCAGCTTGGCGATCTGTCCGACCACACCGCCGACGGCGCCGGCGGCGCCCGACACCACGACGGTCTCTCCCGCGACCGGCCGACCGATCTCGAGCAGTCCGAAGTAGGCGGTCATGCCGGGCATGCCGAGCGTGCCCAGATACACCGGCAGCGGGGCGAGCGCCGGGTCGACCTTCATCACCGCGTTGCCGTTGGCGACGGCGTACTCCTGCACGCCGAGCAGGCCGGTCACATGGTCGCCGGGGGCAAGCCCGGGATGGTTGGAGACGAGCACCTCGCCGGCGGCGAGCGCGCGCATTGTCTCGCCGATGCCGACGGGCGCGATGTACGACCTGCCGTCGTTCATCCAGCCGCGCATCGCCGGGTCGAGCGAAATGTAGAGGAGCTTGACGAGCACCTCGCCCTCGCCGGGCTCGGGGACGGGCTCCTCGGTGTATTGCCAGTCGCTGGGCTTCGGCAGGCCGACCGGGCGGGCTGCGAGGCGGAACTGATGGTTTACGAGGTCCATGGGCTGCCCTTCGTCGAGGTCTGCGTTGCCTACAGCCAAGCACATCGCGCGCGGACCCGAACAAGCGGCGCTGGTCAGGTCCGATTCCCGCCAGACATCACAATCCGGATATGCCACGGTGTGGGTGTGATCTTCGATTCTGAGCGTTTCTGGCAGGTGCTCGAGTTCGGCGATCCGCGCTTTGACGGATGGGTCTTCTGCGGTGTGAAGACGACCGGCATCTACTGCCGTCCAAGCTGTCCGGCGCGCACACCCAAACGCGAGAACGTGCGCTTCTTCGCGTCCGCCGCGGCGGCGCAGGCGGCCGGTTTTCGCGCCTGCAAGCGCTGCCGCCCCGACGCGACGCCGGGCTCGCCCGACTGGGATCTGCGCGCCGATCTCGTCGGCCGCGCGATGCGCCTGATCGCCGATGGCGTGGTCGACCGCGACGGCGTCGGCGGTCTTGCCCGGCGCCTCGGCTACAGCGAGCGCCACGTGCACCGCCAGCTCGTTGCCGTGGTGGGAGCGGGGCCGCTCGCGCTCGCGCGCGCCCAGCGCGCGCAGACGGCGCGGATCCTGCTCGAGACGACGACCGTCTCGATCACCGGCGTGGCGTTCGCGGCGGGCTTTCAGAGCGTGCGGCAGTTCAACGCGACGGTCCAGGAAGTCTTTGCGATGACGCCGAGCGATCTGCGCGTGCGGGCGCGAGGAGGAGGGCTGCCCGAGGACAGTGGCGCGCTGTCCCTGCGGCTGCCCTATCGAGCGCCGCTGGACGCGGACGGCCTGATCGCGTTCCTGGGTCTGCGTGTCGTGCCCGGCGTCGAGGAGGTCCAAGATGGCGCCTACCGGCGCAGCCTGCGCCTGCCGCATGGCGCCGGCGCGGTCGAGCTGCGCCCCGGCGACGGGTACATACATGCTCGCTACTGGCTTGCAGACCTGCGCGACCTTGCCGCGGCGATGCAGCGCTCGCGCGCGCTGCTCGATCTCGATTCCGACCCACTCGGCGTGGTCGAGGCGCTCGGCGATGACGAGCTGCTGGGAGCGCTCGTGCGCAGGGCGCCCGGGCGGCGGGTGGCCGGGCACGTCGATCCGCACGAGCTCGCGATCCGCGCGGTGCTCGGTCAGCAGGTCTCTCTGCGCGGCGCCGCGACGCTCGCCGGCCGTCTGGTGGCCGCCTACGGCGAGCGGCTCGAGCGCCCGCTCGGCGCGGTGACGCACACGTTTCCACCCGTGGCGGCACTGGCCGAGGCAGATCCCGAGCAGCTGGCGATGCCCCACGCCCGTCGCCGTGGCCTGCTTGCGCTCGCGCGAGCGCTGGCGCGCGAGGAGATCGTGCTCGACGGTGGAGTGGATCGCGAGGAGGCGCGCCGCCGTCTGCTCGCGCTGCCGGGGATCGGGCCATGGACGACGGAGTACATAGCGATGCGCGCGCTACGCGATCCCGACGCCTTCCTGCCGAGCGACCTCGGCGTCCGCCACGCGTTCGAGCAGCTCGGCCACGACGGCCAGCTCGCCGCCGCCGCGCGCCTCGCCGAGCGCTGGCGGCCCTACCGCGCATACGCCGTGCAGCACCTCTGGGCCTCGCTGCCCGCAGCCGGGCGAGCGAAGCGCACGCCGATGCCCGTGAGCGACACCGACCGGCTCGCCGCGTGAGGTCGGCGATCGACCCAATGCCCAGCTCTGCCCTCCCTCAGGCGCTGCTGTACACCACGATCGACAGTCCGATCGGGGAGTTGTTGCTGCTCGGAGATGGTCGGGCCTTGCACGGCCTACATCCGCAGGCGTTCATAGATATTTGAATTGTACCGAACACTTTAGAAAGTGTTCGGATAGCACCAAAACAATTGCACCGAACAAGTCAGCTCGACAAGGAACCTCCTGCGGCAACGGTGTTGAGCGGTGTCGCGACAACGCTGAGCGCGCGAGCGGGGTCGGCACTCATCAGTCTTCGGGAAGAGCAGCAAAATCACGCTTGGCTTTCTTGTACCACCCCATTCCCGAAATGGGATGCTTCCACCTACCTTTCATCTCCTGCAAAGCGCTTTCGTGCGTTGCATCACCCTTTGCGACCGCATCCTTTAGATGTTTGTCCTGCGACTTTATAACCTCATCTGCGGTGTTTCCATGGTGCGGTAAATCACATGGTCCACCCAATTGTTTACATGTCATTGTCTTCATAAGTCTCGCTCCTTTCATACGAGCAACAGCACCGTTCGCAGCCGCTGACCATGGAGATGGTTAGTGGCTTAGCTTAGTGGAGCCTTCGCGCTCGGACAAAGACGGCTCGTGTTGGGCTGTCGAGCACCAACCCCTATGGCGTCGAGTCCAGTGGCCACACCTCGACGACACCATACGCGACAGCACAGGGGGTCTTGGAGACGAGGCTGATCGCCTCTTCGAGATCGGCGGCCTCGATGACCATAAACCCCGCGATCGGAAGGTCGGAGCGTAGAAACGGTCCCTCGCGGGTGTCCACGCCCGACCCGTTGTGATTGCGCACTTGGACGGGCTGGCCGGCCCTACCCATCAATGCTCCGTCCGCGTGCAGGCGCGCGTCGTGTTGATGGGCCGTGTCGCGGATCGCGGGGTCAGTCCGATCGTACCCTGCGCGGTCTCCATATCCGATGGTCACGAATCTCGCCACGAACACCTACCTCCTCAACCTTGTCGTTGGTTCTTGACGATGCGACTACTCCTGCGGGTGGATGAGTCGTGGGTTGTAGAGGACCTCCCAGAGGTGTCCGTCGAGATCGCGAAAGTAGCCGGAGTAGATCCCCCATGGACGGTCGTGCGGTCGGTCGGTGAGCGTGGCTCCGGCGTCTTGGGCCTGGGTGAGCAGCGCGTCGACCTCGGCCTTGCTCGCGACCGTGTGTCCGATGCTGAACTCGCCTGTCTGCGGCGGACCGAGCGAAACCTTGGCGTCCTTCGCGAGCTCGGTGCGAGGGTAGAGCGACAGCATCAGCCCGCCCGGCAGCTCGAACAACACGATAGCCCCGGCCGGCTCGACATCGTCGCCGGAGAACTCACTGCCGATCACCCCGCGCGACTCCAATCCGAGGCCGTCTCGGTAGAACTCGAGTGCCCGCTCCAGATCGGCTACAGCGAGCGTGATGATGTCGATTCGCGCTTTCATCTTCAGCCTTGCTCGTTGGCTTCGCGAGCGTTTGCTTCTACACCGCTTTGGGCGACACTACCCGCCGGATACCCGAGCCCCGCTCAGGCCGTGACGCCCCAGCACGCCGCTGGGACGACGAACTCGCCGTCCCGCCGGTACTGTGCCAGGCTCTCCTCGATCGCGGCTCGTGTCGCCCTCTGCTCTTCGTCGGGCAGCCCGTTGATCACCGCGGCCAGCGGCCCGGCAATGCGCGTGAGCGTGTCCCAGAGGTCGTCGGCGGCGTAGCGCCACTCGAACGTGAGCTCCTCGAGCCGGGGCTCACCGAAGCCGGCACCGGTGACAAGCTCCACGATGCGGTCGGCCAGGCCCATGGCAAAGATTCCGGGCGCTCCGGGTTCAGGTGGCGGCATATGCCCGCGCTGGACCAGCGTCACCCCGGGAATCGCCGCCCAAGGGTTGCGGTCCGGCGTCTGCCACACAGCGAACGCGAGCGTGCCCCCGTCGCGCAGAACCCGCCGCGTCTCGCGCAGAGCAGCGGCGGGGTCCGCCATCAGCATGTAGCCCCAGCGACACAGCACACCGTCGACGCTGTTGTTATCGAGGCCCATGCGCTCGGCGTCCAGGACACGGTACTCCACGTTGGACAAGCCGCGGCGCTCGCCGTTACGGCGCGCGGCCTCCAACATCTCGGGGGAGAAGTCCGTGCAAAGAACCTTCCCGTCCGCGCCGACACGCTCCGCCGCGATGAACCCGAGATCGCCCGTTCCCGCCGCCACGTCGAGGATCGACTCGCCGGGCTGCGGATCGACCTGGCCAGCGAGCCATTCGTTGATCGCTCCCGTAACTCCAAGGATCCATTCGCGACGGTCCTCCCAGCCCGGGGCCATCTCGTCCCAGATCCGCAGGCTTGTCTCGCGATACGTCTGCAGATCCATCCCACCTCCTCTGATCGGACTGGACGCGATAGCGGTCCGACTTTACCAGCACGGACACTCCCGCCGCAGCGCGAGCCGCCTCGTCCGTGAGCCCGCGGACGACACGGAAGCGAACATAGGAGCCCCGCCCTGCGTCGCGTCGCGCGCCCGTTTCGCGTCAACCTGAGACCGGCCGCGCCGCAGGTGGCGCGGCCGGTCCGTGGAAGACGGGTGCGTCTCAACCAGGCAAGGGCGCGTGAGTTCGCAGGGGCGGCGACGAGCCGGCTCGCTGTACGATGCAGACCTCCCCGCCGACGTAGCTCAGCTGGTAGAGCGCATCTCTCGTAAAGATGAGGTCCCCGGTTCGATTCCGGGCGTCGGCTCTGCCTAAGGATCCCCTTGCCGTGCTCCTGCGGCAGTTGCACCCGCCAGCCCGTCGAGCGCCGCGAGCAGCGACTCGCCGTGCTTCGCGCAGAACGCGGGGCCGATGCCGCGGATCTCGATCAGCTGCTCGACGCTCGTCGGGCGATGGCGGAGGATCTCCTCGAGCACCGTGTTCGCGGCGACCGTGAAGGCCGGCTTGCCTGCGGCGCGCTCGAAGCGCCACGTTTTCAACACTTCGAACTGTCCCTCGTCCACCGGCTCCGCCGGCTCCTCCAGCGCCGACTGCGAGCTGCTCAGGCCGGCGATCGCACTCGGGGAGCCGTCTGTGCGTGACGCAGGTCCTCCGGGGGATCCCGGCCCTCCGGCAGATCCGCGCCCCGCGCGCCCGTCGCGCCGGCGGCGCGCCTTGACCGGAGTCGCCTGCATCGCCCGCTCGAGCTCCGGGTCGGGATCGCACACGTCGCAGCAGCGCCCGTTCGGCGCGCCTTGCTCGGCGTCGCCGAAGTGATCCAAGATCTGGCGGCGGCGGCACTTCTCGCCGCTCGCCATATAGCGCTCGATCGAGCGATAGGACTCCCAGCCGCGGTCCTTCGCCGCCTTGATCGCCGCGTAGGCCGCGCGCGGTGAGCCCTGGCCGGTCAGCCTCACCCGCAGGCCGCCCCCGGCGCCCGGCTGCAACTCGACCGCGCCGGCGCGCTCGGCGATCGAAAGCAGGATCCGCTCGCGCTCGTCCAGCTCGCCGTGCCCGATCGCCACCACCCCGTCCTCTGTCCCACGCCGCAGCCCGCCGACGTAGCGCTTGACGTCCTCGACGCTCGTCTCGCGCGCGGTGATGAACCTGATCAGCCTGCCCAGGTCCATCCTCGCGGCGAGCAGCAGCGCCCTCGCGGCCTTGCCGTCGCGCCCGCCGCGGCCGGCCTCCTGGTAGTAGGCCTCCAGGCTCGTCGGCAGCGCCCAGTGCGCCACGGTGCGCACGTCCGCCTTGTCGACGCCCATCCCGAACGCGTTCGTCGCCACCACCACCTCGGCGCTGCCACCCATGAACGCCGTTTGGCTCGCCCGTCGGGCGTCGGGGCTCATGCCCGCGTGGTAGCGCACGGTGGCGATCCCGCCCTGCTCTGAGATCAGGGCGGCCACCTCGTCGGTGTCCTTGCGCGTGCCGCAGTAGACGATCGCCGGCCGTGCGGCCGGATCGCCGAGCACATGCAGCAACGCCGCCCGCTTGCGCGCGACCGCGCCCTTGCCTTCGACGCTGACGACGTCGAAGGACAGGCTCGGACGGTCAAAGCCCGAGCGGACCGACAGCCACTCGCGCAGCCCCAGCCGCGCGGCGATCTCCTCCGCCACGCGCGGCGTCGCCGTCGCCGTCGCCGCCATCACCGGCGGGCGTCCGAGCGATTCGATCGCGCTGTGCAGGCGCAGGTAGTCCGGGCGGAAGTCGTGGCCCCACTCCGCCACGCAGTGCGCCTCGTCGACGACGAACAGCGCCACGTTGCGTTGCGCAAGCGCCTCGCGAAACGCGCGCGAGCCAAAGCGCTCGGGCGCCGCCAGCACGAGCTGCGTCCTGCCGGCGGCGATGTCCTCCAAAGCCTGTGCGTTATGACCTTCCTCCATCCCCGAGGCGAGCATCGTCGCGTTCACGCCGGCCTCCCGCAGCCGGCTCCATTGGTCGGCCATCAGCGCGATCAGCGGGCTGACGACCACCACAAGGCCCTCCCCCGCCAGCGCCGGCAGCTGATAGCAGAGCGACTTGCCGCCGCCGGTCGGCATCACCACCAGGCTGTCGCGGCCGTCGAGCGCCGCCTGCACCGCCTCGCGCTGACCCGGCCTGAAGGCATCGAGCCCGAAGCGCGCAAGCAGCGCCTCGGGGGTCGCCTCGGGGGACGGGACGGCTCTCTGAGTCATCGCCTCCATCCTCAGGAAACTACTCGCCGCTGCGGCCGGTTCGCGCGCCGCGCGGTCGCCACCCGGTGCCTGGAACTCATCGGCCGGCGGTACGGTCGCTCCCCTGGCCTCCAGGCCTAGCGAAACAGATGCGTCTTCATGACCCGCCAGCGGCGATAGACCCGTCGCTCCCCTGGCCTCCAGGCCTAGCGAAACAGATGCGTCTTCATGGCCCGCCAGCGGCGATAGACCGGGCGTGTCGAGCGGAGCGCGTGGGGCGACTCGACGCGATGCTCGCGCAGCGCCGCCACGACCCGCGCGCAGGCCTGCTCGACCTGCGCCGGCGTGAGCGTCACCGGCCGGCGCTCGAGATAGCCCGCGAGCATCCGCGCGGGCGTGATCCGCACCCCCTTGCGCCGCGCGAGCGGCTTGTCGACCCAGGCGCGGCTGAACACGATCAGCGCCTCCACCCGGACGTCGGTCACACGTGCGATCGCCTTGCGCTGGGCCTGGGCCTGACTGAGCGTCGCGCCGTGCACCCGCCCCACCCTGATCGGCCCGAGGTGGCTCTTCGTCTCAACCGTGAACACGCCCGCCGGCCCGATCAAGATGTGATCCACATTGCCACGGCCCAGGCTCGCGTCGTGGATCACATGCCAACCCTCGCCCGCCAGCCCGTCCAGCAGCCCCCCCACCTGCTCCTCGCCCGTTGCCCCGCGGTCGTGACGCTCGACCAGCGGCAGCACGTAGCGCAGGATCACGAACATCCCCGCCAGCAGCGCGATCTCCGAGCCCAGGAAGCGCACGTCGCGCAGCCCGAACACCCGGCCCAGCAGCGCGGTCGCCACGGCCAGCACCCCGAGCGCCACCAGCGTGCGCATGCTCAGCCGCCGCACGGTTGTGCGCTCGTGCTGGCCGGCCGCGCGGGCCGTCGGGTCATAGCTCGCTATCGGCATCTCTCTCGCTACATCGGCCGTTCGAGGCTAGCCCTAAAAAAGTCATCCGCAAGCCCGAGGCAAGTCCGAGGATCCTGTTCGGAGCTCACGCGATGAGAACTGACGAGTTTGCGAAAGGATGCCTAAAACTTCCCCAAGAAGCGTGGAAACTCGCCCGATCCCCTAAAGCCGGGAGGCTCGCACGCCGAAGCCAGAAGCAGGTCGCCGATACACGTCGACCCTTGTCAAGCACGGATGCTTTGCATGTCCCGCGATACCGATCAATCTCCCCCATCTGACGTCTGCCTGCTCCTGCGTGCCCACGCCGAGCAGCGCTGGCTGAGCCAGGAAGTGGGCCCTGTCCTGCACCAGCTGCAGCAGCGCGACTCCCTGCCGGAGGAGCAGCTCGGCGCCGCGCTGGCCTACCTCGAGGTCCTCTGGCTCGAGGCCTCCCAGCGGGCCGCCGAGACCGACGCCGCCTACGCCCAGCTCGAGGCTTGCGAGCGCGCCGCAAAGGCCGACGCCGCATACGCCGAGCTCGAGGCCTGCGAGCGCGCTGCGGCGAAGACCGACGCCGCCCACGCCGAGCCAGACGCCCCGCTCGCCGGTGGCGGCTGGACGCTGCCCAGCAAGGCCCGCCGCTACCGCGTGGCCGTTCTGACCCTGCGCGACGTGTTCGGACGCCAGGTCGCCGCGCTGCTCGCCACGCCCGACGCCGCCTGCGAGCACGCGCGCTTCTGAGCACGCGCGTTCTGAGTCAAATACGCTCCGGGCCGATGCCCCTGCGCTTCGATCTGCAATCCCACTCCACCCACTCTGACGGCGCCCTGGAGGCAGCCGAGGTGGTGGATCGCGCCGCGCGCGCCGGAGTGGAGCTGCTGGCGCTGAGCGACCACGACACGGTGAGCGGCGTCGCCGAGGCGCTGCGGGCGGGCGAGCGACACGGCGTGCGCGTGGTTCCCGCGGTCGAGATCTCCGCCCTCGACGACGGCGGGGGTGGGGTGGGGACCGGAAACGCGCGCGAACTGCACATCCTCGGCTACAACATCGACCACACCGGTGCGGCCCTGACCGAGAAGCTCGCCGAGTTCCTCGCCGACCGGGAGCAGCGCACGCTGCGCATGGCCGCCGCGCTGAAGGAGCTCGGCTTCGAGCTGGACGAAGATCAGCTCGACAGACGCATCGCCGCCGGCAAGCCGATCGGGCGCCCGCACCTCGCCGAAGCCGTGCTCGCCGCACCTGCCAACGCCGCTCGACTGAAGGACGAGGAGATCGACGACATCGGCTCGCTGATCCGCGGCTACCTGATCGAGGGCCAGCCCGCCTTCCGCTTGCGCGAGACGCCCACCGTCGGGCAGGCGATCGCGGCGATCCACGACGCCGGCGGCGTCGCCATCTGGGCACACCCCTTCTGGGACATCCCCGACCCCGATGAAGTGCTCGCAACGATCGATCGCTTCAAGGCGCTCGGGATCGACGGGATCGAGGCCTTCTACGTGACCCACACGCAGGAGCAGACCGTGCTGCTGGCCGAGCGCTGCGAAGAGCTTGCCCTGCTCAGCACCGGCTCGGCCGACTTCCACGGGCCGGACAACCGGCTGTTCTCGCGTTTCCTCGCGTTTGAGACCTACACCTTCGAACCCAACCTCGGCCCGATCGCAGGCCACCCCCCGTTGGGGCAATCCTAATTTTTATAAATTATTTTTATGGATTGCGTTCGCAGTTACGTGACCCGGCCATCCTCATTTATTCAGCCCGCTCGCGCCCGAGCTGCTTTTCCAGCCGGTAGCTGAGCGCCTCCAGCGCCAGCTCCTCAGACACGTTCAGCCCCAACCGCAGGCGCGTGTCCGCCACCAGCTCGATCCCCTCGCGCAGGCGCACGCGATCGCGCCCTTGCGCATCCTGCTCGAGCTCCGCCCGACGGTCGACCGCGTAGAGACACTCGGGCGCCCCTTCCGCGAGGCACAGCAGGTCGCGCAGCCACAGCTCTGACAGGCGCAAGGTGAGCTCCAGCGCGCCGGTGCGCGCGCGGCGCTCGATCCGCCGGCGGGCATCCAAGCCTTCGCGCTCATACCGTTTGCGCTCCTTGCGCGGTACCAGCTCGAGCTCCCCCGCCAGGCGCTCGGACTCCTGCTCGCCGGCGGCCGCGCCCGCGGTCTTTGCGATCTCCAGCAGCTCGATCCAGCGCCGCTCGCCGGTGGCGCCGTTCAGGGCGGAGCGCACGAGGCCCTCGGCGCGCGCGCGCAGCGCCTGGCCTTCCTCGCTCGCCAGCCGCGCCGCCAGACGCCCGTCGCCAAGCGCCAAGCGCGCGCACGCCGCGGCCTGCTCGGGCTCTGTGGTCTGGAGGGTCGCCGCGATCCGCGCCGCGGGGAGCGGGTCAAAGCGCACGTGCTGACAGCGCGAGGCGATCGTCGGGAGCACGTCCTCGCGCCGGTCGGTGAGCAGCAGCAGATGGACGAACGAGGCCGGCTCCTCGAGCGTCTTCAGCATCCTGTTCGCCGCCTGGTCGTTCATCGCGTCGGCGCCCTCGATCACGAACACCCGCCGCGAGGATTCAAACGGCGTGCGCGCCGCGGCGGCCACCACGGGCTCCTCGATGTCCACGACCAGCATTTCCGCGGCGCCGCTCGGCGTGACCCAGGTCAGGTCGGGGTGCGAACCCCGCGCGATCCGCTCGGCCACGGCCCCCGGGTCGCGAGCGCCGTCTGAGAGCAGCGCGGCGGCGAACGCGCGCGCGACCGTGCGCTTGCCGGTTCCGGGGGGACCGTGAAATAAATAGGCGTGCGAAGGCCTGCCCGCGGGGGGCAGCGCGGGGCCGAGCACGGCACGCGCGTGCGGGTGCGCGTCGATGCCCGGCAGGATCGCATCGACGCCGGGTGGGTTGGCATCGACGCCGGGTGGGTTCGCATCGACGCCGGGCGGGTTCGCATCGACGCCCGGCGGGTTCGCGGCGGAGAGCGGAGCCGTGGCGGACTCTGCGGAGGAGGAGACGGTCGGCACTGAGAAGCATCCTAAAGCGCGCTCCGCGGCGGGACGCTCGACCCGCCTCCGGCGACGTCGCTACCGTCCCCGCCGTGGCCCGCGGCAAGCTGATCACGATCGAGGGGCTCGACGGCGCCGGCAAGTCGACGCTCGCAGCGGGGCTCGTACGCGAGCTGACCGCGCGAGGACAGCGGGTGGAGCTGCTGCGCGAGCCCGGCGGCGTTGACGTGTCCGAGCGGATTCGCGCGCTCGTCAAGGACCCCGCGCTGGCGGTCGCCCCGCGGACCGAGACCCTGCTCTACGCAGCCGCGCGCGCGCAGCTCGTGCAGCAGCTGCTCGCGCCGTTGCTCGAGCAGGGCGCGTTCGTCCTGCTCGACCGCTTCGTCGACTCCTCGCTGGCTTACCAGGGCGCCGGGCGCGAGCTGGGGGTCGAGGCGGTGCGGGCGATCAATCGCTTCGCCACCGGCGGCCTGACGCCCGAGCGCACGCTGCTGTTGCGCATCGACCCGGCGGTGGGACGGGCACGACAGCACGAGCGCGCGTCGGCGCCCGACCGGCTGGAGCGCGAGAGCGAACGCTTCTTCGCGGCGATCGCCGCGGCCTATGACGACCTCGCGCGCGAGGAGCCCGAGAGGATTCGCGCGCTCGACGCCGCGCAGGCGCCCGAGGACGTGCTCGCAGACGCGCTCGCGGCGATCGAGGACCTGCTGCCGCCACCCGAGCGGATTAACATGGACGCTTAGATGGCCACCACCACCAGCTCGCCCCCAACTCTCTCGACGCCCGCCTCGGCCAGGCTCCATCCGGGCACGGCCACCAAAGCGGGCGTCCCCGCCACGGTCAATCCCCTGAGGACCGCGCCGGCCACCAAAGCGGGCGCCCCCGCCACGGTCAGCCCGCTGACGAGCACCACGGCCACCAAGACCGCGCCCGCTACGTCGGGCACGCCGACCACCACCTACGTACCCTCGGGCGCCAACGCCCTGCCTGGGACGAGCTCGACCACAGCCGGCACCAGCGCCACGCTTTCCAAAACGACGGTGAACGCGCGCACGCTCACGCACGCGCGTTCAAAGCACTCCGAAACACTCTCCCCCGGCGCAATCGCGATCGCCGTGGTCGCCGCGCTGCTGGTGCTCGCCTGTCTAGCGTGGGCGCTCGCGCGGCGGCGAGCATTTGAGCCCCACTGGCTGCTCTCGCTGCGCCACGCGATGGCCGAGGCGGGCTTTCGCGCCTCGGCCACCTGGGCCGAATTCGCCGATTGGGCGAGGCTAGGCCGCTGAGCGGCGCCAGCCGATCTTCGATCGGTCGCGTCCTCGGGTTCTACAGCTAGCGCGCGCCACGCGGGGTGGGTGGGCCTCTTCGATCTTGCCTCGCTTGCCCATCGACCGCCTCGAGCGCTCTCAAAATTGATGAATCGTGCGGACGTTGCGGGCGTTCTCGCGGCCTGCTCGGACGGCCGCGCGAGCCGTCTAAAATAGGGGTTGCGTCAGCCGTTTTTCCGTCCGCCCCGCGCGGGACGATGCTCGGCCCAGACAACAGCTTCGAGTGGGCGTCGCGCGACGCCGGCACAGCGCAGAGGAGGCAGGCCGATGAACCCAACCACGAACCCCACGACCACCCAAGAGACAACGCCCGGAGCGGGGCTTCAGATCAGACGCCTGTTCACATCCGTGGAGGAGCATCCGTTCGACGCCGTGGAGTGGGAGACGCGCGACGCGCGCATCGGTCATGGCGACCGCATCGCGTTTGAGCAGACCGACGTCGAGTTCCCCAAGAGCTGGTCGCAGAATGCGACCAATATCGTCGCCCAGAAGTACTTCCGCGGGCAGATCGGGCACCCCGCGCGCGAGCGCTCGGTCAAGCAGATGATCAGCCGCGTCGCCGGCACGATCTCCGGCTGGGGTCGCGAGCGCGGCTACTTCGCCTCCGAGCAGGACGCGCAGTCCTTCGAGGACGAGCTGACCCACATCCTCCTGAACCAGATGGCGGCGTTCAACTCGCCGGTGTGGTTCAACGTCGGCTTCGAGGAGAGCCCGCAGTGCTCCGCCTGCTTCATCCTCTCGGTGGACGACACGATGGAGTCGATCCTCGACTGGAACACCAAGGAGGGCATGATCTTCCGCGGCGGCTCGGGCTCGGGGATCAACCTGTCGAACATCCGCGGCTCGATGGAGAACCTGGCGAAGGGCGGCACCGCCTCGGGGCCCGTCTCCTTCATGCGTGGCGCCGACTCATGGGCCGGGACGATCAAGTCCGGCGGCAAGACGCGGCGCGCGGCGAAGATGGTCGTGCTCGACATCGACCACCCGGACATCCGCGAGTTCATCTGGTGCAAGGCCAAGGAGGAGGACAAGGCGCAAGCGCTCAGGAACGCGGGCTTTGACATGTCGATCGACGGCGAGGGCTTCAAGTCGATCCAGTACCAGAACGCCAACAACTCGGTGCGCATCACCGATGAGTTCATGCGCGCTGTCGAGGAGGATCGCGAGTGGCATCTGCGCGCCCGCGTCAGCGGCGAGCCCGTGGGAGATCCGATACCAGCGCGCGAGCTGATGCGCGAGATCGCCGAGGCCGCCTGGCGCTGCGCCGATCCGGGCGTGCAGTACGACACGACGATCAACCAGTGGCACACCTCGCCCAACAGCGGGCGGATCAACGCCTCGAACCCGTGCAGCGAGTACATGCATGTGGACAACTCGGCCTGCAACCTAGCCTCGCTCAACCTGATGAAGTTTCGCCGCGCCGACGGCACTTTGGACACCGAATCCTTCGAGCACGCTGTCGACGTGATGCTGCTGGCCCAGGAGATCGTCGTCTCACCCTCCTCGTACCCGACCGAGGAGATCGGCGTCAACGCGCGCGCCTTCCGCCAGCTGGGGCTCGGCTACGCCAACCTCGGCGCCTACCTGATGAGCGACGGCATGCCGTATGACTCCGATGCCGGACGCGGCACCGCGGCGGCGATCACCGCGCTGATGACCGGTCGCGCCTACCGCCGCTCGGCCGAGGTCGCCGCGGCACTTGACCCTTATGAGCACTACGAGGTCAACCGCAAGGCACACAACCACGTGATGGGCATGCACCGCGACGCCGCCTACGCGATCCCCGACTCCACCTGCGCCGACGAACAGCTGCTCGCGGCCGCCAGGCGCTCGTGGGATGAGGCGGTGCAGCTGGGCGAGCTTCACGGCTACCGCAACGCACAGGCCACGGTGCTCGCGCCGACGGGCACGATCTCCTTCCTGATGGACTGCGACACGACCGGCGTGGAGCCCGACTTCTCGCTCGTCAAGTTCAAGGAGCTCGTCGGCGGCGGGCAGATGACGATCGTCAACCGCACCGTCCCGCTGGCGCTCCAGACGCTCGGCTACTCCGAGCAGCAGGTCGAGCAGATCGAGGCGCACCTGGCCGAGCACGGCACGATCGTCGGCGCCCCCGGTCTGAGCGAGGAGCACCTGCCGGTGTTCGACGTGGCAGTGGGCGAGCGTGCGATCACCCACATGGGTCACCTGAAGATGATGGGCGCCGTCCAGCCATTCATATCGGGGGCGATCTCAAAGACGGTCAACATGCCCCAGGAGGCCACGGTCGAGGACATCGCCGACGCTTACACCCAGGCCTGGCACCTGGGAGTCAAGGCGCTCGCGATCTACCGCGATGGCTCGAAGACCGCACAGGCGCTACGCACCGACGCCCAGCAGGACGTCGAGGCTCCCGCGGACATCGACGCGATCGTCGAGGCGGCGGTGGGCAAGGCCCTGAAGGAGGCCGGTCCGCGACGCAAGCGGATGCCGCGCGAGCGCCAGTCGATCACACACAAGTTCTCGATCGGCGGCCACGAGGGCTACATCACGGCCGGCATGTACGAGGACGGGAGCATCGGCGAGATCTTCCTGACCGACATCGGCAAGGAGGGCTCAACGCTCAGAGGCATGATGAACTCGTTCGCCACGGCGATCTCGATCGCGCTGCAGTACGGGGTGCCGCTGGAGACGCTCGTGCGGAAGTTCAGCTACATGCGCTTCGAGCCGGAGGGCATCACCGGCAACCCGGAGATCCCGTTCGCGAAGTCGATGCCCGACTACATCATGCGCTGGCTGGCCTCGCGCTTCCTCGACGTGGATGTCCAGGAGGACCTGGGCATCCTCACCCAGGCGGTGCGCGCGCGCAAGTCCTCCCAGGAGACAGCCCAGTCGATCACCTCCGACACGGCCGGTCCGATCACCGCAGAGGACGACGAGCCGGCAGACTCCCCCCAGGCCTCAGGCGGCAATGGCGGCGGCGCAAGCGCCCCGACAGCCTCCCTCACCGACACACCCCCCGTGGTGCCGGCCCGCATGCAGGGTCTCGACCTCGGCCCGGCCTGCAGCCAGTGCGGAGGCATGATGCAGCGCACCGGCAGCTGCTACACGTGCAGCAGCTGCGGCAACAACACGGGTTGTGGCTGAGACGCGCTAGGTCGGCAGGTGCTCGGGGGAGCTGCCCGCTGCGTACTCAGCCAAGGTCACCCGCGAATCATCGCGGCCGAGGATGCTGATGAAGACGGCGGCGAAGGCGATGCCGAAGACGAGGAACTCGACGAAGCACATGCTGGCGCCGGCCAGATGCTGGTCGTTGATGGCCGACAGGCCGTAGGCGCGGGGGGCGCCGACGTAGAGGGGGTACTCGGTCGCGGACAGCCAGGTCAGTGGCAGGCACACGCTGGCGCTGGCCAGGCGCGTGAAGCCCAGCAGGGCGAGGCGCTCGCCGTTGGGGCGTAGGCGCGCGCGCGGGAGCGGGTCGATGATCAGCCACCACATCGCCAGGCCCGTGTAGAAGAGCGTGGCGTGCTCGATCGCATGCACGGTGGGGTGCTGGGCGGCGAAGTCGAACACGCTCGGAATCGCCCATACCCACGTGGCCGCCACCCACAGGGGAATCGCCAGCCAGGGCGAGGTCAGCCGCGCGAGCAGTCGACCGGAGCGGCCGCCGGGCGCGACCGCCATCAGCGCCCGGCGCGACAGTCCGAGTGGCAGCACGGGCGAGCGCAGACCGAGCACGAGCAGCGCCGGCGCGATGTCCGAGAGGAGCACGTGCTGCATCATGTGCGCCGACAGCAGCCAGCCATCGCCGATGCTGTCGAGCGGAGAGAGGAGCGCCACCGCGAGGATCAGCAGCCCGCCGGCGTAGGGGATCCAATGGCCGGCGTTGGGCGTGGAGGTCGAGGTTCGTGCGCCCGCGCGGCGGTACATGCGCGTGTAGATCACGGCTGCGGCGAGCAGCGCGAGAATCACAACCGGATTGAAGCTCCATGAGCCCCAGCCTGGAGCAGAGTTCATCGGGTCCTCTCTTCAGCGGCTGCTCGAGTCATGCAGCGGTGGGCCTGTGCGACGACGATCATGCGTGGCGGCATCCTATCGATCCGCCGCCCATGCGCGGGTTGCCGCTGCCCACCCAGTGCTCACCGGCCCGAGTCGGGCCGGTGACACCGGGATCACGCGGGCAGGGTTAGTTGAGACGCTTCTTCAGCGCGCTCGCCGCGGAGAACTTCGCCGCCTTGCTGGCCGCGATGCTGATCGCCTCGCCCGTCGATGGGTTGCGTCCTTGTCGGGCAGCGCGGTGGCTGACGCTGAACTTGCCAAAGCCGGCAAGCGCGACCTCACCACCGGAGGCCAACTCCCTGGCGATCGACTCAATCGCCGCATCCAGCGCCTCGCGGGCCTGGCTGGCAGCCAGTCCGGTGCTTCCTGCAACCTGCTCAGCTAGCTCGTTCTTGGTCATGGCACTCCCTTCTTGAGTGTCGTTACTACCCGCAGGCTAACCGCTGGCAAGGACGACGACATGCAAAACGGCCCGCTTTACGCCCGATAGAAGCCCTAATTTCCGGGGAATGCTCGGTCGAGAGGCCGAGATTGGCACGGCGAAAGGCCCTGAACTCAGGCCGACACGCGTGCCGTGGGCGTCACCCGCCGCTCCTCTGAGGGCGCCGCGCGTGGCGCCGGCGAGCCGGCTGCGCACGCCGCCCAGATGGCTGTCAGCCACGTCAGACAGGCCAAGCCGACGTGCACCCAGACCAGTTCCGCGGGGAGGTGCGTCTCGTACTGGTCCAGCCCCACCGCCCCCTGCAGCGCGAGCAGGACGCAGAGGACGGTCAGCGCGCGCCGCACAACAGGATCGGCCGCGCGCGCTCGTGCCAGCCACCAGGCGCCGACGGCGAGGAGGCTGAAGACGAGCGCGATCTCGGCGTGGCGATGGATGACGAAGTCCATCGTCGCGCGCCCGTCGAAGTCGAGGCGGTTGATCTTCTGACCGGGCGAGCCGCCCGCGTGCGGGCCCGCGGCGGTGGCGGCGGTCCCCGCAAAGATCGTCAGCGCGCCGAGCGCAACGAGCGCGCGTATCGACCACACGAGCGTCCGATCGGTCGGCATCCGATCGGCCGGCGCACGATCGGTCAGCGCACGATCGGCCGGCGCCCCATCCGCAAGCGCACGCTCCCCCGGCTCGAGAGCACCGATGGGAGATTCACCGCCAGCCTGGCCGGCCCGCCAGGCGAGCACGGTGGCGACGACGAGGAGGAGCATCGAGAGCGCGAAGTGGCCCATCACCCAGCCGTAGTCGAGCGCGCCCTTGACGGTGAACCCGCCGAGCACGGCCTGACCGATCACCCCCAGCGGCAGCAGCGCCCCCAACCACATCAGATCGCGGCGGTATGGCCGGCGGCGGAGGGCCAAAAGCCATGCCAGGCCGGCAGCGATCGACACCGGGACGGTGATCAGCCGGTTGGAGAACTCGATCACCGCATGCGTGTTCAGCGGCGGGTAGACGTTGCCGTAGCACTTGGGCCAGGTCGGACAGCCGAGGCCCGATCCGGTCAGCCGCACGGCGGCGCCGGTGAGGACGATCAGCGTCAGCGCGCCGAGCGCGACGTAGGCCACGCGGGCGTACTGCCGCGGGGTGACCGTGTAGCCGTTGGTCCGCTCACGCAGACCCTCACGCAGACTCTCCCGGCGGGCGCTCATAGGCGTAAGTCTGCCAAGTCGGCCGCGGCGGGGAGGCGGACCTGGAGGCGGACCGGATAATGATCGGCGGTGGACGCCCCTCCAATCCAACCCTGGAAGCCGGCCCCCGCAACGGTGCGGGCAAGCGCGGGCGTGGTTGACGTGTGGCGGGCGGACCTGACGGCGGTCGGGGAGGAGCTCGAAGTGCTCCTCTGCGCCGAGGAGCGCGAGCGCGCCGCGCGTCTGCGCAGCGAGCGCGACCGGGTCCTGTGGGCTCGCTCGCGAGGAGTGCTGCGGGCGTTGCTCGGGCGCTACCTCAACCACGATCCGCGCGAGCTGCGCTTTGCGCTCGGCCCGCACGGCAAGCCGACGCTGTTGCCTGAAGGCCCCGCCCCGGCCACGGCCCCAA
>DATCBT010000076.1:0-59841 GCA_036511695.1 Solirubrobacteraceae bacterium | reverse complement strand
CGAGGACCACGGCGTGGCGCGCTTCGCGGGCTTTGAGACGCGGACCGTCGCGAACGTCACGCGCGACTACCTCTACCTGGAATATCAGGGCGACGACCGCGTGTTCGTGCCGACCGAGCAGCTGGCGAAGATCTCGCGCTATGTCGGCGGTGGCGGCGAGCACCCGCCGCTGTCAAAGCTGGGGGGCACGCGCTGGGACACGATGAAGGCGCGCGCGCGGCGCGCCGCGCAGGAGCTGGCGGGCGAGCTGCTCAGCCTGTACGCCGAGCGCCGGCGGCGGCTGGGGCACGCCTTCGAGCCGGACTCCGACTGGCAGCGCGAGTTCGAGGAGCGCTTCCCGTTCACCGAGACGCCCGACCAGCGCGAGGCGATCGAGCTGGTCAAGGCGGACATGGAAGCGCCGCAGCCGATGGACCGGTTGATCTGCGGTGACGTCGGCTATGGCAAGACCGAGGTGGCGTTGCGCGCGGCGTTCAAGGCGGCGAACGAGGGCAAGCAGGTGTTGATGCTCGTGCCGACGACGATCCTCGCCCAGCAGCACTACGGCACGTTCACCGAGCGCCTGGCCGACTATCCGTTCACGCTCGAGCACGTCTCCCGCTTCCGCTCCGCGGCCGAGCAGAAAGCCGCGATCAAGGGCTTCGCCGACGGACGGGTGGACATCCTGATCGGCACCCACCGCGTGCTCTCGCGCGACGTCCGCGCAAAGGATCTCGGGCTGTTGATCGTCGACGAGGAGCAGCGCTTCGGGGTCAAGCAGAAGGAGCTCCTACGCCAGCTGAAGCTGAAGGTGGACGTGATCTCGATGTCGGCCACGCCGATCCCGCGTACTTTGCAGATGTCCTTGGCGGGGCTGCGCAACATCTCGGTGATCGAGACGCCGCCCGAAGGCCGCCGGCCGGTGAAGACGTACGTGGGCGAGTACGAGGAGGAGCTCGTCAAGCGCGCGATCCTGCGCGAGCACGAGCGCGACGGGCAGGCCTTCTTCCTGCACAACCGGGTCGACACGATCGACGAGACGGCCGAGCGGCTGCGGGCGATGTGCCCGGACGTGCGCTTTGCGGTCGCCCACGGGCAGATGGCCGAGGGCGAGCTGGAGGAGGTGATGATGGACTACCTGCGCGGCGGCGCCGACGTGCTCGTGTGCACGTCGATCATCGAGTCGGGGATCGACATCCCGCAGGCGAACACGCTGATCGTCGAGCACGCGGACGCCTTCGGCCTGGCCCAGCTCTACCAGATCCGCGGGCGGGTCGGGCGCAGTCGCGAGCGCGCCTACGCGTACCTGCTCTACGACTCGGCCGCCGCGCTCACGCCGGAAGCCGCCCAGCGGCTGTCGGCGCTCTCGGACTACACCGAGCTGGGGTCGGGGTTCAAGATCGCGATGCGCGACCTGGAGATCCGCGGCGCGGGCAACCTGCTCGGCGACGAGCAGTCCGGGCACGTCGCGGCGCTCGGATTCGAGCTGTACATGCAGATGCTCGACGAAGCGGTCCATGCCGCCGATGGGCAGGGGGGCGAAGGAGAGAATGGATCCCACCCACCCGAGCCGGCCGAGCCCGTGCGCCTGGACGTGAACGTCGACGCCTACATCCCCGCCGATTACGTCCCCTACGAGCAGGCCAAGATCGAGGTGCACCGCCGCGTGGCGGGGGCCTTCGAGGTGGCCGATGTCGAGCGCCTGCGCGAGGAGCTCGAGGATCGCTTCGGACCGGTGCCGGAGCCGCTTCAGAACCTGCTGGCGCTGCAGCGCGCGCGCATCAAGTTCGGCCAAGCGGGGGTGCGGACGGTCAGCTTCCGGGGCGATCGCCTGGCGGTGACGCCGGTCGAGCTCGACTCGGCACGCGCCAAGCGCCTGCGCCAAGAGCTGCCCGAGGCGCTCTTCGAATCTGGTCGCTCGCAGGTCTCGCTGCGGGTGCCCAAGGAGGGCAAGGAGCGCTTCCCAACCGTCGTCAGGGCGGCCGACGTGCTCCTGGCGATCAGCCGTGAAGCCCCATGAGCGCGCATGTAGCGCACTTATTGAGCGGTCTTTAGGAACTGCTCGGGACTTCTTTAAGCACGGGTTAGGGCGTATCCGCTAGAGTGCCCGCGTTGTGTCAAAGCTACTCCGCTGCATACCGGCGCTTGGCGCCGTTTTCTTTGCCTCACTCGCCCTCGCGGCGTGTGGTGGGGGCATCCCCAGCAACGCGGTCGTCCAGGTCGGCGGCAACCCGATCACGAAATCCACGTTCGAACATTGGCTGTCGGTCGCAGCCGCTTCGAGCGCGACCGCGGCTCCCGGCAAAACGGCGCCCAAGCCCGTCGTGCCCGATCCGCCGAACTTCACGAACTGCATCGCGCATCTGGAAGCGACCGCGCCGAAGCCGGCCAAGGGCCAGGCCAAGCCGACGTCGGCGCAGCTCAAGGCCCAGTGCCAGCAGCAGTACCAGTCGCTGCAGCAGGAGGTGCTCGGCTTCCTGATTTCCTCGGAGTGGGTGATCGGCGAAGGCTCTCACCTGGGCGTGAAGATCTCCGACCAGGAAGTCAAGAAGGAATTCGAAAAAATCAAGAACCAGCAGTTCCCCAAGCCGGCGGAATTCGAAAAATTCCTCGCGACCTCGGGCCAGACCGTCTCCGATCTGCTGCTGCGCGTGAAGCTGAACATGATGTCCTCGAAAATCCAGCAGAAGATCGCCAAGGGCAAAGGCGCCCCCACCAAGGCCGAAATCGAAAAGTACTACAAGCAAAACCAGCAGCGCTTCGGCACGCCGGAAAAGCGCAACGTGGCGATCATCCTCACCAAGACCGAAGCGGCGGCAAAGGCGGCCAAGAAGGAAATCGAATCCGGCAAGAGCTTCGCGAGCGTCGCCAAGAGCGTCTCGATCGACCCCACGAGCAAGGCCAAAGGCGGCCTGCTGACCGGGGTGGCCAAGGGTCAGGAGGAGGCGGCGCTGAACACAGCGATCTTCTCCGCGCCCCTGAACAAGCTGAGCGGCCCGGTGAAGACGCCCTTCGGCTATTACATCTACGAAGTCAAGAGCACCACGCGGGGCAGCCAGCAGACGCTCGCGCAGGCGCAGGCCTCGATCAAGCAGCAGCTGACCGCCACCCAGCAGCAGGCGGCGCTCGCCAAGTTCGTCAAGGAATTCAAAAAAACGTGGACGAACAAGACGGAATGCCGCGCGGGCTACGTGGTGATGGACTGCAAGAGCTACAAAGCGCCCAAGACGCCCGCGACCACGGGTACCGGCACGGCGGTCCCGCAGACGACCACGCCGGCGCAGACCACCACGGCGCCCGCCACCACGGCGCCCAGCACCACCAAATAGCCCGGCCCCGGTGATGCCGGTGAAGCGGACTCACACGGTGGCACGCACTCGGACTCACACGGTGGCACGCATTCGGACTCACACGGTGCATGCTGACTCGCACGGTGAGCGGACTCTCACGGTGAAGCGCGCGCGCAGGATCCGCGCCGGCGACGGGCCGCGCGGATGAGTCAGATCGAGCGCGTCCACGCCCGCCAGATCCTCGACAGCCGCGGCAACCCGACGGTCGAGGTCGAGGTGGGGCTGCGTTCCGGCGCCCACGGCCACGCGGCGGTGCCCTCGGGGGCCTCGACCGGCGAGTTCGAGGCAAAGGAGCTGCGCGACGGCGGCGAGCGCTGGCAGGGCAAGGGCGTGACACGTGCGGTGGCGAACGCAAACGGCGAGATCGCCGCGGCCGTCACCGGCATCGACGCCTCCGACCAGCGCGGCCTCGACCAGGCGCTGATCGCGCTCGACGGCACGCCGGACAAGTCGCGGCTGGGCGCCAACGCGATCCTCGGCGTGTCGCTGGCGGCGGCGCACGCGCAGGCGGCGGAGGAGGGTCTGGCGCTGTGGCGCTATCTGGGCGGCGAGTCGGCGCGGGTGCTGCCGGTGCCGATGATGAACGTGCTCAACGGCGGCGCGCATGCCGACAACAAGGTGGACTTTCAGGAGTTCATGGTTGTGCCATGCGGCGCCGAGAGCTTCTCCGAGAGCCTGCGCATGGGCACCGAAGTCTTCCACGCCCTGAAGGGCACCCTGCGCGCGCGCGGCTTGGGCACCACCGTCGGCGACGAGGGCGGCTTTGCCCCCGACCTGGACTCCAACGAGGATGCCCTGCGGGTGCTCGTGGCGGGTATCGAGGCCGCCGGCTTCCAGCCCGGCGTCGACGTGTCGATTGCGCTCGATCCCGCCTGCAGCGAGCTCTACCGCGACGGTGGCTACGTGCTCGAGCACGAGGGACGCACGCTGAGCGCGGAGGAGCTGGCCGCTTACTGGGTGGACCTGGCGGCGCGCTATCCGATCGTCTCGATCGAGGACGGCATGGACGAGGAGGACTGGGCCGGGTGGAAGGCGCTCACCGAGCGCCTGGGGAGCTCGGTGCAGCTGGTGGGGGACGATCTGTTCGTCACCAACACCGAGCGCCTGAGCCGGGGCATCGAGCTGGGAGTGGCGAACTCGATCCTGATCAAGGTCAACCAGATCGGCACCCTCTCGGAGACCCTGTCCGCGATCGCAATGGCCCGCGAGGCCGGCTACACGGCCGTGATGAGCCACCGCTCGGGCGAGACCGAGGACGTGACGATCGCCGACCTCGCGGTGGCCACCGGCTGCGGACAGATCAAGACCGGCGCGCCGTCGCGCTCGGACAGGGTGGCGAAGTACAACCAGCTGCTGCGGATCGAGGAGCAGCTGGGAGCCGACGCGGAGTTCCCCGGTCGCTCGGCCTTTCGTCTTTGAGAGAAGGAGCTGGGCAGGACAGGGCGAATGCGGGGGGATGCCCTCCGCTTCTGCCTCGACCGGCCGAGCCGCGATCGGCCGCGCCGGGGCTCCCGCCGTGGAGCGCCCACGACGCTCGGCTCGCGCCAAAGCGACCGCGGGTGCAAAGCCCGTGGCGCGTGTGCGTTGGGATCGACTGGGCCGCGTGGCGATGCTGTGCGTGCTCGTGGCCCTCGCTTACCTCTACCTGAGCGCCGGCATCCATCTGCTGAGCACCTGGCGCGAGGCGCGCAGCGACAGCGCGAAGGTGACCACGATGCAGCGCGAACACAGGCGGCTTCAGGACCAGCACGATGCGCTGGGGAGACTTGGGACGGTGGAAGCGGAGGCGCGGCGGCTGGGCATGATGAAGCCCGGCGAGCGGCCGTACATCGTCAGCGGCCTGCCCAATAACTGAGCGCTGCCAACTGGGCGTTGCCGGCGACCAACTGAGCGCTGTGGGCGACCGCTGCTAGCCTCGCCCGCAGTGTCGGAGTTCGAGAACGCGATCTACCAATGGCAGCAGGGTGAGCGTCGCCTGCGCGCCGCGCCGGCAGAGCGCCAAGCGCAGTTGGAGCGGGTGACCGGGAGATTGGTCGAGGAGCTGCGCAGACGCCTCGGCGGCAGGTTCGCCGCCGACGAGCTCGTGGACCTTTACGGACACGGCACCGCCTGGTGCCTGCAGGCGGCGATGGCTGTCGCCCCGGACGATCCCTGGGCGTGGGACTCCGGCATCGTCGTCGACGCCGCCTTCGCGCGATACCTGCGCGAGGCCAGCGACTACGCCGGCGGCCGCCGGGAGATCAACGCCTAACTACGCTCCTTGTCGAATGACGCTTCTAGGGCGTCGATGGGCAAGCGATGCAAGGACGCAGTGAGCGAAATGTACCGATCGAAGATCGGCTAGCACATGAGCGATCGAGGACGCAGCAGCGCGCCGCTGGCCGATCGACGAGAGCATCTCGGTCGCCGATCGGTGGCGTCCTAGTCGTCGGTGCCGGTGCGGCGGATGACTATCTGATCCTCCTCGACGAGGACCTCGACCGAGCGGTGGCCGGCCCAGTGTTCGGCGTAGATCGGGTTGTCCTGGACGGCCGGATCGAGCCACAGGCCATAGCCCTCCTCGCCGTGCTCGAAGGTACCCTCCAAGGGGCCTACGCTGCCGCGTGGCGTTGGCCGATCTCCGATCGGTCGGCGTCCACGCCCACCACGACGGCCGCGACGGCGACGGGGGGCGTCTTGAGCGCCCTCTCCGTCGGTGTCGCCATCCGCTAGCGACGCTCCCGAGCGATCCTCGTCGGACTCCTCGTCCTCAGGCGCTTCGGCCTTCACGCGTGCGGCCTCGATCTCGGCTGCGATCTCGGCTGCCTCCAGCTCGGCTGCGATCAGCGCGTCGTCCTCGGCCCGGAGGTCGATCTCTCCCGGGTAGTCGGCGCCGGTCCCGCCCTCGGCGGGTTCCTCGTCGCTGACGAGTTCGTTCTGGCGCTTGAACTGCTCGATGTCGCGGACGCTGACTTCGAGCTGATGGGCAACCCAAGCATCGGTCCGGCCTTGCCGTACCCAGCTGCGGATCTGGTTCAAATGTGGGCGCAAAGATCTACGAGCCATAGACGGTCCGGGAGACTAGCGCATAGCGGCGGCGATACGCGGATGTCGGGAATGCGAGCCGCTATGAGCCTCGGTCTGTGCGCCGGCTAGCGCAGGGGAGGAAGAGTCGCGAAGGAGTCGAAGGGTCGGCTGGGCTCGCTTTCCCCCGGCCCTGACACTATGCTAGGCCGATCGGCGGCCGGGGGGCAAATGGCCGGTTGCCCATAGGCAGAGAGGAAGGTGCACCGAATGCTGGTCCTGACGCGCAAGTCCAACCAGAGCATCATGATCGGGGACGAGGTCGAGGTATCGGTCCTGTCCGTGATGGGCGACAAGGTGCGCATCGGCATCCAGGCCCCGCAGGAGATTCCAGTGTTCCGCACAGAGATTTATCTGGAGATTCATCGCAAGGACGGCGAGGGTGCGACCGAGCAGGACGTCCACGCCAAGGTCAGCGACGCCCTACGCGGCCTGGGCGAGGGCCCTCAGCCGAGCAGCAAGTAGAGCGTGCGGAACATGACCGCGGTGACGATCACCGCGGTCATGACGAGCGTGAGGACGAGCAGGACAAAGCGCATCGAACCGCGCTTGTGACGCCGGTCCATCTCGCGCTTGCGTGCGCGCTTCTCGGTTGTGCGCCGCAGCGAGTCGCGGCGCAGGCGATCGAGCGAGATCTCTTTGGCGAACGCCCGCTCGAGCTCGCCCAAGCTCTGGCGCATCCTCACGACGGCGTCTTGACGCGCCTGACGGCGTCCTCACCGATCGAAGATCGGCTAGCTCGCGTGCTAGCCGATCCCGGACGATCGGTACGCCACGCTCCTTGCGTCCTTGTCAGACACGACGATCCATCCGTCGAATGAAGGGACAGTCTCATGACTGTCCCTTGGCCCGCTCGTAGACGGCGATGAAGCGCAGGTAGTTCTCGGCGATCTTGCGCGCGCCGGCGGACCGCTCGATCTTGCCGTCGACGTATGCCTTCAGCGGCTCCCACCAGATCGTGCGTCCGATCGCGAAGCCGACGAAGCCGTCGACGGGGGCGGCCTGGGTCAGCCAGTGGTCGACCTTGGCGTCGTCGGCACCGCGGCCGAGGACGACGCACACCACGCCGTCGCGCCCGCCCGCGCGGGCCTGGGCGACGAGCATCTCGCAGTCGGAGCGCTCGTCGACCCCCTCGATCTTCCAGATGTCGACCTCGATCTGAGCGTCCTGGATCGCGGCGATCGTGCGGCGCATCAGCTCCGGGCGCAGCTCTGCGTCATAGCGCTCTGAGTCGCCGTCGACCGCCTGCAGCTGGGCCTCCTCGGCGGGCACAAGCAGCTCGAACAGGAACTTGCGCTCGTGCTGGTGCAGCCAGTCCGACAGCCGCTTCAGCTTGATCAGCTGCTCGCTGTTCTCGGCAGCGTCGCCATCGGGGTTGTAGCGGACGAGCACCTTTGTGAAGTCCGGATCGAAGCGCTCGATGTGCTTGGGAAAATCCTCGCCGTATTGGAAGTCGAACATGTTCTGGCCCGAGCGCTCGGCCGGCATCGCCAGCTTCAGGCCCTGCGCGCGCGCTTCCTCGGGCACGGCGCCGCCGAACTGCTCGTCCACGAGCACGCCGGTCAGCGAGGCATCGGCGCCGGCGCTTACAGCCTGCTGGAGGCCCTCGAAGATCAGATGCTTGGCGTCGGCGATCATCGCCGTCTGTTCGGGGTCGGGCTCGCCCTCGATGCCAAAGAACTTCTTCTGGAAAGAGCCGCGATGGTCGAACGCAAGGATGTAGAGCTGCTGGTCGTAGCCTGGTTTCATTGCATGAGTATTTCAAAGGCGTGCCCCCCGGGCCAGGATGGGCGCCCCGGAGCTCTCCCGGGAGGCGTGCAGGCCGGGCAGGACGGGCGCCCTGGAAGCTCTCCCGGGAGGCGTGCAGGCCGGGCAGGACGGGCGCCCCGGAAGCTCTCCCGGGAGGCGTGCAGGCCGGGCAGGACGGGCGCCCCGGAGCTCTTTCGGGAGGCGTGCAGACCGGGCAGGGATGGGCGCCCCGGAGCTCGCCCGAGAGCGGCATGCGGGGCCGTGCGGGAGTAGGCACTTAGAATGGGTCGACGATGTCCTCCGGACCCGATCTGTTCGTGGTGTGCAAGCAGTGCGGATCGGAGGTCAGCCCGTACATCACCGAGTGCCCCTACTGCGGTCACCGACTGCGCCGTCGCGCCCCCGACCTGCCGCGCGAGAAGGATGGCGGCTTGGTCCGACGTTCACGCCGGCTGCACCTCCCGCGCTTCGGCCGCTCAGGGCGGTCAGGGTCCGTGCGCGTCCGCGCGCGCGATCGCTCGAGCAGCCACGCCGTGGGTACGCGAGCCGATGCGCTTCCCTACGTAACGATTGCGCTCGTAGCGATCAGCTGCGCGGTCTGGGTCGCGCTGCGAAGCGGCTATCTGGGCCTCGGCAAACTGGTGATCGTCGGTCCGCTGGGCGGCGATTGGTGGAAGCTCTTCAGCACCCAGTTCGTCTACCTGAACGGGCTTTACGCGTTCATCGCGCTGCTCGCCATCGCGATCTTCGGCTGGCTGTTGGAGAGCCGCCGTGGGCCGGCCGTGACGCTCGCGGTGTTCCTCGGGGCGGGCGCGTCGGGGGCGCTGGTGGCGAGCGCCGTCTACTCCGATGCGCTGGTGAGCGGCGGCAACGGTGCGGCCCTCGGTCTGTTGGCGGCCTGGGCGGTCCCCGACCTGCGGGACGCGCGGGCGGGCAACTACTACGAGGGTGACCTGCTCGGCGTCGCGGCGATCGCCGCCGTCCTGCTCGCGGTGCCCTTCGCGCGTCCGGAGGCGAGCTGGCTGGCGGGCATCACCGGAGGGGTGGTCGGGCTGGTGCTGGGGTTCGGCATGAGTCGCCTCGACTCGCCCGAGCTGTAGCTGGGAAACGCTCCTATGATGGGAACCACACCAACTCTCGGACCCACATCAACTCCCCGATAGAAGAGGAGCGGCGCAGATGGAGATTCGCTTACTTTGCCAAGCGGCCTGCGAGCTGACCGATGGAGAGATGACGGTATGACGATGACCAACGCCGTCGTCCTGATCGAGGCCGAGCGCGACGCGCTCTCGACCTTGGGTGGCGCGCTGGCGGACGTCGAGGGCGTGGCGGAGGCCTATTCGGTGACGGGCGAGTGGGATTTCGTGGCGATCGTGCGCGTACCTGATCACGAGCAGCTCGCCGATGTGGTGACGGCCGAGATCGGCGGCCTCGCGGGTGTGATGCGCACCCAGACGATGGTCGCTTTCGCCGCCTTCTCGCGCCACGACCTCGAATCGCTGTTCTCTGTCGGCGAGTAGGCGCTGCGTCGGCCGGATGAGCAGGCGCCGCGTCGGCTGGGCGGGGGCGGCGTCGAAGGGCGGGCGCATTCGCCGCGAGCGCGCTCGAACGGCGCCTGAAGGTCATCGGCCTGGCTTGAGCGTTGGCCTGGCTTTGCGTATCGGTCTAGCCTGAGCCGTCGCCTCGCTCCATAGACTGCAGGCGATGGCGACGATACCCCTGAAGCAGCAGTACGGACCGACGCTCGGTCGGCTGCTCGCTCCCCGCTGGCATGCGGCGGACAGGGTCGTGCGAGGGGCGGTGATCGCGGCCGGCATCGGGCTCGTGGCGCTCGCCATCGGTGCTTTCCTCACGCTCGAGCCCGCCAGGATCTCCTACGGTGGCGCGACGCCGTTTCATTTCAGCTACCGGGGTCTTTACCGAACGGCTTCCGCGCCCGGCGGGTACGTGCGGGTGCAGCGCCACACGCACGCACGGCTGGAGGACTCCTTCGCGGTCGCGCCGCTGCGGCTGCCGCCCTACGCCGGCGGCCTGAGTGGCGAGCTGCCGCTGTACGCGAGCAGCTACATCCGTGGGCTGAGCGAGAAGTACCGGGGCTTCGTATTGCGTGGCGAGGGCAAGACAAGGGTGAACACGGTTCCCGCCTACAACGTGTTCTACACCGTCACCCTGCAAGGGCGCGAAATGTATGGGCGCGACGTGCTGCTGCTGCCGGAACGGCAGGGCGTGCGCGACGGGGTTGCGATCGAGATGCTGAGCTCACCGACCGCCAACGCGCGGGTCACCTCGCCGCTCGAAGTGGCGAGTGCGGGGGTGCTGGAAAGGCCGTTAAAGACCTTCACGTTCGACTAGCCGCCGCCTGTTGGCGCGCGCGTTCGTCGGTCGCCGTTCGTGTCGGCGGCGGGAGTTTGACTAGCCGCCGTTTGTTTGGCTAACCATCGCCTGTTGCTGCTTGGTCTAGTCGCCGCCTGTTGCTGCTTGGCCCAGCCGCCTGGGTGTTGCTTGGTCTAGTCGCCGCTTGGTGGAGCGGGCGTGCCACCGCTCGGTTCCACTGCGCCTGGTGCGCCCGCGCCTTGCGGCTGCGTAGGAACGGGGGCTATGGCGGGCGCTTCTTCGGCGGGAGGTGTGGTCGAGGCCGCCGCCGGTTCTTCGTTTTCCGCCGCGGGCGCCGCGGGCTGTGGGGCTTCGCTCGGGACCGGGGTCGCGACGGGCGCCGCGGGCGTGGTCGGCTGTGGCTGCGCGGTGGCAGCGGCCGGAAGTTCGGTGGTCTCCGTCGTGACCTCGGTGACCGGCGGAGTCACCGGTTTAGCTGGTGGGAGAGCCTCCACGACGGGCGCGGGATGCGCGGTCGATGGGGTCACCGTCGCTGGCGACACAGCCGGCCCGACGGCCTTGGCGGTGGCGTTGCGCTTGGCGGTGCGGTGGGTGACAGCGGCAACCGACACGACGGCGCCGGCGGCGGAGCTGATCGGCTGGGCACGGTCGCGAACGACGACCGGCTCCGCGGTGGGACCGCCCGCAGATACGCCGACGGTGCTCGCGGAAGTTATGTGGCGGTGGCGGTGGGTCGCGTTGCCGTTGTGTTGCGTCGCGACGGCGCCCGCGGTGACGAGCGCGGCGGCGGCGAGTCCCGCAACCGCCTTGGTCGCCAGAGCGCCCGCGCCGGCGGTCAGAAGGCCGCCGGCGGTGCTCGCTCCCCCAGCGCTTGCGGCGCCGGCTGCCGCGGTCGCTCCCGCGGTCGCTCCGGCCCCTCCGGCGACGTGTGCGCTGCCGGCCGAGGCGGTCGAGCCGAGCTTGGTCAGCAGCAGCTTCTTGAACAGCAGCAGAGGACCGACCGGGAAGATCGCGGCGAGCGCGTGGTTGTTGGCCTTGAGGTGCTTCTTAAAGGCGTGGCAGCGTTCGCAATCGCGCACATGCCGGCGCGCGGGCGAGCCCAGCTTGATCAGTCCCTCGGCCACCGCGCCGAGCTCCAGGCGAACCTCCTCGCAGCTCAGCTTGCGTGCCTCGGCGGCCTCGGCCAAGGAGATGCGCGCGCGCACCAGCAATGACTTGACGGAGGGCACGGTGGTCTCCATCGCGTGGGCGATCTGCTCGTAGGAGAGCGCGTCGATCTCGCGTAGCAAAAGCGCGGTCCGCTGCGTCTCTGGCAGCTGCTGGACATCGCCGATCAGCAGGCGGAAGCTCTCGCGACGGATGACCTTCTCGCCGGTCGAGATGCCCCCCTCGGCGAAGTGGATATCCATCGAGTCGACACCGACCGCCGAGGCGCGCCGCAGGTGGTTGAGCGAGCGGTTGCGCGCGATCCGATACAGCCACGGCCGCACGTTGATCTCGCGCTCGTCGGCGAGGATCGCGTTGAAGGCGGCGGTAAAGACCTCCTGCAGCACATCCTCAGCGTCCTCCCGCGAGCTGAGCATGTGCCGGCAGAAGGACAGCAGGCGCGACTGGTAGCGCGAGAAGAGCGTCTCGAAGGCAGCGTGCTGTCCACGACGGGTAAGCGCGACCAGCTTCTCGTCGGACTGCAGACGCAGCAGCGGGGAGGGCCTGGAGAGGCCCGGAATGCTGCTGTGTGTTAGTGCGGTGGCCTCCACGGTGGCTCCACTCCTCCTTTCTAATCTATGTACACCGTAGCAAGCGAAAAGTTGCGTGTTGTCGGCTGAAATAGACTTGGCATGCCCAGGCCCGGGTGGCGGAATCGGTATACGCAGCGGACTTAAAATCCGCGGCTCGCAAAGGGTATGTGGGTTCGAGTCCCACCCCGGGCATCGCGCCGGTCGGCGCGGCCTTTGTGCATCGGGGATGAGCGGGTGTCGAAAGCGCTCTCTTCCGAGCACGCGAAGCGCCGCGGTCCCGGCCGTCACTTGCTCGCCTTCCCGCGGCTCGGCGCCCGATCAAGATCGACGGGGACGGCCTCGCGCCGCAGGAGATAGAGTCGCGCAATGACCGCCGAGAGCACGCAGGAGACCGAGACGTTCCACGGCGGGCGGCTGATCGCGCGGCGGTTGAAGGCGCATGGGGTGAGCAAGCTGTTCACGCTCTCCGGTGGGCATATCTTCTCGATCTACGACGGCTGTCGCGAGGAGGGGATCGAGATCGTCGACGTGCGCCACGAGTCCACGGCGGCCTTCGCGGCCGAGGGCTGGGCGAAGGTCACGCGCGAGCCCGGCGTCTGCGCGCTGACCGCCGGACCGGGCGTGACAAACGGGATGAGCGCGATCGCCAGCGCGCAGTCCAACCACTCGCCGATCGTCGTCCTCGGCGGGCGCGCGCCCGCGATGCGCTGGGGGATGGGCTCGCTGCAGGAGATCGACCACGTGCCCTTCGTGCGGCCGCTCACCAAGCTGGCGGTCACGCCAGAGAGCACCGCCGAGATCCCCGGCCTCGTGGACGAGGCCTTCGCCGCCGCGCTCGCGCCGCACTCCGGGCCGACGTTCGTGGACTTCCCCATGGACTACGTCTTCATGGAGGCCGCGGAGCCCGAGGGGGTGCTCGAGGGGTTGCCCGCACGCGCGAGCAAAGGCGCGAGCGGCGCATCGATCGAACGCGCGGCCGAGCTGCTCCGGGGCGCCGAGCGCCCGGTGATCATGGCGGGCACCGATCTCTACTGGGGGCACGGCGAGCAGGCCTTGCTGGAGCTGGCCGAGGCGCTGCAGATCCCCGTCTTCCTCAACGGTCTCGCCCGGGGTTGCCTGCCGGCCGATCACCAGCTGTTCTTCTCTCGCGCGCGCGGGCAGGCCCTCAAGGGCGCCGATGTGGCGCTCGTGGTGGGCGTGCCGATGGACTTCCGCCTGGGCTTTGGCGGATCGTTCGGGGATGACACCGAGATCGTCGCGATCGACGTGGCCGAGCCCGAGCGCAGACATCCGCGCGCAGTCGCGGCGGAGTGCTACGGCGCGCTCGAGACGACGCTCAGCGACCTGCGCGTCGCGGCCGGGAACAAGGCTCTGGCCAGCGAGCGCTGGGTGGCGGAGCTGCGGGCGGTCGAGACCGAGCGGCGCGAGGCCGAGCGGGTGGAGCGAGAGGACGACAGGGCGCCCCTGCATCCGATGCGCCTCTACGCCGAGCTCGGGACGGTGCTCGAGCGCGACGCGATCGTGATCGGCGACGGCGGCGACTTCGTCTCCTATGCCGGAAGGGTGATCGACAGCTACCAGCCGGGCTGCTGGCTTGACCCGGGGCCGTTCGGATGCCTGGGCACCGGTCCCGGCTATGCCCTCGCGGCAAAGCTCGCGCACCCCGACAGGCAGGTCGTGCTGATGCTCGGCGACGGCGCCTTCGGCTTCTCCGGGATGGAGTTCGACACGCTCGCACGCCACGGCGTCAACGTCGTCGGCGTGATGGGCAACAACGGGATCTGGGCGCTCGAGAAGCACCCGATGGAGTTCCTCTACGGCTACTCCGTGGCGGCCGATCTCAGGCCGAAGACACGCTATGACCAGGTCGTCGAGGCGCTTGGTGGGTACGGCGAGCTGGTCGAGCGTCCCCAGGATCTCAGGCCCGCTCTCGAGCGCGCCTTCAGCGCAGGGAAGCCGGCGCTCGTCAACGTGCTCACAGACCCGACCGTCGTCTACCCGCGCAAGTCGAACCTCGCCTGAGGTAGCGCGAGTCGCGCTTCGCCTGAGGCCCGCGCGAGTCGAGCTTCGCCTGAGGTAGGCGGGTCGAGCCGCCGGAGGGCCCTCGTTGGCCACCTCCGCACGGTTGGCGGGCTGCCCGTCAGGAGATGCCGGCGAGGCGCAGGGCGCCGCCGATGAGGATGTCGTGCTCGGAGACCTCCACCTGGTCGAGCTCGAACGCGCGCAGGGCCTCGTCGAGGAGGACCATGCCGGCGACGATCGTCGGAGCGCGGTCGGGGGAGAGGCCGACGACCCGACGGCGCTGGGATTCGTCCATGTCGGCGAGGCGCGCGAGCAGCATCTCCACGGTGGCGAGCAGCAGCGGGTAGCCATGGACGCGCGCCGGGTCGTATGGGTCAAGCTCCTGGTCGATCGAAGCGGCCGACGTGGCGGTGCCGGCGACGGCGATCCCGCGCGTCACAGGCGCACGCTGCTCGGAAGGCAGTCCCGCGAGGAAGACCGAGCGCGCCTCGCGCGCGAGCTGCTGCAGCTCGGCCGGAGCGGGCGGGTCGGTATGGATGTGCCGCTCGCTCATCCGCACGACCCCGGCGGGCAGCGACACATGAAACCCGGCGGTCGAGTCGTGGCCGATGATGAACTCGGTGGATCCCCCGCCGATGTCGATCACCACAGTCGGCTCGTCCGAGGAGTCACGGTCGTGCATGGCGCCTAAGAACGTGAGCTGGGCCTCTTCGTCGCCCGACAGGGTGCGCGCGTCGAGCGAGAAATCGCGACGCACGCGCTCAGTGAAGTCCGGCCCGTTCGCCGCGTCGCGGACGGCCGAGGTGAGCACCGCGAGGTTGCGGGCGCAGTCGTGGGAGTCGATCAGCCGGCGATACTCCTGCAGGGCGGCCAAGGTGCGGGCGATGGGCTCGGGCGAGAGCGACCCGGAGGCATCAACCCGATCCCCGAGCCGCGTCACCGTCGATCGTCGCACCAGTTCTGAGACCGCACCGGAGGGATCGACCTCGGCGATGAGCAGGCGAGTGGAGTTCGTGCCGATGTCGATAACCGCGACGCGCGTCATGCGCCGGGGATGCTAGATGGCCTGGGTTGCAAGCATGGTCGCGGCTGCAAGTCCGGTTCTTTGCTAGAACATAGGAAGCGACGCGGGGTGGAGCAGTCTGGTAGCTCGTCGGGCTCATAACCCGAAGGTCGCGGGTTCGAATCCCGCCCCCGCTATGCCGCTGACGGGGACCTTCGTGGTCCCCGTCGCTGTTTCCTGGTATGCGCGGGTCCCCGGTCGCGGCGCCCATGCTGCTCGTTGCCTGCAGCAAGGATGTCGCGACGATTGCCCGGGAGCTCGGGCTGCTGCCGGCCGAAGATCGCCTGGTCTCCGAAGGAGTCCCGTGAACACCGCAGGCTGACGGTGATCTCGCTCTGGGCTCTCGCCTGCGCGAGAATGGAGTGGGCACGGTGCCTGGCTCAAGCGAGAGTCTGGCGTCCATCGGTCGGGACCGCGAGCGATCCCGGCAGCTCCGCGGCGAGTGCCGCCAGACGCTCGGCCCGCCGGGCAAGCGAGCACGACCTGCGCTCCCAGCCCGCTCAGCAGCCGCGCCGTGGCGGCGCCGATCCCCGAAGGCGCTCCTGTGAGGATGCAGACCTTCCCATCGATATCCATCGTGACCGCCGGGCTTACCGACTGTCGCCGATCTGTGTTTGAAGATCCGCTTCGCCTTCCAGTCTGCCGCGGTCCACCGCTCGCGCGAGCTCTGCCACCTGAGTATCCAGTGTCTGGGTCGCGTCGAGCCTTAGCAGGCTCTCGGGGAGCAGCTCGTCGAGCTCCTCGAACGCGCGAGACTGCTCTGCGGCGATCTGTGGCGTCGCGTCGGACACGCGTTGTGGGTCGCGCAGACGCCGCGTCGCGCGCTGCACCGCCAGCTCGAGTGGGACCTCACAGCGCACGACCAGGAGCTTCGTGGCGCTGCGGCGCAGTCGGCTGAGCAGTGGAGCGCGATCCTCGCGCGAGCGACAGGTCGCATCCACGATCGCGGTGTCGCCGCGGTGGAGTGAGAGCAGCGCGTCGCGGGCGAGCTGCTCGTAGGTCGCGCGTGTGAAGCTCGCGGTGTAGTGCTCGGCGCCCGCCGGCTCACCGGGGGCGAGGTGCGCCAACCGCTTGCGCACGGCGTCGGAGGAGACGACTGGCATCTCCGAGCGTCGCGAGAGCTCCGCGGCCAGCACGGACTTGCCGCTCGCGGCCGGTCCGCAGATCACGATCGTCAGCGGCGCCCGCGCACGCCAGCACAGCCGCTCGCTCAGCGACCACAACCGCTGTGCCAGTCTCAGCTCCTCGGCGCGGGTCTCCCCGTCGTGCTCGGCGGCGGCAATCAGCGCGACCTTGACGCGCACGAGCGCGCAGTGGGCGCCATAGAAGGAGCGCAGTGCCTCCCCGCCGGGGCTCATGCCCGCATCGCGGTAGGCAACGACGAGCTCACGGGCCGCCCAGCGCTGCCCGAGTGTCTCGAAGTCCATCGCCAGGAACGCCAGGTCACAGGCGACATCGGTGCGGCGTAGCCGGGGGTCGAACTCGATGCGGTCCACGACGCGGATGGACGGTCTGACGAGCACGTGCTCGCAGCGCAGGTCGCCGTGACCGTCGCGGGCGAATCCCAGCTGTGCGCGCTCTCGCAACTCTGGCTCGTGCGCCTTCACGAAGGTCTCCCCGAAGCCGGCGACAACATCCAGCCGCCACTCGGCCGGAGGGCTCACCGTTTGCAACTCGCGCACGTTCTTGCGCCAGGCGGCGAGCACTCGATCGGAACTCCAGTCGGCCACCGTCTCCGCGGAGCGGTGAAAGTCCGCCAGCACGCGGGCCGCCCCGGCGACGTCCGCGTGGGTGAGAGAGCTCGACGCGATCAGGCCCGCGAAGGTGTCCTGCTCGCGGAAGCTCTGCATCTCCACGGCGTACTCCACTGCTCCGGCAGCGCCGTCTGCAGCCAGGCGAAAGCCTCGCTCGGTCTTGATGATCGCGCATACGCCGAGGTACAGGCCGGGCGCAAGCTCGCGGTTGATATGCACCTCCTCGCGGCAGGCGTCGCGGCGACGCGCGAGCGTGCTGTAGTCCAGGAAGCCCAGCGCGAGGGGCTTCTTGATCTTGTACGCGCGGTCGCCGGCCACGAACACCCAGGAAGCGTGCGTCTCGTGCACAGCGACCGGCGGGTGCCCTCGGTACATCGCAGACTCGGCAAGCGCCCGCAGCAGGGCGGGATTGCCGCGCTGCCCTCGGCCGTTATCGATTCGAGCCGTGGGCGAGATGGGCATTGCCTGCTCCAGCATAGGGTTGGGAGGGGCCGCGCATGCGCGGCCCCTGACCCGCCGCATGCGGCGGGTCACCGTTGGCGCATGCGCCAACGGCAGGGTCGTGCATGCACGACCCTGGGCAGGGCCGCATGCGGCCCTGCCCCATTCGAGACCTCGCTCATGCGAGCGCACGGCTACGCTTGGCGCAACTGATGTAGAGGCGCCTCGAAAGGAGGGGGTGGGATGCCGCGAGCGGTGAGGTTCGATCACTACGGCGGGGTGGACGTCCTGAAGGTGGTGGAGGTCGAGCGGCCCATACCCGGGCCGGGAGAGGCGCTCGTAAGAGTGAAGGCTGCTGGGATCAACCCGGGTGAGGCCGCGATCCGCGAGGGCCGAATGCACGAGCGCTTCCCCGCCACGTTCCCCTCCGGGCAGGGCTCCGACCTCGCCGGTGTGGTCGAGGAGGTCGCCGGTGACGTTGAGCAGTTCGAGGTGGGGGATGAGGTGATCGGCTTCACCAGCCGGCGCGCGAGTCATGCCGAGCTCGTTCTCGTGGAGGCCGAGCATCTCGTCCCGCGTCCGCCGGGCGTCTCCTGGGAGGCAGCCGGCGGCCTGTGCATCGCGGGCACGACCGCCTACGCGGCTGTCCGCGCGGTCGCTCTCGCCCGAGGGGACACGGTGGTGGTCTCGGGTGCCGCAGGCGGCGTCGGCTCGCTCGCGGTACAGCTCGCCCGACACGCCGGTGCACGGGTGATCGGCCTCGCCGGCGAGCACAACCACCGGTGGCTGCACGAGCACGAGGTGATACCCCTCAGCTACGCCGACGGTGTGACCGAGCGCATCCGCGAGGTCGCCGGGGAGGGAGTCGACGCGTTGATCGACACCTTCGGACAGGGTTACGTCGAGCTCGCTCTGGCTCTCGGCGTGAGGCCGGAACGGATCGAGACGATCATCGACTTCCAGGCCGCGCAAAAGTACGGTGTCAAGACCGAGGGCAGCGCCGCAGCGGCAAACGCCCAGGTGCTCGCCGAGCTCGCCGGACTCGTTGCCGAGGGCGAGCTCGAAGTACCGATCGCGCACGTCTACCCGCTCGAGCAGGTCCAGGACGCCTACCGAGAGCTCGAACGTCGCCACACCCACGGCAAGATCGTCCTCACACCCTGACTGCAGGGCGTGTGAACTTCAGGCCTCCCCCCAGGCGAGGGTGCCGGCCACGTCCAGGGGTGGAGAGCATCCCCGTGGGCCCGCTCAGGCGCCCGGCTGGCAGCATCGCCGCGCTGTGCAACGGGCTCCGGGCTCGCTACCAGCCTGCCGTGGCCGTCATCGCCGAGGTCGACGTCAAACGGCGTCGCCCGTGGTGCGATAGGGAGGGTCTGCGTGACCCCGCCGCGGCGAACCAGTGCGCATTAGACGACCATAGGGGTCAGGCACTTGGCTGACATCGCGAGAAGGCCGGCGAGCCGCTCCGTACTACTCCACACCCCACCCGGCAAGCGGATCCTCCAGGCATCGGTTGCATCGCGACGCCGTCGAAGCTGACCAAAGCTGACAACGGGTGGGTAGTTGTCCGCGCCAATATGCGGTTGGGTACCGGCGTTCGCGGGCTTCGACATGAGATCGTTTATGTATGCCTGGATATGCCTCACAACAGCAAACCCCGTTGGCTGAGTTGCTCGATCTCACCGGACGCACGGCTGTAGTGACCGGCGGCGCGATGGGCATCGGCCTCGGCATCGCGCGCCGGCTGCACGAGGCCGGTGCGAACCTGCTGGTCGCCGACCTCGATGAGGCGGCGGCACAGAGCGCTGCCACGGACCTGGTGGCTGCACGTCCTGATAGTGCGCTCGCGATTCGCAGCGACGTCAGCGACGAGGAGAGCGTGCAGCAGATGGTGCGGGCGGCGGTGGAGAGCTTCGGCGGCATCGACATCCTCGTCAACAACGCCGGCATCTACCCGATGGTCCCCCTGGCGGACCTTGACGCGGCGACGTTTCGCCGTGTGCTGGATGTGAACCTCACCGGACTGTTCCTCTGCACCAAGGCCGTCTCAGCGCGCATGATCGAGCAGGGACGGGGTGGGCGGATCGTCAACGTCACCTCGATCGACGCCCTGCATCCTTCGATGGTCGGGCTGGCTCACTATGACGCCTCCAAGCACGGCGCGTGGGGTTTCACCAAGAACGTCGCCTTGGACCTTGCGCCGCATGGCATCTGGGTCAACGCGGTCGCGCCCGGTGGGATCAAGACGCCGGGCACGGGCGAGATGGATGAGGTGAATATGAGGGCCTTTGAGGCGATGATCCCGATGGGACGCATGGGCGAGCCCGACGACATCGGCCGGGCTGTGCTGTTTCTCGCCAGCGAGTTCTCCAGTTACATGACCGGCAGCCAGATCGTCGTGGACGGCGGACGGCTACTGGCTTGATGGCAGAAGACGGGTTGCATCAACACCGCACACGTGGTAATCGGGGGACGCACCCGCGGACAGCTCTACCAGGAGGCCCGCAGCCTCGGCGTCAAAGGCCGCTCCCACATGAACAAGGCACAGCTCCGAAGAGCCGTCGAGAACGAGAAGCGCTGACCAGATGCCGGTTTTCGATCCCGCCGGGGCGGGTAAGCCAAGGGCATGAGCATCGGCAGCTCCATCTTTCTCATCGCGGTAGGCGCAATCCTGCGCTACGCAGTCACGGCAACGGTCTCCGGAATCTCCATCCAGACGATCGGCCTGATCCTGATGCTCGCCGGCATCCTTGGCCTGGTGCTCTCGCTGCTGTATCTCTTTGCTTGGCGGCCACGACGCGCCGGTGGCGAACGGGTCGTTGAGCGCCCGCCCTACGAGCCGCCCGAGACCTACTGACAGCAGCCGCTCGCTCACACCGTACCCGGGCATCCCCCCGTCACGCTCTCAGAAGCTCAAGGCCTCATACCCAAGATCGAAAAGACCATCGGATCTCCACTGGAGGGTCAAAGACGGCAAAATCACCCCTCCAGACCTGGCGAAGGGCGACCGGGTGAAGGTGATCGGCAAGATCACCGCGCCGAAGAAGTGCAGCCAGAGTGGGGCAGGCACCGTGACGATCCGCAAGATCGTCTTCAACGCACCAATCGCCGGCTGAGGCCACGCTACCGACGTACAGATAGAGTTCCCGGCCGTTCTCGGCCGGGAACTCTATCGGGATTGAGTTACTGGAGCTAGATCGGAATCGAGCTACTTGACGATCTTGATGATGCGCTCCATGCCGAGCGTGGAGTGGCTGCGCCCGTCCTGGGTGTCCATGAAGCACACCTCGACGTAGATGCCGGGCTTGGCGGTGATCGTCTCCTGCTGGAAGGCTTCGTGTGAAAGCGGCCCGGCAAAACCGGCCGGCGGCCCGACGATCAGCTTTCCAACAGCCTTTTCCTTGCCGGCGAGCAGGTCCTTGATGGCCTGCTTGGCGGCCTTCATGTTCTTGACGGGCGCCGCAACATCCATGTGCACGAGGAAGCCTTCGTTTTCGAAGCGGACGAGCTCGCCGTCGTGCAGCGTGCTCGGTCCGCGAAAGCCGAACTCGATCGAGCGGATCGTGGCCTGCGGCGTCGGCAGCGCGGCGGGGGCTGCGGCGGCGGTCACCGTGAAGAGCGCGTGCGCCTTCGACCCCTTGCCTTCTCCCGGGAGGACGGCAACGTAGTGGCCGGGTTGCAGGTACGTCTGGGCTTCGCTGCTATGGCCGGGAGTCACTTCGGCGTCGAACACGAGCGAGCCGTACTTGTCCACCACGTTGGTGTCGCCATGGGCCTTCTGAATGGCAGCTTCGGCTTCTTCGAAGGTCGCGCCAGGCTTCAGGAGCACCAGGATCACGTTGGCTTCCTTGACGCCCGTTGCGGTCGAGATGACGTTGACCGCGCCCGACTGCGTGGTGCCCCCAACCGTGATCGAGGACTTGGTGATCGTCAGCGTGAGGGTGGGGAGCGGCGAGGACGCCGCCGCGGAACCCGTGGCGATCGTGCCGCTCACGGCGAGCAGAGAGGTTGCGGTCACGGCGAGGAGCAGGGTGAGTCGCTTCATTGCATGATCTCCAGAGGGTCGTTTGAGAGGAAAGGGAAAAGAAGAATGTCGTCAGACAGCGGTTCCCGCAGGCGTGAGGCCCTGCAGCGGACCGGTCGCGGGTGTTTGTAGGCCGGCACACCGTCCGCCGGTACATGAGGATGCTCAAGCCGGCTCACTCTATCTGACATCCGAGGTCAAGCCCAGGCTAGGCGCTCGGCGACGTCGCCGGTACCGCGGTGCTGGGGCGGTCCTGCGTCCACACCTTGTGCGCGAGCAGCGCAACCGCAGCATAGATCGCAAGCGCGTTCACGGCATGCAGAAAGCCCAGCCACGGGACCGAGGTGGAGACGACGCCGAGGACGAACTGCAAAACGCCGAGTAGGAAGATCCCGCCCGAGAACTTGAGGTGGCTTTCACCGAGACGCCCGGCCAACGAAACGATCAACAGCACGAGCATCAGGAGGACGATGATCGCGCCCAGCGCACCATGCGCGTTGAAGGCGTCTTCGATCGTTTTCTTCGGAACCGAGACCGACGCTTCTTCGGCCTTGTGGATCACGTCGAACGCGCCATATCCCGCGAACCCGACCTGCACGACGATCGCCGCGAAGAGAGCTGCCGTCAACCAGCGAAACGCCGTGCGCATGCGCGGCAGCATACAGCAGCCTTCAGAGCGTGCATGGCGCCGGTGTTTCGCTCAGCCCGAAACGCGGAAGTTCGCCTTCTGCCCACTTGGTCCTCCACGAGGAGCCGTGAGACGGCAAGGGCCGCTCATGCCGGCGCGGCTCCGGTGTGGCGTAGCTGCGCTAGGCCGTCGAGGATGAGATCGAGCCCCCACGCGAACTCGACGGCGTTGTCGTACCCGGACTTGGGGAGCTTCGTGGCGATTTCGACGAGATACGGGTGGTTCTCAAGCGCGCCGATCGTCTCCGCCCTCCGCTGCGCGGCCTCTCCGGCGCTGTCGGGGGTCTCGAACCCTAGATCCTTTTCCTGCAGGGCGAAGCCGTAGATGTAGGCGTCCTGGACCGAATAGGCGTGGATCGCCATCTCAAACGAGAAGCCAGCCTTCCGCAGGCAGCCCATCACCGCATTGTGGTTCCGCAGGTTCGCCGGCCCCGGGCGCCGCGACTCCATCATCCCGATCGCCCAGCTGTGGCGCTGCAGCGCCGCGCGCGTGGAGATCGCCCGGCGCCGCATGGCGGAGCGCCAGTCGAGGGTCCCGGAAGGGAGCTCTATCTCGCTGAAGACGATGTCGACCATGCCATCGAGGAGCTCCTCCTTGTTGGCGACGTGCTTGTAGAGCGCCATTGGCACGACGCCGAGCTCCTGCGCGAGCCCGCGCATGCTGAACGCTTCGAGCCCGGCCTCGTCGGCGACGGCGACGGCGGCCTGCAGCACACGAGCTCTGCTCAGCGGTTTCCGATTCGCGATCTTCTGTTTCGTCATTGCCCTTGACAAGTGTACATCGTACACCTATAGTCCCACGGACGAGTGTACGTCGTACACCTGACAGAAAGGCATCTCATGAACCTCGACGCGTCCTATCCCGTTCAATACTCGGTCGACTACCCGGACCGTCCGCTCAACCGCCTGACCACGTTCTTTCGCCTGTTCATGGTCATCCCGATCGCGATCGTGCTCGCCCTTATCGAGGGCAGTGTCTCCGCCTACGGTGGAAGGGCAGGCGGGACTGCCAGCGCTGTGGGCCTGGTCGTGCTGCCCACGCTGCTGTTGATCCTGTTCCGGCAGAAGTACCCGCGCTGGTGGTTTGACTGGAACCTCGAGCTGATGCGGTTCTCCGCCCGGGTCGGCGTCTACCTGACGCTGATGGATGACCGCTATCCCTCCACCGACGAGCATCAGGCGGTGCATCTCGAGTTTCCCTATCCGAACGCGCGCACCGACCTCAACCGCTGGCTGCCGCTGGTCAAGTGGCTGCTGGCGATCCCACACTACGTGGTGCTGTTCTTCCTCTACATCGCCGCGTTCTTCGTCGTGATCGCCGCTTGGTTCGTGATCCTCCTCACCGGTCGCTTCCCGCGCGGGATGTTCGACTTCCTCGTCGGCGTCGGCCGCTGGACGAACCGCGTGATCGCGTACGCCCACGTGCTGGTCACCGATCGCTACCCGCCGTTCCGCCTCGCTCCATAGATTCCGCGAGCGGGTGCGGGGAGGTATTTGCTCGCTCCAGGTCAAATACCTCTCCGTGTCCGACGCCTGGGTGTACATGTTGCGCTGCCGCGATGGATCGCTCTACACGGGCTGGACCAGTGACCTCGACCGGAGAATGGCTCGCCACCAGGCGGGTAAGGCCAGTCGCTACACCGCTAGTCGGCTTCCGGTGGAGCTGGCCCTGGCGTTGCCAATGGCAGATCGCACGGCAGCCCGTCGTGAGGAGGCCAGAATCAAGATGCTGCCCCGCGTGCACAAGCTGGCGCTGATCGACACAAGCCGGGGTCTATCTCACGCGGTGTCGGTACCAAGCAACTGCCCCGCCGACCACGCCAACGGCGCCAATGCCGGCGGCCACGATCGCGGTTGCCGCGCCTACGCCAGTGACCACAGTCGCGCCGACGGCGATCTTGCGGCACGCCCGGCGGACACGCCGATGCACGTAGAGGACTCCCGCCTGCGTCGCCACCAGTAAGAGCGCCTCGTCGATCTGACGCTCAACCCGCTTCGGCATCATTCGCTGAGTCTACAACCGCCAAGCCGAAGCGGCGGCGCCGATCAGCCGTTACTGGTTGAGCCCGAGAGTTTCAAGCAGCGTGTCCCACTCGTTGAAGCCGACGACTGTTTCGGTGTGTTCGAGCTTCGTTTCCAAGCGGGTGGTGCGTGCAAGGATGCTCTTGTCAGCCGGGCGCTCATAGGGGGTCAGCAGTTTCGTCGGGATGGTGTGCCCTTCGATCGATTCCACGTGCTGATCGAAGGCAAGCGTGATGGCGGGGATCGTCCGAAAGCCGCTCGCGCTCCATGTGCGCACGTCGCCGCAGAGGTTGGGCAGCGGCAGAGCCGCAAGTTCAGACAGGCTCCTTGCATAGGCCTGGGCGCGGCGCGTGAGCTTGGGGTTGCTCCATCGCAGCGGCTTCACGGCTCGGGCGAACGTGCGGATCGGGCCGGCGACCGCGCCATAGCTGATCGACCATAGAGCGCCGGCGACCTCATAGCTGGCCTTCTGTGATTCATCGTTCTCGGGAGAGCCCGCGCCGGCCTTCGGACATTCTTGGCCAAGCTTTTTGTTAAGGCGGGCGACGCGCGCTTCCGTCGATGCCACGCTTGCCTCGGCCGCGCGCGCGAGTGCAAAGTTCGCCACGACATACGCGTGCGTCGAGGCGCTGTCCCGGGGCGTGGCGATCGCGCCGGCGGGCATCAGCCCGAGTGCCAGTACGGCGATGATGATCGTTGAGCGTTGGCGCATCGCCGCTGAAGGGTATCTCGCCGGGCCGGCGAGCGGTCGCACTTGGCGATACGGCGCAGACGACGACCGGGCGATCGCCGAGGCGATGGCTGATCCATCGGTAGGAGTGTCGGCTTCCCGATCTTGACTTGGTGGCGCCGAGAGCGGAGGATTGCCTTGTGGCAAAAGCTACGGCTTAGATGCTTGTCGTCGGCGACGGAGGAGGACGGGGCTGATGTACGACTACGTGATCGTTGGGGCCGGCTCGGCGGGCTGCGTGCTCGCGAACCGCCTGAGTGAAGACCCGGACGTCCAGGTGCTGCTGCTCGAGGCGGGGCCGCCGGACTCAAACCAGAACATCCATGTCCCGCTCGGCTATCTGAAGCTCGGCGGTACTGAGGTCGACTGGGACTATCACTCGGCGCCCGAGCGGGAGTGCAATGGCCGACGCATCACGCTGCCGCGCGGCAAGGTGCTCGGCGGCTCCTCTTCGATCAACGCGATGGTCTACATCCGCGGCAACCACCGCGACTACGACGACTGGGGCATCCCCGGCTGGTCGTGGGCGGATCTGCTGCCGTACTTCATCAAGGCCGAGGACAACGAGCGCGGCGCCTCGCAGTGGCACGGTGTCGGCGGACCGCTGCCGGTCAGCGAGGAGCGCTCGGGGAACCTGATCTCGCACGCCTTCGTGGACGCGGGGGAGCAGGCAGGTCTGGCGCGCAACGAGGACTTCAACGGCGCCGAGCAAGATGGGGTGGGCATGTATCAGGTGACCCAGCGGGGCGGTCTGCGTGCGAGCGCCGCCGTCGCCTATCTGCATCCGGTGATGGAGCGGACCAACCTCACCGTGATGCCGTACATGCAGGTCCAGCGAGTGCTGTTCGAGGGAGCGCGCGCGGTCGGCGTGCAGGCAAGCCAGCTCGGTCAGGTGCAGGAGCTGCGCGCCGAGCGCGAGGTGATCCTCTGCGGTGGCGCCTACAACTCGCCGCAGCTGCTGATGCTCTCCGGGATCGGCCCGGCTGAGCATCTCACGCTTCGTGAGGTCGAGGTGCTGCTCGACCAGCCCGCCGTCGGCGAGAACCTGTCCGACCATCCGGCCGCGCAGCTGGTGTGGACAACGCCCGAGCCGCAGAGTCTGCTGCTCGCGCTCGAGCCGGCCGCGCTGCAGGAGTACGAAGCGACACAGACCGGGCCGTTCGCGTCCAACCTGGCGGAGGCTGGAGGCTTTGCCCGCGTGGGGCAAAGCGCGCCCGCGCCCGACGTGCAATTCCACGTTGCCCCCGTGCATATCGTCGACGAGGGCCTGCGCGATCCCGAAGCCCACGGCGTGTGGGTCTCGCCCTGCCTGCTCACCGAGCGCAGCCGGGGCTCGGTGCGGCTGGCCTCCAACGATCCCACCGCCAAGCCGATCGTGCACAACAATTTCTACTCGGCGGATGAGGACACGCAACGGATGATCGCGGCGCTGCGCCTGACGCTCGAGATCTGCGCTCAGCCGGCGATGAAACCCTATTGCGCGGAGCCGTTCACCACTCCGGATGGAGATTCCGAGGATGCGCTGCGCGCGCATATCGCGCGCACTACCTTTGCGATCTACCATCCGGTCGGCACCTGCCGGATGGGCGAGGACGCGGACGCTGTGCTCGACACGCACCTGCGCGTGAACGGCCTCGAGGGCCTGCGCGTGGTCGACGCCTCGGTGATGCCGACTGTCCCGCGCGGCAATACCAACGCGCCGGTCATCGCGATCGCCGAGCGCGCGGCCGACCTGATCCGCTCGGGTGCGACCGTTCAGCGCTCCGTCGCGACCGGCCTCAGTGCATCGGGGATGGGCGTGTAATGAAAGCGCGTCGTCTCGCCGCCCAGCTCAGACCGGGCTGGCGGTCATCGGCGTCGTCTCGCCTGGGCTCGTCACTGTTCTGAGCGGCGGCGTCTCCGGCGCATCTCGGTCGGCCCGTCTATAGGGCCTAGCGGATCCGATTGGAGCTGCTTAGATGAGCGCCGAGATGGCGATAGAAGGGAGCAGATCGTGACGAGCGCCGGAAGTGGGATCGTGAGCAACGCCGAGAACGGGATCGAGGTCGAGGGCCTGGTCAAGGACTTCAAGGGTGGCGTGCGTGCCGTAGACGGCATCGACCTACAGGTGGCGCCGGGCGAGATCTACGGTTTCCTCGGTCCCAACGGCGCGGGCAAGTCGACGACGGTGCTCGTGCTCACGACGCTGCTGCCGCCCACCTCCGGAAAGGCGCGCGTCGCGGGCCTGGATGTGGTCACGCAGGGCGCGGAGGTGCGCGGCGCGATCGGCGCGTCGCTGCAGGAGTCGGCGCTCGACCCGTTCCTTACCGGCACCGAGCACATGCGTCTGCAGAGCGCGCTGCACGGCCTGGGCAAGGGCGAGCGCGAACAGCGCGGCACCGAACTGTTGGAGCGCGTCGGGCTGACCGACGCGGCCGATCGCAAGGTCGGCGGCTACTCGGGCGGGATGAAGCGCCGGCTCGACCTCGGCCTCGCGCTCGTGCATCGCCCGCGGCTGCTGTTCCTCGACGAGCCGACGACGGGCCTCGACCCGCAGAGTCGCGCCGCGCTGTGGGACGAGGTCAGGCGGCTGGCCGACGACGGCGTGACGGTGTTCCTGACGACGCAATATCTGGAGGAGGCCGACGTGCTGGCCGACCGCGTTGGGATCATCGACCGCGGCAAGATCGTCGCCGAGGGCACGCCCGCGGCGCTGAAGGCGGAGATCGGGCGCTCGAGCGTCGAGGTGGTGCCCCAGGACCCGGGCGACCGCGAGCGGCTGAAGGAGGTTCTGCATCGCTTCGGCGAGGAAGGCGCGGCCGCGCCCAACAGCGTCGCGGCGCAGCTGCCCGAGGGCGTGAGCGACCTGGCGGAGATCGTGCGCACGCTCGACGCCGAGAACCTGCCGATCGCCGACCTGCGGCTGCACACGCCGACGCTCGACGACGTGTTCCTGGCAAAGACCGGCCGCTCGCTCGAGGGCGCGGGCGACGAGCAGGACGAGGAGAGCGGGCAGCCGGCCGCGGCGACCGTCGCATGAGCCGGCGCTGCTCAAATCCGCAGGCAACCGCGTGAACGGCCTGCTCTCGACACAGGTGAGCGTGCTGGCAAGGCGTTCGATGCGAAAGACCCTGCGCCAGCCGTTCCAGCTGTTCCCGATCGTGTTCTTCCCGGTCATCCTGCTGGCCGTCAACGCCAGCGGCCTGAAATCGGCGACCCTGCTCGCGGGCTTTCCCACGCATTCCTACGTCTCGTTCGCGATCGCCGTCGCGTTCCTGCAGGGAGCGATGTTCGCGCTGATCAACACCGGCACGAACCTCGCGGAGGACATCGAGAGCGGCTTCTTCAACCGCCTCGCGCTGACTCCCCTGAGGCGGGTGTCGCTGCTCGCGGGCCTGCTCGTCGGGGTGGCGGCGGTGGGGGCGTTGCAGTCGGCGGTCTACATCCTGATCGGTCTGATCGCGGGAGCCCACATCGACGCCGGTTTCGGTGGCGCCCTGGTGGTGATCGCGCTTGGCTCGCTGACGACGCTCGCGTTCGGCGCGCTCGGCTGCGCGGCCGCCCTCTGGACGGGCTCGGGCGAAGCGGTGCAGGGCCTGTTCCCGCTGTTCTTCGTGTTCGTCTTCCTCTCCTCCAGCAACCTGCCCCGCAACCTGCTCGGCACGGGCTGGTTTCACACGGTCGCCGACTGGAACCCGATCTCCTACCTGATCGAGGCCTTCCGCAGCCTGTACATCTACGGCTGGGACGCGACCGCGCTGTGGCGCGGCTTCGCGGTGGCGGCGGTACTCGGCTTGATCGCGCTGATCGCGGCCAGCTCGGCGTTGCGGACGAGGATGCAACGCACATGATCCTGGGCCCGCATGGCGGCGCCGGATCGGCGTCCTACCGATCGAAGATCGGCCAGCACACGTGCAGCACGCCACGCTCCCTGCGTCTTGGGTGGGCGGGGCTTAATCCATCTGCGAACCCAGGATGGGCAGCATGAGCGCAGCACGTCGAACACACGGCGGGCTGTGGCGCGTGGCGTGGACGGTCGCCTGGCGGGGCATGCACACGTACATCCGCCGGCCCGACCTGATCTTTCCTTCGCTGATCTTCCCGCTCGTGTTCTTCGCGAGCTTCGCCGGCGGGCTGTCTGCCCTCGGCAAAGTCCCCGGCTTCACGTTCCCGGCGGGCTATACGGCGTTCCAGTTCGTGTTCGTGATGTGCCAGTCGGCGATGTTCTCGGGGCTGTTCACGGGCTTCACGCTGGCGTTCGATTTCGAAAGCGGCTTCGCGCGGCGGCTGATGCTGGCGGCCGAGGACCGGCGCGGGATCGCGCTCGGCTACGCGATCGTGGCGCTCTCGCGCGCGGCGATCACTTTGTCGCTGGTGACGGTCGTGGCCTTGATCTCGGGGATGCAGATCACCGGCGACGGGGTTGATCTCGTCGGTCTGTATGGCCTGGCGGCGCTGTTGGTGCTCGTCGGCTACGGCTGGGCGGGCGGCGTGGCGTTCCGCTTCCGCACAATCCAGGCCGGCCCGCTGATGCAGACGCCCGTGTTCCTGATCCTGTTCCTCGCGCCCGTGTATGTACCGCTCGAGTTGCTCAAGGGCTGGATCCGCGACGTCGCGAGCATCAACCCCGCGACCGCCTTCCTCGACGCCGGGCGTGGCCTTATCTCCGGCGTGCACAACCACACGGGCCTCGCCTACGCGTGCGCGGTGGGCCTGATCTTCCTGTTCGCGATCTGGCTGCTCACCGGGCTTCGCTCCGCCGAACGCGCCACGTAATAACACCAGCGCTGTCAGGCGCTATGTCCTGCCGACATCTCAGGGCACGGTAGAGAGAGGCTTATGCCGTGGGCGCTGCGCTCTGGAGTGCGGCGGCGCGACCCGCCACCGCGCGTCCGGTCGACGCGCCGGCGCGCGCACGCGCTTGACCCGCGGGGATCGAGCGCGTCTGGAGCTCGTGCGCGAAGGTGTACCACTCGAGCTGCATCGTGTGGCGGGGCTTGTTGATGAAGTGGCCGGTGTGGAACTCCTCGTCGCGGACGATCTCCGCCTCCATCTCAGGCCGGGCCGGTGGCGCCCAATCGCCGGCGAGCCAGCGCGCGGCGAGCTTTGACTGGAGCTCGGCGAACGGGAAGATCGTGGGGATCGGCTGGCCGAGGCCGATGAACGCGAGGTCGTCCAGTCCTGGCTTGAGCATCCGCTTGTACAGCGGCAGGACGTTCTCCGGCGCGGCGAGGAACTCGGGGTCGAAGAACGGGAAGGAGATGTTGTAGCCGGTGGCGTAGACGATCGCGTCGACCGGCTCGACGGAGCCGTCGGCAAAGCGCACGCGGTCGCCGAGCAGCTCTGCGACGTCGCCCTTGCCAACCGCGTCCCCGGACCCCAGCCTTCCGAGCAGCTCGCTGGAGACGGTGGGGTGGGCGTCGAGGAATTTGTGGTTGGGTTTTGGCAGTCCGAAGTCCTCCATGCGCCCGGAGAAGATCCGCGGCAGGGGGCGGGCGAGCCGGCGCTGCAGGCCGATCGGCAGGCGCGGGTTCGTCTTGAAGACCTGGTCGGCGGGCTTGCCGAAGATGTACTTCGGCACGACGTAGGCGCCGGAGCGGGTCGACAGGAAGACGGTGTCCGAGACGGTCTTGCGGCCGAGCTCGGAGACGATGTCCACGGCGCTGTTGCCGATCCCGACGACGAGCACGCGCTTGCCGTAGAGGTCGAGTGGAGTGCTCGGGTCGATGTAGTCGTGCGAGTGGATCTGCGGCCCGTCGAAGGACCCGGGGAAGTCGGGAAAGCGCGGGTCCCAGTGGTGCCCGTTGCAGACGAGCAGCGCGTCGAAATCATGCTGCTCGCCGTCCTCCAGGGTGATCTGCCAGCCTCCGGCCGGGGCCCGCTCGGCGCGCGCGACGCGCGTGTTGAAGCGAATCCGATCGCGCAGGGCGAACGCGTCGGCGTAGTCACGCAACCACTCGAAGATGTGCGTGTGATGCGGGTAGTCGGGGTAGCGATCGGGCATCGGGAAGTCTTTGAAGGAGATCGACGGCTTGGAGATGTCGATGTGCAGCGACCGGTAGGCCGAGGAGGTCCCGTTGGGATTCTCGAAGTACCAGTTCCCGCCGACCTCGTCAGAGGCCTCGAAGCAGGTGTGCGGTATCCCGAAGTCGGCGAGCGCCTTGCACGCGGTCAGCCCACTGACGCCGGCCCCGATCACGCACACATTCGGAAGCCCGCCCATGCGAGGAAGCTCGCCCATGCGAAGATCCTACAGACGCCCCTGGCCGCGCTCGAGCTCGAGCAGCAGTCGCTTGCGCTCCAGCCCCCCGCCGTAACCTGTGAGCGAGCCGTCCGCGCCGATCACCCGGTGGCAGGGCACGATCACGGCGATTGGGTTGCGGCCGTTCGCCGTGCCCACCGCGCGCGCGGCCGTCGGCTGGCCGACGCGGCGGGCGATCTCGCCGTAGCTGACGGTCTCGCCGTAAGGGATCTCTTCGAGCGCGTGCCAGACCTCGCGTTCGAACGGGGCTCCCTCCGCGGCCAGCTTCACCTCGAACGTCGTGCGCTCGCCGGCGAAATACTCCTCCAGCTGTCGCCTCACATCCGCGAATGGCGCGGCCGACTCGCTCCAGTCCGCTGCGATCCGCTTGGGCTTGCGGCCGGCCTGCATGTATAGGCCGCTCAGCGTGCCTCCGTCGCCGACGAGCAGCAACTCGCCGATCGGGCTGTCCATCGTCGTGTACTGGGTCTGTCCGATTAAACTTGGCATTGGATTGATCCCATTTCTCGTGCGTTTTTTGACGCAGAACCTGTCTGAGTCAAAGATCATGTCGACCACATTGGCATACGTGGCCGTCGGTATCTAGCGGGTATCGGACACGACCATATGTGCCGGCTCTGCCCAGCGCCAGGATCGAAACTGATCCTTACGTGACCGTAAGGTTGCTAGCGTGGGGGCATGGCAACCGCCGCTGCCTCGCGCGCCCCCACGGAGACGCCCGTCAAGGACAACTACAAGTGGATCGCGCTCTCCAATGTGACGCTCGGCGTGCTGCTGGCGGTGCTCGACGGGTCGATCGTGCTGATTGCGATGCCCTCGATCTTCCGGGGCATCCACCTCGATCCGCTGGTGCCGGCGAACAGCTTCTACCTGCTGTGGATGATCCTCGGCTTCCTCGTCGTGACAAGCGTCTTGATCGTGAGCCTCGGCCGGCTCGGCGACATGTACGGGCGGGTGAAGATGTACAACCTCGGCTTTCTCGTCTACACGATCGCCTCGCTGTTCCTCACGATCGACTGGATGACCGGGCGCGAGGGAGCGCTGTACCTGATCGTCTTTCGCATCGTCCAGGGTGTCGGGGCGGCCTTCCTGCTGGCGAACTCCGCGGCGATCCTCACCGACGCCTTCCCGGCCAACCAGCGCGGGATGGCGCTCGGCATCAACAACATCGTCGGCGTCAGCGGCGTCTTCATCGGACTCGTGCTCGGCGGCCTGCTGGCGCCGATCGACTGGCGGGCGGTCTTCCTGATCTCGGTGCCGATCGGCGTGTTCGGGACCGTCTGGGCATATCTCAAGCTCGAGGAGCGCTCCACGCCGAAACCCGCACGGGTCGACTGGTGGGGCAACCTCACCTTCGCGCTCGGCCTGATCCTGATCATGGTCTCGGTCACGTATGGCATCCGGCCCTATGGCGGCCACGCCACCGGCTGGACGAGCCCCAAGGTGCTCGGCCTGCTGGGCGCGGGCGTGGCCTCCCTGGTGGCGTTCGCGCTGATCGAGTGGCGGGTGGCCGACCCGATGTTCCGGCTGCCACTGTTTCGGATCCGCGCCTTCACGTTCGGCTCGCTCTCGACGTTCCTCTCGGCGGTCGCCCGTGGCGGCCTGATGTTCATGCTGATCATCTGGCTGCAGGGCATCTGGCTACCCCAGCACGGCTACGACTTCACCGAAACGCCGCTGTGGGCGGGGATCTACATGCTGCCCCTGATCGTCGGCATGCTGATCGCCGGGCCGACCTCCGGCTACCTGTCAGATCGCTTCGGCGCGCGCTGGTTCGCGACCGGCGGAATGCTCGGCGCGGCCCTCAGCTTCTACCTGCTGGCGTTGCTTCCGATCGACTTCCCGTATCCGCTGTTCGCCGCGATCCTGTTTCTCAACGGCATCTCGATGGGCATGTTCGCCTCGCCCAACCGCGCCGCCGTGATGAACAGCCTCCCGGCGGGCGACAGGGGGGCCGGCGGCGGCATGAACCAGACCTTTCAGAACTCCGCCCAGGTGCTCTCGATCGGGATCTTCTTCACGCTGATGATCTTCGGCCTGTCCTCCAGCCTGCCCGCCGCGCTGACCGCCGGCCTGAAGGCCCACGGCGTGGCCGCGGCCACCGCCGCCGGCGTCGCGCACCTGCCGCCCGTGTCGATCCTGTTTGCCGCGTTCCTCGGTTACAACCCGATCGAGCATCTCGTCGGCGCCCACGCGCTGAACGGGCTGTCGGCATCGAACCACGCGGCGCTCGTCGGCAAGTCGTTCTTCCCGCACCTGATCTCCGCGCCGTTTCGCGCGGGCCTGCACGAGGCGTTCGCGTTCGCGATCGTCGCCTGCCTGATCGCCGCCGCCGCATCGCTGATGCGCGGCGGCAGGTATCAATACGAGGCGTCGGCCACGCCGGCCGCGCCCGCAACCGTCGGCGCCGGCGCGAACGGGCAGGCGGTGGCGCACGCCGGCGCAGCCACATCGAGAGTCACAGCGAGCACCGTCAACCAAATCTCCACCAGGGAGGAACAACATGCAGGTTGAGTGGTACGGACAGTCCGCGTTTCGCTTGAGCACATCCGAGACGACGGTGGCGATCGACCCGTTCGGCGACATGTCGGCGATGGCGGCGAGCCGCGGGATGCAGTTCGACTACCCGTCGATCGAGGGCGTCGAGGCGGATCTGCTGCTGGTGACGCATGAGCACATCGATCACAACGGCGTCGAGACGATCGGCGGCGATCCCATGATCCTGCGCTCGACCGCCGGCCGCCTGGAGTCGCCGATCGGCGAGGTCGTCGCGATCGCCTCCGAGCACGATCCGGCTGCCGGCACCGAACGGGGCCCGAACACGATCTTCGTGTTCGAGCTCGACGGCATCCGCGTGTGCCACTTCGGCGACTTCGGCCAGTCCGCGCTGCGCGACGAGCAGGCCGCGGCAATTGGCCAAGTCGACCTGTTGATCGTCCCCGTTGGCGGCGGTCCCACGGCCGATGCGCAGCAGGCCGCCGCGATCGTCGAGCGCCTGTCGCCACGGTGGGTCGTGCCGATGCACTACCGCACGCCGCGCATCTCCTTCCTCGAGACCGCGGACGCGTTCCTCGACGCGGCGGGGCAGGTCGAGCGGCTCTCGAGCCCGAGCTTCGACACCGGTGATCTGCCCGAGACGGACGGTCCGCTGATCGTCGTTCCGGCGGCGCCGTAGCGGGGTCCGATGACCCAGGTGACTTTCTACTTCGACCTCGGATCGCCGTTTGCCTACCTGACGGCGGAGCGCATAGCCGAGGTGCTGCCGGAGCCGATCGTCTGGCAGCCGGTCTCGCTGGGTGGCCTGTTCAAGCTGACCGGGCGCTCGTCCTGGTCATTGGGTGATCCCGACCGCCGTCAGGCGGGGATGGCCGAGGTGGAGCGCCGCGCGCGGCGCTACGAGCTCGCGCCCATACGCTGGCCGAACCCCTGGCCGACCGACTACCTGTTCGCGATGCGGGTCGCGACCTTCGCCTTTCAGGTGGGGCGCGGACGAGAGCTCGCCATGCAGGCCTTCCGCCAGGCTTTTCAGCAGGGCCATGATCTGGGCCTCCGCGAGCACGTCATGGAGGCCGCCGGTGAGGTGGGCCTGGACCTGGCAGCGGTTGAGGGGGCGGCTGAAGACCCCGAGGTCAAGCTGGCGCTGCGCGCGGCGACGGACAGGGCGCACGAGCTCGGCGTGTTCGGGGTGCCAACGGTCGCTGTCGGGAACGAGCTGTTCTGGGGCGACGATCGCCTCGCGAACGCCGCCGCCGCTCTGGGGCGATAAGTGGCAGCCCGACGCGACTTGGTATCACTCACCGGCCAACGGGCAGCCGGTTTAGTCGGCGATGTAAAGCACTTAATGGGGCCGCCTCCCGGCGGCCGATGGTGCGGTTTGCCGTTGAAACACAGGCGCAGCCCCCGATTTACAGGCGCGAGATGGTTTGCCCTTGACAAGCCCACCGGTTTGTGCGTATGGTTGTCGGGTCATGTCATCCATAGGGGGTGGCGGGCACGATAGATCAGGTTTGGGTTGATCTTCTGGGTTGACGTCAAGCGCTTTGCAGGGGATGTTGGGGAGAGGGCCGGATCGCATGAAGAGGGGTTGTTTTCGCGTGAGTCCAAAGGGGACAGATGTGATGGGGTTGGTTGCGGCCGAGGGGCTGCCCGTATGTAGATGCGTCAGCGCTGCTGACACATCTCTCTCTCTCTCTCTCTCTCTCTCTACTCCGGGTCTCTTAGGCAAAAAGCCTAGTTCTGGCGCCCGTCGGGGCGCCCATCGGCATCTTCTAGATCGTTCTCGTCGTGGCTGTGTCCGCGAGCTTTTGCGTTCCAGTTCGCGCCGCTCGGTCCTCTTGCCTTCAGGGTGGGGAGGGGCAAGCAGGTCAAGGACGCAGGGAGCGTGGCGTGCTACGCACGCGAGCGACCGAGGACGCCGAGATGCGCCGCTCCTCGCCGCCCTGAACGTGGGGGGTGGGCGCTGATGGCTTCTCCTGGGCGTGTGCGGATGCGTCGTCCTGGTGTCCCGGGTCCGCGTGGTGGTGGGGTGTTTGTGACGGAGTTGCAGCGCACGCGGCTGCTGGATGCGACGTTCGCGGTCGTCTCGGAGGACGGTTATAAGCGGATGACGGTGCGGCGGGTATCCGGCCGGGCTGGTGTTTCGAATAAGACGTTCTATGACCTGTTCGCCGACCGTGAAGATTGTTTCCTCGCGGCGTTTGACCACGCCGTCGATCAGCTCGCCGTGGTTGTGCTCCCGGCGTGGGAGGGTGAGAGTGAGTGGGGCGCGGGCATCCGCGCGGGTCTTGGGGCGCTGCTTGGGTTCCTCGACGGTGAGCCCGCACCGCGGCGGCTGCTGTTCGTGGAGGCGCTGGGCGCCGGTCCGCGGGTCCTGGAGCGCCGTGCGCAGATATCGGAGGTTCTGAGGCGCGCTGTCGACGAGGGTCGGGCGGGTGTGAGAGCGGGCCGGGAGTTGCCGCCTTTGACCGCGGAGGGTGTGGTGGGCGCGGCGTTCAGCGTGATTCACGCGCGGCTGTTGCAGGAGGATCCGGGTTCCCTGCTGGCCTTGCTGGGCCCGTTGATGGCGACGATCGTGCTGCCTTACCGCGGGCACGCGGCGGCGGCGCGGGAGCTTGGGCGTCGCGTGCCAGAGCCGGCCAGCGGCTCTGTGCAACGCAATGGCGCTATCGCGTTCGAGGGGCCGCGTGGGCGCGCGGGGGATCAGTCGCGGCTGATCGACTTCCGTCCGACGCAGCGCACGCAGATGGTCCTCGCCGCCGTCGCGGAGCTGGGCGGGCGGGGATCCAATCCCAGCAACCGCGAGGTCTCCGACCTCGCGCGGGTACAGGACCAAGGCCAGATATCGAAGCTGCTCTCGCGCCTGGAGGGCCTGGGGCTGCTCCACAACACCGGGGGTCACACCCAGGGCGTCCCAAACGCCTGGGGGCTCACACCCCGCGGTGAGGAAGTCCTGTCGTTGTCATGTCACAACCGAGGGGTTGTCCCCTCTTTCCTGGAGGAGACGGTTAGATGAACGCTCGTAGGCTGGCTTTGGCGGTTCTCTGCGCGATGACGGGCGCGCTTGTGTGCTCGGCCGCTCCGGCTCTGGCCGCGACGGGCAACGTCTACCGTTCGCAGTTCACCCGCCCTGAAACGGCAGAAAAATCTTTCTACCCCGCCGCGCTGGCCTTCAACACCAGCGGGGACGTGCTTGTCTGGGATGCCGAACATAGTGTGTTGGATGAGTTCAACTCGTCCGGCAGCGGCGCGCCCTTGGTGGAATTCACCGGCGACGGGACGCCGGCGGAAGGGTTCTACACAGAAGGGATCGCGGTCAACGCCAGCGGTGATGTATTCGCTGCCGCCGGCGAACGAAAAGTGGTGTATGAGTTCGAACCGGACGGGAAACTGCTGAGGGAAATCAACGGCGGCGAAACCAAAGAAAGGTCCTTCTCCTACTTGGCCGGGGTCGCCGTGAACTCAACAAGCGGCGATTTGTATGTCGCCGACTATGAACATGGCGTCGTCGACGAGTTCGAACCCGCCGCGTTCGAAGCATCTCCGACGGGGCCACCGATAAAAGAATTCTCCATCAGTGAACCCGGTCCTATCGCTGTCGACGCCAGCAGCGAAGATCTGTATGTCACCAGCTATGCAGGTGTGGTGAAAGAGTTCGAACCGGACGGAACGGTATTGGCGTTCAACGGTAGCGGAACGCCCCAGGGGTCGTTGTTCTCTCCGGGCGCGGTGGCTGTCGCGCCGAGCGGCGAAGTCTATGTCGTTGACACCGCGAATCATGTGGTGGACCGCTTCAGCTCCGCCGGCACGTATGAATCCCAGTTCGAAGGTGGCGCGACGCCGCAGGAATCATTCTCATACGTCTTCGCACTTGCGGTCAACGCAAGCGAAGAAGTGTACGTCGCCGACGGACCACACCATGTCGTCGACGTGTTCTCCAAGCCGGTGCCCGTACCGGCGGTGACCACGGAATCGGCCACGGAAGTGCTGCACACCACCGCCACGCTCACGGGCCGCATCGAACCGAGCGGCGGCCTGACGGTGAACTGTGAGTTCCGCTACGGCGCCGGCTTGACAGCGCCCTGCGAACCCCCGGGACCGTTCTCCAGCAGCCTGAACGCGGTCGAAGCGAAAATCTCAGGCCTGACGAGGGAAACCACCTACAGCTACCGTCTCCTGGGCACCACCTCAGAAGGCACGACCCCCGGTGAAGAAAAGACGTTCACGACGCTGAGCCAGGTCGTGACACCTCCGACCGTGAGCATCGAACCGGTCAAACCGATCGCCCAGAACTCCGCGACCTTCAACGGCAAGGTCAACCCCAACGAAGCAGAAACCACCTACCACTTCGAATACTCCACCGAAGCAGCGGGCACGAACTGGACCTCCCTCGCCGAGCAAAGCGCCGGTAAAGGCTCAAGCGAAGTACCGGTCACCGAGACCGCCACCGGCCTGACCGGACATACGACGTATTACGTGCGCCTGGTCGCGGAAAACTCGTGTGAACACGGCGTCAGCGGCTGTGGAGCCAGCACCTCCAGCGAAGAAACGTTCTCGACCCTGGCGGGTCCCCCAAAGGTGTCCGGGACCGGCGTGACAGACATCACCGCCGGTGAAGCGACGCTGCACGCGACGATCTACCCCGAAAACCAACTCGCTACCATCTATCGCTTTGAATACGGACCCACGGCCGCGTATGGCACGATCGTACCGGTCGGGGAAGGCCACGTCGTCGGCAGCACGCCCGCCCAGGTGGCTCAGGCGATCACGGGCCTTACGCCCGGCACGACCTATCATTTCCGCGTCGTCGCAAGCAACGGCGTCGGGTCGCCGAAGACGACGTCCGATCAGACGTTCACGACCTACTCCAGCGCGCAGGCATCGACTGGGTGTCCCAACGAACAGGTACGCAGGGAAAGCGATGTGAACCCGGAAACGGGGGTGCCGTTCTCGATGCAGCTGCCGGAATGTCGGGCGTATGAGATGGTCTCGCCGGTGTTGAAGAACGGGGCGCCGATATCACGTGAGGCCGGCACCACGTTGTCCTCGGGAAGCACGGTGGCGAGAGTGGGCTCGGAAGGGTCAACCGTGTTGATCAGATCCGCGGGGATCTGGCCGGGAACAGAACAGCCTGCTAACGATGACCTGCTGGCCACGCTCGCCCGGGAAGGTGTTCAGTACAAGATCACGCGCGGGGAACCGGGCTGGTCATTCAAACCAGAGGTGCCGTCAAATCTGCGAGCGCTCGAAGAGACCCTGCTTCCTAACCCCGCCGACATGGGCTCCAATGGCCTCTGGCTAGGTGCCGGCTTCGCGCCCACGGAAGGCGAAATCAACATCACTAAAAGCGGTAACCTCTATCTCTTCGAAGCTGGTGGCGCTCTGGCTGAGGTCGGTCCCTCTGTGCCGCTATCGGACCACCAGTCCATCGCGGGTGGCGCGAACGCAACTCAGGGTGAAGGCTCCCTGGGTTATATTAATGCTGTTGGTGGCTCGGTGGATCTCTCGCATGTGCTGCTCCGAGACGCACCCTTCCGCTGGCCGTTCGACCAGACTAAGACAACTGTCCAGGAAGAAACGCCGTCCCTGTATGAGTACATCGGAACAGGCCATAGCGGTGAAGGCAGCGACGTTCCTACGCTGGTGGGAGTAGACAACACGGGTTCTCAGATCAGTCAATGTGGCACGGAAGCGGCAGGGCATCTGAGCCGGAAAGATGGCCAGCGATCCAAAGAATTTGCGGAAACCGAACCAAGGTCGATCTCCGCAGGCGGTTCCACGGTCTTCTTCACCGCCATGGAACCTGGATTGGAGTGCAAAGGCGCCACGGGGCCGAAGGTTAACCAGCTCTTTGCGCGCGTCGGCGAACCTGGTCCGGGCACCGAAGCCGGCAAAGCCGTGACCGTCAACGTAGCGGGCACCACGGGATGCGAAACTTCGGACTTTTGCGAGGTGACCAAGCCGGTCACCTACCAGGGCGCCTCCACGGACGGATCGAAGGTATTCTTCACAAGCGAACAGCCGTTGGTCCCTGGTGACACCGACCCGACCAGTAACCTATATGAGTGCGTGCTGCCCGGCGACCCGGGGGCTGCATTGACCCCCGTGTCCGAGGTCAATCCGTGCCCGGACCTGGTGAGGGTATCTGTCCCGGAGTCAAGCGCGGGCGCCGAAGTGCAGAGCGTCGTCGCCGTCGCGGCAAACGGATCGCACGTGTACTTCGTGGCGAAGGGCTTGCTGAGTGGCGAAAACGCCGAACACAACAGCCCCACTGCGGGGCAAGACAACCTCTATGTGTGGGAACAGCCAAGCTCGACCCACCCGCAGGGACGCACGGTATTCATCGCCACGTTGTCCTCTGCGGTGTTCGGGCTCGGAGAAGCACAGGCGACGCCCGACGGCGAGCAGCTCGTGTTCACGAGCTCCGCGGACCTGACTTCCGATGACACGAGCACCGTCTCTCAAGTGTTCCTCTACGAAGCCCAGGACGAAGCGTTGGTCAGGATCTCCAGGGGTCAGGACGGCTTCAACGAAGATGGTAACACCACGGTCTATCCCGCTGTCATAGCCAGTGAGGGAGGGTTCTCCGAATCTCAGGACGAAGTTGCCGAAGGTCGCAGAGTGATCTCCGAAGATGGTTCGATCGTCGTCTTCCAGAGCAGTGACGCGCTGACTCCGCAGGTTCACGGAGGCACAAGCAACGTGTACATGTGGCGTGGTGGCAACGTGTACCTGATCTCTGACGGCACGCCTGCCGGCAGCAAACCCGTCAACGGGACCGCCGCAGAAGCCGAAGCCGGGCTGATCGGCATGGATGCCTCCGGGCAGAACGTGTTCTTCACCACCGAAGCGCAGCTCGTGGGGCAGGACAAAGACGAACTGTCAGATCTCTATGACGCGCGTATCGGCGGTGGTTTCCCGGCGCCGAAGGTCAATGAATGTGTTGGCGAAGCGTGTCAGGGAGCGTTGAAGCCACCGCCGGGGCCGCTGTCGCCTGGCAGCCTCGCGCCGAGCGGTCAGGGCAATCTCGCGCCGCTGGCACCAGTGAAATCCACGACCCCACCACCCAAGCCCTTGACACGGGCGCAGAAACTCGCCAAGGCATTGAAGGCGTGCAAGAAGGATAAGGCAAAGAAGAAGCGCGTCCAGTGCCAGGCGGCGGCGCGCAAGCGCTATGGCGCCAAGGCGAAGAGCAAAGCAAAGGCAAAACGCAAGACCGGGAAATCTTCGGGCAAGGGGGGCAAGTGATGCGATCGTTCGGTGCTTACAAGAGCAAGAGCGCGCTGCTGGCGACCGTCACGGTCGGCGTGGGGCTGCTGTCCGCCGCGCCCGCCCTCGCCGGGTCCGGGCCGATCTGGAGCATCCAGTCGGCCGCGGTGCCAGCGAGCATGCAGACGAGCGACGATGCCGGCGCACTGGTCGCGGTCGATGCGGAAGGTGGGACGTTCACGCTGAGCTTCGAAGGTCAGACGACCGTCCCGATCGCTTATGACGCGTCATCCCCTACCCTCGAATCGGCGCTTGACGCTCTCAGCAGCATTGGCGGCGTTGGCGGCAGCGCGATCGTCAAGGGGGGCCATGGTGGCCCGCTGGCGGACAGATACCGAACGGTCGAATATCCCTACGGCATTATGTTTGCAGGCAAGCTGCATGGCGTCTCTGCGGCTACGATGACGGCCGATAATATCTTGCTCCGCGGTTCAGTACACACGGTCGCGATCGAAGCGGCGACAAACGATGAGTACGACGTGCACGTGGAGAACATTGGCGATACTGCCTCCAGCGGGGCGATCACCTTCACGGACAAGCTGCCCTCTGGTGTGACGACGACCGGAACGTCCGTATCGAGGCTACCCCCTGGATCACCAGACTTTACCTGCAGCACCGGAGCGGGTCTGAGCGAAGTAGAGTGTACAGGCACGCCGTCGATTCCCGCTGGCGTATCTAATTCCTATGACAATCTCGAAGCTAGCTTGGCTGAGGGCACGTTCGCGATTGCGATCCCCGTAAAGGTTGCCCCCGACGCGTCTGGAAGTGCGACGAACACGGCCACCGTGTCAGGTGGAGGCGCGGTCACGAGCGCTTCTGTGAGCGCCTCGAACCCGGTCAACTCCGCGACGCCCCCGGCCTTCGGCGTCTCGTACTTCAACGCGCAGGTCTCCAACGAAGCGGGAGCCCCGTTCACGCAGGCGGGCGGTCACCCCTATGGGGTGACGGTGAACTTCGGCTTCAACCAGGAAATCGGCCCCGGAGTGGTCGGAGCCGCGCCGCAAAGCGAAGAGAACGGCGCTGTTGGTGCCGCCGATGGAGACGAAGCGCGAGAAATCATGGTGGACCTTCCGCTCGGTCTGATCGGGAACCCGCTGGCGGTGCCACGCTGCCCGCTTAATCTTGTGACCAGAGGAACCAACATGACTGCCTGTCCGCGCGATACACAGGTGGGCATAGTCTACCTGGGCTTTTTCGCAGCGGGTCCTAATGTGTTGGGTCCGTATGCGTTGTTCAATGTCGTTCCGGAACCTGGTCGTCCGGGCGAGTTCGCGTTCAGTCCGATCGCCGGCGACACGCAGGTGTTGTACGGAACCGTTGTGCGCACTCCTCTTGGTAATGTCGTGCGTGTCGTCGCACAAGTTTCGAGAGCTCAGTTTCACAGTTTCTCGGCGACGTTCTTCGGTAATCCGATCGAAACGTTCGCCCAGCCGGGCGAAGACGAAGAACAGCTCCCGTTCCTGATCAACCCGACCAACTGTGAAGCGAGCGAAGCGCAGCGGACGTTCTCGATGCACGTGGACTCCTGGTATCACCCGGGCGCGCTGAACCCCGACGGCACCCCCGATTTCAGCGACCCCAACTGGAAGGAAGCCTCGACGGTGGTGCCGCCGGTCGAAGGCTGCAACCAGCTTGAATTCAACCCGTCGCATTTCGAACTGGCACCCAGCGGCCTGCTCGAAGGCGCCCATGAACCCGCGGCGGGTGGCACGACGCAGGCCGATAAGCCCTCGGCGTATGAAGGCCGCTTGAAGATCCCTCAATTGGAGACTTTTGGGACGCTCTCCAGGCCGGAGCTCAAGAGCGCGACGGTGACGCTGCCCGCGGGCCTGTCGGTCTCGGCCTCGGCGGCGAACGGGCTTGAAGGTTGCACCGAAGCGCAGCTTGACCCCGCCTCCGGGGAACCGGGTCATTGCCCTGAAGGGTCAAAGCTCGGGACGGTCGAAGTGGCGACGCCGCTGCTCAGCAAGCCGCTCGACGGCCACGTGTACCTGGCTGAGCCGAAGTGCGGCGAGGAAAGCGAGCCGGCGTGTGTGGAATCCGAAGCCGAAGAAGGCAAGCTGTTCGGGTTGATCATCCAACTCGACGGCGAAGCTGTCGTGAAGATCCCCGGCTATGTCGAAGCGGGCGGCTATGGCGCCTATAGCGCCGCGCACGGTCTGGCGCCGGGTCAGCTGCGTGCGGTGTTCCCCAACGATCCGCAGGTGCCGTTCGGGGAACTGGTGTTCAAGTTCAAGGAAGGCCCGCGGACGCCGCTCGCTAACCCGCAGACTTGTGGGACGTTCACGACGAGCAGCTTGCTTGAACCGTGGAGCGCGCCGTTCTCCGCGAGCGCGACCTCGGAATCCTCGTTCGGTGTGAATTGGGATGGCCACGGCGGGGCGTGCCCGGCGGGCATGCCGTTCAGTCCTGGGTTTACGGCGGGTACGGCTAGCTCCGCGGCGGGGGCGTATAGCCCGCTGGTGCTGGAATTCTCGCGTCAGGACCGCGAACAGGACCTGTCGACGATCTCGGTGCATACCCCGCCGGGGATGCTTGGGAACCTCTCCGGTGTCCCGTTGTGCGGGGAACCGCAGGCAAGCCAGGGTGCGTGTGGCGAAGGGAGTCTGATTGGGTCGACGAGTGCTGTGGTCGGCCCCGGTGAAGACCCGTTCACGATCACGGGCGGGCGGGTGTATCTGACGGGGCCGTATAAGGGTCAGCCGTTTGGCCTGTCGATCGTGGTTCCCGCGAACGCCGGCCCGTTCCATCTCGGGAATGTGGTTGTGCGTGCTTCGATCGCGGTCGATCCGCATACGGCTGCGTTGACGGTCACGACCGATGCGTTGCCGCAGGTCGTGGACAGCGTCCCGATCCGGTTGCGCAAGGTCGTTGTGGATGTTGACCGTCCTGGGTTCATCTTCAACGCGACGGACTGCGCCGCGCGGAAGGTCGAAGCGACGCTGACGGGTCTGGAAGGGTTCACGGGCACGCATGGCTCGAGCGCGTCGGTAGCAAGCTCCTATAGCGCGAATGGCTGTGCGAGCCTGGCATTCAAGCCGAAGTTCGCGGTCTCCACTGCGGGGAAGACGAGCAGAGCCAAAGGTGCGAGCCTGTCTGTGAAGCTGACTTACCCTTCCGGGCCCAGCTACGCGAACATCAAAGCGGTCAAGGTCGATCTCCCCAAGCAGCTCCCCTCCCGGCTGACGACGTTGCAGAAGGCGTGTGTCGCTGCGGTATTCGAAGCGAATCCCGCCAACTGTCCCAAGGAATCAATCGTGGGTACCGCCAAGGCGACCACGCCGATCCTGCCCGTGGCGTTGGAAGGCCCGGCGTATTTCGTCTCCCACGGTGGGGAAGCGTTCCCGAGCCTGATCGTCGTGCTCCAGGGCTACGGAGTGACCCTGGACCTCGTCGGCACGACGTTCATCTCGAAAAAGGGGATCACCAGCTCGACGTTCAAGACTGTGCCCGACGCCCCCGTGGGCTCCTTCGACCTAACGCTGCCGGAGGGCAAGTTCTCGGCCTTGGCGGCAAACGGCAACCTCTGCACCAGCAAACTGGCGATGCCGACAGCGTTTGTGGGGCAGAACGGCGCGGAAATCCACGAGTCCACGAAGATCGGGGTCACGGGCTGCTCAACCGGCATTTCGATCGTTTCCCACAAGATCAAGGGTCGTATGCTGACCGTTTCTGTGTCGGTCCCCGCGGCGGGCATCCTCACGGCTTCGGGCAAGGGTTTGTCGAGGAGCTCGAAGTCGGCCAAGGGTCGCGAAACGCTGACGTTCAAGTTGACTCAGAAGAAGCCTGGCAAGCTCAGGACGACTGTCAAGGTCACCTACACGCCCAGCACCGGCAAAGACCGCACGAAGCAAGCCAAGAGCGCGAAGCTGACGTTCAAGAGGTAGGTGCGCCACGTCGCAGGGCGGTCACGGTCTCGGTACGGTCACACACGGTCAACCTGCGCTGATCACGGCGTCAGCTGACCGTATCTGACCGTATGTTTGAGGAGGCTCGTGCCGGTGTGGTCGAGCGGTTGCGCTCCCGGCGACCGTCCCGTCTCAAGCTCTGCGTAGGTTGGGAGCATGGCTCTCGAGAAAGATTCTGGGGATGCGTGGTCGCACACGGTGCCGGCAGGCTCGTGGCCGGTTCGCTACCACCCGAAGGCACGAGTGGAGGCGGACGGGATTCCAGAGCAGGAGTCCAAGGCGATCGACAACGCGGTGGACAAGCTGGCCTCGCTCGGCCCCAGCCTTCCCTTTCCGCATTCGAGCAAGGTGATGGGAGAGCCAGGCGGCTCGCTGCGTGAGCTGCGACCGCGTGCCGGCCGTAGTCCTTGGCGGTGCATCTACCAGCGCATCGGGGATGTCTTCGTGATCGGCGCTGTAGGCCCCGAGGCCCAGAGGGACAAGGCCGGTTTCAACAGCGCCGTGAGTGCCGCAAAGACACGGATCGCCGAGATCGAGCCGTGAGGCCTCGGCTGCTATTACAAGTTTGGTATAGTGAGTTTGGATGTGAGGAGCACAATCATGAAGCTGTCTGATCTTCCCACCCACGAGGAGGTGCTCGCCGAGCACCTCCTCGCCGACCCCGACTACCGCAGGGTGTGGGAGCGCACCGCCCTTGCTCGCGCCGTGGCGGTGAAGGTGATCTCCTACCGGGCCGAGCACGGCCTGAGCCAGACCGCGCTGGCCGGGCGCCTGAAGATGACCCAGCCGGCGGTGGCGCGGCTTGAGAGCGGTGAGCACAACCCGACGTTCCCGATGCTGCTGCGTCTCTCTGACGGCTTGGGGGTTGAGCTTGCCATCGACATTTCGCCCACCGGTCACGAGCCGCAACTGATAGGCAAGCGTGCGCGCCTGCATGCCCTTGATTCCTTCGAGGAAAACGGCTGCACAATCATCGTCGCCGCTGCCTGACAGACGATAGGTCACGTTCGTTCTGCGGGACTGACGGCAGCGACGGAACGGAAAGCTGGATGGAGGCGAGCTATGCTCGTGTGATGCTTGATCTACGCTCCTCTAGACGACTGGATGACGCCTCTCAAAAGGCTCGTATGGCCGAAGCGTCCGGCGAGGATTCCGTGGCGGGCGAGGCGTGGCGTCGTTACCGCCTCATCCGCGATGCCGCTCGCGACCCAGACGAGTTGCTCGCGGAGGGCATCGCCCTGAGTAGGCGCGCGATCGAGTTAGCCGCGCCCCGTCACATGCTCCGGTGAGCGGCTTTGGGACGATCCTCGATGATCTCAACCGCGTGGGCGTCCGCTATGTGCTCATCGGTGGGATCGCGCTAATCCGCCACGGAGTGGTTCGTGCCACTCGCGATGTCGATGTGATTCTCGCCCCGGAGCCCGAGAATCTCGAGCGCCTGCGCACCCTGATCTCTGAGTGGCCCGCCACGCGCCCGGACGGATCGCCGGTGCCCGACGACACGGTCGCGCCCGGAAGAACGATCCATCTCTCGACACCTCACGGCGAACTCGACCTGCTCGCTGAGCTACTGCCGCCGCTCAGCTTTGCCGAGCTCTCCGCCCGTGCCGAGACACGTCGAGTCGACGGCGTGGAGGCCCTGATCTGCTCGCTGGCCGATCTTGTCGCGCTCAAGCGGATCGCTGGTCGCGAGCGCGACCTCGTCGACCTCCACGATCTCGAGGCTGCTCATGGTGAGCTGCCGGATAGCCGGATCGACACACCCGGCTCCTGAGCTTGCAAGCGCCCGGTGATTTCGTGGACGACGCGGATGGATTGGCTCGGGCCCCGATCCCTGACAAGATCACTACAACGGCCATGCACACGATCGACGGCATCAACCACATCACCCTGATCACCGGCGACGCCCGCCGCAACGTCGACTTCTACGCGCGCGTGCTCGGTCTGCGGCTCGTCAAGAAGACGGTCAATCAGGACGACCCGACCGTCTACCACCTCTTCTACTCCGACGAGATCGGCTCCCCCGGCGCGGATATCACGTTCTTCGAGTACCCCGGCGCTCAGCCCGGACACCCCGGCGCCGGCATGGTCGCCTCGATCGTCCACCGCGTCGGCTCCGAGGCCGCGCTCGACTTCTGGGGCGAGCGTCTTGCCGGCGAGGGCGTCGAGGTCGTGCGCGAGCCCGGGCGGCTGCTGTTCGCCGATCCGGAGGGGATGAGCCACGAACTCGCCGTTGTACAGACCGAGGACGAGCCGCTCGTCGCGCGCTCGCTCGAGGTTCCACCCGAGCACGCGCTCCAGGGCTTCGAGGCCGTCCGCGCGCTCGTCGCCGACCCGGCCGCCAGCGAGGCCCTGCTGCGTGACACGCTCGGCTTCTCCGAGCTGGCCGAGCACGACTGGGAGGCGCGCGGCGAGTCTCGCGGCGGGCGCATCCTGTTCGCGCAGACCGACGAGCGCGGCGTCCCCGGCGCCGGCACCGTGCATCACGTCGCCTGGTCGGTTCTCAGCGACGAGCAGGCCCAGTGGCGTGAGCGCGTGATCGAGGGGGGCGCCCACCCGACGCCGATCATCGATCGCTTCTACTTCGAGTCGGTCTACTTCCGCGAGCCCGGCGGCATCCTCTTTGAGCTCGCAACCCTCGACGGCGCCGGCTTCGCCGCCGACGAGCCCGCCGCGACGCTCGGTGAGGCGCTCTCGCTGCCGCCGTCCTTCGAGCCCCTCCGCGCCAAGCTCGAGCCCGCCCTCACGCCGCTACCCGACATCCGTCAGTGGCGCCCGTCTTCGAGCACGTGAGCCCCCGCGCTTGCGCGCACTTCACGTGCGTTTGCCGGGGCACTGACCCCGGGTGCGAACAGGCCGAGTACCTGCCCCCCGAAGCCGCCGCCGACGATCCGCGCGCCGGCGGCCCCCGCCCCGAGTAGCTCCGCGACGGCCCGCTCGACGGCCGGCGTCGAGACCTCGTACTGGTCGCGCAGGCTCGCGTGCGAGGCGTTCAGCAACGCTCCCACCGCGGCCGGCTCGCCCGCCCGCAGGGCGCTGACCGTGTCCAGCACCCGATCGTTCTCGCCGAGCACGTGCCGCGCACGGCGTTGCAGTGGCTCGGGCAGCCGCTCGAGCGCATCCCAGCTTGCATCCCGCAGCGACCCCACGTCCAGCAGCTCGCACGCCTTCGCGCACTCCGCCCGGCGCTCGTTATAGGCCGAGCTCGCGTTGGCGTGGCGCTCGCCCGAGTCGAGCAACACCAGCCGCCAGCCACCGGCCAGCGCCAGCGGCACCGGCTCGAGCGCGAGCGTCTGAAAGTCGATCAGCAGGGCCGTCTCAGGCGCCCCGTACAGCGAGGCGAGCTGGTCGAGCAGCCCCGTCTGCGCGCCGACCCAATCTGTCTCCACGCGCGCGCACAGCCGCGCGAGCTCGGTCCTGTCGGCGTCGGCGGCGCCGGTCAGGGCGAGCAACGCCAGACACAGCGCCACCTCGAGCGCGGCCGAGGAGGAGAGCCCGGCGCCCAGCGCGAGATCGCCGCCGATCTCGAGCTCCGCTCCCACCAACGGATAGCCCGCGCCTCCCAGCTCGGCCACGACGCCGCGCACGAACGCACTCCATCCCCCCGCGCGTGGGGGGTCGGCGAGGGCGAACTCGTCCTCCTCGCCCAGGTCCAGCGCGCGCGCGCGGATTCGTTGCTCTCCGGTGGCGCTCGCGCGCACCGTGATGCCCGCGGCGATCGCGAACGGCAATGCGAGCCCCTCGTTGTAGTCGGTGTGCTCGCCGATCAGGTTCACCCGCCCGGGGGCGAACGCGGCAACCCGCTCAAGCGACACTTGCGATCGCCTCGCTCAGCGCGGCGGCCGACTCCTCCGGCAGCGTGTCACCGATGAACACGCCCGCCCCCTGCTCGGAACCGGCGAGATACTTGAGCTTCTCGGCCGTGCGCAGCGGCGGATAGAACTCCACGTGCAGGTGCCCGGCCCCGGCACTCGCGCCCCCCGTCGGAGCCTGGTGGACGACCATCACGTAGGGAAAGGGCCGATCGAACAGGGCGTCGTAGCCGCGCACGAGCGCCTGCAGCCCGACGGCGAGCAGACGCAGCTCCTCGGCCTGACAGTCGAGCAGGCTCGCACGGTGCTCGCGCATCACCACGTGCGCTTCGTACGGCCAGCAGGCCGCGTAGGGGATGTAGGCGACGACGCTCTCGTTCTCATAGACGATCCGCCGGCCGTCCTCGAGCTCGCGCGCGAGCAGCGCGCACGGCGCGCAGCCACCGAGGCGCTCATCGGCCGCGAGCTCGAGCGTGGGGACGGGGGGCAGAAACGGGTATCCGTAGATCTGTCCGTGGGGATGGTGCAACGTCACGCCGACCTCCACGCCGCGGTTCTCGAAGATCAGCACGTACTCGACGTCCTCGCGCGCGCCGAGCTCCTCGTAGCGCTGGCGCCAGACCCACATCAGCGCCTCGGCGCGCTCCGGCGCGAGCGTGCCGAACGAGTCGTCGTGGCGGTCGGTGTACACGACGACCTCAGCCACGCCGTGGGGCGCCGCGAAGGCGGGAAAGCGATTCTCGAACACGGCGATCTCGAAGGCGGGGAACGGGATCTCCGTCTCCGGCTGCCCGGGGCGAGTCGGGCAGAGCGGGCAGTGCTCGCGCGAGGGCAGGAAGGTGCGGTCCTGTCGATGGATTGCATACACGACCCGCTCACCACGCAACTCGTTGAAGCGCTGCTCACCCATCCGCTCGCCGCGAGTAGAGGATCAACTGGCGACCATCGCCTTTGACGTGTCGCGTGAGCGTCAGGGGGCCGCAACTTTCGTGGGATGAAGTCACCGTCCCGAGGGTATACCCCTTGTGATAGCCCCGAGGAGGAGGATCAGATGTCAGAGATTGATCAGGCAGGCGAGGTGTTGGAGAACCTCGATCACCGCGACCGGCCGGAGACAGGCCAACGTGGCTTTGACCGCCGCGCGTTCCTGCGCCGGACCGCGCTGACCGGCGTCGCCGCCGGCTCGGCCAGCACCATCCTGGCGGCCTGCGGCTCCGGCGGGACGAGCTCGGGCTCCGCGTCGGGCTCAGGCTCGGCAGCCGTGTTCGGATCGCACCCGGCCTACAAATTCGTGATCGTCAACCACGTCACGACGAACCCGTTCTTCGTCCCCACGCAGTACGGGGCCGCGGATGCGTGCAAGCTGCTTGGCTGCTCCTACCAGTGGACCGGTTCGGAAAGCAGCAACGTCAGCCAGATGGTCAACGCGATCAACACGGCGGTCACGAGCGGCGCGAACGGGATCGCGGTGGCGCTGATCGATCTGCACGCGTTCAACGCGCCCGTCGAAGCCGCGCTGAAGGCGGGCATCCCGGTGGTCGCCTACAACGCCGACGCGCCGATCAACAAGCGCATCTCCTACATCGGCCAGGATTTGAAAAAGGCCGGCGAAGAGATGGGCGAACGGATCGTCGCGGCCGTGCCCTCGGGCGACGTGGCGCTGTTCATCGCCACCCCGGGCTCCGCCAACCTGCAGCCGCGGATCGAAGGCGCGATCAAGGCGATCAAGGCGTCGGGCAAGCCGATCACGCCGCATGAAATCGCCACCGGCGCCGCCGTGCCGGCGGAGCTCTCGACGATCGACGCCTACTGGGTCGGGCATCCGAGCACCAAGGGCATGTACGCGGTGGACGGCGGCTCGACGGAAAGCCTCGCCAAAGTCATGCAGAAGTACGGGCTGGCCGGCAAAGGCATCAAGGCCGGCGGCTTTGACCTGACGGAAGAGACCCAGAAGCTGCTGCAGGAAGGGAACATCGAATTCACGATCGACCAGCAGCCCTACCTGCAAGGGTTTCTGCCGGTCCTGCAGCTGTTTCAGTGGCAGGTATCCGGGTCGTTGACAGGCCCCGCCGAAACCGACACGGGCCTGAAGTTCCTCAACAAAGAAACAGTCGCTCCGTACGTCGAATCCAAGAGCCGCTACGAGGGGACCTCCTCCGAAGTCAAGGTGATCCCGATCAAGGCGGGCACGCCCGCATAAACCAGCACGGTCATGGCGAACGCGACGGGGGGACTGGCCTCCTCGGAGACACCAACACCGGCAGCAGAGCCCCCGGCGCAACCGCGCCGGGGCTCCCTGCTGGAACGCAACGGGCTGTTCGAGCGCGTGCTGTCCCTGCGCGAGGGCAGCATCATCGTCGTCACGATCGTCGTGGCGATCTATTTCGCGCTGAACACGAGCAGCTTCTTCACCTCGGCGAACTTCAAGACGCTGCTGCCGTACTTCGCTCCCTTTGCGATCCTCGGCGCGGGCGAGGTGTTCGTGATGATCCTCGGCGAGATCGACCTCTCGATCGGGGGGACGTACCTGCTCGCTCCGTACCTGTTCTACAAGGTCGCCAACGCCGGCCTGCCACTCGTGCCGAGCGTGCTCATCGCGCTGATCGCCTGCATGATCGTGGGTGCGATCAACGGGTTCTTCACGGCGATCGTGGGCATCAGCTCGTTCGTGGCGACGCTCGGCATGCTGTTCACGCTGGAGGGGCTGACGCTGATCATCTCCCACGGACAGCCCGTGGAGACACCGGGGGCACAGGTGACACACACGACCCACAGCGTCACCCATGTGGTCAACGGCGTACACATCTCGCTGCCCGAAGAGGTCAACCACATCGGCACGTTCGCGAAAATCTTCGGCGGCGGTGTCTACTCGGAGCTGATCTGGGCACTGGTGATCGTGATCGTGCTGCAGACGGTGCTGACGTTCACCCGTTGGGGGCTGTACACCGTGGCGGTCGGCTCGAACAAGCTCGGCGCCTCCGAGGCCGGGGTGCGGGTGCGGCTGGTGATGATCCGCAACTTCATCCTCTGCGCCACCGCGGGCGGGCTCGTCGGCATCCTCGAGTCGGTGCGCGCCGGCACGGTCCAGCCGGACACGGCCGGGGCGAACGAAATCCTGTTCTACGGGATCGCCGCGGCGGTGATCGGCGGCACGCTCTTGGCGGGCGGCTCGGGCACGGTCGTCGGCGCCCTGATCGGCGCGCTGTTCCTGGGTGTCTTGCGCGACGGCTTGATCCTGCAGGGTGTGAACGCCAACTACCTGCTGCTCTATCTGGGTCTCGCGATCGTGATCGCGATGACGGTCAACATCTACGTCCAACGCGCACGCAGGGGGCACAGCAGTGGCTGATCAGACGATTCCGGCAGAGACCGTCGTCCCGCCGAGCTCGGCCGCGGATGACGTGCTGCGGGTCGAGCACATCTCCAAGCGCTTCGGCCCGGTCACGGCGCTGCGCGACGTCAACCTGCACCTGCGCAAGGGCGAGGTGCTCGGCCTGCTCGGCGACAACGGCACGGGCAAGTCGACGCTGATCAAGATCCTCTCAGGCTTTCAAAAACAGGACGGCGGCAAGATGACGCTGCACGGGCAGCCGTACGCGCCGAAAAGCGTCGACGAGGCGCGCGCGGCTGGGATCGACACGGTCTATCAGGACCTGGCGCTGATCGACGAACTGTCCGTCTACCACAACCTCTTCCTGCGGCGCGAGAAGGTGCACCGTCCGCTCCCGTTCCTGGCCAACCGCGAGATGAAGCTGCAGGCGCGCACGGCGTTGGACGAGATCGGGATCAACATCCCGCGGATCGACGTCGCGGTGGCGCGCCTGTCCGGCGGCCAGCGCCAGGCGATCGCGGTCGCCAGGACCGTCAACTCCGACGCGGACATCATCCTCCTCGACGAGCCGCTGGCGGCGATGGGCGCGAAGGAGGGCTCGATGATCCTCGACCTCGTGGCGCGCCTGAAGGAGGAAGGCAAAGTCTCGATCCTGATGATCCTCCACAACTACATCCACGTCCTGCAGGCGTGCGACCGCGTCAGCATGATCCAGGATGGCGCGATCGCGCTCGACAAGCCGACGGCCGAGACCTCGGTCGAGGAGCTGACGGAGATCGTCGTCAACGAGTACCGCCGGGCAAGACAGGAAGAGCACGAAGCCCGGGACGCGGTCGCGGCGCCGAGCAGCTCCGAGACACCGCCGCCGGCGCGCTAACCTGAATCTATGGCCACTCAGTCAGATCGTGCGGCCGAGCGTCGCGTAGCGAAACTCGAGGATGTCGAGCGTCAGGTCAAGGACGGCTCGTTGACGATCCGCAAGATGACCGCCGAGGAGCGCAAGCGCTATCCACCGCGGCCGGCGAAGGCGCGCAAGAGTAGTCGCAGGTAAGAGCCTTACGGGGCTGGCAGCGGTGCCTGCTTGGGACTGATAGAAAGCTGATCATGCAGCTGATCGGAGCGGGACTTCCGCGCACGGTGACCACGACCCAGATGGTCGCCTGTGAACGCCGGGCAGACTGATTGATGGCCGCGCCCGACCTGCTTACAAGACTTCGCGGCAAAGGCCCCGACCTGCTCACCCGAATCAGCGGCGAGTTCGACGCGCGCCTGCGCGAGCTGCGGCCGCTGCTGGCCGAGTATGAGCGCCTGCTCGGTGCCGCCGACGCGCTCGAGGCCGAACGTCAAGCGAAGAAGGACACGCCTGGGCGTGCTCTCGCTCCCACTCCTCCGGCCTCGACCCCTAAGCGCGCCCTCAAACCCGCCGCCCCCAGGCGCGACTCCAAACCGGCCTCCAAACGCGCCCAGCGCGGCGCCACGGGCGTGGCGATCCTCGCCGCGCTCGAGCACGGCTCGCACACCGCCTCCGAGCTGGTGATCGTCACCGCGATCAGCGGCCCGGTCATCCAGAGCAACCTGCGCCGCCTGCAACAGGCGGGAGCGATCACCCGCAGCAAGCGCGCGGGCGACGGCAAGGCCGCCTACGCGCTGGCCTTGACGCACGCCTGACGTTTCCTAGCGTCCCTCGCCGAACATCCCGCGGCGCAGGCGGTTGACGCGGCGCAGCTCCTGGACATCCTCGTCGAAGCCTCCCAGGGCGCCGTCCCTGTCCGCGCCGAGCAGCTCCGGCTCGAGCCGGTGGCGCACGAGCTCGCCCGCGACCTGATCGACTCGTTGCCCGCCGGCGCCCGGTCGTGAGCTGACGACGCGCGCGAGGAGCTGCCCGCGGAAGAGCAGCCCGACGCCGTCATCGACCGCCCAGCCTCCGGGCAGAATGCCCTCGCGCACGCTCGCGAGCCAGACCGGCAGGCGCTCGGGCTCGCCGTCGGTGTGGACGGTGAGCGAGCCCTCGAGCAGACCCAGCCCGGCGAGCGCCTCAGGTGGGCCGCTGGAGCGCGAGACCCCGCCCTGAAACCAGCACATCGCCCCGGCGCTCAGACCGGCGAGCACGGTCCCCGCGCGCCAGGCCTGCACGAGCAGACGGTCGAGCCCGTGCGCCTGCCAGAGCGCGAGCAGGTTGCGCATCGAGCCGCCGCCGACATAGATGATGTCCTGGTCGAGCACGATCTCTGCCAGCGGACGCTTGGCGTCTCGCAGCCGGAACAGGGACAGGTGCGCGGGCGAGCACATGCGGTCGGCAAAGCGCGCTTGGAAGGCATTGATCTGCGCGGTCGTGTCGCCGGAGGCCGTCGGCAGGAACAGCACCCGAGGCTCCTTCGCCCGGGCGCCGGGTTTGGCGTGGGCGAGTCCGAGGACGAAGTCGTCGAGCAGGGGGTTGTTCGGCTCCATCGTGAAGCCCCCGCCGCCCATCGCGAAGATCAGCCGGTCCTCGATGGGCGCAACGAGGCGTGCGTTCATGCGGGAATGGGCGCTGGGCCGGCGGGCCGGGCGGTGGCCCTCGGTACGTTCGGGCGGCGCGGCGTGCGCCGCCGCGACCTGGGGGAGGAGGCTGCGGAGGGCTCGGACGCGGGCTCCTCGGTGTCGCCCATGGCCGGCTCGGCGCCCAGGTAGGAGACTTTCAGAGGAGTCTCCACGACGCCATCGCCGGTGTGCTCGACGCGGTAGGCGCATGCGTTGGGACGCGAGCTGACGACGTGCTTAAGGCGCGTGCGGCGAAAGTGCAGCGCGACGCCGTCCTCGGCTGCAAAGCCCTCGCGCATGCCGTCGCCGACGAAGCGGTGGTACTCCGCGCGCCGCTCGGGCTCGGCGTCGTAGTGCACGCAGTTTGAGTACGGCAGCAGCCCGAGGCCGCGCACGCTGCGAGGCGCGCCGTGAAAGGCGCTCAGTGCCTCGTCGAACCAGCAGAGCGAGCCCGCTGAAGGCCCGCAGAGCACGACGCCCTTGCGCCAGGCCGTACGCAGTATCTCGTCGAGCCCATATGCGCGCCAGGCGCCGAGCATGCTGACGACGTTACCGCCGCCGACGTAGATCAAATCCTGCGCCAGGAGATGGGTCGCGAGGTCGTCCTCGACGCCGCCCGTGCCCTGGTCGCGGCGGAACAGCGACACGTGACTGGCCTCACAGTCGGGGGAGAAGCGCCGGTAGAAGCGCACCACGTAGTGATCTGCGTCGCCGGAGGCTGTCGGTATGAAGCAGACGCGTGGTCGCGCGGCATCGGTCAGCGACAGCACGTAGTCGTCAAGCAGCGAGCTGTCCCGCTCCATCGAGAAGCCTCCGCCCCCGAGGGCGACGATCTGTGGGGTTCTTCCTCGCATCGCTCACCTCGCTGGGGTGTATTGGAGTACCGACAGCCTGCTCAAGCGTGCCCGGTTTCCTGCGTCCGGTGTATGGACTCTCGTTGGAGACGGTCGGCTTCGCGCTGGACAGGCGACCATACGAGCCCCGCGGCGTGGTGTCTCCCGGGCGCGTCCTTATGCATCTTTAGCTTCGTCACACGCTGTTCCTACACGCGGCGGCGATGCTCGGCCGATGAGCACGCAACAATCAAAGTCGTGAGGATTCTCGTCGTCGACGATGACCGCGCGGTGCGCGAGGCGTTGCGCCGCGCGCTGACGCTGGGTGGGTATGAGGTGCAAAGCGCGGAGGACGGTGAGCAGGCGCTCGAGCTGGTCGTCCAGGCCGTTCCCGACGCGGTCGTGCTCGACGTCGGGCTGCCCGGCATCGATGGGTTGGAGGTCTGCCGCCGGCTGCGCCTGCTGGGCAACCGCGTGCCGATCCTGATCCTGACCGCGCGCGATGCGGTGGCCGACCGGATAGACGGGCTGGACGTGGGCGCGGACGACTACATGGTCAAGCCGTTCGACGTGGGCGAGCTGAAGGCGCGTATCCGAGCGCTGCGGCGTCGCTCGGGCCCGGACGGCGGCGAGGGTGGAGCCAATTCCCTGTCGTTCGCCGAGCTACGGCTCGACAGCTCCCGGCATGGAGCGGAGGTGGAGGGGCAGTTCGTTGAGTTGACCCGGACGGAGTACCAGTTGCTGGAGCTGCTGCTGTTGAACCCGAAGCGGGTGCTCGCGCACAGCCTGATCTATGACCGCGTGTGGGGCTATGACTTCGGCCCCGCCTCCAACGCGCTGCGCGTGTACGTCGGGTATCTGCGCCGCAAGCTGGAGGACGCCGGCGCGCGCCGACTGATCCACACGGTGCGCGGTGTCGGCTACGTCCTGCGCGAGCCATGAGCCTGCGCGAACCATGAGCCTGCGTGCGCGCATCTCGGCGACCGCGGGCCTCGCGGTCGGGCTGGCGGTGCTCGCCGCCGCGGTCGGCCTGTACCTGGCGGTGCGTTCGGACCTGCAGGGGGAGATCGACCAGGGGCTGCGCCAGCGCGCGCAGGCGTTCATGGCGGACTCGAATGCCAGCCCGCCCGCCGGTGGGCCCGGCGGGGTGGTCGCCTCTGGCGTCCCGGGCGGGTCCGGTATCCGGGGCGAAGGGCCACCCGCGGGCGGGCCGCAGGATCGGGGTGGGGACGGGTTCCCCAGCCGCGTCGAGCCGGCGCCGTTCGGAGGGGCGTCGGGCTACGTCCAGTTCATCTCCCCTCAGGGCACGGTCCAGGTGCCCGGCGGGCAGGGAACTTCGCGCAGGATCGCGGTGAGCGCGAGCGACAAGGCAATCGCGGCCGGCGGCCGGGGCAGCGCGCTGAGCGACAGGACCGTGAACGGCGTCAGGCTGCGGGTGCTGACGATCGGCACCGGCGCGCGCGGTGCGGTGATGATCGCCAGGCCGCTGAGCGAATTGAGCCATGAGCTGAGCAGGATCCTGTTGCTGCTGGCGATCGTCGGCGTGGCGGGGATCGCGCTCGCGGCGATCCTCGGCGCGCTCGTCGCACGCGTGGCGCTCGCGCCGATCGCGCGCTTCACCAGCCGCACGGAGGCGCTCACCGGGAACCTCGACCTGTCGCGCCGCCTGGAGGTCGAGGGTCGCGACGAGCTGGCGCGCCTGGCGGGCAGCTTCAACACGACGCTCGACGCGCTCGAGCGCTCGGTCGCGGCCCAGCGCCATCTGATTGCCGACGCCGGCCACGAGCTGCGCACCCCGATCGCCTCGCTGCGCGCGAACATCCAGGTCTTGGGCGAAGCCGAGCGTCTGCCGCCGGGTGAGCAGGAGAGCCTGCGTCGGGACATCATCAGCGAGCTGGATGAGCTGACCGCGCTCGTGGGCGACGTGGTCGAGCTCGCCCGTGGCTCGGGCAACGACGGCGCGCCCGCTGAGGACGTGCGCCTGGATGAGATCGTTCAGGGCGCGATCGAGCGCGCCAAGCGGCGCGGCTACCTGCGCTTCGAGCTGAGCATCGAGCCGACGCTCGTGCGCGGGCAGGCGGAGCGAATCAACCGCGCGGTCTCGAACCTGCTGGAGAACGCCGGCAAGTGGAGTCCTCCCGGAGGGAGCGTCGAGGTCGAGCTGCGCAACGGGGTGCTCGCCGTCCGCGATCATGGACCGGGCTTCGAGGCGGCCGATCTGCCGTTCGTGTTCGACCGCTTCTACCGCGCAGACCGCGCGCGCAAGCTCCCGGGCTCCGGCCTCGGCCTGGCGATCGTGCGCCAGGCGGCCGAGGCCTGCGGCGGGTACGCGGAGGCCCAGAATGCCTCCGGCGGCGGCGCGCTGCTGCGGGTCAGCTTCGGGGCGCCGGTGGGGTTCACCTCATCCGTGGGGTAGGGACCCACAGGGTGGCGGGTCGCTTGTACCTGGACAACCACCCATTGCATGGTGTAAAGTGCGATTTGCAATGGTGTTCTTATGAGGCTTGAGCCTCGGCTACAGTCGGAGGATGTCCACCAGATTTGTTTGGTAAGAATTCTCGAAAGAGGATCGCGGATGGCCGCAACTTTCGGGTGTATGGGGAGTCGTAACCGGGTATAGAAGCCATGGTTCTATAGGGAGGTCGGCATGAGGTCCAACGTACGCTTCGCTCTTCTGGCGCCTTTGCTTGGCGCGATCTTCGCCCTTTCGGCGCCAGCGGCTCAGGCCGCGCCGGAATTCGGCGTGGAAACCCTGGTGGCGGGCAACTGCACTGCGGCATTCGAAGCGTGCGGCTCGGAAGAACCCAAATTTGGGCCGTTCACATACTCGTTCCCCAAGGAACCAACTCTGGCTGAAGCCAGGGAACAGGCTTACAGCCAGGCCGCTGGACACCCCAGCTTTGGAATCACGGACTTTAAGGTCAACACTGTCGGTGCGTTTCCCAACGAGGCTCCGCTGGGCATCATCAAGCACGTTCGCACCGATGTCGGTCCGGGGGTGAGCACGAACCCCGAGGCCGTGCCGAAGTGCACGATGAAGCAATTCGATGCCAGCCCGAAAGAAGAAGAAGAGATTCCCGGCACTGGCTTCTACCCGAAACCGGAATGCGCGGAAGGCGGGGCCGGAAGTACGGTCATCGGCGTCAATAAGGTGGTGGTCTACGCCGGACCCGGAGGCGTCTTGAAATCACCAGAAGTGTCCGATCTTCCACTGGAAGGCACGGCCTATAACGTTGAACAGCCCCAGGGTGTCGCATCGGTCTTTGGCGTGGCGCTCGCGCTTCCAATACCACTCACCAAAGGCAAGCTTGAACAAGCCTTTGCGGAACACCCTTTGCCGGGCACCGAACCAGAAAAAAAACTGACAGAAGAAGCACTTGAGGGGAAACAGTACTATGCACACACGCTCATCAACGGGAACGTGGAATGGGCGGGTGACTATCACGACTACTACGAAATCAACGTCTCGACCGCAATCCCCTTGATCTCGTCGCGGTTGGTTTTGAAAGGCAACATCGGCAGCACGGGGAACGGCGGATACATCACGCTCCCGAGCAACTGTGCGGGCGTGGGTCCCGCGACCACCAGCACCGTGACGTTCGAATCGACCGAAGGCAAGACAGTTGCTAAGAAATATGAAACGCTGGTTCCCACCGAAGGCTGCAACGGTGTTTCTCCCTTCGAAAAAGTTCCTTTTGCTCCCGGCTTTGCGCTGACACCGGAAACGACACAGTCCGATCAGCCTGACGGCGTGAGCACCGAACTGACGCTCCCGCACAATCCCGGCCCGACTGAAATCGACTCTTCGCAGCTCAAGACGGCGAGCATCACCCTGCCGGAAGGCCTGACGCTCAACCCGTCGGCCGCCGCTGGTCTGGAAGCCTGCACGCCGGCGCAGATCGGCATCGGCACGAGGTCTCCTGTCGCCTGTCCCGGCGGGTCGAAGATCGGCACAGTCGCGTTGAACGTCCCCGACCTTCCCAACGGATCGCTCACAGGAAGCATCTATCTCGGCGGGCCTGCAACCGGTCCGATCACCGGGCCGCCGTACACGATGTACATCGACGCCGAGTCCTCGCGGTACGGCGTTTCGGTGCGTCTGAGAGGCTTGGCCACGCCCAACGAAACGACGGGTCGGCTGACGGCCACGTTCACTGAAAATCCGGAACAGCCGTTCAGTAGTGTGAAGCTGACCTTTACACGCGGGACGCAGGGGCCGCCGCCACTCGCCAACCCGCTTGCGTGCGGTACTGCACTGGCCGAAACGAGCTTCTCGCCGTTCACGATTCCAACCGCCCCGGTGCTCGGCTCGACGCTGTTCGAAACGAATGGCTGCCCATCGCCGCTGCCGTTCGCGCCGACCCAGAGCACACAGAACCAGAACGCGAACGCGGGTGGGAACACCTCGTTTACGTTCAACCTGTCGCGTCCGGAAGGGCATCAGTATCTCTCCCAGGTCAAGACGACGCTGCCC
>DATCBT010000075.1:0-129736 GCA_036511695.1 Solirubrobacteraceae bacterium | reverse complement strand
CTCGCCGTAGCCGCGAACCAGGAACGTGACGGGGCCGCCGACACTCGGGAACGTCCGGCCGAGCGCGACGTAGCTATAGGCGGCAAGGCCGGCGACGACCCCGCCGATCGCGAAGGAAAGGGGCATGGCGGAACCAGCGATGCTTGCCACGACCCCCAGGATCGAGAAGATCCCCGCGCCGATCATGCCGCCCACCCCGATGCTCAGGGCGGCGAGCAACCCGATGCTCGCCTTGTCTGTGGAGTCTGTCATCGGCTCACCGCTCGCTGAAGGATCCTTCATTAGCGGGCGTCGAGGTGCGCGTGGTAGGCGCGAAGCAGCCGCCTGTGTGTGAGCCATCCAACCACGCCCTCACCATCTGTGTCGAGGATCGGCAGGCCCTCGTCGTCGGTTGCCCCAACCTGCCCCTGGCCTCGCGTACACGCTGTACGTCAACCGCGTCCACTCGAACACTCCCCCAGGCCGCGGCTGCTGATGGGTTGATGGGTAGGGTCCATGCATGCTTGGTTTACCTGACGGTGTCAGAGCGTGCCTGTTCGACCTTGACGGGGTGCTCACGCAGACCGCGAAGGTCCATGCTGCCGCTTGGAGGGAGATGTTCGACGGCTACCTGCGCGAACGAGCGGTACGCAACGGCGAGGCGTTCGTCGCTTTTGACCCGGACCGGGACTATGACGAGTACGTCGACGGCAAGCCTCGCTATGAGGGCGTGCGCTCGTTCCTGGACTCGCGCGGCATCGAGCTGCCGCAGGGCGACCCGGGCGACCCAGGCGATACACATACGATCGACGGTCTCGGCAACCGCAAGAACGAGATCATGCTGGCAATGATCAAGGATCAGGGCGTCAAGGCCTATGACGGGTCGCTGCGATACGTCCACGCGGTGCGAGACGCGGGCGTGGCCAGCGCGGTGGTGTCCTCGAGCACCAACTGCCGCGATGTGCTTCTCGCCGCGGGCATAGCGGATCTCTTTGAGCAGCGCATCGACGGTGTGGTCGCCGAGCGCGAGCATCTGCGGGGAAAGCCAGCACCTGACACGTTCCTGGCGGGTGCGCGGGCGCTGGGCGTCGAGCCCGGCCAAGCTGCGGTCTTCGAGGACGCACTGGCGGGCGTGGAGGCAGGGCGAGCCGGCGGCTTTGCCTGGGTGGTGGGAGTCGACCGGGTCGGCCAGGCTGACGCGCTGCGCGAGCATGGCGCCGACATCGTCGTCGGCGATCTCGCCGAGCTGCTCGACACCGCGTGATCTCCCACCCTGCATATGCGGTAGAGCCGTGGTCGCTGCGCGAGACCGAGCTTGACCTGGACGTGCTCGAGCAGTCGGGGTCTGTGTTCGCGCTGTCCAACGGGCACATCGGGCTGCGCGGGAATCTCGACGAGGGTGAGCCGCCAGGCCTGCCGGGCACCTACCTGGGCGGCTTCTACGAGCGGCGCCCTATGCCCTACGCGGAGGCGGGCTACGGCTACCCGGAGGCGGGCCAGACCGCGGTCAACGTGACCAACGGCAAGATCATTCGCCTGCTGGTCGACGACGAGCCCTTCGACGTGCGCTTCGGCGACCTGGAAAGCCACGAGCGGGTGTTGGACTTCCGGGCCGGCGTGCTTGAACGCCGCGCCGAGTGGCGCTCCCCGGCCGGCAGGCGGATACGCGTCTCCTCGGTGCGCCTGGTCTCGTTGGTGCAGCGAGCGGTCGCCGCCGTCCTGTATGAAGTCGAGGCGGTCGATGACCCTGTCCGGCTCGTCGTGCAGTCAGAGCTCGTAGCCAACGAGCCGATGCCAGACGTAAAGGTCGACCCTCGGGCGGCTGCGAACCTGGTTGCACCGCTGCGCTGCGAGCAGTTCTCAGACCACGACGCCCGCGCCGTACTCGTGCACATCACGAAGCAGAGCGCGCTGCGGATGGCCGCCGGCATGGACCACTTCGTCGAGGGACCTCCCGGGACTGAGACGTTGACTGAGAGCGGCGAGGATCTCGCACGCGTGACGATCACGGCCGACATCGCGCCGGGCCAGCCGCTGCGGGTCGTCAAGCTGCTGGCGTACGGGTGGTCGAGTCAGCGCTCAACGGCGGCTCTGCGCGACCAGGTCGCCGCGGCGCTCGCCGGGGCGCGCCGCACAGGCTGGGACGGGCTGCTCGCCGGCCAGCGCGGCTACCTGGATGACTTCTGGGAGCGCGCCGATGTGGAGCTCGAGGGTGACGCCGAGCTCCAGCAGTCGGTGCGCTTCGCGCTCTTTCACACGCTGCAGGCTGGCGCGAGGGGCGAGCAGCGGGCGATCGCCGCGAAGGGCCTGACCGGGCCGGGCTATGACGGGCACACCTTTTGGGACACCGAGACCTTCGTGCTGCCGGTCCTGACCTACACCGCGCCGCACGCTGCCCGCGATGCCCTGCGCTGGCGGCACGCGACACTGGGAATGGCCCGCGAGCGCGCCCAGCTCCTGGGGTTTAAGGGCGCAGCGTTTCCCTGGCGCACGATTGATGGACAGGAGTGCTCGGGGTACTGGCCGGCGGGAACGGCCGCGTTTCACATCGCGGCGGATATCGCCGACGCCGTCGGTCGCTACCAGGCCGCGGTCGACGATGAGGCGTTTGAGCGCGAGGCGGGCCTCGAGCTGCTGGTCGAGACGGCGCGGCTGTGGCGCTCGCTGGGCCACCACGACACGGGCGGGCGGTTTCGCATCGACGGGGTGACCGGCCCCGATGAGTACAGCGCCGTCGCCGATAACAACGTTTACACCAACCTGATGGCGCAGCGAAACCTGCGTCTGGCAGCCGACGCCGTCGAACGCCACGGCGAGCGGGCCGCCGAGATCGGCGTCGACCCGGAGGAGACGGCGGCCTGGCGCGACGCCGCGCAAGCGATTCTCATCCCCTTCGACGAGCAGCTGGGCGTCCACCCACAGGCCGAGGGCTTCACCGAGCACCAGACGTGGGACTTCAATCACACCACGCCCGAGCAGTACCCGCTGCTGCTGCACTTCCCCTACTTCGACCTGTACCGCAAGCAGGTCCTCAAGCAGGCCGACCTCGTACTCGCCCTACACCTGCGCGGAGACGCATTCACCCCGGAGGAGAAGGCCCGGAACTTCGCCTACTACGAGGCGCTGACCGTGCGTGACTCCTCGCTATCAGCCTGCACACAGGCCGTCATCGCAGCGGAGGTCGGGCACCTCGAGCTGGCCTACGACTATTTCGCCGAGGCCACCCTCATGGACCTCGAGAACCTCGAGCACAACACCCGCGACGGACTACACATAGCCTCGCTCGCCGGGGCGTGGATCGTGGCCGTCGCCGGCTTCGGCGGCATGCGCGACCACGAACGCGCCCTGAGCTTCACACCCCGCCTCCCACAGCGACTCACACGCCTGACCTTCGGCATGTGCTTCCGCGACAGGCGCCTGAAGGTGCAGGTCACCCACGAGCAGGCCCACTACTCGCTCCTACAAGGATCGCCGCTGCAGATCACCCACCACGGCAAGCAGGTCACCGTCACCACCGCCGAGCCGGTGAGCTGCCCGATCCTCGACATCCCCACAGGCCAAGCACCACGGCAACCCCCGGGACGCAGCCCCGCACGGCGAAGCACGCCTGGCTAAAGGCCAACCATGCGATCATCGCTCGAAAGCTAGCCCGACGTCCGGGCGCAACCGGTTCGTGCAGATTCCTACCTCCGCGAGCACGACACCACTGTCTGCCCGGGACTGCTCAGTGCGCACCCAGCGATGCGTACGCTTGGGCCATCTCCACTCCGACTACGCCGCCGCCGAGAACCGACAGCGAACGAGAAATCGCCTTGGCCGTTGTCGCCTCCCGGTTTCGTCCACGGATCGGCCTCCAGCAAGCCGGAGATCGGCGGGATCAGGGCAGTCGAGCCTGTCGCGAGAATCACGGCGCGGCCCGCACGCAGACGGTCTTCCCCGACGTGCACTTCTCGCTCGTCCGCAATGGTGCCGTGACCGCGCACCAGTACGATTCTCGATCCGCGAGCCAGGGTAGCTGTGCGCTGTCGCTGAGGTCGAGAGACCGTTCTCAGCGAGACGTCCGGCACAGTCCTCCCCCGCTGGCCCGGAGCCAACCACGACCACGTCGAATCTCTACAGCTCACGACCGCCTCCCTCGCTAGGTTTCTGGCTCCGCTTGAACACCCGCGCCGCTCCACCGGCGACGGCAGCTCCACCAATGATCGTGCAGTCACTCGCCAGGCGGCTCCGGCCCCTGGCGCGCTGTCGCGTGCCCCCACCGTTAGGGCGGCACGCGTCGTCGCCGTGCTATTCAATGCCAATGAGTCCTCGCTCGCACTCCTCTGACGGGAGCCAGTCTCGCCGGAGAGGGCCCTCGGTGGGGGTACGCGTTGCCGTCTCCGCGGGGGCGGGCGCGCTTAGCGCGCTAGTTGTAGCGATCGTGGGCCCGTGGTGGCTTATTCCTCTTTCCGGGTGGGACGTGGCGGCACTGCTTTTTGTGAGCTGGATGTGGCACTCCCTGTGGTCCCTGGATGCGGCAGACACCGCTAAGCAGGCGAAACGAGAGAATCCGCGTCGCGCCGCGGCCGATGCCCTGCTGCTCAGCGCGAGCGTTGCCAGCCTTATCGCGGTGGGTCTCGTGCTCGTGCGCGCCGGTAACAGCAGTGGCCTGAGCAAGGCACTGCTCGTAGGCCTCAGCGTCGCCAGTATCGTCCTCGCCTGGAGCGTCGTTCACACCGTCTACAGCCTGCGCTACGCCAAGCTCTACTACGAAGGCACAGCAGGGGGTGTCGACTTCAACGCGCAGGGAGCCCCCTGTTACATCGACTTCGCGTACCTCGCTCTGACAATCGGAATGACCTTCCAGGTCTCAGACACCAATCTGAAGACCACCAACATCCGTCGGACGGCCCTGCGGCACGCGCTCCTCTCCTACGCGTTTGGGACGCTCATCATCGCGACCACGATCAACCTGGTCGCCGGGCTGACCAAGTAGAGGCCGTCGCTTTCGCCAACGCGTGCGCGTCAGGGCCGAGTGGCTTGACCTAGACGCGGCCCCTTCGACCGCGGTAGGGACCGAAGAACAGCACCAGCACTACGATGAGAAGAAGCAGCACAAGCGGGCTCACGAAGGCGCCACCGGCGACGCTCAGAATGATCAAGACGACGATCAAAAGCAGCAGCAGGTCCATGGGTCTATTTCCTGTTTCTGTTGCGGCCGGTGAGTGTGTCGGCGACTTTGTCCACGGTTTTCTTCGCAGAGCCCTTGGCTTGATCGACGCGCCCTTCGTTCTTTAGGCGTTTGTCTCCCGTCAGCGCGCCGGCTGCCTCCTTCGCGCGACCTTTTGCCTTGTCGATGTTCTTGTCCGTCATGGAATCCTCCTGATTGGTATGGGCGATAAGCGCCTGAGCGCGGCGCTAGCGGTAGCTGCGGCCGAGTAGCCGCGCGATCAGTCCGCCGACGCAGAGGTAGACGATCGCGGCGATGCCCCAGTTGACAGCGATAGCGACATTGGCGCTGTGGAAGCTGAACATGCCGTCGAACGGGCCGGCGAGCCAGCGCGCCCAGCTATGGACTTCCGAGACGATGCTGTTGGCCGGATTGGCCTTGAGCACCACCAGCAGAATCCCCGCGATGATGATCAATACGACGACGCTGACAACGAGCTGAACGACGCGCACCAACAAGCCGACACCTTGCCCGAACACGCCGACACCAGTCGCTTCGCGCCGACGTTGCCGGCGCGGCGCTTCGACCGGCTGAGCATCCTGAGCGGCTTCGGAAGCAGGAACCCCTGCTGGCCTGGCTCTGAACATGAGAGCAACCTCCTGTGGTCTTCCATCCCTTCCGGGCAATGTCCCGACGGGTCGCGAACCCCGAAGGGGTCCACGCGGGCGGAGGTCAATCGAATCGGCGAGTCGCAGCGACGGCAAAAGCTCAGCAGCAACGACGGCTGGTCGGCTTGGTCAGCGACCGTCCAACAGCGACTCTACTCCTTTGTGCGGATCGTTGCAGGATCTCGCCGGGCCAGACCCAGTCGTCAAAATGGAAACCCTGGGCGACCCGGTTAGCCTTCGTTCATGCCTCCCGATGCCGATGTCGGCACGTCTCCACTGGGCTGGCTGATCCCCAAGCTGGTTCGCCCATTGACGGGCAGGAGAGCTTCTCGAGCGACCCCTCCTTGGTGCTCGATTTCTGGCGCTGGGCGTTCTCGGATCTGCGGACGAACATCGTGCGTGGCGTGCTCGCGGCCTACCTCGTGGCCCGAGCGGTTGGCGATCCTTCCCCATTGAGGAAGGCGTCGGACAACTGGGATGTGACGACCGCGACTGGGATCAAGGTGGAGGTCAAGCGGAAGCTGTCCTCGATCGCCTTCTCCGGTTTTACCGGACGGGAGTGGTCGGCGCAGACAAACGAGCTGGCTGCCCACCGAACGCTACGCGCGCAGGTCTATGTGTTCGCGATCCACACGTGCAGACGGCCCGACCAGTACGACCCCCTGAAGATCGAGGACTGAGAGTTCCGTGTACTGAGCGCCGCTCAACTCGCCGAGCACGGCTATCGCAGCGTGACACTCGGCTTTCTCGACGGGCACCGACCGACCGTCTATAGCCTCAACGACCTTGCTCGAGCCGTCGAGTGAGCACACGCGAGCAGCAAAGAGGCTGGCTGGTAGAACGTCGGTGCGCCGCTCGGGGGCCCGGCAATCGGAGTTGCTTGATCGCCTGAGTCACGTCGAGGTGCCGGTTGACGTCCGGCGCCGGCTCGAGGGGAACCCAAGGCGCTGCTTGGCGCACACCTGGCGCACATCTCGACGGGAAACGGCGGGAAAGCCGGGGCACGTGCTGGAATAGCGAAGGGCCTGTTTTGCAGGCATTTCCTGCCGTTTCATGCCCATCAGCTCCCGCTCATTCCCACCCTCAACCGCCTCGACAAGGCGGAGGTCACAGGTTCGAGCCCTGTATCGCCCATCACGAAAAACCCCTGCTAACGCGGGGGTTTTTTGCTTTCTGGGGTCCGATAAGCGGGGGTCAAAGTGAGCTTGGACCCCGCCTGGGACCCCGCGCCACACGCGAGGCCCCAGGAAACCCGGCAGGGGCCGAGGTGGGATAGGGGCTGGGTTAGCCAAATCGAGGGCCGTACGCGTGGCCGCTGTGTGGCATTTTGGGGTCTACGCGGCGGCGTCCGGCCAGTGTGATCTCATGTAATGAGTAGAGGTAGCGCGTTAGACAACAACAACGAAAGTCGAGAGCAGCGTCATGCCGTGGGTACTGCAGAAAAGGCCGACCGGGATCAAACCGATCCGACCCATCCAACCGATCAAGCCGATCAAACCAATCCAGCCCATCAAGCCTATGCGCCCGGTGAAGCCAATCGCGCCCGTGGGCTCCGAATACGTCTGGCGGGACTAACCATGCCAGGACTGCTTGATGATGAGTTGATGGACGTACCGTGCGAGGCGTGCGGGCGAGACGTGAAGGTCAGGATGGACAAGCTGAGGACCTCGCCGACCGTGACCTGCGCGTGCGGCCAGCAGATCAAGGTGGATGCATCGCAGTTGGACGGCGAGATGCGCAAGGTCGATGATGCGCTCAAGGGGCTGGACGACGCAACTGGCGACATGAACATGACGATCAAAATCTGAGGAACCGATATGCCATCGAGAAAGAACAAGAGCAAAACGCCAATGATCCGCGTCGCACGAAAATCGGGTGACGGCAGGTTTACAACGCTCGCCTACGCCAAAAAGCATCCGCGGACGACGGAGATCGAGCGCTACCGGCGAAAATCCGGTTAGCTCACACCGCTCCAGAACGGCGAAACCCCGGAGGGCTTTGGACACCTCTCCGGGGCCTGTACAGGTCCAGCCGGGCGACTTTTCGTAGCTACTTCAGCTCCGCTCCCCTGTACCGTCGCCGGGCCCTGGGAGAGCGCTCAGCAAGTGGTGGGCGTCGCGCCTCCGGCTTGCCTAGTGGCCCGTCGCGGGTCCACCTGATGACCAACATAGGGGTTGGGTCAGACGGAACCGACCGGCCAGACCGCCGCGAGCTCATCAGCGAGGCCCGATAGCTTCTCGGCTACCTGCTTGAGCGCGCTCGGCACGTCGCCGATCTGCTCCGCCGTTTCGCCGTTGGTCAGCAGGTAGTCCAGATGAAGGACCGTTGCGTGAACCTCGCCAATGTCCTCGGTGATCGCGTGGCGGTCGCGCGTGATCTGGTCTTCCATGGTGTTCGTCCTTTCGTGTTTGGGTGTGTGGGGTCCAGGGCGGGGTCCCGGCGGCTGACTGGCTTGCCGAGACCCCGGCCCAAGCGGGTCTAGGAGAACGTGACCTCCGCCTGTTGAAGGCGGAGCACATGTCAGGTGGGCTGGCCGCTTAGATGATCTTGTGGTGGGTGCCCGCGCAATCAACGGCGACGCGTGGGCGTGCCATATATCTTGGAAGCACAGTCCACGCAATCCACTTGTGCTTCCAAGTTCGATCCCTTAGGATCGAACCATGAACTCGCAAGTTGAGGATGACGTCGCTACGACGGACGGGCCGGCGACCCCGGGAGTGTCTGTGATCGGCTCGCAGCAGCGGGACGAGAGCAAAGGCATCCCACTGTTTCGCGCGCGATCGATGGCCAAGGAGTTCCGCGCGCAACTCGAGGACCTCCGGGATCGCGTCGATCACCTCGGATTGCTGTCGACAGTCGAACTCGAACAGCGCAAGGCGACGCTCGAGACGGAGACGGTTGAGCTGGCGGGGAGCCTGGCTCGTGAACGGGAGCGGGCGGTCGCGTCCGTAGAAAAGGAAGCAACGAAGGCCCGCGAGGCTGCTGAGAAGTGCGTCGAGGACCTGGCCGGTCGTCAGCAGGCCCTCGAGCAGCGAACGGCAGAACTCAGTGAGCAGGTCGTGATTACCGAGGAGACCGCGATTCTCCAAGAGGTGGGCATCTATGAGTACCGCCACCCGTTGACCGACGCGGTGGCCTACCAGGCCGAGCTCAAGCGCCTGAAGGACCTCATCAAAGTCATGGCGCTGAAAGACGGAGGGGCGGTGCTCGCAGATAAGGACTGGACTGTCAATGGATCGGCTCCCAAAGGTCGCGCCATGGTTCGTGACTACTCAAAGCTCGTTCTCCGTGCCTACAACGCGGAAGCCGACAACCTCGTTCGTGCCCTGAAGCCCTACAAGCTCGACTCGGCTACGGAGCGTCTCAACAAGATTGCCGGCGTCATCTCAAAACTCGGCAAAACGATGAACATCCGGATCTCCGATAATTACCACCAGATCCGAATCAAGGAGCTGGAGCTGACCGCCGACTTCTTGGAGAAGCGCGCTGAAGAAAAAGAGCGTGAACGAGCCGAGCGAGAGCGGCTGCACGAGGAGCGCAAAGTGCAGGAAGAACTTGCTCGTGAGCGAGTTCGCCTGGAGAAGGAGCATCAGCATTACCTCAACGTACTTGCTCGTCACGAAGCCAAGGCCGAACACGAAGCGATTACGCACACGCAGGAAGCGCTCGCGAAGATCGTCAAGGCGATTGAAGACGTCGACTACCGAGTGGCGAACGTCCGCGCCGGCTACGTCTACGTGATTTCCAACGTCGGAGCCTTCGGTGAGGGGATGATCAAGATTGGGCTAACTCGTCGCCTTGACCCGACCGAACGCGTCCGGGAGCTCGGCGATGCTTCTGTCCCGTTTCGATACGACACCCACGCGTTGGTCTTCTCCGCCGACGCTGTCGGCCTCGAGCGGGAGATGCATGCACGGCTCGCTGACCGCCGGGTCAACCGTGTCAACAAACGGCGCGAGTTCTTCTACGCCACACCGGGCGAGGTCAAGGCCCATCTGGTTTCACTCTCGGTGGACCTTCTCGAATACACCGAGGTGCCCGAAGCGGTTGAGTACCGGCAGAGCGTCAACGAGGCAGTAGCGGCCGGCGAGCAAGCATCCGCGGGAATGCAGGTGCCCACGTCCGAAGAGGCTGCCCCATCGGAGCAGGCCGTCTTAGATGCCGATATGCCCATCCGTGAGGAAGCTGAACCATCGGGAGTCCAGCCATAGTGTATCCATATGTGTACGCCTTTCTGCTAAGGTGAGACCATGAGTCCGGGTATCGACGAGGTGCTTCCCACGCGCGAGGCAAGATCAAAACTGCCGTCGCTTCTTGCGGGCTTTCGTGCACGGGGGGCTGACGCTGATCCTGTGGTGATTGGCGCCCATCGTCGCCCAGAGGCGGTTGTTCTCTCCTACGCACGCTATCTGGCGATGCTGAGCGGCCGTGAGCGCGTCAAGGCGATCCTGGCTGACCGCCGTGCATCGGGGCCTGGCATGAGCGAGGAAGAGTCGATGCGGGTGGCAGTCGAAGAGCAGCACGCCTCCCGTCGCTAAGTGTCGCGAATCGTTCTGGACTGCAACGTCTTCGTCTCGGCGCTGCTCTCGCCGCGGGGCAGTCCAGCGCAGATCCTCGATCAGTGGGCCGACGGCGACTTCGATCTGGTCGTCAGCCCTCTGCTGCTGGCCGAGTTGGAGACGGTCCTGAGCCGACCCAAGTTCCATGCCTCAATCGACAGAGTCCACATTGATGCGCTCTTGACGGGCCTGATCGAGGACGCCGTGCTGGTCGGAGATCCTCCGCTGCGGCCTGGTCTGACTCCCGATCCCGGCGATGACTATCTCGTCGCGCTCGCTCGGGAGGCCGATGCGCAGTGCATCGTCTCGGGCGATGTCCACCTCACACAACTGGTGGACCCAAGTCCGCCCGTGCTCACACCGCGAGAGTTCGTCCAAAGCCGAAAATGATCGGCGTCCGAGCCGGCCCTCGCCGGGATCGACCGGAAAAGCATTGCATCACTGGGCACGAGGCCGAGTCGTGCTTGAGTTGCATCGGCGCGCTTTAGGGGGAAACGTTAGGGCGACTTCGGGCAGGTTCGGGGGATTCTAGGGGGAAGGCCATGCCAAAAGGTACCGATTTGCAGGCATGTCCGGCTAATCGAACCAGTATCGCCCATCGAAGCCTGGTGTCCGGACATGTCCGGACATGTCCGGACAGCACAGGAGATTCGCCCGGCCAGGGCTGGCCAGCGGCGGACATGCGCGGACGCGGTTTGCAGGGGTTTTCCGACCTCGGTCCTGTCAATAGGGGGAAAGTAGGGGGAAAGCTCGAGCACAATAGGGGGAAAACGCCGCGTGAGGCGCCATGCCTGCTTGGGGGCGCAGCAGTAGCCGGTTCGAATTCGGCTGCCTGACCGCAAGCGTCGTTTGGCCTATATCAGTTCTGTTATGCTGGTGGGATGCGTGCGCGCGACATCATCGTCATTGCCCGCCGCTGCGCGGGACTCACTCAGCAGGAGCTTGGGGGGCGTCTGGGCACCTCGCAGGTGACGGTTGCGCGGTGGGAGAGCGGCGCGACCGAGCCCAAGTTCGAGACGGTGCAGGATGTCGTGGCGGCGTGCGAGCTCGATCTGACGCTCGGGCTCGCCACGGCCGATGAGGGCTCGTGGTCAGCTCTGATCCACGAGCAGCTTGGGCGCGAGCCGGCAGAGCGGGTCAGCCACCTGAGCCGCGACCGCTTCGATCGCGTCGCGGCACTTGAGCTTGTCGGGGCCGTTGGCCTGCGGGCGGTTGTGGTGGGGGAGGTCGCCGGGGCACTGCACGGGTGGCCGTTGATCCTCAGCAATGAGGGCACGCTTGATCTCGTGGTCCATCCCGAGGATCGAGGACTGGCGACGGATACGGTCCTCGCCGCGTCGGCGGCACCTGATCGCGTCCGTCTGCTTGATGCACCCCCCGGTACCTACGGGTTCGCCGACCTCGCGCGCGCCGCGATCGAGGTGACGGTCGGCGGGGGCACTGTAGAGGTGGCGGGGCTCGTAGATCTTTTGCGTATCGCGCTTACCGATCCCGCTCCGTACAGCCAGCGGTTCGCGCTTGCCCTCGATGCGACGCTTCAGCTCACCGCACTCGGCCCGAGTCCCACGGATAGCAGACCCCCGAGCTTGCTCGAGCGGCGCGCTCGCGCTGATGAATGGCTGGCCAGACAGACCCGATAGATCACGGGCGTGAGAATCTCCTCCGCGGACGGCACCAAGGAACTCATCGCGCAGTAGCCCCCTTTCGCCGGTGCAAAACGCCTGACCACGTCCGTTCCGTCCGCGTGCAGGAGGATGAGTCGGGCTGCACTCTCAGCCCGGGTGCCGATTAATGTTGGCGGCGATGCTCCCGGGAGAACTCGTGCCGTGAGACATTCCTCACCACAACGTTAGGCCTGCGTAAGGAGGTTCGAGCAGCATCGTGCGCTCTGATGAACCTCGACCAAGGGAATGCAACGTGAATCGAATACCGACGTTTTGCGTGATAGGCGCACTCGCCGTCGCCGCCGGAGCGCTCGCGGGTTGTGGTGGCGGCTCTGCGACGGGTGCCACGACGCCATCGAGCGCGGACACCGCTGCCCAGAGCACCACCAAGTCGGCGCCGTCGCTGACCATCGCGACGTACAAGACACCCGAAGACGGGACGCTCATCAGCGGCGCCAACAACAGGACGCTCTACGTGCTGACGGCGGATGAAAAGTCTACATCCGCGCACGAAAAGCTCAGCACCTGCTACGGAGGCTGCGCGGCGGTATGGCCCCCGGTGCTCGCCTCCGGCACTCCGGCGGTCGCCAGCAAAGCCAACGTTTCGTTGCTCGGTCTTACGACACGCCGTGACGGCACCAAACAGGCCACCTACAATGGGCTCCCGCTCTATTACTACGTGGCCGACACGAAGGCGGGGCAGGCCACCGGCAACCACCTCAAAGACGGCTTCGGGCTCTGGGTGGGCATGCTCGCGAGCGGCAAGCTCGCTCCGGACGGCAGCTCTTGAGACAGAATCGAACCGACCGCGCGATACGCGGCGCCTGAATCGCGCCAGCCTGCGGGCCGAACCTCGGTTCGGCCCGCAGGCGGTTGGCGCGCCGTGGGCTAGCTGAATCGCCCCGACTTCATTGGGCCATGATCTCCATTCAGCTCCGCCAGCGGACCAGTTCGGCCGCATCGCTCCCACTAACGCCTCGGATCGGTCGCGCTGCCCGTTCCGCGTGAGCAGAGCAGGCGTCCCGATCTACGATCCGCAGACTGTCGCTTGGGACGGTGGGTGTCGCGCTAGCGTCGGCCGCGCACCGCGGGACGCCTGCTTTTGTGGCCATGCGCCGGGGCCGGGCGCTAGTCGATGGGCGGCCACTTCTTGAGCAGGGCGTGGGCGGTTCAGTTGTTGGCGAGATGGAGGACGGCGATGCCCGAGGGCGTGCACTGTAGGCGGCTCGAAGGGCGGGCCTCCGCAACTTCTCGGGTTGACGAGCCCCACTCACGCGCTCGGCTGCGCCCTCGGCAGGCGGCCCACGATTCACTTGGCACACACGATCGTCGGTCCGTGGAGTACAGTCCACGGTATCGCTGGGCAAACCACCGCGCAGACCGCGCGAAGGGGGATCGGGATCGAATGGCGCTCGGGTTCTATATCACTGCCAAGGGCTTTACGCAGGAGCGGTACGACACAACAACCGTCCAGCTTGAGGAAGCGGGTGCCGGAGCTCCCGACGGACGCATCTCCCACGTCGCCCTTGAGACGGACGGCGAGATCCAGGTCTTCGACGTTTGGGAGTCGCGGGAGGCATTCGAGGCATTCGGGGTGACCCTTTTGCCGATCCTCGCGGCGGCGGGTGTCGAGATGAACGAGCCGATGGTGGCTCGGATTCATAACGAGATCAAGGGCTGATCGGCTAAAGCGAGCACGCGGCAATCGGTTGAGCAAATCTCAGCGAACCTGAGATCACCCAAGCCCAGCAATCGCGGGGAACATCACCCACCCAAGGCAAGAAAACGCAGCCCAATCGGTGTAGCTCAGTCGATCGCGTGGGCGGTGGGGCGCCAGCCCCACACGAGACCCCGGATCACGTCGAGGCTCGAAATGATGCCCGTCGGGCGTTGCGGGTCGCCCGCCGTAACGACCAGGTGTGAGCATTCGTGCTCGCCCATCAACTGCGCGGCACGCTCCAGGCTCTCGTGGACCCCGATCGTCACGATCTCGCCCGTCGCTGCCCGAGACGCTTCACTGTTCAGGCCCTTCGCGCTGAGCGCACGCATCAAGTCGACGTCGGAAACGAGGCCCCACCCGCGCTGCTCCTCACCCGACGATCCGGGATCCAGCCCATGGACGGCGACGCTGTGGGTATCTTCCTCGGCCATCAGCCGCGCGACGTCCTCGAGCGGCGTCTGCGGTTCACACTCGATGATTCCCATGTGCATCACCGAACCAACCGTGAGTCTCTTGGATGTCTCAGTGGCGGGCATTGATGTTCTCCTTTGTTGCTGGTTTCGCCAGGTTCACTTTGTCTTGGGAGGGGCCACACTCTGCTTTGGCATCGATTACGAACGATCGACTGCCCTAGTCGGACTCCGCTCTCGCGCTGGGCACCGCTGTTATCGGAACGGGCGAGCGCGTCAGCAGTTCGCTCGTGACAGTTCCGATCGCCTTGTGCAGCCGCGAGTGCTGCTGGCAACCCACGACGATCGCGCTCGCGTGGTGCCGGCGGGCAGCCTCAGTCAACGCGCTTACGGGGTCCTCGTCCGAAACCTCCGCGTGCGCCGCCACGTCGAGAAACGCATCCTCGGCGTCCAGTGCCAGCTCGTCGAGAAACGCTCGGCCGAGGCTGTGGCGCTCGTCTGCGGAGGTGAGAGGCGAAGCGGGGGCGTGCAGTGGCCGACAGGCGTAGACGAGTACGAGTCGCCCGTCCGCAGGCAGTGAGCTGGCTGCCCAGCTTGCGGCGGCGCGGGCGCTCTCGCTACCGTCATAGCCCACCACCAAACACGGTCCGTCAGATACCTTGCCGACTCGGACGGTGGCGGGGGATCTAGCTCGGCCGGCCGAGGCGCTCATGCGTGAACCTGCCCGCGGTCGAGTCCCTCAAGATACGGCGCGAGGTACTTCGCGGCGATCTTGCTCGGCGGCGACCAAGTGGGGGTGTCCGTGATCTCTGAGCTGAACCCGTGAGCGCCGGTGATCTTCGCCGTCAGGTACATGGGCTTGTCGTCGGTGAGCAGCATGCCGTGGATGACAGGGTTAAACGGCTCGGGTGTGACGGATGCGCCGGCCAGCGCTGCGATCGACTGCGCCGCCACATCGGCCTGCTGGGATCCGACCCCGCCGTGCTTGATCGGGAAGTCGATCGCGTCGCCGGCAGCGTAGACGCCCTCCACGTCCCGTACCCGACCGTATGGGTCGACGCGGATGAAGCCGTGCTCGCCCAGCGGGATGCCGCGGATCGCGGGGCCGTAGAGCTCGGGGAGGGCGATCACACGCTTGACATGCAGATGACGGTCGCCGGGGTTGATCACGACCTCGCCTGAGCTCGGGACCTCGACATAGGCGGAGTTGATCTTCTTGACGTGCGCCCGCTCAAGCCGCTCCGCGATCGCGCTGCTCGCCGTGGAGCCGAAGATCGCCAACGGGCTGTCCTCGGGGGTGATGATCGTCGTGGAGAGATTGACGTTCATGTCATAAGCACGCCCGGCGGTCATGAGTGCAAGCTCGTACAGCGGCAGCTGCCAGGCCATGCGGCCCGGCGCCACGAACGCGAGGCTGTCCACGTAGCCGCCCTCGATGTCCTGGATCAGCCCGTGCAGCGTTTCATCCATGCGATGGTCGTCGATCGTGATCGCGTGCTTATAGCGCGGGACCGCGTGGGCGCCGGGGGCCAACACGAGCGCGTCGTACTCGATCGCCTCACCGGCCTTGGTGTGCAGGGTGTACTTGTCGGGCTCGACGTAGTCCAGCTCGTCGGTCAGCAGATCGGCGCCTGCGTCGCGGACGATCTGAGCGAGCGGGTAGTGACGGGCAGCCGGGTATGCGAAAGGCTCGCGCACCGTCATCGGGCGGTAGACGAACTCATCGTTTGGTGCGATCACCGTTGTGGCGGTCTGCTCGGGCGCGAGCTCCCGCAGGGCCAGCACCGTCTCCAAGGCGGCGACTCCTCCGCCCACGATCACCACGCGAAGTTTGGGATCAGGACCCTGTGTTGTCATGGGTTGAAGCTAACTCTCGGTGCGAGGAGCGCCAGCCGAAGAAATCCGCCGTCGCGGACGGAAAACTACGGAGCTGATCGAGTCGCGCGACCCCGGGCACAGGATCAACCGACGAGCGGCTGATCCTCACTTAGACGCTCATAGCAAAGCGCGGTGGTAGTGCTCGCGACTCCGCGCCACTTGCAGGATTCTACCCAGCCACGCCCTTCGCAAGCCGCTTTGGCAGCACTAAGCTCTCACAGAGATGAACAGCGCCTCCTCTGAGGAACTATGGATTCGCCGCCTCCTCGACGTCGGGCGTGAGCTCGTGACCGAGCTCGATCTAGGCACGGTCCTCGACAGGGTGTTGCAGACTGCACGGGAGATCACCGGCGCGCGCTACGCGGCGCTCGGGATCTTGAACGAGCAGCGCACCGAACTCGAACAGTTCCTGACCTCCGGGGTCGACGAGGACACAAAGCGCGCAATCGGCGATCTGCCACGCGGGCGCGGGGTGCTCGGCGCGCTGATCGAGCAGCAGCAGCCGCTACGCCTTGCCGAAGTGGGACAGCATCCCTCGAGCTATGGGTTTCCGGCAGGGCATCCGGTTATGCGCAGCTTCCTGGGTGTGCCGGTCCGTGTTCGGGGGCAGGCGTGGGGCAATCTGTACCTGACCGAGAAGGACGGCGGCGAGTTCTCAGAGCGCGACGAGGAGGCGGCGGTGATCCTCGCCGACTGGGCCGCGGTCGCGATCGAGAACGCGCGCCTGTATGAGACCAGCGAGCGCCGCCGCGAAGAGGCCGAGAAGGCCATTCGAGGGCTTGAGGCGACCCGCGACGTCGCGGTCGCGATCGGTGGGGAGATTGCGCTCGAGCACGTGCTCGAGCTGATCGTCACGCGCGGACGCGCTCTGGTGGGCGCCCGCAGCCTCGTCATCATGCTTCGCGAGGGCCACGAGCTGGTCGTGCAGGCCAGCGCCGGTCACGTAGAGTCGATGCGCGGAGCCCGGCTGCCGATCGCGGAGTCGACCTCCGGTCAGGTGCTCGAGCGCCGCCGCCCTGAGCGAATCACCGATGTCGCCGCCCGCCTGCGGATCGCGCCGACGGAGTTCGGCGTGGCGGACCCGCAGACCGCCCTGCTGGTGCCGATGCTCTACCGCGGCTACGGCGTGGGTGTGCTGGCAGCATTCGACCGTGGCGAGGGAGAGAGCGTGTTCAGCGAGGACGACGAGCAGATACTGCGCACATTTGCAGCGAGCGCCGCGACCGCCGTGGCGCTCGCGCAGAGCGTGCAGAGCGATCGGCTGCGCAGCTCCCAGGCCGCCGCGGACGCCGAGCGCCGGCGTTGGGCACGCGAGCTTCACGACGAGACCCTGCAGGGCCTCGGGGGCCTGCGCGTGCTGCTCTCCTCCGCACGGCGCGGCGATGACCTTGGGCGGGCTCAGACAGCGATGGACGAGGCCATTGAGCACATCGAGCAGGAGATCGCGAATCTGCGCTCGATCATCACCGAGCTGCGCCCCGCCGCCCTGGACGAGCTAGGGCTGCGCACGGCGATCGAGGCGCTCCTTGACCGCCATCGTGAGCAAAGCGGATTTGAGATCGACGGCGAGCTTGCGTTGGCCGGCTCTTCCAAGGCGGAGCCGCGCCTCAGTGAGGATCTCGAGACCGCCGTCTATCGGCTCGTGCAGGAGGCGCTCACCAACGTCGCCAAGCACGCACGCGCGGACCGGGTGCGTGTGGTGGTCAAGGAATCCGACGGTGAGCTGCTGATCGAGGTGCAGGACGACGGCTCGGGTTTTGACGCCGATCTCTCAAGCGACGGCTTCGGCCTTGCAGGGATGCGCGAGCGGGTGGGTCTCGCCGGGGGGACGTTGAGCATCGACTCCGGCGAGCACGGCACGCTGCTGAGGGCGTGCCTGCCAACGCTGCAAGGAACGCGGGTAGGGCGGTCAGGGGCCCAGCAGGCCGCGTCGTAGCGAGTAGCGGACCAGTTCGGCCCGTGTGGCGAGCCCGAGCTTGCGGTGGACGTTTGCGCGGTGTGCCTCGATGGTGCGAGGAGACAGATGCAGCTTGCGGGCTATCTCGACGCTCGTGTGCCCGAGCGCGATCAGCCGCAGAACTTCGACCTCGCGTGGCGAGAGAGCATCATCGGTCAGCGAACGGTGCAAGGCATCCAGCTGTGCGGCGACTCGCGGGCTGACGAACTCCTCGCCACGTGCGGCGGCGCGAACGGCCTGCGGGAGCTCACCGTCGGCTAGGTCCTTGGCGACGAACCCGAGCGCCCCTGCGGCGAACGCGCGCTGCGCGAACACCGGGTTCTTATCCATCGTCATCACGACGATCTGTGTGTCGGCCGCCTGCTCGCGCAGGCGGCCGATCGACTCGATGCTCGACCCGTCGGGCATGCTCAGGTCGAGGACGAGCACGTGCGGCTGGTGGGCATGGACATGACGAGCGACGGTCGCCAGGTTGTTTGCTTCGGCGATCACCTCCATGCCTTCATCGCCGTCCAGGACGAGCTGTAGGCTGCGGCGCATGAGCGCGTGGTTGTCGGCCAGCAAGACACGGATATGTGCATTCGCCACCGCAGTGTCCGGCTCCTCGGGGCTGCGGGCCAGGTGCAGGTGAGAGGCCATAAACGTCACGCTAGCCGTGAAGGACAGGCGTCGGCCACCGGGTAAACACTCCGATCGGGCGTGGCAAAGCACTGATTTCGCCACCTACGAGAGGGTTCCGGCGGCACCTTGTGGTATGCAGTGCGCTCGCCGCGACATGGGTCTTCCAGCGGCGCGACCTGATCGGACTGTGAGGAGAGTGAGCTCGTGCTGCAGAAGGTGACGGTCGGGCGCTGGTCGCTGGATGCCTATCGCGGCATCGTGCCCGGGCACATTCTCGAAGAGCTCCACGAGCATGCCGGTGCCCTGCGTGGCGCACACATCCTGCACGTCAACGCGACCGCTTACGGCGGCGGCGTCTCAGAGCTGTTGCGCTCGAGCGTCCCATTGCTGCGCGATCTTGGCCTGGTCGTGGACTGGAAGGTGATCGGCGGCAACCCCGACTTCTTCCGCGCCACCAAGGCGCTGCACAACGCTCTGCAGGGTGCGCCGCGCCGGCTCAGCGACGCCGAGCAGGCGGCCTACCGCCAGTGCAACGAGGAGAACGCCGCGACCCTCGACGGCGGCTACGACTTCATCGTCATCCACGACCCCCAGCCGCTCGGGCTGCTGCAGGCGCACGGCAAGGGTGAGGCGCGCTGGGTCTGGCGCTGTCACATCGACACCTCCGAGCCCAATCCCGAGACCTGGGCATTCCTGCGCCCCTACCTCGCCGACTACGACGCCGCCGTCTTCACGATGCCGCAGTTCGTGCCGCCCGACTTTCCGGTTCAGCGCGTCGAGGTGATAGCGCCGGCGATCGACCCGCTCAGCCCAAAGAACCTCGAGCTCGAGCTCGACACCGCTCGGCAGATCCTCGACTGGGTCGGCGTGGACCTCCCGGGAAGGCTCGTCACGCAGGTCTCGCGCTTTGATGCTTGGAAGGACCCGCTCGGCGTGATCGACGCCTACCGGCTCGTGCGCGAGGAGATCGGTGAGCTGCAGCTCGCGCTCGTCGGCTCGATGGCGTTGGACGACCCCGAGGGCTGGGATGTCTACCGTCAGGTCTCAGAGGCCGCCGAGCGCGACGAGCTGATCCACCTCTACACCAACCTGACCGGAGTGGGCAACGTCGAGGTCAACGCCTTCCAGCGCCTCTCCGAGGTGATCGTGCAGAAGTCGATCCGCGAGGGCTTCGGACTCGTCGTCTCAGAGTCGTTGTGGAAGGGCACGCCTGTGGTGGCCGGTCGCGCCGGTGGCATCCCCCTGCAGATGCCAGAAGGTGTCGGTGGCGTGCTGGTCGACTCAGTCGAGGAGTGCGCCGCCGCGATGCGCACGCTGCTGAACGACGGTGAGCTGCGCGACCAGCTCGGCCGACGCGGACGCGAGCACGTCCGCGAGCACTTCCTGCTGCCGCGACTGCTGATGGAGGAGCTGCGACTTCTGTCCTCACTGAGCTAGCGGCTCACGTTCCCGAGAGCGCCTTCAATGGCGTCATGCGCGTGACCCTCCGGGCGGGATAGATGCCTCCGAGCACACCGATCGCGACACCAACCAACATCACACAGCCCGCGGCGCACACCATCAGCAGCACAGCGCAGCTCACCGCCGGAACCGCGGATGCTCAGTGGTATCTACCTACAAGGCTCGTGGCCGACGCCCGATGGCACAGGAGCGACACCCACTTAGGGTGCCTTGCAATGGCTGCAATTGTGGAACAAGCCGACCCGCCCGTGGCGGTCAAGGGTGCAGGTGAGCTTGAGCCGACCGAGCAGATCGAGCTGCTGATGCGCGACCTGCGCAGCTCACCTCATGGCCTCTCCACGGCCGAGGCGCAGCGGCGGCTGATCCAGTATGGGCCCAACGAGCTGAGCCGCCGCGGAGGCCCGCAATGGCCGCGCGAGCTCGTGCGGCAGCTCACGCATCCGCTCGCACTGCTGCTATGGCTCGCAGCGGCACTCTCATTCGCCGTCGGCAGCGAGACCGTCGCGATCGCGGTGTTGCTCGTGATCGCGCTGAACGCCATGTTCGCGCTGATTCAGGAGATGCAGGCCGAGCGCGCAGTCGAGGCGTTGGCGCAGTTCCTGCCCCAGCAGGTCAGGGTGCTGCGTGAGGGCAAGCCAGGCGAGATCCTCGCCGCCGAGCTCGTTCCCGGCGATGTCGTACTCGTCCAGGAGGGCGACCGCATCGCCGCCGACATGCGCCTGATCGCAGGTGCGGTGGAGGTAGACCTGTCCACGCTCAACGGCGAGTCCGCGCCGGCGCTGCGTTCAGCCGACCTCATTGACCCGGGCCTGACCCGGATCGCGGCCCAGGACTTGCTGTTCAGCGGCACCAGCGCCACCGGCGGCGAGGCACGAGGGGTCGTGTTCGCTACCGGGATGCGCACCGAGCTCGGCCGCATCGCCGCGCTCTCGGAGCGCGTCAAGGAGGAGCCGAGCCCGCTTGAAACACAGGTTCGCAAAGTCGCCTGGCTGATCGCAGCGATCGCGATCGCGATGGCCGTCGCGTTCGTCCCCATCGCGATCTTCGGCGCCGGCCTGTCGTTGCAGAACAGTGTTATTTTCGCGGTCGGGCTGCTTGCCGGCAACGTACCCGAGGGCCTGCTTCCCGTCATCACCCTCGCGCTGGCCGTCGCCGTCGGCGTCCTCGCCCGCCGCGGAGCGCTGGTCAAGCGCCTGAGCGCCGTCGAGACACTCGGCTCAACCGACGTGATCTGCACAGACAAGACGGGCACCCTGACCGAGAATCGCATGAGCCCGATCGCGCTCTGGACGCTCACAGGTGAAGTCCCGCTGCAAGGCGGGTCGCCTGCCACGGCCCCCGACGGCGTGATTGCCGCGGTCGCCGCGGTCGCGAGTTCCTGCAACAACGCGCGACTCGATCCCGACGGACACGACACCGGCGACCCGACTGAGGTGGCGCTGCTGCACGCCGCCGAGACACTCGGCGCCCGCATCGACGCAGATGTTCGCGAGCGTTCGCGCTGTCACCAATACAACTTCGATCCCCAGCGCAAGCTGATGTCCACGCTCGATCGCGCAGAAGGACACGACTGGCTTGCCACCAAGGGCGCACCCGAGTCGGTTCTGTCGCGCTGCAGCAGGGCTTTGCTGGTCGACGGGTCTGAAGTGCCGCTGTCGCAGCCCCAACGCGAACAAGCAACGGCCGCCGTCGAGGGCTTTGCCAAGAAGGGACTACGGGTGCTCGCGCTCGCACACAAGCAGCTGGCCGCCGGCACCGAGCCACCCGAACGCGACGACGCCGAGAGCGAGCTGTGCTTCCTCGGTCTCGTCACGATGCAGGACCCGCCCCGCGCCGAGGCCACCGACGCAGTCACGCGCTGCCACCGTGCCGGCATTCGGATCGTGTTGATCACCGGCGACCATCCGCTCACCGCCGCGGCGATCGCCGGCCAGGTCGGTATCGGCGGAGAGAACCCGCTGATCGTCAACGCGCAGCCCTTCGACCACCGCCACGAGCAGGAGGTGCGTGACATCCTCGCCACCGGCCGCGAGGTGATCTTCGCCCGTGCATCACCCGAGACGAAGCTGCAGATAGCCGAGGCGCTCCGCAGCGAAGGGCACGTTGTCGCGATGACAGGCGACGGCGTCAACGACGCCCCCGCGCTACGCACCGCCGACATTGGTGTGGCGATGGGTCGCTCCGGCACCGACGTCGCCAGAGAGGCCTCGACGATGGTGCTGACCGACGACAACTTCGCGACGATCGTCGTCGCGGTCGAGGCCGGACGCCAGGTCTACGACAACGTCCGCAAGTTCATCCAGTACATCTTCGCTCACGCAACACCAGAGGTCATGCCGTTTCTTCTCTTCGCGCTCGCGGGCGGCGCGATCCCGCTCCCTCTGACCGTGATGCTGCTCCTCGCCTTCGACGTCGGAACCGAGACACTGCCCTCGCTCGCGCTCGGACGCGACCCGATCGAGCCGGGCAGCATGGATCGCCCGCCACGCCCCCGCTCGCAGGGCGTGATCCAGGGCCCAATGCTGGTGCGCGCATGGCTGTTCCTCGGGGTGATGGTTTCCGCGCTCTCGCTCGCCGGCTTCTTCTACGTGCTGCACCGCGCCGGCTGGCACGCCGGCGACCCGGTTGGCGCCGGGCACCCACTTCACCATGCCTACCTGGAGGCGACGACGATGACCTTTGCGGGAATGATCGCCGGGCAGATCGGCACCGCATTTGCGGTCCGGACGAGAAGGGCCTCGCTGCGATCGATCGGTGTCTTCAGCAACCGCTACCTGCTGCTCGGGATCGCAGGAGAGCTGGCGCTCGCGGCAGTGTTCATCTACGCGCCTCCGCTGCAGTCGCTACTCGGAACCGCGGCGCTGCCGCTGCGCGACCTGGCGTTCCTGGCGCCCTTCCCGTTCATCGTCTGGGGTGCGGATGAGCTGCGTCGCTGGCTGGTACGTCGCCGATCGCCGATCGCGCCGATCGTCGCGCCTGCCTGACGGCGACCGAAGAGTGCCTACTGCTGCGCGGCTGCTTCCCGGACCGTGAGATCGTGGGGGTCCCTGAGATCGTGGGGTCCCCGCCCGCGAGATCCTGCTCGGAGGCGGCACGGAGGCGGCACGGAGGCGGCAACATCCACTGCATCACCCAGCAGGTCGCCCGCTGCTCACGCGGTTGACGCGACCCGCTCGGTTTGGGCGGCGGCCGAGCTGCCGTTGGCGCCTTCGAGCACAACCTTCAGCGCACCGGAGGTCGCCGCATCGGCGAATATGTCGTAGGCGCTCATCGTCTCGCCGAGGGGAAAGCGATGTGTTGCAAACAACGACGGGTCCAGGCGACCGCTCGCGATCAGGCGCATCAGCTGGGGGATGCTGAATGTGTCGACCAGGCCAGTCGTGATCGTGACATCGCGGATCCACAGCTTCTCCAGATGCAGGGTCGCGGACTGGCCGTGCACGCCGATGTTCGCCACACGCCCTCCGGGACGGATCAGATCCGCCGCCAACTCGAAGGTCTGGGGCACGCCGACCGCCTCGAACGCGACGTCGGCGCCGAGACCATCGGTCAGCTCCATCACCGCTGCGATCGGGTCCTCGCTACCGTTGTTGATCGTCGTATCTGCCCCAAACCGCCTAGCACTCTCCAAGCGGCTGTCGGCGAGGTCGATCGCGACGATCCGCCCGGGCGTGTACAGCCTTGCCGTGAGGATCGCGGCCAGTCCGATCGGGCCGGCGCCCACGATCGCGACCGTGTCGCCGGGAGAGACCATGCCGTTGAGCACCCCGACCTCGAACGAGGTCGGGAGGATATCGGCGAGGAACAGGACCTGCTCGTCGGAGAGCTGCTCGGGGACCTTGTACACCGAGTTGTCGGCGAACGGCACGCGCGCGTACTCGGCCTGCAAGCCGTTGATCAGGTGTCCAAAGATCCAGCCACCACCGCCGAGGCACTGCCCGTAGCGGCCTTCCTTGCAGAAGCGGCAGCGCCCGCACGAGCTCACGCACGACATCAGCACGCGATCGCCGGGGGCGACCGTGGTGACGCTCGCACCAACCTCCTGCACCGTGCCGACGGCCTCGTGGCCGAGGATCGTCCCGGGCGTGGTCTCGGGAACGTCGCCTTTGAGGATGTGCAGATCGGTGCCGCAGATCGTCGAGGTGTCGATCCGTACGATCGCGTCGGTCGGATCGAGGATCGTGGGGTCATCGACCGTGTCCCAGCCCCGCTCTCCGGGGCCGTGGTAAACGAGAGCCTTCATCTCCGGTTCCTTCTTTCGTCGGTGAGCGATGAGTGCGGTGACGGGCGCTTAAGCGCTGCGTGCGAGTCGGCGCGACCGCACTTGAAGCTAGACCTTGCGTCGAGTACGCACATCGGGAGCTTCAACCGACCCGACGTGCACGTTTCTACGGAACTCGGCGATCCGGCTCGCCTGTCGGTGGCGCAGGACTTGGACCGCCCAGCCCGCAGCCGCGACCTTGTCTGAGCACAACGAGCAAGCCGACACGCGCCGGTCCACCGCATCCATCCACTCTCGCGCGACACTGCGGTTCCTCGCCCACACGTCGGTTCCTCGCCCACACGTGACCCAGTAGTCAACCGCGCCGTTGGGCACAAATCATGCCGCGCTGTTGGTTCGAGCGCTCGCAGGATGGACAACGAAGCGACGCTCAGCAGGGTAGAAAAGTGACACGTGCTCCTCGTCCCATCTGATGCGAAAATGCATATGCCTGCCCTCGCCGAGCACCTTTAGGATCATGCCGCGCCGTGGGGAGCTCTCTCCTGCCGCGGCAACCTCGATCCAGTCGCCAGCCTCCGGGGTGTGAGGCTGGTCAGGGTCCGAGCTGCTGCTTTGTGAAGTGGTCATACCGGCACCCTACTTTCGCGCGCGAAAGCCGCCAACGGAGGATTTCCGCCGAGTACCTGGGGACAATTACCGACGCCCCCCCGTATCGCCAACAGAGCTAGCTGCGCCCCGTGCGTCCGAGCGCGCACACCGCTAGGCTGCAGCGATGGACTCAGAGCGCGCACGCCAGATGCTCGGACGCGAGCGCGATCGGATCGAGAAGGCCATCGCCGCGCTCAGCGAAGAGGACGCTCAGGCGGTGAGCGAGCAGGGCGAGCCGGGCGAACTCGGCTCTGAGAAGCTCTATGAAAAGGAGTTCGACACCGGCCTAGGCGAGGACCTCGCCGAACAGCTCGCCGCGCTCGAGCGCGCCGAGGCTCGGCTCGCCTCAGGCAGCTATGGTTTCTCCGTCGACAGCGGAGAGCCGATCCCGGATGCGCGCCTTGAAGCTCTGCCAACGGCCGAGCGCACTCTCGAGGAGCAGCAGGCGAGCGGTCGCAAATAGTCGGAGATTGGCCGGCCCGCATGGATGCTCGGAGCGTACCCATGCTCCCGATGATGGGCATCCGGCTCCGTCTTGCTCATCCTGGCTCCTTTAGGTCGCTGGTGCTGAAAAGCGCGGATCGCGTCGGCTATGCCATGAGGGTGGGCGGCTCGATGAGACGGATCAGTGTCCGGGTATCGCTCGCATCGGTTACGAGAATCGCGTCCGGGACAAGCCGGCCGGATTCCTCGAGGGTGATCGTCTGTGGCTGTGAGATGAAGTGACGCAAGAGGACTGGGTAGCGCGGGCCACGGCCACCGACGCTCACCTCCAGCATGTTCTCGTTGGCGTCGTAGCTGATCGCCTGTAGCGGCAGCCGCTCGACGTCGACCTGGTCTCCCAGCTCATCGCTCATCACCTCAATCGTGACGAGCTGCCCCTCGATGCTCGCGCCGATCGAGTCGAAATAGTGCGTCCATCTCTCGGCGCCGAGCTCCTGGGTTGTAGTGCTCATGGGTGCTCCCTTCGGATTAGATGGCTGCGATCTGTCTGAGCGCCATCACTTTCCGCCAGCGTATTCGGCCGCAAATGGGCGCGCATCGTGGTAAGACGCGGGGCCTCGGTGGGGACTACGTACGGATCGAACGGGTGCATGACACCATGATCGAACGGGTGCATGACACCATCGTCCACCCGCACGGGCGTGCGTACGTCCGGGTTTGCCACGGCCACACCTCCGCAATTCGCCGCGACCAGCGACACCGGCACTATGCTCGAGACACCCGGTGACCGACGAGCTTCAGTAGTCTGCCGCGCTGCTCACGGGGTCTCACCCGGAAGCGGGTGGTGCCTGCGTCGGAGAGGATCCCCCGATGGAGTTTCTCGACCGACGTGATGCCGGTCGTCGGCTGGCAATCGAGTTGAATGCCCTCGCAGACGAGCGGCCGGTGATCGTCGCGCTGCCCCGCGGCGGCGTGCCGGTCGCCTTCGAGGTCGCCCGTGCGCTTCACGCGCCGCTCGACATCCTCGCCGTACGCAAGCTGGGAGCACCGGGCAATCCCGAGCTCGGCGTGGGGGCCGTCGCGGAGGATGGCACAGCCATTCTCGACCCCCAATCGGCTCGGATGCACGGCATGACCCAGGCTATGCTGGAGGAGACGCTCGCCGTCGAGTCACGCGAGCTGCGCCGCAGGGTTGAGCGCTACCGCGATGGTCGACCCTCGGTCCCCGTGAAGGGACGAACCGCGGTTGTCGTCGACGACGGCTTGGCGACGGGGCTGACCGACCTCGCCGCCGTCCGCGCGCTGCGCAAGCGCGGCGCGCGACAAATCATCGTCGCGGTCCCGGTGGGTTCCAGCGAGGCAGTGTCGGTGCTGGCCCGCGAGGCCGATCGCGTCGTCTGCCTGGAGGTCCCGCGTCGCCTGTTCGGGGTGGGTATGTGGTATCGCGACTTCACACCCGTCTCCGATCAGCAGGTGCTAGCGCTGCTGGCCGAGGCGAGCACGGGCGGGAACGCTCACGCGTCAGCTGCGGAGGAGTCGAGCACGAGTCAGCGGGGAACCGGTGAACGCTCCATCGGCGACGCCCTGTTCGGAGTGAGGTGAGCCATGGCCGTCGACTCCAGCGCGCCCGACGCCTCGTCCCGTCCTGAGCGTCTACCTCAACCTGAGCGAGACGAGAGATCCGAGTGAACGTGAGGCAAAGCTCGCGCACGTCTGATATGGCCTGGGCGTCGGCTCGCGGCTCGGTGTGAGGGTTGTGGGATTTCCCGGTGTCTCTTGACGGGAAGCTGCGGATGACCCAGCCGAAGCGAAGGTTTAGTTTGCACGCATGACCAAGACCCAGACAGCCAGGCACCTGAGCGCATCGTCACAGGAAGCCTCCGTCACATCGGGCTCGACGAGCGTCTTCAGGAACATCCTCTGCGCTGTCGACGGCACACGGACAAGCACGGCGGCCGTCGAGATGGCCGCCTCGCTGGCGGGCCCTGACGGTCACCTGACACTGCTGGCGATAACCGCCGTATCGGGCTCTGGCGCCTACACCACGGCTGCGATCAGCCCCGGCCGGGTCGACCTGGTGCTGAGTAACGCCAAGCGCATCGCCGATGACGCCGGCGTGCCATCGCGCACCGTCGTGGATCCGGGCGGCCCTCCGGTCGAGGTCATCCTCGAGCGAGCCTCCGATCACGATCTGCTCGCGATCGGGGCACCCGCCACCTCATGGCTGGGTGGCATGCTCATCGGGGGCGTGGCCACGACCGCGCTGAGCCAGATCACCACTCCCATGCTCTTCGCTCGCCGGTCATTCACCGGCTCGCTTAAAGGCCGCCAGATCCTGGTCGCCAGCGACGGCGAGGAGGGCTCAGATCACCTCGTGGAGCTCGCGGGACGACTCGGACAGAGCCAGGGCGCACGGGTCACCCTCGTGAACGCTCCCGGCGCCGAGTGGAAGATGAACCCCCGGGCCATCCAAGCGCAGGCGCGCGCACTGCAACTCGCGCTGCCAAACGCCGGCGAGCCGCGCATCGAACTCGGCACGGCCTGGGACGTGATTCTCGACGCTGCGAAGCACACCAAGGCCGCCTTGGTGGTGATCGGCAGCCGCCAGCTGCACGGTCTGCACGCGTTTGGAAGCGTCAGCCGGCGCGTAGTGCACGACGCACACTGCTCGGTGCTCGTCATTCCACCTGGCCAATAACGAGCGGCTCGGCCTCCGCGGCAGCGCAACACAGCAGCGCAATACATGTACAGCAAGGCCCGCTCAGTAAGAACCCGCAACTCGTGCCGTGGCGCTCACGGATGGCGACTGCAGGCTTCGCAACCTAGTCTGTTCTCGATCCCAAAGGAGACCGACGATGTTCAAGAACGTGCTTGTAGGAGTTGACGGCAGGCCGGGCGGCCGCGATGCGATCGCACTCGCCCGCCGTCTCAGCGATCCCGGCGCAAGGCTGACCCTCGCGTTCGTGCGCAGTGGTGAGAAGGCAGAGGATCTCGCGGACTCCGAGGAGCTGCTTGAGCGGGAGCGCAGCGCGGCCGACCTCGAGGCAGAGCTCCTCAGCGTCGTCTCACTCAGTCCTGGCCGTGGCCTTCACGAGCAGGCCGAGCAGCAGGGCGCAGATCTACTCGTGGTCGGCTCCTGCAGCCACGGCACCTTCGGGCGCGCGATGCTGGGCGACGACACCCGCGCTGCCCTGAACGGCGCCCCCTGCGCTGTCGCCGTAGCCGCGCGCGACTATGCCGAGCGCCACACAGCGATCTCCAACCTCGGTGTCGCCTACAACCGATCGCCTGAGAGCAAGACGGCGCTCGCGCTAGCCCAGGAACTTGCGGCGCCCGCAAAGGCAAAGGTCCACGCGCTGGAAGTCATCTCGCTACCGCCAGTCGCCTACGGTGGCCTGATGTCCCCCCCGATCGGAGAGGTCATCAACGGGATGGTCAAGGAAGCGAACGATCGCATGAAAGAGCTCGCCGATGTCGACGGACGCGCCGTGTATGGCCTCGCCGGCGAGGAGCTCGCCAGGTTTGGCGACGAACTGGACCTCCTCGTGGTCGGCTCGCGCGGCTACGGCCCGGTACGACGTCTCGTCAGCGGCAGCACCTCCAACTACCTGGAGCGCCACGCGCGCTGCTCGCTGCTCGTACTGCCCCGCACAGACCCCGGCCCGGCCTCCAACCCCGCGAGCTCCAGCGGGGACTAGAGGAGCGCCGCGCAGGCGGGTCATCTGTCTCAGAAGGGCTCAGAAGGACTCGGGGATCATTTCGATCGCTCCGCACGGGCACTCTTCAGCACAGATGCCGCAGCCCTTGCAATAGTCGAGGTCGAACGCGTAGCCGTCGCCCTCGTCGACCTTCAGCACCGCGTTGTCGGGGCACACGCCGTAGCAGTTATCGCAGCCGAAGCAGTTGCCGCAGGACAGGCAGCGGCGGGCCTCGAACAGCGCGTTTGACTCGTCCAGGCCCTGCGTGACCTCGTCGAAGCTCGACTGCCGGCGGAGGGCGTCGAGGCGTGGTGCGACGGTCTTCGGCGCGTCGGCGTAGTACCAGGTGTTGAGCTCCTCGAAGCTGGCGGGCTCGGGCTCTGGGGGATGTATGTATTCACTGCCGCACAGCCACGCGTCGATGTTGCGGGCGGCCTGCTTGCCGTGGCCGACGCCGACGGTGACGGTGCGCTCGGCCGGCACCATGTCGCCGCCCGCGAAGATGCCCTCGTGGCCGGTCATCATGTTCGCCGTGACCTTCACCACACCGTCCTCGATCTCCAGGCCGGGCACGCCGTCGAGCAGTGACAGGTCGGCTTCCTGACCGAGCGCGAGCACGAGCGAGTCGGCCGCCAGCTCCTCCAGCTCCCCCGTCGGCTGCGGGAAGCCGTCCCCGTCGAGCTCCATCTTCTCCAACACGAGCTTGCCCTCGTCGGCGTGCTTGATCGTGGAGAGCCACTTCATCATCACGCCCTCCTCGAGCGCCTCCTCGACCTCGAAGTCGTGCGCGGGCATGCGCTCGCGCGTGCGGCGGTAGACGACGATCGCCTCGTTCGCGCCGAGGCGCTTGGCTGTGCGCGCAGCGTCCATCGCCGTGTTGCCGCCGCCGTAGACGACGACGCGACGGCCCAGCAGTGGGCGCTCCTCGCCCTCCATGCTCGCCAGCAGCGTGACCGCGTCGAGCATGTGCGCCGCCTCCCCGGCGGGGATGTAGGCGCGTTTGCCGATGTGCGCGCCGACGGCCAGGAACGCCGCGTCATAATCGCCTTCGCGCATCGCGGCGAGGATGTTCGTGACCTTGGCGTTCAGCTCGAGCGTCACGCCGAGATCGAGGATCCGCCGAACCTCGGCGTCGAGCACCTCGCGTGGGAGCCGGTACTTCGGGATGCCGAAGCGCATCATCCCGCCGCTCATCGGTCCGGCCTCGCGGATCGTCACGTCATGGCCGCGACGGGCCAGCTGGTAGGCGGCCGAGAGGCCCGACGGACCCGCGCCGACTATCAGCACGCGCTTGCCGGTCGGCTCGGCCTCGACGGTGAGCTTCCAGCCGTGCTCGATCGCCTCGTCACCGAGGAAACGCTCTACGCCGTGGATTCCCACGGCGTCATCGACCTGCGCGCGGTTGCAGGCCGTCTCACAGGGGTGGTAGCAGACGCGTCCCATCACGGCCGGCAGCGGGTTGTCCTTGACCAGCTCGCGCCAAGCCGCCTCATAGTCGCCGGACTCCGCGTGGTAGAGCCACTGCTGGATGTTCTCGCCGGCCGGGCAGCCGTGGTTGCAGGGCGGCATGTGGTGCACGTAGACAGGGCGCTCATCGCGCCAGGAGCCGGTCTTGTTCGCCAGGCTCGAGCCGACGTCCAGCGTGATCGCGAACGGCTTGTCCATCAGCGTCCGGCCTCGTGATCTTCTGCTTTTGAGGCCAGGCCACATGTGGCCTGGCCCGGACCGGCACATGTGCCGGTCCGCTGGTCGGCACATGTGCCGACCAGAACTGCACCTTCTTTGTCCGCCCCGCTCCCCAGCAACCCGAAGCGACGGATGTTGCGGTCCGCTCCCGCCTGAATACGAGCGATCACGTCCGTCCGCACCTCGGGCGCGAACAGATGCGCGAAGCGGGTCTGCGGGCGCAGGTAGTCCTCGACGGGCACCTGGCGGCGGATCTTGGAGACCTCGGTCACCTCGCCGTCGCGCGCCTCGAACACGGGGAAGATGCCCGACTCCTTCGCCAGGCGCGCGATCTTGATGGTGTCCTTGGAGGCGCTGCCCCAGCCGAGCGGGCAGGGGACGAACACGTGCAGGTAGCGCGCGCCGTGAACCTCCATCGCGCTCTGCACCTTGGCCTCGAGGTCGCGCAGCTCGGCGACTGTGGCGGTGGCAACGTAGGGGATCTCGTGCGCCATCGCGATCAGCGGCGCGGACTTGCCCTGGCCGAACACGTTCCCCGGCTCCGGGCCGACCGCCTGTGTCGTGGCCGTGCGCGCGGCGGGCGGCGTCGAGCCCGAGCGCTGCACGCCGGTGTTCATGTACGCCTCGTTGTCGTAACAGATGTAGAGCACGTCGTCATTGCGCTCGAACATCCCCGACAGGCACGCCATCCCGATGTCCACGGTGCCGCCGTCGCCTCCCTGCCCGACGACCCGCACATCCTCGCGGCCTTTCGCCCGCAGTGCCGCCGCGATGCCGGTGGACACCGACGGCGCGTTGGCGAACAGCGAGTGGATCCAGGGGATCCGCCACGAGCTCTCCGGGTAGGGGGTTGAGAACACCTCCAGACAGCCCGTCGCGTTCGCCGCGATCATCTGGCCGTTTGTGGCGCGCATCGCCGCATCGAGGGCGTAGCGCGCGCCGAGCGCCTCGCCGCAGCCCTGACAGGCGCGGTGCCCGCAGGTGATCGAGTTCGTGCGCTGCTCGCCGGCCTGCACAGAGCGCTGCTCGGGGTCGAGCAGGCGGTTGCCGACCGCGAAGCTGCCCGTCTGGTAGAAGCGGATCGCCGGTGCCTTCATGCGCGAGCGCTCCTCATACCGGCCCCGCCGCCACGGGCCCGACGTCGCGCAGGATGTTCTCGGCGTGGGGACCGGAGGCGCGCGAGGAGCGCATGCGCTGAAGCTCGCGGTTCACCACGTCCCAATCCATGTCGAGGAACGTCAGCGGCTCCAAGCGATCGGCCGCCGCGTCGGTGAACAACCGGTGTAGGGATGCCTTGGTGATCGGCCGCCCGCCGAGGCCAGCGATAACCGTGTAGCCGTGTAGCTGGATGCCGGCGAGCGCCATACGGACGTTCGCCGAGACGATCCCGCCAATGCCGACGGCGAGCGCCTTCTCCAGCACGAGCACGCGCTGGGCGTGGCCGAGCGCTGCGCGCACGGCGCCCAGCGGAAACGGCCGGAAGGAGGTGATCCCGACGGCTCCGACCTTCATGCCCCCCTCGCGCAGCTCGTCGATCGTGTCCTTGATCGTCCCCAGCACCGACCCGAGCGCGAGCACGATCGTCTCCGCGTCCTCGACGCGATATGACCGGATCAGGCCGCCCGAGTCGCGTCCGAACGCGTCCTTGAAGTCGGCGGCGATCTCGGGGATCAGCTCAAGCGCCTGCATCTGCTTGGCGTGCGCGAGATACTTGACCTCCATGAACGCCTCCGGGCCGACCATCGCGCCGATCGTGATCGGCTCGTCCGGGTCGAGCAGCTGGCGGGGCTGGAACGGCGGCAGGAACGCGTCCACCTGCTCCTGTGTCGGCATCTCGACGCGCTCGACGGCATGGGTGAGGATGAAGCCGTCCATGCACACCATCACCGGCGTCGAGAGCTCCTCGGCCAGGCGGAAGGCCTGGATGTGTAGGTCGAGCGCCTCCTGGTTGGTCTCCGCGTAGAGCTGGATCCAGCCCGAGTCGCGCTGAGACATCGAGTCCGAGTGGTCGTTCCAGATGTTGATCGGCGCGCCGATCGCGCGGTTGGCGACCGTCATCACGATCGGCAGACCGAGCCCCGAGGCGTTGTAGAGCGCCTCGGTCATGTACAAGAGGCCCTGACTGGCGGTGGCGGTGTATGCACGCGCGCCTGTAGCGGACGCGCCGATCGACGCCGACATCGCGGCGAACTCGGACTCGACGTTGACGAACTCGCAGGGCGCCAGCTCGCCGCTCTTGACCAGCCGCGAGAGGTTCTCGACGATGTGCGTCTGGGGAGAGATGGGGTACGCGCAGATGACCTCCGGGCGGCACAGCGCGACCGCCTCGGCCACGGCCCGTGACCCCTCAAGCTGGCGTGGCACCGCTCAGCTCCCGCAGCTCGTCCATGACCCAGGTGTGTGCGGCCTTCGCGGCGGCGACGTTGCCCTCTGCGACCGCGCCGCCGAAGCGCTCGCGGATCGCGCGCGACACCGCGTCGAGCGCGATCGCGCGGCTGAGCGCGGCAAAGCCGCCGAGCAGCGCGGCGTTCGCGACAGCGCGCCCGGTGTGCTCGCGCGCGAGCTCGGAGGCCGGCACCGTCAGCAGCCGCTCGGCTCGGAAGGCCCCGACGAAGTCGCCGAGGCCGAGCGCGTCGAAGCTCTTCGTCGTGTTGATCAGGATGAAGCCATCCGGCCGGCAGCCGCCGAACACGTCGACCTGGTGAAGCAGCGTGGCGTCCTGGATGATCAGCGCGTCGGGCTCTATGATCGGCTCCCGCGTGCGGATCTCGCGATCGTCGATGCGGCAGAACGCGACGACGGGGGCGCCCATGCGCTCGGAGCCGAAGCTGGGGAACGCCTGCGCGTAGCGGCCCTCGTCGAACGCGGCGAGCGAGAGCAGCTCCGCTGCCGTCACCACTCCCTGGCCGCCGCGGCCGTGTATGCGCACCTCGAACATCCCGCTACGCCTCGATTCGCGCGGCGTCCAACAGCACGCGCTGCTCGGCGGCGGCGACGAGCTTGCGCGTGCGCTCGACGGCGTCGACGCTGACCGAGATCGCGTCGATGCCGGCGCGCACCAGCAGCTCGGCGTACTCGGTGTGCACCGAAGGAGCCTGGCCACAGATCGAGGTGCGCAGCCCGAGCCGGCGCGCACGGGGGATCAGCTCGCGCAGGTAGGCGGTGACCGCCGGGTCGCGCTCGTCGAAGGTCTCGGCCAGCACCTCGTTGTCGCGGTCGGCGCCGAGCAGCAGCTGCGTGAGGTCGTTGGAGCCGACCGAGATGCCGGTGACGCCGAGCGCGGCGTAGTCGGCGAGGTTGAACAGCACCGAAGGCACCTCGGCCATCACCCACAGCTCGAAGCCGGGACGATCGAGCAGACCCGACTCGGCGATCAGCTCGCGGCAACGGCGCAGCTCGCGCGTGGAGCGCACGAACGGCAGCATCACGTGCAGGTTGTGCAGTCCCGTATCCCAGACCTGGCGCAGCGCCGCCAGCTCGAGCGCGAACACGTCAGGCTCGCGCGTGTAGCGCAGCGCCCCGCGGTAGCCGATCATCGGGTTGGCCTCCTGCGGCTCGAAGCGCGCGCCGCCGCGCAGCCCGGAGAACTCGTTGGTGCGAAAGTCGATCGTCCGGTAGGTCACTCCTCGCGGCGCGAAGCCCGCGGCGAACGTGCTCAGCCCCTCGGCCATGCGCGCTACGAACTCCTCTCCGCGTCCCTCCTCGAGCAGGGTGCGCGGATGATCGCCCGCCAGCGCCTCGAGCACCATCATCTCCGCACGCAGCAGGCCGACCCCGTCGACCGGCAGGTCCTTGACGCGCGCCACCTGCGAGGGCTCCGACAGGTTGACGAGGATCTGGGTGGCCGTCACGGGAGCCGCTGCCGAGCTCGCGCCGTCATTGGTACTCACGGACGACTCGCCGGAGACGCCGGGTAAGCGCTCGCCGGCGCGATCGGGTGGGGAGGCGCCCTCAAGCACGACACCGCGCGTCGCATCGACGGTCACGATCTCGCCGTCGCGCAGCTTGCTGGTCGCCTCTCCGGTCCCAACCACGCAGGGAATGCCGAGCTCGCGCGAGACGATCGCGGCATGGCACGTCATGCCGCCGGAGTCGGTGACGATCGCGCCCGCCCGGCGCAACAGCGGCAGCCAGTCCGGGGAGGTCATGTGCGTAACCAGCACGTCGCCGTCGTTCAGGCTCGCCGCGTCGTCGAGTGAGACCAGCACGCGCGCGGCGCCGCTGGCGCTGCCCGGCGCTCCGCCCAGGCCGTGCAGCAGCACCGCCTGGGGCTCTGTCTGTGTCTTCGTCGGGGCCTCCGCGGATGGCGCATCGTGGAGCGTGGTGATCGGGCGGCTCTGCAGCATCCACAGCGCGCAGTCGGGGTCGAACGCCCACTCGGTGTCCTGCGGGAAGCCGTAGTGCTCCTCGATGCGACGGCCGAGTTCGGCGACCGCGATGACCTCCTCGTCGCTCAGCACCGGGCGCAGCGCCTCCTCCTCGGAGAGGGCGCGCCGGCGGGTGCCGCCATCGGGGGCGTACTCGATCACGAGGTCCTTGTGGTGAACCTCGCGGCGGCGGATCGCGAGCGTGGCCTTTCCCACGACGTAGCGGTCCGGCGAGACGGAACCTGAGACGACGGCCTCGCCGAGGCCGAAGGAGCCCTCGATGACGAGCTCGTCTCGCTGCCCGGTCGCGGGGTTGACGGTGAACATCACGCCGGCGCGCGTCGAGTTGACCTGGCGCTGTACCACGACGGCGATGTCCATGTCGGCCTGAGCGAAGCCGTTGACGCCCCGGTAGTAGATCGTGCGCGCGCCGAACAGCGAGCGCCAGCAGCGGCGCACGGCGTCGATGACTGCGTCGGCGCCGCGGATGTTCAGGAACGTCTCGTTCATCCCCGCGAAGGAGGTGGCGGCGGTGTCCTCGGCGGTGGCGGAGGAGCGCACGGCGACCGGCGTCTGCGGATCCTCATCGGCCAGCTGCCGGTAGGCGGAGCGGATCTCCGCAGCCAACGCCTCAGGTATCGGTGTCTGGTCGAGCAGCTCGCGCGCACCGACGGCCGCCTCCTGGAGCGCCGCGGTGTCCTCGACGTTCACCGCGTCCAGCAGCTCCGACAGCCGCTCGCGCAGGCCCGTCTGCACGAGGAACGCGGCATACGCGGGGGCGCCCACGACGAAGCCGTCGGGCACCGGTAGTCCCGCGGAAGCGAGCTCGCCGAGGTTCGCACCCTTACCGCCGGCGTAGTCGACGTCGTCGCGACGCAGACGAGCAAACGGACGCACCGCGTCCTCGGTCAACGGGGACGCCGCTGCGTGGGTGACGGTCATCTGCTCATCGCTCCTCGGTTACTCTCCTGCGGTCGTGAAGACCAGTCAACCGCTCGGGAGCGTCCGCTACCACCGGGCTGTCCACTAAACGCGACCAGTAGTTATCACCCGCTCGGCATAGGACACAGCACTCATGACGTGACTCCTGATCGCGGTAGCGTGACCCTCGAAGATGCGCGTTGTCTCCGAACAACAACTCGAGGAGATCCTCCGTGCGCTGCCGGTCACGGAGCCGCGGGTTGTGGCCAGTGGCAATCTCGCCACGCCGCGAGCGCTGCTCGATTCGCTGGACGCCGCCATAGAGCGCTACCGCCTGTTCATGCTCGCCGCCCAGGCGCCCCTGCCCGAGCGCGAAGGCGTGATCTTCGAGACCCCGTTCGCGGGATCCGGGATGCGCGACGCGGGCGAGCGACTGGACTACCTGCCGATGCGCCTTTCGCTCGTGCCGCGGCTGTTCGCGACAATCCGCCCCCCCGACGTGGTGCTGCTGCACACCTCGATACCGCGCGAGGGGAAGGTCTCACTCGGGATCGAGGTCAACGTCCTCCCCGCGGCAATCGAAGCGGTGCGTGCACGCGGCGGCCTGGTGATCGCCCAACTGAACCCGCGGATGCCATACACGCTCGGTGACAGCGAGCTGGCGGAGGATCTGATCGACCTGGCAATCGAGGTGGAGGAAGATCTCGTCTCGCCGGCCATCGGCGCGTCACACGAGCACGCCGAGCAGATCGCAGCGCTCGTGGCGAGCCTCGTCGACGACGGCTCCACGTTGCAACTTGGCATCGGCCAGGTCCCCGACGCGACGCTGCGCGCCCTCTGGGGCAGGCGGGACCTCGCGATCTGGTCGGAGATGATCAGCGACGGCGTGATGACGCTCGATCGCGATGGTGTGCTAGACCAGCAACGTCCGATCGTATGCTCCTTCCTATTCGGCTCGCCAGAGCTCTACAGCTGGGTCGACCAGAATCCCAGGCTGAGGATGACGCGCACCGAGATCGCGAATGACCCCGCGCGCATCGCCGCACACGCGGCAATGGTCTCCGTGAACACGGCACTGCAGGTCGACCTCTCAGACCAGGCCGGAGCCAGCCACATAAACGGGCGCCTCTACTCAGGCTTCGGCGGCCAGCCCGACTTCGTCACCGGCGCCCTTCACTCACCAGGCGGTCACGCGGTGATCGCGCTGCGCTCCTGGCACGAGCGCAGCGAGAGCTCGACGATCGTCCCACGTCTCACGGACCCGGTCACCTCCTTCCAACACTCCGCGGTCGTGACCGAGCACGGCTGCGCGCACGTGTTCGGGCGCAGCCAGCGTGCGCAGGCCCGCCTGATCATCGACCATGCCGCTCATCCCGACGCCCGCGATGAGCTGCACGAATCCCTCGCGGCACGCCGCCCGCATACGCTTGGCATCGTGGTCGGGCGCTGAAGCCAGATGGCACGCGTGGGACTTCTTACCGGAGGCGGTGACTGCCCCGGACTGAATGCGGTAATCCGGGCCGTGGTTCGGCGCGGCCTGGTGGACGCGGAGCACAGCTTCGTGGGCTTCCGCTACGGATGGGCAGGCGTGCTCGAGAACGATGCGCTCGAGCTCGGGCTCGAGCGCACCGCCGGCATCCTGCCCCGCGGCGGCACGATCCTCGGCACCTCGCGTACCAACCCGTTCACCGCCGGACGCGACGGCCTCGGCGAGATCCGCCGCACCCTCCGCGAGCGCGGCGTCGATGCTCTGATCCCGATCGGCGGCGAGGACACGCTGGGCGCGGCCCTGCGCCTTCACCGTCAGGGAATCCCGGTCGTCGGCGTGCCCAAGACGATCGACAACGACCTTGCCGGCACCGACGTGACCTTCGGCTTCCAGACGGCAGTGCAGATCGTCACCGACGCGATCGACCGCCTGCACACCACCGCCGAGTCGCACAACCGTGTGATCGTGGTGGAGGTGATGGGCCGCCACGCCGGATGGATCGCGACCCACGCGGGGCTCGCCGGCGGCGCCGATGCGATCCTGGTGCCCGAGCGTCCGTTTGACATCGAGGAGGTTTGCGCCCATCTGCGCCGCCGCAACGGGCGCGGCCGCAACTTCTCGATCGTCGTGGTGGCAGAGGGCGCCACGCCACGAGAAGGTACGTTGCAAACCCGCGAGGATGCCACGACGGACGCCTTCGGGCACGCCCGTCTCGGCGGGATCGGCGTGCTGCTCGAGCACGAGATCGAGGCACGCACAGGCTATGAGACACGCGTGACAATCCTCGGGCACGTTCAGCGCGGCGGCACTCCGGTGGCGTTTGACCGCGTGCTCGCCACCCGCTTCGGCGTGGCCGCGATGGAGGCCGTCGCGGGTGGACGCTTCGGCACGATGGTCGCGCTGCACGCCAGCCAGATCGTCGAGGTAGACCTGGAGGAGGCGCTGCGCGAGCCGAAGCTGCTCGACCCCGCTCTCTACGAGACGGCAGAGCTGTTCTTCGGCTGAGACGCGCTCTCGCCGCCTCGAAAAGCCTAGCCCGGCTCTCTACCCGGCTCTCTGGTGCCCAGGTCGAAGCGCTCGTGCGCCAGACGCCAGTCCGAGGTAAGGAACTCAACGCGCTCCTCTGGTCCCTCATGGTGTACTACCCGCGCGTCGAAGCCCTCCCGGAAGACCTCCAACATCGCCCGGTTCTCACACAAAACCTCAGCGACGAAATGCGTGATCCCGCGCTGCTCGGCGGTGACCGCCAGGCGCTCGATGAGGATCGTGCCCAGGCCGCGACCGTGGAGGTGGTCGGCGACCTCGACCGCCACTTCCGCACGTGTAGGCTCCAAGACTATGTAGACGGCGTGTCCGACGATCATCCCGGTCTCGTCGTGTGCCACGAGCCCACAGCGACCCGTGCCAGAGTCCGCGGCCCACTGGGCGGCCTCGGCGGTGTCGATCGCGCCGCTGAAGAACCGCAGCCGGCGAGCTTCCGCGCACAGGTCATTAAGGAAGACCCGCAGCGGCGTCTGATCCTCCTTGCACACGGGCCGGATTGTCACCAAGGAGCCGTCGCGCAAACGGACAAGCTCAGGCTGTGGCGCGCCGTCGATAGACGTCGCGATGCGCGACTCACGCAGTGTTGGAGGTGGGCTGCTCACGACGGTGCTCGCCCGGCGACCGTTGACGGCGTGGGCGCCCGCCCGGAGACGGCGCTCAATGGCACCGTGATCACCGCCACGGGCGAGGTCCTCAACAGTTCGCCTGTCGTGGTCCCCAACGCCTCGAAGAGTCGAGAGTGATGCCTGGCGCCGATCACGATCGCGCGGGCGCGATGGTCGCGGGCAGCGTCGATCAGCGCCGTTACCGGGTCCTCGTCTGAGACCTCGATCGCGAAGTCGACGTCAAACAGCCTCTCATCACCGTCGAGCATCAGCTCATCGAGCAGCGCCCGCTCGAGCTGGTGGTGCTCGCCTGGGGTACGGGGCGGCACCGGGAGCGTGTGCAGTGGCCGGCAGGCGTGCACGATCACGAGCTTGCCGCTGCTCATCAGCTCGCTCGTAGCCCAGCTCGCGGCATGGCGCGCGCTCTCGCCGCGGTCATAGCCGAGGATCACGCAAGGCCCACCACCGGGCTCGCGCCGCGGCATCTCGATCCGCTCCGCCTCGGTCATATCCGGGCCTCCTCGCGATCCCGCGCAGCGAGGTAGGGAGCGAGATACTTCGAGGCGATCTTGCTCGGCGGGTCCCATGTCGGCGTGTCGGTGACCTCGGAGCCGAACCCCTGTCCGCCCGTGATGCGCGCCGTCAGATACATGGGCTTATCGCCCGTCAGCAGCATCCCGCGGATCACCGGGTGAAACGGCTTTGGGCTGACCGGTGCGCCGGCGAGCGACGCGATCGACTCGGCGACCGCGTCGGCCTGCTGGCAGCCTAAGCCACCGTGCTTGACCGGGAACTCGGTGGCATCCCCGGCCGCATAGACATGCTCGACGTCCAGCACACGCCCGTGGGGGTTGACGCGCAGGAAGCCGTGTTCGCTCAACGGGATGCCACGCACGCTGGGGCCGTAGAGCTCGGGCAGCGCGATCACGCGATCGACGTGCAGGCACCTGTCGCCCGGGTCGATCACGACTTCCCCGGAACGGGGGACTGCGGCGTAGGCGGAGTGGATCGTCTGGATCTTTGCTCGCTCAAGCAGCCCCGCGATGGCGCTGCTGGCGTTCTGGCCGAAGATCGCAAGCGGGCTGTCCTCGGGGGTGACGACCGTGACGTCCAGCGCGAGGTTCATGTCATAGGCGCGTCCGGCGGTCATCAGCGCGAGCTCATACAGCGGCAGCGGCCACGCCATCCGGCCCGGCGCCACGAACGCGAGGCTCTTGAGATAGCCGCCTTCGATGTCCTGGATGATGCCGTGCAGGATCTCGCCCATGCGGCGGTCGTCGATCGTGACGGCGTGCTTGTAACGAGGGGTGGCCTTGGCGCCCAGGGCGATCACGAGCACGTCGTATGCGACCTGCGAGCCGGACTCGGTGTGAGCGATCTGCTTCTCGGGCTCCACCCAGGCGAGCTTGTCGGCCAGCAGCTGCGCGCCGGCGTCACGAACGATGGAGGCCAGGGGGTAGCGCCGTGCGGGGCCGTGGGCGAACGGCTCGCGGACGCTCAGGGGGCGGTAGGCGAAATCCTCGTTGGGAGCGATCACGCTCACGTCGGTCAGCTCGGGTGCGAGCTCGCTCAAGGCGAGCGTCGTCTCCAGTGCTGCTACCCCGCCGCCGGCGACGATCACGCGGAGCTTCTCTGGATCTGTGGCTTCCGTGGTCATGGATCGCAGGCTACGTCCGTCATGGCGGCCTGGCAGCCGAGTAAGCCCGACATCGTGGCGGGATAACTACGGAATTAGCAGCAGGGATACCCAGCGCTGAATGTGCTCCTCAGCGAGCAGCGTGCAGGCGACTCGTCCGGCTCGCCGTGTCTGTTTGTGTAGCAAGCACGGTGGTAGCACTCCCCCAGAGCGCCGCCGCCGTCTGCCTCCGCTGCCTTGGAGGTGCTGCGCGCCCAGCCGTCGAGGAGCGCGACCAGGGGCTCATACGCGCCGATCACATCCCCGCAACTCACGCAGCGCAACTTCTCATCCATCGGGGTCTCCTGCATGGCGCGACGCACTCCTTGGAAGGACACAAGCACGGTCGGTCCGTCTCAGCGCGCCGCCGCAGGCGGTCGACGCTGGCCTCAAGCATAGATTTCAGGGGTCGCCGGCCGTCGGGGAAATTCCACAATCCGAGGGGGCGAACTACGGGTAAGCTCTGAAGAGGCCATGACCACAAGCTCCGAAGAGTCAGTCTCGCGATCATGTTGCGAGGCAGAGGAGTTCGTCGTGCCGGTCAGCCTCGCCGGCGGCACGCTCCAGATCAGCTCCGGCGAGCAGGACACGCTGGTACGGGTCTGTCTGCCAACGGCTCCTCAGAGGCCGAGCGCTCAGGCTCTCAGCAGGCCGCGTCTTAGCGCGTAGCGGACCAGCTCCGCACGTGTCCTCACCGCGAGCTTGCTGTGGATATGCGCGCGGTGCGTCTCGACCGTGCGCGGGGAGATCCCCAGCTTGCGCGCCACCTCGACGCTCGTGTGGCCCAGCGCGATCAGCCTGAGCACCTCGACCTCACGGACACTCAGCTCGCCGCCGGTGAGCGAGTGACGCAACACCTGCAGCCGCTTGGCCACACGCGGGCTGACATATTCCTCCCCGCGCGCCGCCAGACGGACGGCCTGGACGAGCTCGCTGTCGGCATGATCCTTCAACACCAGGCCGGTCGCGGCGGCGAGCACGTGCTGAGCGAACGCTGCGCTTTCGTTCATCGTGAGCACCACGATCTGGGTAGCCGGCGCCTGCTCACCAAGCTCGCCGAGCGCCTCAAGACCAGACTCGCCCGGCATGCTTAGACCCAACACCAGGACCTGCGGACGAGCGCTGTGCACATGGGCCGTCGCCGTGGCCAAGTCCTCCGCTTCGGCGACCACCTCGATGTCCTGCTCCTCCGCGAGCAACCGCCGCAGACCACTGCGCATCAGGGCGTGACGATTGGCCAACACCACCCGGATCGGAGCGCTCGCCTCATCTGCCGATTCGTTCTCGGCAAGCCTTGGCGCCAAGTGTAGGTGCGCGGTCATACTACCCTCAAGCTAGACGCCGGCTTGCGCTGTGACTACGTGGTAAACGCCCCGACCTGCGGGGGAAAAGCACTGGCCCGGGAGACGGTATTGGCGGCACATCTGCCAGTAGCAGCCGAACCCTCCGCGCGGGGCGTTGCTGGTGTGAGTCCGCTCGCGAATGGCATGATCTGGCGATGCGGGCGATACAGATACAGCGCCCCGGGGTATTGCGCGCCGTCGAGCTGCCCGAGCCCGAACCGGGGCCGGGGGAGATCCTCGTGCGCGTCCACGCCTGCGGTGTCTGCCGCACCGACCTGCACCTGCTCGACGGCGAAGTCGAGATCCCACACCCCCCGATCGTCCCCGGCCACCAGATCGTCGGGACGGTGGTCGCCCGCGGCGAGCAAACCGACGCAAGCCAAGCGCTCCAGCTCGGCGCGCGCGTTGGTATCCCGTGGCTGGGCTGGACATGCGGGCGCTGCCGCTACTGCCTCGGCGGGCGCGAGAACCTCTGCGATCTCGCACGCTTCACCGGCCGCGACATCGACGGTGGCTATGCGGAGCTGACGCTCGCCGACGAGCGCTACTGCTTCGCCCTCCCAGACGGCTTCTCAGACCTCCAGCTCGCCCCCCTGCTATGCGCCGGGCTGATCGGCTACCGGGCACTGCGAATGACTGGTGAGGCGGAGCGGATCGGCTTGTACGGCTTCGGCTCCTCGGCGCACATCATCGCCCAGGTCGCGCGGTTTCAGGGCCGGCGGGTATTCGCCTTCACGCGTGCCGGAGATTGCATCACGCAAGAGTTCGCGCTCAGGCTCGGCGCTGAGTGGGCCGGCGATGCGCTCACGGCGCCGCCCGAGCAGCTCGACGCGGCGATCGTCTTCGCCTCAGCCGGTGAGCTCGTCCCGCAAGCGCTGCGCGTGTTGGCCAAGGGCGGCACGGTGGTGTGCGCCGGCATTCACATGACAGACATCCCCAGCTTCCCCTACGACATCCTCTGGGGCGAGCGCACCATCCGATCGGTCGCCAACCTCACCCGCCAGGACGCCCGCGAGTTCCTCGACCTCGCGCCCCGCGTGCCCGTCCACATCGACACTCGTTCCTATCCGCTCGCAGATGCTGCCCGCGCCCTGGACGACCTGCGGGCGGGCAACTTCCAGGGCAGCGCCGTGATCAAGCTGGCTGGTGTATACGGGGCATCCACCAGCCCATCCGTGAAAACACCGGATGCCCCAACCGCCTGAAGCTCACATCCTTCTCCCATGCAGCCCGTCGAGCCCCGCTCCGCCTCCGCCTCGCAGGTGTACTCAACCCTCGCCAGCGCGGCGGTCCACACCGAGGGCCTCTGCAAGCGCTATGGGGACACCGTGGCGCTCGACGCCCTGAACCTCACCGTCAAGGAGGGCGAGGTCTACGGCTACCTCGGCCCGAACGGGTCGGGCAAGACCACGACCATCCGCCTGCTGCTGGGGCTGCACCGCCCGAGCGCCGGGTGCGCCGCGCTGTTCGGCGTCGACGCCTGGCAGGACCCCGTGAGAGCCCACCAGCGTGTCGCATATGTCGCGGGCGAGCCATTCCTGTGGCCCTCGTTGACGAGCGCGGAGACATTCGAGTTCCTCGCGCGCGTGCACGGCGGCACCGACGTGCCTTATCGCGACGTACTCGTGGATCGCTTCCAGCTCGATACCGCCAAGAAGATCCGGGCACTGTCGAAGGGCAACCGTCAAAAGGTGCAGCTGATCGCGGCGCTCGCCACCCGCGCCGATCTGCTGCTGCTCGACGAGCCGACCAGTGGCCTTGACCCCCTGATGGAGGTCGCCTTCCGGGAGTGCGTCAACGAGGCCAAGCAGCGCGGACAGACAGTGTTCCTCTCCTCCCACATCCTCAGCGAGGTTGAGGCGCTATGTGACCGCGTCGGCATCCTCAGAGGAGGACGGCTCGTCGATGAGGGAACGCTCGCCGAGCTGCGCCACCTCGCCGCGCAGACAGTCGAGGTCACGTTCGCGGGCCGGGCGCCGACGCTCCCGTCGCTTGAGGGTGTGCAGGTACAGAGCGCTGGACCCAACGCGCTGCGGTTCGAGGTCACAGGCAGCATCGGCCCGCTGATCGCCGCGCTCTCAGAGCATCCGGTCGCGACGCTCACGAGCCGCGAGCCCTCGCTCGAGGAGATATTCCTCCACCACTACGACGCCTCCGACGGACGTGTCCGCAGCTAGCGGAACGCTCCCCGTGGCAAGCAGCTCCCAGTCGCACACCGGCGCGGGTCGCGCCACCGCGCTCGCGCTGGCGCGCCGGGCATTCCGCGACGCGCGGGTTCGCACGATCGCCTTCGTGTACCTGTTCGCGCTCTACGCCTACATCCAGCCCGCCGGCTACCGCCACACCTACCCGACAATCCCCGCGCGGCTCTCCTTCGCTCGCAGCTTCGGCCCCAACAAGGCGCTGCGCCTGTTCTACGGCGAACCCCACGACCTGCTCACCGTCAGCGGCTACACCGCGTGGCGGGTCGGCGGGACACTCTCGATCTTCGCCGCGGTGTTCGGGCTACTCGCCGCTGTGCGCGCGCTGCGCACCGAGGAGGACACCGGCCGCATGGAGCTCGTGCTCGCCGGGACAATCTCGCGCCGCACGACCTACCTCACGGCGATCGCAGCGATCGCAGCGGGCGTCCTGCTGCTGTGGCTCGGGGAGTTCACGGGCTTTCTCATCGGCGGCCTCCCGGCGGGCGGAGCGGCATATCTGGCGCTCGCGACCGTCTCGGTAGCACCCGTGTTCGTCGGTGTTGGCGCTCTGAGCAGCCAGCTCGCGCCGACCCGCCGCCTCGCGCTGGAGCTGGGCGGCGCGGTGCTCGCGCTGATGTTCCTGCTGCGCGTGATCGCCGACACCGCAGGCGGCGCCGGCTGGTTGCGCTGGATGACGCCACTGGGGTGGGCCGAGCAGCTGCGCCCGTTCGCGGGCCCTCAGCCGGTCGTGCTGTTGCTCCCAGCCGCCGCGAGCGTGCTGTTGCTGGCGCTCAGCGCGCGAATCGCGCTGCGGCGAGACATCGGCACCGGCACGCTGCCCACCCGCGACAGCGCCGCTGCGCAGTTGGGGCTGCTCTCCTCACCGACCGCGCTGGCACTACGTTCAGAGCGCACAAGCCTGCTCGTGTGGGCGAGCGGGGTCGGCGTGTTCGCGCTGATCCTCGGGGTGGTCTCAAAGAGCGTCTCCTCGGCAGGCATCCCGCCGGGCGTGCAGCGCGAGCTGGCCAAGCTCGGCTCCGGCTCGATCGCGACACCGACCGGCTATCTCGCGTTCGTGTTCATCTTCTTCGTCCTCACCGTCAGCCTGTTCGCGTGCGCGCAGGTCGGCGCCGCCCGACACGAGGAAGCAGAGGGCCGCCTGGAGACGCTGCTCGGGCTGCCCGTCGGACGCACCCGCTGGCTCGGCGGGCGCCTGGCGCTAGCCGCCGCCGGCGCCTGCGTGATCTCACTCACCGCCGGTGTGCTGACCTGGATCGGAGCGACCTCGGTGGGCATCCACATCGCGCTGGCGCGGATGCTCGAGGCCGGCGCGAACTGCCTGCCGGTCGCGCTCTTGTTCCTCGGGATCGCCGCGCTGGCATACGCGATCGTGCCGCGTGCAAGCGCCGGGATCGCCTACGGGCTCCTCACCATCGCGTTCCTATGGCAGCTTGTGGCCGCGCTGCTCGGCGTCCCGCAGTGGCTCGTGGACCTGACGCCGTTCGCGCACGTCGGGCTCGTCCCCACACAACCGTTTCGCACCGGCGCCGCCACCGTGATGCTCGCCGCCGCAACGGGCTGCGCGCTCGCAGCCATATGGGCCTTCAGGCGACGCGACCTGACAGGAGAGTAGAGGGCTCCGGGTCCTGCCGCAGAGGAGGGGGCGGTCGGCTGCTGGGCGCTTGAATCCTAGGACGCGATCGCCTATGCAGCCTGGTCTTCGCGGTGCCGATGATCGGCAAGGCTCGCAGGATTTCCGGAGGTAGACGGTATGAGCGACATATGAGTCAGTCGTGGCACTGAAGGCGGCGTAACCTTATCCGCAGGGCGGCTGACTTCCGGGAGGGTGCCGCAACAAGCGCGGATTTTATCGAGCTGCAAGTGCGGGCGAGGGCATAGGCTCAACCTTCTATGAGCTTCGAGACGCTTCTTGTGATCGTGCTGGCCGGGCTCGGCGGACCGCTGCTCGGCGTGAGTGGACGCTGGTTCGTGCCCGTCGTGATCGGCGAGATACTGGCCGGCATCCTCGTCGGTCCCGCCCTGCTCGGCGCCGTGAGCCCGGACAATGGCACGATCTCCTTTCTCGGGGAAATCGGCTTTGCGATGCTGATGCTCACGGTCGGAATGCACCTACCATTGCGCGAGCCGCGACTCGCCGCATCGCTATGGAGCGGCGGCCTGCTCGCGGGCATCGTCTGCGTCCTCGCCCTGCCCGCGGGGCTGCTCGCCGCGAGGATCGCGGGCACGGGCCAGGCGTCGGTCTACGTTGTGCTGCTTGCCTCGGGGTCCGCCGCGGTGCTGCTTCCAGCCCTGGAGGAGACGGGCATCGCCGGACCCGAGGTGATGACGTTGATGGCGCAGGTGACGATCGCCGATCTGATCACGATTCTCTCGGTGCCGATCGTGCTCCAGCCTGGCCGTCTTACCCATGCCGCGCTGGGCAGCGGGCTCGTGGCCTTCGCGGCGCTGTCGCTGCTCGGCCTCGCACGGGCACTCGCGCCTCGAGCGTGGGTGCACCGTCTGCGGGGTCTCTCCAAGCAGCGCCACTGGGCGCTCGACCTGCGCCTGTCGCTGTTGGTGCTGTTCCTGCTTGCGTGGATCGCGCAGAAGGGCGGCACGAGCATCCTGATCGCGGGGTTCGGCGCCGGCGTGATGGTTGCGCTGATCGGCGGGCCGAAACGCCTCTCCACGCAGATGCGCGGCGTGGCCGAGGGGTTCTTCATTCCGCTGTACTTCGTCGTCCTCGGTGCGCAGCTCGACCTGGGTGGTCTGGTCGAGCATCCATCGCTGCTCGCTCTTGCCGGCGCGCTGGTGGTCCTGAACGTCGTAATCCATCTGCTCGCCGTGTTGCTCCTGCGCAAGCCGCCCGCCACGGGCCTCGTGGCCACCGCCCAGCTTGGGGTGCCGGCCGCGATCGCCTCGCTCGGGCTCTCCGAGCACGTGCTCTCCGCCAGTGTCGCGACGGCGATCATCATCGCCGCGCTTGTAAGCCTCGGCGTCTGCACGATCGGAGTGGTCAGACTCGTGCGCCTGCTCTCGCCGGCACGCCCGGCGCTCAGCGTGAGAGCAGCGCCCTGACCTGCCGCGCGATCTCGACGTCCTCGCGGGCGGTGAGAACGAGCGTGCGTACAGCCGCGCCGTTGGCTCCAATCTCCCCATCGGCTCGTGTCTCTTCGTTGCGGGCGCGATCGACGTCCACACCGAGGAACGCGAGTCCCGCCGCGGCCTGAGCGCGGACCTCGCTTGAATGCTCGCCGACGCCACCCGTGAACGCGAGCGCGTCAAGGCCACCGAGCGCGGCGGCCATCGCGGCGATCTCAGCGCGCAGCCGATGGACGTACACATCCAAGGCCAGGCGCGGCGCGGGCTCACCGGCACCAGCACCGGCGACGATCTCACGCATGTCGGCACTGCCCGCCAAGCCGAGCATCCCGGAGCGGTACTCGAGCGCGTCCGCCAGCTCCGCCGCGGACAGCCGCTCGTGCTCTGCCAGCCACAACAGCATCCCCGGATCGACGCTGCCCGATCGCGTGGCCATCACCAGGCCCTCGAGTGGAGTGAAGCCCATCGTCGTGTCGAGTGAGCGGCCATCTTTGATCGCGCACAGCGACGCGCCGGCCCCGAGGTGGCAGCTGACGATCCGCAGCTCCGAGACGTCTCGTTCGAGCAGCTCAGGTGTGCGTCGGGCGACCCATGCGTGCGAGAGGCCGTGAAAGCCATAGCGGCGCAGCCCCCAGCGCTCCCGCCACGCCGCGGGCAGGGCGTAGGTCGAAGCTGCCTGCGGCAGCGTCGCGTGGAAAGCCGTGTCAAAGCAAGCGACCGCGGGCAGCTGCGGCAGCACCGCCGTGACGGCATCCAGCGCTGCGAGCGACTTGGGCTGATGAAGCGGAGCAAGGTCGCTCAGCTCGCGCACCGCCGCCTCCACATCGGCGTCGATCCTCACCGCCTCGCGGAAGCGCTCACCTCCGTGAACGATGCGGTGTCCAACCACATCCGCTTCGCACAGCACCGTGTCGAGTGCGGCTCGGAGCTGGTCCGGGTCCACCTGCGCGCGAGGAGCGTCGAGCTCCCGCGCGGCGATCGCGCTGTCATCGCGGTCGAGCAGCGTCAGCTTCAGGCTGCTGGAGCCGGCGTTGACGACCAGTACCCGCATTGCCGAGCCTATGTTGATCGAGTCTCGTTTGCGCCGGGCCAGCACCAGTCTGTGACATCGGGCGGGTCCTGCCCGTGCTCGCGTGTGTAAGCCCTGTGGCGCAGCCGCTCGTCGATCATCTCCTGACGTATGTGCGCCGCGTGCTCAGCCAGACCGGGAACCCGGTCGATCACATCCATCGCGAGATGAAAGCGGTCCAGGTCGTTGAGCATCACCATGTCAAACGGCGTCGTGGTGGTGCCCTCCTCCTTGTAGCCGCGGACATGGAAGTTGGCGTGGTTGGTGCGCCGATAAGTGAGACGGTGAATCAGCCACGGGTAACCGTGGTAGGCGAAGATCACCGGTCGGTTCGTTGTGAACAGCGCGTCGAACTCCGCATCGGGCAGCCCGTGGGGATGCTCGGTGTCGGGCTCCAGGCGCATCAGATCGACAACATTCACAAGCCTCACCTTGAGCTCAGGCAGACGCTCGCGTAGGATCGCCACCGCGGCGACGCTCTCCAATGTCGGGATGTCCCCGGCGCAGCCGAGCACCACATCGGGCTCCTGCTCGCCGTCGCTGCAGGCCCAATCCCACATGCCGACCCCGCGCGTGCAGTGCACCACCGCCTCGTCCATCGTCAGGTAGTTGAGCGCCGGCTGCTTGCCGGCGACGATCACATTCACATAGTCGCGGCTGCGCAGGCAGTGATCGGCAACGGACAGCAGGCAGTTCGCATCCGGCGGCAGATAGACGCGCACGACGTCCGCCTTCTTGTTGATCACGTGGTCGATGAACCCTGGGTCCTGGTGGGAGAACCCGTTGTGGTCCTGGCGCCACACGTGCGAGGAGAGGAGATAATTAAGCGATGCCACCGGCGCGCGCCACGGGATCCCGCGCGTGACCTTCAACCACTTCGCGTGCTGGTTGAACATCGAGTCCACGATGTGGATGAACGCCTCGTAGCTGTTCAGCAGACCATGCCGACCCGTCAACAGGTAGCCCTCGAGCCAGCCCTGGCAGAGGTGCTCGCTCAAGACCTCCATCACCCGTCCGTCGGGTGCGAGGTGATCGTCGCTGTCCAGACGTTCAGCGTCCCACGCGCGGTCGGTGACCTCGAACACGGCGCCCAGGCGGTTGGATGCCGTCTCGTCAGGACCCATGATGCGGAGGTTCGCCGGGTTGGCAACGATCGCATCGCGCAGGAACCCGCCGAGCACCCGCGTGGGCTCGCTGACGCTCGCCGTCGGCGCCGGCACCTCGACGGCGTAGTCACGGAAGTCGGGCAGCTCGAGATCGCGCAGCAGCGCACCGCCGTTGGCGTGGGGGTTCGCGCCCATGCGCCGCTCACCCTCGGGCGCGAGCGCCGCCAGCTCTGCCCGCAGCGCGCCATCCTCGTCAAACAGCTCCTCGGGACGGTAGGAGCGAAGCCACTCCTCGAGCTGACGTAGGTGCTCGGGATTGCCGGCCAGATCGGCGAGCGGTACCTGATGGGAGCGAAACGACCCCTCCGCCGGCAGCCCGTCGACCACCTTCGGGCCCGTCCAACCCTTGGGGGTGCGCAGCACGATCATCGGCCAGCGCGGACGCCCGGACGGGTTGGTGGGGTCTTCATTGCGGGCGCGACGCTGGATCTCCGCGATCTCCGCCGTGACCTCATCCAAGGTCGCGGCCATCAGCTGGTGCATCACCTGCGGGTCATCGCCCTCGACGAAGCGCGGCGCGTACCCGTAGCCCTCCATCAGAGACCGCAGCTCCGTCTCTGGGATGCGCGCCAGCACCGTCGGGCTGGCGATCTTGTAGCCGTTCAGATGCAGGACCGGGAGTACCGCGCCGTCGCGGGCCGGGTTCAGGAACTTGTTGGAGTGCCAGCTCGTCGCCAGCGGCCCCGTCTCCGCCTCGCCGTCACCGACCACGCAGCACACCAGCAGGTCGGGGTTATCGAACGCCGCCCCGTAGGCGTGCGCGAGGGAGTAGCCGAGCTCGCCGCCCTCGTGGATCGACCCCGGCGTCTCCGGCGCGACGTGGCTGGGGATCCCGCCAGGGAAGGAGAACTGGCGAAACAGACGCCGCAGGCCCTGCTCGTCACGCCCGATGTGAGGATAGACCTCGCTGTAGGTGCCCTCGAGATACACGTTCGCGAGAACCCCCGGACCACCGTGGCCAGGACCCACGACATAGAGGGCGTTCAGGTCACGCTCGTGGATCACCCGGTTCATGTGCGCGTAGAGGAAGTTCAAGCCAGGGGTCGTGCCCCAATGCCCGAGCAGACGCGGCTTGACATGCTCAATCGCAAGCGGCTCGCGCAGCAGCGGATTGTCGAGCAGATATATCTGGCCGACCGAGAGAAAATTTGCGGCTCGCCAGTAGGCGTCCAGCGCGCGTAGCTGCTCACCCGACAGGACAGCCGGCGGGTCTGTCACGGTCGCGTCGTCGATCACAGCTCAAGACTCTACGCATGGCCAGTGGCACACGAGGCCGAGAGCACTGCCGGCTCGGCAGAAGCGGCCCACCGCAGCCGCCAGATCGACCTGACAGCCGATCTCAGAAGTGCGAGGATGCGATCGGTGGCGGCTCCGCAACAGTTGAGCAGCAAGCAGTATGAGAAGGAGCTCCTGCGCTTGCAGACCGAGCTGGTCTACATGCAGGAGTGGATCGTCGCGCAGCGCCGACGGCTGGTGGTCATCTTCGAGGGGCGCGACACGGCCGGCAAGGACGGTGCGATCAAGCGGATCACGGCCTACCTGAACCCGCGCACCTGTCGCATCGTGGCACTACCGGCCCCCGACGAGCGCGAGCGCACGCAGTGGTATTTCGCGCGTTATGCCGCTCATCTGCCGCCCGCTGGAGAGATCGCCCTGTTCAATCGCAGCTGGTACAACCGGGCGGGCGTCGAGCGCGTGATGGGCTACTGCACCCCGCAGGAGTACGAGGAGTTCCTGCGCTTCTGCCCGCAGTTTGAGCAGTCGCTGCAGAACGATGGGATCACGCTCGTGAAGTATTGGCTGTCGGTCTCGGACGCGGAGCAGGAGCATCGTTTTGAGAAGCGCCTGACCGACCCGCGCAAGCGTTGGAAGTTCAGCCCCACCGACCTGCAGGCCCGCGCCCGCTGGGTCGACTACGCCGAGGCCAAGGACCGCATGTTCGCGCGCACCGACACCGACCACAGCCCGTGGCATGTGGTCGAGGCCGACGACAAGCGCACCGCCCGCCTGAACCTCATCAGCCACCTGCTCTCCCTGGTCCCCTACGAGCACCCCGACAAGGCCAAGAAGGTAAAGCTCCCGCCGCGTCAGCGGCGCAAGTACAAGCGCCCGCCCAAGCAGTCCGAGCGTGAGGTGCCGGTGCGCTACACGGTGGTGGGCTAAAACCTACGCGCTGTCCAATCTTGCTGCGGCCAGGTGCTTAGCCGGTATCTTCTGCATATGCCCAACCAGGATGCGATGCCGATTGAGGGCGAAAGCAGCGAGGAAACCGCCTCTGTGGGGGCGATCCGTCTCGTGCTCGCAGACGATCATGCGGTCGTGCGCAGCGGTCTGCGGCTGCTGCTCGAGAACGAGAGCGACTTCGAGGTTGTGGCCGAGGCCGCCAACATCGAAGACGCGCGCCGCTATGTGCGCGGCCACCATCCCAGGGTCCTCGTGCTCGACCTGAACATGCCGGGTGGCTCGAGCCTGGAGGCGATCCCCACGATCCGCGAGGAGTCTCCCGACACGCAGATCGTTGTCTTGACGATGCAGAAGGAGCCCGCCTTCGCGCGTGAGGCCCTCAGCGCGGGAGCGCTCGGCTATGTCTTGAAGGAGGCCGCCGATGACGAGCTCGTGGAGGCGGTTAGACGCGCTGCCGTCGGAGAGAGCTACCTGAACCCCAGGCTTGGTGCTCGCATGGCAGCCGAGCCGCCTCCTGGGCCGCCTGACGATCTCTCGGAGCGCGAGGTCGAGGTGCTGCGGCTGATCGCGCTCGGACACACGAACACAGAGATCGGCGAGCAGCTCTACCTGTCGGTGCGAACGGTGGAGACCCATCGCTCGCACATCCAGCAGAAGCTCCGGCTTTCAAGCCGCGCGGAACTCGTGGGCTACGCCCTCGATCGCGGGCTGATCAGCGCCGAGCGCGAGCGCACGACCTGACCTACGCGCTTTGCTGCGCGTCGTAGTGCTCCTTCCAGATCAGCTTGTAGATCGGGATCTTGCGCGGCAGGATGTTGATGCCGGGGATGAAGGGGATGCAGATGAAGGCGATGCTCAGCACACTCATCACGAGCATCACGAGGATGTCCGCATTTTCGGATGTCTTGAACGGTTCGACCTGGTACCACAGGGCATACAGCCACAGCCACGGCTGGCCAGGGAAGCTGCCCGTCTCGTTCATCATGCCCCACTGCTCGCCGAGCAGATGCTGTTCATCCGCGCGTTTTTCCAGCAGCCCGCCGTCGGCCATGAACAGCAGCGGCTTGGTGTAGTCGGTCTGGAAGAACTGGCTGCTCGTCAGCAGGTCGCCATCGAGGCCGCCGCTCTGCGCGACGCTCAGCAGGCCGGCCATCATCGTGGGCACCGGACCGGCTCCGCTCGCCTGGACCGTGACGGTGTTCGTGCTCGAATCGAGCGACACCGCGCTCGGCGGCTTCTTGCTTTCTTCTTCTGCCGCCGCGGTTTCTTCAAGCGGCTTCGCGTAGGCGTCGGCCCATTCCTTTTTCTGCTTGTCGGGCGCGGCCTTGTATTCGGCGAGCGCGTGTTGCAACGCCGGGTCATTGGGGACGCTTTCCAGCGGTTTGACCACGAAGTCTTCGGCCGTGTTGATCGGGTGGCTCACGCCGAGCCATTTCTGCGGGCGCAGGATCCACGCCTGCGTGCCTTCGCCGTTGTGGTTGTAGGGCGGCCCGTACGTCGCCGTCCCGCTGGTTTCGTTCAACTCTGTCGCGGCTGCGGTCACAAAGTTGACCGGCAGTTCGTGTGACCACTGGTGGATCGTGCTGGGCTTGTCGTCAGGTGAGGAGAACAGGACGGTCAGCACCACCGCTAGTAGCCCGATCACGCCGACGGCGATGAACAGCTCTTTGACCAGGTCGTATGGGTAGTAGCGCCCTTTCCATGGCTGGGTGTCGTCTTTGGGATGCAGGAAGCTCATGACTGCACCCCCGCGTCTGCCCTGCCGGAGGATCCGTCCCCGCCGGGGGTGGGCGCTGCGGCGAGAGCGGCTTTTCTCTGCTCGATCTCGAACGGCGGCACGACGCCGTGCCGGCGCACGAGCAGAACGTGCGCGCTCACCAGCGCCACGACTGCGATCGGCAGCAGCAGCACGTGGTAGCTGTACATCTGGCCGAAGTTGGTGACGTTGAAGAATGCGCCCACTCCGACCGAGTTGAGGCCGTCCTTGGCCTGCGTGGAGATCCACTGCGCGTCGAAGTTCTGCTGGGAGACGTAGCCCGTAAGCGCACAGGGCACCGCCACCAGGAACGTGACCGCGCCGGTCATCCAGACACGCGCGCGCCCGCCGCGCCACGCGGCCATCCAGAACTTGCCCCACAGGTGGACGACCATCACGAAGAAGAACAGCTCGACGCTCCACATATGGATGCTGTTAAAGAAGTGCCCGATGCTCGTGTCGTGCCACCAGGCTGGACCCTTCAGCGCGAGGATCGAGCCGGAGGCGATGATCACGATCAGGGAGGCGATACTTGCTACCCCGAACATGTAGATCCAGGAGGCGACATACGTCGGCTGGCCGTCCGGGAGCAGTTTCTCGGGAGGCAGCGCCTCGACGGCAGCTTCTCTGACGCGCACCGTCCAGGTATCGGGGTGCGCCGGCGCACCCTTACCGGAGGGAGGGGGTGCGACGCTCACGATGCCCCGCCACGCCTGTGCGCCGCCCCAGGGAAGGGAAGCACGATCGCGAGGACGAACACGACCAACATCAGCACGATCACCACGACATTCGCCACCGACAGGTGGACGAAGCTCCAATCCACCGTATGGGCCGGGTGATTCAGGTTGACGATCGCGCCCAGCACGCCCGCCGGGCTCACGAGCAGCCGCCTCGCATCAGTTTGCACACCATCTGATCGAGCAGGCTAACGGCGAGACGGACCGCTGTATATCCGTAGTTTCCCCCGTCGGTCTGACGTGGAAAACTACGCGGTGCAACTTACAACGACCAGTAGTGGCCGATGTGGGAGGCGGCCCGCGATGTCAACAGCGGCTCTGGCGCGGCGGATTGCGCCGGCTCATCCCCGCCGAGCGCGGCGAGCGTCGCTTGCACGGATTGCGCGAGCGCCACGGGTTCATAGCCGCCCTCCAAGACCGCCCCGAGGGGCACGCCGAGCTCATCGGCGAAGTCACGAACGTGGCGGGCCATCTCCGCAAAGGAGGTGCTCTGCAGACGGCAGCCGGCGAGCGGATCTGCCTGGTGAGCGTCAAAGCCGGCTGAGAGCAAGACCAGCTGCGGCTCGAACTCCTCGGCGGCTGGGAGGACGATGTGCTCGATCAGCGACAGCCACAGGTCCTCCTCCGAGCCGGCAGGCACGGGAAGGTTGATCGTGTAGCCCTCGCCGGGGCCGGAGCCCACGTCGCTCAGCGGGCCGGTGCCGGGGTAGATACCTGACTGGTGGATGCTCGCGAACAGCACGTCGGGGCGCCGGCGGAATGCCTCGGCGGTGCCGTTGCCGTGATGCACGTCCCAATCGAGGATCAATACCCGCTTGACGTCAAGCTCACAGACCGCGAACTCGGCGGCGACCGCGACGTTGTTGAACAGGCAGAACCCCATCGCACGATCCGGCTCGGCATGATGCCCGGAAGGTCGCACGCCGCAGAACCCGACCGCTGCCTCGCCTTCGACCAGCGCTCTTGTCATCTCGCAGGCACCGCCGGCAGCGTGCAGCGCGGCGCGATAGGACGGCTCGCCGACAAACGTGTCCGAGTCGATCGCCCCGCCGCCGGCCAAGGTCAACTCCTTGATCCGCTCAACGTGGCGCGCGCTGTGGACGAGCTGGAGCTGAGTCTCGGAGGCTGGCGGGGCCTCGCGTCGCTCCCAGCCCAGCCAGCCCTCCCTTGCCAGTGTCTGCTCGATCCCAAGCAGACGCTCCGGTGTGTCCGGGTGCTCCGGCATGTACGCGCGCGGATCGTGTTCCAGGCACGCCGGGTGGCTGAAGTAGAGCCCAGGCTGCTTGACGTGCATGGCCTTCCGCTCTGCGCTCGTTCTCAGGTTGCGGTGATGAAGCCGCCCATATAGCCGGCGTGGAGCATTGCCCAGCCGTTCGCATCAGTGTCACAGGGGATTATGCAGAACCAGGAGAACCTTCCCTTTTCCTTGACAACGAGTTGGTAGGTGTGGATGCCGGACTTCACGACGAGGTTCACGCCGATCTGCGGCGAGGTGATGCTGTGTTCGCCTTCGTCTGTGTTGTCGATCTTCAGTTCGAGCTTCTGGCCTACTTTGACCGCGAATTCCGTCTTTGTGAAGTAATCGTGTTGAAGTTTGTCGGGACCCAGCTTCCCGCCGGGGACGATCTTCAGGCTGATGAGCTTGGCAGGCGTCGCCGTGTTGGACTTCGTGACGCCCGTCGAGGTGGTCGCCGGGGCAGTCGCGCCGCTTGTGATTGTGACCGTGTTGTGTTCGCTGCTCTGGTTGAGGGCGATGATCGACATCGCCAGCGCGGCGAGGATACCGACGCCGGCGAGGACCTCGAGCACCGTCTTGCCGTTCCTCGCGACCACGTCATCGAAGTCCGCCTGATCGCGGATCTCGGTCTGCTTGTCTGGCTCTGGGATGTGCATCTCCTCATCCGCCTTCAGGTTGCCTGGTTTGCGTGTAGTGCCATGCGCACAAGTCAATAACCTGGCTGGACCGCAGCCATCCGCACTAGCTCTCCAGATTGGTCAGGGTTTACCCGCAATCTCGCTCAACCCCGCCAGGCTCTCCGCCAAGTACGGTCTGACACCGTCGTCCGTGCGAGCGCCCCGACGCGAATGCTTGTTTGTCGGGCGTCGCCGAGCCACCGGTACCCGAGCCACCGGTACCCGAGCCACCGGTACAGCAGATGTCCAAATGCGACGCGAAGATGCTGGCCAACGGGCCTCTCTGCCTCCAGGGCCGGTTGTCATCCTAGATACATGGCTGACGATCCCGTAATCATCGGCGGGCCTACTCCAATCCAGGCTCCTCGTGCCGGCGATACCTACCGCTGGAAGGTCCAGCATGGCAGCGCCGAAAAGCATGTATATGTTCAGATCGCGGACATGCTCAGGGCCGATTCGTTTGAGGAGCCGATCCGCTCGGGAATCGAGTCCAAGGGCGAGTCGGTGCTGCGCAGGCTGCTTGAGCGCGGCAATGTCCCGACACGGATTAAGATCACATCGGCCGGAATCACTGAAGTGGGCATAGATCGCTGTTCGCGTCCTTGCTCCATCTGACTTAGAACGCTCCCGAGGCGCCGTGCTCAGACCCCCGGCAGTTGATACTTACGACTCTTGGGGCACTGCTCGAGCAGACCGAACTCCACGAGCGTGGCGGCGTAGCGGTGGGTGGTGCTGGGGCTCATACCGACATCGCGGGCAAGCTCCACGATTCCCCGCGGCTCCCCGTCGGGGCCGAAATGGGTGAGCAGCGACAGACCACGCAGCAGCGACCGGGACAGGCGCGGGTCGGCAGAGTCGGCCAGCGCAGGCCGATCGCCAAGCGTGTTGGCGATCTGCGTGGAGATGCTCGGTGTACGGCTCTGTGAAGCGGCACGCACCACCTCGTCGACCTGGGCGGGGGAGAGCGTGATGGAGACGGAGAGCTGCTCGCTGTTGTCCATCGCGCGATCATTGCAGATGCAGACGACTGTCTGCAAGTCGTGCGCTGGGTCATGGCGCCAAAGCCGCCGTCCGTCGCCCATCGAACCGGCCGGCCGGTCCTCACTTGAGCGGGCGGGTAGCCTGCGTCGCTGAGATGGCGCTCACGGTGACACTCCCCGACGGCAAGGCCCTGGAGCTTGCAGATGGCGCCACGGGCGCCGACGCCGCCGCGGCGATCGGGCCAGGCCTGGCGCGCGCGGCGCTCGCGATCGAGGTAAGTGCTCCCGACACGGGGGCGGGGCCGGCAGAGCTACGCGATCTCGCGCGCCCGCTGCCAGACGGTGCGCGGATCGCGATCGTGACGGACAAGAGTGGGGAGCAGGCGCTGGCGCTGATCCGCCACGACACCGCTCACGTGCTGGCGGCGGCCGTGATGGAACTCTGGCCGGGGGTGAAGATCTCGATCGGCCCGGCAATCGAGAACGGCTTCTACTACGACTTCGAGTTCCCCGCAGGGGTTGCGATCTCCGAGGCCGACTTCCCGGAGATCGAAGCGCGGATGCGCGCGCACGTGAAGGCGGCCGAGCGCTTCGAGCGCGCCGATGTCTCGCCGGCGCAGGCGCGCGAACGCTTCGTGGCGGAGCGGCAGGACTACAAGGTCGAGCTGATCGATGACCTCGTGGCGAAAGCCGCTCCGGCTGATCGGCTGGAGACGGTGTCGCTGTACACCAACGGGCCGTTCACGGACCTCTGCCGCGGGCCGCACGCCCCGAGCACGAAGAGCGTGGGCGCGCTGAAGCTGCTGTCGGTCGCCGGCGCCTACTGGCGCGGGGACTCCAACCGAACGATGCTGACGCGCATCTACGGGACGGCGTTCTTTTCCAAGACCCAGCTGGCGGAGCATCTGGAGCGGATCGAGCAGGCCAAGGAACGCGACCATCGCAAGCTGGGCAAAGAGCTCGGGCTGTTCATGTTCTCCGACGTATCCCCCGGTGCCGCATTCTGGCTGCCGGCGGGGACGGCGATGTGGAACGCGCTCGTGGCGGTCTCGCGCGAGATGGGCTCCGAGCGCGGCTACACCGAGGTCAAGACACCGCTGATCTATGACGCCGAGCTGTGGAAGACCTCCGGCCACTGGGGGAAGTACAGGGAGAACATGTTCACGGTGCAGGTCGAGGAGCGGGAAATGGGCGTCAAGCCGATGAACTGCCCCGGGCACGCGCACCTGTACGCCGGCCAGCGTCACTCCTACAGAGAGCTGCCGGTACGCTACTCCGAGCCGGGTCTGCTGCATCGCAACGAGCCCTCCGGCGTGCTGCACGGGCTGCTGCGGGTGCGCCACTTCGCGCAGGACGACGCGCACATCTTCTGCACCGAGGAGCAGGTCCAGGAGGAGGTGCGGGGCTGTCTGGAGCTCGCGTTTGCGACCTATTCTCTGTTCGACTTCGATGTTCGCCTCGAGCTCTCAACGCGCCCGGAGCAAAGGATCGGCACGGATGAGATGTGGGATCGGGCCGAGGGCGCGCTCACCAAAGCCCTCGACGCGCAGGGTCTGGAGTACGAGCTGAACCCCGGCGATGGCGCGTTCTACGGCCCGAAGGTCGACATGCACATGACCGACTCGCTCGGGCGCTCGTGGCAGCTGGGAACGGTGCAACTCGACTACTCGATGCCCGAGCGCTTCGATCTGACGTACACCGGCGCGGACAACAAAGAGCACCGCCCGGTGATGATCCATCGCGCGGCGTTCGGCTCATACGAGCGCTTCATCGGGATCATGATCGAGCACTACGGGGGCGAGTTCCCGCTGTGGCTGGCCCCAGTGCAGGCGATCGTGCTGCCGATCTCCGATCCCTTCAACGAGTACGGCATCTCCGTGCACGAGGAGCTGCGCAAAGCCGGTCTGCGCGTGGAGCTCGACGCTCGCAGCGAGTCGATCGGGCGCAAGATCCGCGAGGCCGAGCTGCGCAAGATCCCGCACATGCTGATCGTCGGTGAGCGCGAGGCGGCGGCGGGGATGGTGTCCGTGCGCGAGCATCGCAAGGGAGATACCGGCAGCGTTTCGATACAAGAGTTCTCGCAGCGGCTATACTCGGCCTCGTTGAAGCCCCCGGTCCACTCAAAGCGCCGCGCGTAGCCAGAGCTTGACGCGCGGTAAAGACAGCTAGTGCCGGTTCCCCGCAGGTTTGACCGGCGCCCGCCCGAGCGGGACACGACGAGGATCAACGAGCGCATTCGCGTGCCCGAGGTCCGCGTGATCGACGATGAGGGCAACCAGGTCGGCGTGATGAAGACCCCTGACGCGCTGAGCTTCGCGCAGGATCGTGACCTGGACCTGGTCGAGGTCGCGCCCGAGGCGCGCCCGCCGGTATGCCGTGTGCTCGACTACTCGAAGTACAAGTACGAGCAGGCGCAGAAGGTCAAGCAGGCGAAGAAGCACCAGCAGCAGATCACGATTCGCGAGATCAAGTTCCGCCCGAAGATCGCCCAGCACGACTACGACACCAAGAAGCACCACGTCGAGCGCTTTCTGCGCCATAAGGACAAGGTCAAGATCACGATCATGTTCCGCGGGCGCGAGGTCACCCACCCGGAGCGCGGCACGATGATCCTCGACCGGCTGGCCGAGGAGCTGGCCGAGCTGGGAGTGGTCGAGCAGCGCCCGATGCAGGAAGGGCGCAACATGACGATGATGATGGCGCCCTCCAAAGCCGTACTGGCGGGCCACGGCGATGAGATCGAGCTGACCGACGGCTCGCCGATCGCGGTTGCCGAGCCTCAAGCTGAGCAGGGTGCTGACGTGGCGGCGAGCGACGCTCAGGCCGAGAACGGCGCAGAGGCCACAGAGGCCGAGACCTTGGCTGAGAACGGCGCCGACGCGCCGGCAGCCGAGCCCCAAGCCTAGGGCCCCGCGGACGCCGCGGGCAGCGCCGTGTCATAATCACCGCGCGATGCCCAAGATGAAGACCCACTCCGGCGCGAAGAAGCGCTTCAAAGTCACCGGCACCGGCAAGGTGCGCGGCCGGCACCCCTTCACGAGCCACATCCTCGAGAAGAAGTCGCCGAAAAAGAAGCGCGCGCTGGGCGGCCCGAAGATCATGTCCGACGACGACACGCCGCGGATCAAGCGGATGCTGGGAGTCGGCAAATGACCAGGGTCAAGCGCTCGGTACACGCGCGCAAGAAGCGGCGCGCGACACTCGAGCTGACGAAGGGCTTCCGCGGCGAGGCGCACTCGAATTACAAGCGCGCCAAGGAGGCGCTGATGAAGGCGGACGCCTACGCCTACCGCGACAGGCGCAACCGCAAGCGTGACTTCCGCAGGCTGTGGATCACCCGCATCAACGCCGCCGCGCGGCTCAACGGCATGAGCTACTCGACGTTCATGCACGGCCTGATGCTGGCCGGCGTGGAGCTCGATCGCAAGGTGCTCGCGGACATCGCCGTGCGCGATGCCGACACGTTCCGAGCATTCGTGGAGGTTTCCCGCGAGGCCTCTGCTGCCTCGTCGGCTACCTCCGCCACCGCCCGCGAGGCGTCGGCTGCTTAGAAAGCACTCGACATCGAAGAGCCTCCCGGGCGTCGCTCCTGAAAAGGACGGCGCTTTTTTTGTGTCCCAAGCAGTGAGGAAGATCTCGAGCACAAACCGATGACCCAGATCGCATCCCCCGACAATCCCCGTCTGAAGGCGCTTCGTCGCCTTCAGAGCAAGCGCGAGCGCGGGCGCAGCGGCAGGTTCCTGGCCGAGGGCGAGGATCTGGTTGCCGCGGCCGAGCTGGCCGGATGGCATGCGCTCGAGGGCTATCGCGTGGCGGGTAGCGGGCTCGGCGGCCCGGATTTCACCGACGTGGACCAGAAGGCATTGGCGGCCGTCTCGACGCTCGGCTCGGGCACGCGCGTGATCGGCGTGTACGAGCAGCGTTGGGCCAAGGCTCCGAGCGGGCCGTTATGTGTCTACCTGCATGGCGTCGGCGACCCGGGTAACGTGGGCGCGGTGCTGCGCTCGGCGCAGGCATTTGGCGCGAGCAGCGTCGCGTTGGGCCCGGGCTGCGCCGATCCGTATTCGCCGAAGGCCGTGCGTGCGAGCATGGGTGCCCTCTTCGGCGTTCCGGTGGCACGCGTGGAGTCGATCGCCCAGCTGCCGGGCGAGCGGGTGGCACTCGTCGCGGGCGCCGGAGAGCCATTGCGTAGACATGATCCGGGCGCTGGTGAGCCGTTGCGTGGAGATGATCCGAGCGCCGGAGCGGGGAGCGCTGAGCAATCGCCGAGTGGTGGCGCTCAGATCGCGCGTGGGCTGACGCTGCTCGTGGGCGCAGAGCGTGAGGGATTGCCGGAGGAGCTTGTCGCGGCGTGCGAGCGGGTGGCGCACATCCCAATCGAGGCGGAGTCGCTGAACGCCGCGATGGCCGCGACGGTGGCGCTGTACGAGATGGGGAGGGTGGGGACCCGATCATCTAGGGTCACGACGGAATGATCGAGCGGATCGAGCAGCTGCGCGCACAGGCCGAGGGGGAGATCTCCGCGGCTTCCACCAGCGAGGCGCTGGAGGGGTTGCGCGTGGGCTATCTCGGACGCAAGGCCGAGCTGCCTCAGCTGTTGCGCGGCGTGGCCGAGCTCGAGCCGGCACAGCGGGGCGCGGTCGGCAAGGCCGCCAACCAGGCCCGCCAGGCGCTCGAGGCGCTGATCGAGGCGCGCGCCGCACAGTTGGGCGCCGCGGAGCTGGAGCGCGGTCTGGAGGCTGACCGCGTCGACGTGACGCTGCCCGGCGCCCCGGCGCAGCCGATCGGCCGACTGCATGTGCTGACCGCGACGATGCGCGAGCTGGAAGACATTTTCCTGGGCCTGGGCTTCACCGTGATGGAGGGGCCGGAGGTGGAGACCGTGCACTACAATTTCGACGCGCTCAACCACAGCCCGACGCACCCCGCGCGGGCACGCACGGACACGTTCTACGTCCAGGACGCGACCCGTCCTCAGGACTCCAGCCATCCCGACGGCGAGCCGGCGCATGGCGGTCCACAGGAGCTGGTGCTGCGGACTCACACCTCGCCGATGCAGGTGCGCGCGATGGAAGCACACCCGCCGCCGTTGTACGTGGTAATCCCCGGGCGCGTGTACCGCCCCGACTCGGACGCCACGCACACGCCCCAGTTTCACCAGGTTGAGGGGCTGGCGGTCGACGAGGACATCACGCTCGCCGACCTGAAGGGCACGCTGCTGGCCTTCGCGCGGGCAGTGTTCGGAGACGAGCGCGATGTGCGGCTGCGCCCCCATTTCTTTCCCTTCACCGAGCCGAGCGTCGAGGTCGACGTTTCGTGCTTTCACTGTGACGGACGTGGTTTTCTGAAGGACGGCGCGCGCTGCTACCTGTGCAAGGGCGAGGGTTGGCTGGAGGTGCTCGGCGCGGGCGAGGTCGATCCGAACGTCTACTCCCACGTGCCCACCAGTGAGGCGAACGCACCCGGGTACGACCCGGAGCGGGTGCAGGGTTTCGCGTGGGGGATGGGCGTGGAGCGGATCGCGATGCTCAAGCACGGCATCCCCGACCTGCGGTTGTATTACGAAAACGATCTTAGGTTCCTGGAGCAGTTCGGATGAGGGTGCCGCTTGATTGGCTACGTGAATACTGCGATCCCGCGCTCGATGTGAACGGGATCGAGGAGCGTCTGACGATGACCGGCACGAAGGTCGAGGCGATCCATCGCCACGGGGTGGGCGCGGTCGAGCATTTCGTCGTGGGGCGTGTGTTGAGCGTCGAGGCGCATCCCGACGCCGACCGGCTGCGCGTGTGCGAGGTCGACCTCGGCGCCGTCAATGATGAGGGTCCCCCTGGGCCGGTGACGATCGTATGTGGCGCACCCAACGTGGCGGCGGGGCAGGCTGTCGCGGTCGCAAGGCCTGGGGCGGTAATGCCCGACGGGACGAAGATCAAGCGCGCGAAGCTGCGCGGGGTGCCTTCCGAGGGGATGATCCTCGCCGAGAACGAGCTTGAGATTGATTCGACCCCACCCCCCCGCGAGGGCATCATGGTGCTCGACGAAGTGCTGGCAGGCATCGAGCTGACCCCCGGCACGCCCCTGGCCGAGGTGTTGCCGATCGCGGTCGAGGTGCTCGACCTCGAGATCACCCCCAATCGGCCGGACTGCCTCGGCGTGTTCGGCGTGGCGCGCGAGCTGCACGCGGCCACGGGAGCGCCGCTCGCGCAACCGCCGTGGAGCGAGGACACCGGGTCCGAGGGCCCGCTCGGCAACGGGGCTGACGGTGCCAGTGCCGACGACGGCGACGGCGACGGGGCCAGTGCCGGGGGTCGGGCGGCCGGCAGTGCGCTCGCAGAGGTGAGCGTCGAGTGTCCCGATCTCTGCGAACGCTTCACGGCGCGCGTATTCGAGGATGTCACGGTCGCTCCCTCGCCGCCGTGGTTGAAGGCACGTCTGATGGCGGCCGGGCAGCGGCCGATCAACAACGTGGTTGACATCACCAACTACGCGATGCTGCTGACCGGCCAGCCGCTGCACGCGTTTGATCTCGACCATGTCGTCGGCGCTCGTCTGACGGTGCGCCGTGCGCGGGAGGGCGAGCAGGTGGACACACTCGATGGGGAGACGCGCACGCTCGACGAGGAGATGGTCGTGATCGCCGACGCCGACGGTCCGACATCGATCGCCGGCGTGAAGGGCGGCGCCCGCTCGGAGGTGCGGCCGGAGACCAAGCGCGTGCTCTTGGAGGTCGCCTCCTGGAACGGTCCGAACATTCACCGCACCGCATGGAGCCTGGGCTTGCGCAGCGAGGCTTCGGGGCGCTTTGAGAAGGGCCTGCCCGCCGAGCAGTGCATGTACGCACAGGCGGTCGCCACCGGTCTGCTGATCGAGTGCTGCGGTGCGCGGGTCGTGTCCGGAACGATCGACGTGGGCTGGAGTGGAACGCCGCCGCGCGTGATCCGCCTGCGCGAGGCCAGGGTGGAGGCGATCCTCGGCTTGCCCGTGTCTCTGGCACGGCAGGCAGAGATCCTGGAGGCGCTGGATTTTCAGACGGTGCCGGCGGTAGATCCTGCCGCTCCCGAGCGGGACGGCCTCGACGTGACGGTGCCGCCGCTGCGGCGCGTGGACGTCACGCGCGAGGTGGACCTGATCGAGGAGGTAGCGCGGATCGACGGCCTGGAGAAGCTGCCCGCCACGCTGCCCGCGCGCCGCGGCGCCGTGGGCCTGCTCACCCACGCCCAGCGGGTGCGAAGGGCGGCCGAGGACGCGCTCGTCGGCAGGGGACTGCACGAGGTGATCGGCTGGAGCTTCACCGATCCCGGCCTGCTCGACCGGCTGCGCCTGCCCGCGGGCCACGCGATGCGAGACGTGGTGCGCCTCGAGAACCCGCTGTCGGAGGCCCAGTCGACGATGCGTCCCACGCTGCTCGGCTCGCTCCTGGACGCCGCGCGGCACAACGTCTCGCGCAACGGCCCGGACGTGGCGATCTTCGAGTCCGGCGCCGTGTACCGCGCCGGTGATGCGAGGGCCACCCACTCGCTCGTGGATGAGCACCAAGCGCTCGGAGCGCTTCTGACAGGCGCCCTGGGTGGGTGGGCGTCCAAATCCTGGCGAGGCGAGCCAGGCGAGTCTGACTTCTTTGCCGCCAAGGCGCTGCTCGGCGCGCTGCTCGACAAGTTCCACGTCGACTGGTCGGTGCAGCCGGCCACCGCATGGCCTTTCCTGCATCCCGGCCGTGCCGCCGAGGTGCTCGCCGGCGACGGTTACGGAGGATCGGTGTCGGAGCCCGTGTTGGCCGAAACGGGGATGCTCGCCGAAGGCGAGCGTCCCCCGGCTTCGGTCGGCTTCGTGGGGGAGGTGCACCCGCTCGTGGCCGGTCAGTGGGATCTGGAGCGCACCGCTGTCTTCGCGATCGACCTGGGCAAGCTGGCCGCCGCGGCGGCCCCAGTGGTGGCTTTCAAGCCGTTTGCGTCGGTGCCGTCGCTGCGCCGCGATCTCGCGGTGACGCTACCCGACCCGATCGCCGCCGCGCAGGTGCTCGAGCGCGTGCGCGAGGCGGGTGGGGAGGTGCTCGACGATGTCAGTGTGTTCGACGTCTACACCGGCCCGCAGGTGGGTGAGGGCATGCGTTCGCTGGCGCTGGCCCTGTCCTTCCGCGCGCCGGACAGGACCCTTACCGAGGAGGACGTAGAGCCGGCGCGCGCGCGAATCGTGGCGGCGCTGGGCGAGCTGGGGGGTGAGCTGCGTGTCTGAGCCGGGCTCGACCCAAGGTGATTTCGGCGCTCAGGTCGGAGCGAAGCAGAGCTTCGCCGAGGGCTCTCCGCGGGTGCTCGTCGCGGGCGCGACAGGCTTTGCCGGCGCGCTTGCCGCACACCTGTTGTGGCGCCACCCCGGCTTTCAGCTGGCTGGTGTGACCGGCCGCTCGGAGGTCGGGCGCTCGCTCGAGGAGGTCTACCCGCGCTACCGGGTGCCGCTGAAGATCGAGGAGCTGGACCTCGACCGGCTGAGAAGCGACTCCGACACTCCAGTCGGGCTCGATGCGGCGATAGTCGCCTACCCACACGCCGCGTCGGCCCCGGTCGTGGCCGCGCTGCGCGCTCGCGGCGTGCGCGTGTGTGACCTCAGCGCCGACTTCCGCCTGCGCGAGCTGGCCACCTACGAGCGCTGGTACGGCTCTCACCCGCACCCCGAGCTGCTTGGCGAAGCGGTCTACGGGCTGACCGAGCTGCACCGTGAGGCGATCCGCGCCGCTGGGCTGGTCGCGACGCCGGGCTGCTATCCGACCGCGTCGACGCTGGCGCTCGCCCCGCTCGCCCGCGCCGGTCTGATCGCCGACCTCGTGATCGATGCCAAGCAGGGCCTCTCGGGCGCCGGGCGTGCCTCCACCTGGCAGACGCACTTCTCCAACAGCGGCGAGAACATCCTCCCCTACAACATCGTGCATCACCGTCACACCCCCGAGATTGAGCAACAGCTCGATGATCTGGACCCCACACACCCGCACCTGCGGGTTCAGTTCACGCCCCATCTCGTGCCGCTCGACCAGGGCGAGCTGGTCAGCTGCTATGTGACGACCACGCGCCCGGTCGCGCACGACGAGCTGGACGAGATGTACGAGGAGGCCTACGCGGCCGAGCGGTTCGTCGAGATCGCGCCGCAACCGGCCGAGGTGCGCGACGTGCGCGAGACTAACAGCTGCCGCCTGCACGTCGCCCTGAGCGAGCACACGGGCAAGATCGTCGTGCTCTCGGCGATCGACAACCTCTGGAAGGGCACCTCCTCGCAGGCGGTGCAGAACTTGAACGTGATGTTCGCCAAGCCCGAGACGGAAGGGTTGACATGAGCGCGGGCAAAGACATATTCGGTGACAGACCTGCGCAAGGCCCCCCACAGCCGTTCTTCCATTCGCGCTGGGTGCCCGCGCCCGCGCATGTGCGCGACCTCGGTGCAGACGTGGGGCTGCCCGCCGGTTTCAGGGCAGCCGGGGTGGCCTGCGGGATCAAGCCCAGCGGACGTCCCGACCTGGGGCTGCTCGTGTGCGACGCCGAGACCCCGGTCAGCGCGGCGCGCTTTGCCGACACCGGGACGCCCGCCGCGCCCGTGCTCCTCAGCCAGGAGCGCTGCCGGTTGGACTCCCTGCGCGTGGTGCTGGCCAACTCGGGCTGTGCCAACGCCGCGACCGGTAAGCGCGGGCTCGAAGACGCCGCCAAGACGCAGGGGGCCGCGGCCATCGCCGTGGGTGTCGAGGAGACCGCCGTCGCGCTCGCTTCGACCGGCGGGATCAGCCACCGGCTGCCGGTGGACGCCGTCCTGCGGGGCATCATCGCCGCTCAACAGCAGCTGCGCCGCGAGGGCGACGCAGACCTGCAGCAGGCGATCCAGACGACCGACGCCTTCGAGAAGCGCGCCTGCCTGGAGGTGGAGCTGCCCTCCGGCCCGGTCCGCCTGACCGCCCAGTGCAAGGGCGCCGGGATGATCTCGCCGCGCTTTGCGACGATGTTCTGCTTCGTCCAGACAGACGCCGCAATGGAGCCCGCGACGGCAGATCTGCTGCTCGGGGTCACGGTCAAGCGCTCGTTTGACCGTGTCTCGGTCGACGGGCAGCTCTCGACGAACGACACCGCGATCCTGATGTGCTCGGGTGCCTCCAGCGTGCGGATCGCCCCGGAGAGCGAGGACGAGCTGCGCTTCGGTGAGGCGCTCGATGCGCTCCTGCGCCAGCTCGCGATCATGATGGTCGCCGACGGCGAGGGCGCCGCCCGGATCGCGCGCGTCCTCGTGCGGGGGGGCGACCTGGAGGGTGCCGAGGCGGCGGCCCGGGCGGTCGCCAACTCGCCGCTCGTCAAGGCGGCGCTGCACAGCGGCGACCCCAACTGGGGCCGCATCATCCAGGCCGTCGGCGCGGTGATTCGATCCCCGCCCAGCCCCGACGGGCACACGGCTCCGCTGGCGGTCGACATCGCACTCGAGGGCATTCCCGTCTGCTCGGCGGGCGCCGCGATCTCCTACGACGAAGGCGAGCTGGCCGAGGCCCTGAAGGCAAAGGAAGTCGAATACGAGATCACCCTGGGTGAGCGGGGCGGAATCCAGGCCGAGACAGAGGTGTTCTTCTCCGATTTGTCGCACGAGTACGTGACGATCAACGCCGACTATTCCACGTGATGCGCTCGGTGACCCCCCACAATCCGCACTGCCCCCACAACCTGTACCGGAGGTCCAACTGATGCGCGACGTCGGCACACTGCTGGAGGCGCTTCCCTACATCAGGGAGTTTCACTCAAAGACGGTCGTCATCAAGTACGGCGGCGCCGCGATGGAGGATCCCGCGCTGCGCGAGGAGTTCGCGCGCGACGTCGTTTTGCTCAAGTACGTCGGCCTGAACCCGATCGTCGTCCACGGCGGCGGTCCGGAGATCACCGCCTACATGGAGCGCCTCGGGCTGCCGGTCGAGTTCGTCGGGGGGCTGCGCGTGTCCGACGAGGACACCGTCGAGGTAGCGAAGATGGTGCTCGTCGGCAAGGTCAACAAGGAAATCGTCCTGCGCCTCGCCGGCCACGGCCAGCCCGCGGTCGGCCTCTGCGGCGACGACGGCTCGCTCTTCCGGGTCGTGCGTCGCGAGGGCCCAGGCGGTGAGGACATCGGCTTCGTCGGGCGGATCGAGCGCGTGAACGCCGGCGTGATCGAGCACGTCGCGAGCGACTACATCCCCGTGATCGCCTCCGTCGGCGCCGACCGAGACGGGCGCTCTTACAACGTCAACGCTGACGAGGCCGCCGGCGCGGTCGCGGGCGCGATGGGCGCGCAGAAGGTGATCTTCCTCACCGACGTCCCCGGCTGGCTGCGCGATCCGGCCGACCCTTCGAGCCTGATCGGCCAGGCCTCCGCAGAGCAGGTCGAGGATGCACTATCGAGTCTCGAGGGCGGTATGCGCCCCAAGCTCCAGGCCTGCCTCGAGGCGATCCACCAGGGCGTCAGCGCCGCCCACATCCTCGACGGGCGCACGCCACATTCTTTGCTCTTGGAGCTCTTCACCGATGCAGGCGTCGGCACCAAGATCGAGGCCGCGCCATGAGCTCCACGTCTGGCGTGACGCTGGAACCACGCCTGTATCTCCACTGCGTGATCGCAAAAGCGGAGCGGAGCGGAGCCCTTTAAAAATGTCGTTGTCAGCCCTCCAGGAAATCGAAGACGCACACGTAATCCACTCCTACGCGCGCTTTCCCGTGGAGTTCGTGCGCGGTGAGGGCTCCCGCCTGTGGGATGAGGAGGGCAACGAGTACCTCGACTTCCTCTGCGGCATCTCGGTCACGAATATCGGCCACTGCCATCCGCGCGTGGTGAGGGCGATCCGCGCGCAGGCCGGGCTCCTGCTGCACGCGTCAAACCTGTTCTACACAGAGCCGTCGATGCGCTTGGCCGAGCGCCTGGCCGAGTCGAGCCTCGGCGGCAAGGTGTTCTTCTGCAACTCGGGCGCGGAGGCCAGCGAGGCCGCGATCAAGCTCGTCCGCAAGGCCCGCCCGGGTGGGGACGTCGTCGTCGTCTACGGCGCCTTCCACGGACGTACCTACGGTGCGCTGTCGGCGACTCCACAGGAGTCAAAGCAGGCGCCGTTCGCGCCGCTCGTCCCGGGCTTTCGCGCGGTCGATCCCACGCCCGAGGCGATCGCCGGTGCAGTCGACGGACGCACCGCCGCCGTGCTGCTGGAGCCGATCCAGGGCGAGACGGGCGTGCACGTGCTCTCCGAGGCAACGCTAAAGGCGGCGCGTGAGGCGTGCGACGAGCACGGGGCGGCGCTCGTCTTCGACGAGGTTCAGTGCGGGATGGGCCGCACCGGCTCGCTCTGGGCTTACGAGCAGACCGGCGTCGTCCCCGACGCGATAACGGTGGCGAAGGCGCTCGGGGGCGGGTTGCCGATCGGCGCGCTGATCACGGGCGAGCGGCTCGCCGATGTATTTCAGCCTGGCGATCACGGCTCCACCTTCGGCGGCGGGCCTCTGGTCGCCGCGGCGGCGCTCGCGGCGCTCGAGGTGACCGCGGACCCGGCGCTGCTTGCCGGTGTGCGCGAGCTCGGCCTGCAGCTCGCGGCCGGCCTGCAAGCGCTGGGGCATGTGCTCGCGGTGCGTGGTCGCGGGTTGATGCTCGCCTGTGAGGTCAACGTGCAGGCGCCCGCGGTCGTGCGCCGGGCGCTGCTCGAGCAGCGGCTGGTCGTAAACGCCACCGGACCCACGACGATCCGGCTGATGCCACCGCTCACGATCACCTCGGATGAGGTAGACGAGGCGCTCGCGCGTCTGGGCGCGGCCCTCGCCGGGCAGGACGAGGGGTAGGGTTCGCCGCCGTGTCCGAGCACTCAACCCCCAGCTTTCCGCCGCGAACAGCCTCCTACGAGGCCGACCCCGCGGCGGTGCACCGTGTGCTGCTGCTCTACTCCGGGGGCCTTGACACGAGCGTGATGCTGAAGTGGATCCAGGACGAGTACGCCGCCGAAGTCGTCTGCCTGACGGTCAACCTCGGGCAGCCGGGGGAGGACTACGCGGTGATCGAAGACAAGGCGCGACAGCTTGGCGCCCTGGAGTGTCATGTGGTTGACGCGCGTGAGGAGTTCGCGCGCGAGTACGTCGCCCCGGCGATCAAGGCCAACGCTCTCTATGGCAACTATCCGCTGTTCACCGCGCTCGGCCGGCCGCTGATCGCCAAGCTCGCGGTCGAGTACGCGCGCAAGACGGGCTGCGACACGATCGCCCATGGCTGCACCGGCAAGGGCAACGACCAGGTGCGGATCGAGGCGACCGTCGCGACGCTCGCGCCGGAGCTGAAGGTGATCGCCCCGGTGCGCTCCTGGCAGATGGGCCGCGAGGAGGAGATCGCCTACGCGCACGAGCACGGCATCCCCATCAAGTCCCACCAGATCGAGTCCCACCCGCCCACCGAGTCCGAAGCGCCGTACTCGATCGACGACAACCTCTGGGGGCGCTCCTCGGAGGGTCGCTGGATCGAGGATCTCGACCACGCCCCCGAGGAGGATGTGTTCGGACTCGTCACGCCCCCCGAGCGGGCGCCGGATGAGCCAGAGGTGGTGGAGGTCGAGTTCGAGCGGGGTGTGCCGGTCGGCTTGAACGGCGAGCGCTTGGAGCTCGTGGAGCTGCTCGAACGGACGGCCCAGATCGGTGCTCGCCACGGGGTGGGGATCCTCGACCACATCGAGGACCGGATCGTCGGCCTGAAGGTGCGCGACATCTACGAGGTGCCCGCCGCGGCGATCCTCCTGCCCGCCCATCAGGAGCTCGAGCGGCTCGTCTGCACGATCCACCAGAACCAGTTCAAGGCCCAGCTCGAGCGGCAATGGGCCTACCTCGTCTACGCCGGGCTGTGGTGGGAGCCGCTCCGCGCCGATCTCGACGCCTACATGGAGCACGTCAACGCGCACGTCTCAGGGACGATCGGGATCAAGCTCTACAAGGGCCACGCCCGCGTCGTCACCCGCTCCGCGCCGGGCGCCGTCTACGACGCGAGCCTGGCCTCGTTCGCGGAGTCCGGCGGGCTCTTCTCTCAGACCGCCTCACCCGGGTTCATCGAGCTGTGGTCTTTGCAGTCGCGCATGGCCTGGCGCCTGCATAACGAGTAGGCCTCATCCTGGGGCCGCGTCCGGTCGCGTCCGGTCCCATCCATAGCCTGATCGATCATCGTGATGGCAGAGGGAAACGAGACGCCCAAGGGCGAGCCGCCGCGGCCAACCGACCGCGATCTGTTGGCCGAGCGCCGTGCGCGCCGCGCGGTTGATTTAGAGCCCGCTCACCCTGCGCCCGCCCAATCCACGCCCACCGACCCTACGGACGCGCTCACCCGCCGGGCCGAGGCGGCCGAGGCGACGGTGCAGACGCTCGAGACCCACCTGGCCAGCCTGCAGCAACGGGTGCGAGAGACCGCCGAGGAGCGAGTGCTCCTCTCCGAGCGGCTCGATTCCGAGCAGACAGCGGTGGCCGAGCGTGAGCAGGAGCTGCGTCGTGTCAAGCAGCGCGAGTACGCCGAGCAGCAACTGCGCGTCGAGGCCGAGGACCGTCACCTGCAGCTCGAGCGCGACAGTCGCGCCGAGATCGACCGGCTCACGCGCCGTCTGGGCGCGAGTGAGCACCACGCGCGGGAGCTGGGCGAGCGACTGGAGAGCGTCCAGCGTGAGCTGGACGAGGCCGAACAGGCCGCCGCGGCCGAGCTGGCCGATCTCCGATCGGTGGCCGTAGGACGCGCCGAGCGGGAGCTACAGGTGCGCCTCGCCGAGCTCGAGCGTCGAGCGCATGAGATCCGCCGTGAGGTCGACTCCGAGCGTGCCGCGCGCGCGCACGCCGAACATCTGCTGGAGGGCATGCGCGAGGGCTATCGTCGGGTAGAACAACTGGTCTCGGAGCTGAAGGGCGTAGCGGCGCAGCTACGGGCTGGCGCCGCGCGCCAGTCCAGTGCGGGGCAGCACGCTCCGGACGCCCCCGGCGATCAGCGCGAGGAGCTGGCCGACGCCTTGGCGACCGCCGTCGAACGGCTGCGTGCACGCGCCGAGCTCTCTCAAGCGCTGCCCGAGCAACCAACCGCCACAGTGCCGATCGGCGCCACAGTGCCGATCGGCGCCACAGCCGTCGTGGACGGTGATGGGTCAGCGCCATCCCCACCGCACAAGCACAGCATGTCTTTGCTCACCCGCATACGCAGAAGACGCAAACAGCGACGCGAGCGCCGATCCGCCGCCGCCGAGCCGCCTACGATGCAGTCCCAGTGAGCAACCCCGTCTGCGCCCATCTGCACGTCCACTCCGAGTACTCGCTGCTCGACGGTGCGTGCAAGATCGATGCGCTGGCGGCGCGCGCGGCGGAGTTCGGCCAGCCCGCGCTCGGCCTGACCGACCACGGCGTGATGAATGGCGCGGTCGAGCTGCACAAGGCCTGCGCCAAGCACGGTGTCAAGCCGATCGTCGGCTGCGAGATCTACCTCGTCGAGGACCACACGCAGGCGACCGCCAAGATAGGGGGCCCACCCACCCGCGTCGAGCGCAACCATCTGACGTTGCTCGCCGCCGATGACGCCGGCTACCGCAACCTCGTCAAGCTCTCCTCGGCCGGCTTCCTCGAAGGTCTGCACCGCGGCAAGCCGACGCTAGACCTCGCCCAGGTCGAGCGCCACTCGGAGGGGGTGATCGCGCTCACCGGCTGCCTCGCCTCGCGCTTCTGCCAGCGCCTGCTCGAGGATCGACCCGATGACGCGCGTGCACACGCCGACGAGCTGCGCGGGATCTTCGGCGCGCAGAACGTCTACTTCGAGGTGCAGAAGAACGGGCTGGCCGACCAGGACAAGTGCAACGAGGGCATCGTCCGGATCGCCCGCGAGGTCGGGGGCAGCCTGGTGGGGACCGGCGACGTGCACTACCTGCGCCGCGAGGATCACGGCCACCACACGGCGCTGCTCTGCGTGCAGACCAAGAGCACGCTCGCGTCGCCAAAGATGATCTTCGAGACCAACGAGTTCTACCTGCGTGACTCCGCGGAAATGGTCGCCGCCTTCGCGGAGTGGCCCGAGGCGATCGCCAGCACCGTGGAGATCGCCGAGCGCTGCTCGGTGGAGATCGAGCTGGGCAAGCAGCTGATTCCCAGCTATCCGACGCCCGAGGGAGCCTCCGAGCGCGAGTATCTGCGGGCGCGAGTGCAGGAGGGACTGCGCCTGCGCTACGGTGACCCGCCGCCCGCCGCGGCGATCGAGCGGATGGAGATGGAGCTCGGCGTGATCGATCGGATGGGCTTCAACGCCTACTTTCTGATCGTCTGGGACTTCGTCAAGTTCGCCAAGGAGAACGGCATCGCCGTGGGTCCCGGCCGCGGCTCCGCCGCCGGCTCGATCGTCGCCTACTGCCTGGCGATCACCGACGTCGACCCGTTGCAGTACGACCTGCTGTTCGAGCGTTTCCTCAACCCCGAGCGCGTGTCGATGCCGGACATCGACATCGACTTCTCCGTGCGCGGGCGCGAGCGGGTGATGAAGTACGTGACCGACAAGTACGGGCGCGAGTCGGTCGCGCAGATCGTCACCTTCGGCAAGATGTTCCCGCGCGCGGCCACGCGCGACGCGGCACGCGTGCTCGGCCTCGACTACGGGGCCGGCGATCGCCTGGCGAAGCTGATCCCCGACCCGATCATGGGCCGCGCGCCATCCTTCGAGGACTGTCTCAAGCAGGGCCAGCCGCTGCGCAAGGCCTGCGACGAGGACCCCACGGCGCGGCAGATCGTCGACGTCGCACAGGGGCTCGAGGGAATCGTGCGCAACTCCTCGATCCACGCCGCCGCGGTCGTGATCGCCGATCGACCATTGACCGAGATCGTGCCCCTGCAGATGGCCGACGGCGGCACCGACGAGCACGGCGAGCGTGTATTTCGCACGGTGACCCAGTTCTCGATGAAGCCGATCGAGGACATCGGCCTGCTGAAGATGGACTTCCTCGGCCTGCGCAACCTCGACGTGATCGAGGACGCACTCGACATCATCGAGCGCTCGAGCGTCGACGCCGACGGCAACGGCGTCACCCGCCCAGATATGACCACGCTCCCGCTCGACGACGCCCGGACCTATGAGATGCTCGCTCGCGGGGACTCCACGGGCGTGTTCCAGTTCGAGTCCGAGGGCATGCGCGAGGCGCTGAAGAAGGTCCGCCCGGACGAGTTCAACGACCTCGTCGCTCTCAACGCGCTCTACCGCCCGGGCGCCATGGACCAGATCCCCGTCTATGCCAAGGGCAAGCACAATCCGGAGACGATCTCCTATCCCGACGAGCGCTTGCGCACGATCCTGGAGTCCTCCAACGGGGTGATTCTCTACCAGGAGCAGGCGATGCAGATCTCCAAGGAGATCGCCGGCTTCTCCGGGGCCAAGGCGGACGATCTGCGTAAGGCGATCGGCAAGAAGAACCGCGCGGCGATGGCGGCGCTGAAGCCGGAGTTCATCGCGGGCTGCCGCGCCTCGGGCACGAGCTCGGCCGTGACGGAATCCCTGTGGCAGACGAACGAAAAGTCCGCCGACTACTCCTTCAACAAGAGCCACGCCGCCTGTTACGCGCTGATCGCCTACCGCACCGCATGGCTGAAGGCCAACTACACCGCCGAGTACATGGCGGCGCTGATCTCCTCGGTGATGTCCACGAAGGACAAGGTCCCGTTCTTTGTCGCGCGCTGCGAGGAGATGGGGATCGAGATCCTGCCGCCGGACGTGAACCTCTCAGACCACGAGTTCACGGTCGTCGAAGGAAACATCCGCTTTGGCCTGGACGCCGTCAAGGGTGTCGGCTACCAGGCGGTCGAGGCGATCAAGCGGGCGCGCGGTGATAGAGGACCCGCCCACCCCGCCCACCCGGGCGGGGGTCCATTTCAATCGCTGTGGGATTTCTGCGAGCGAGTGGACAACCGCACGGTCAACAAGAAGGCGATCGAGGCTTTGGTCAAGTGTGGAGCCTTCGGCTCCACCGGGGCCACCCGCAAGGGCATGCTCGTGGTGCTCGAGCAGGCCCAGGGCGCCGGTCAGAAGGCCCAGCAGGACGCGCTGATCGGTCAGGGGTCGATCTTCGATCTGGATACCCCCGCTGCGGAGACCGGCGGGCAGGCTAAGACCGGCGCGCAGTCTGTCGAGGTGGCGCCGCGCGCCGCGGCGGACGGTTTCGGGTTCGGCTTGGCGCGTCCGATCCACCCGCCGATCCCGGCTGAGGAGTTCGAGCAGGCTGAGCTGCTGGCGGTGGAGAAGGAAGCGATCGGCCTGTTCGTCTCTGCGCATCCGTTGAAGCCACTGCGCGAGGTGCTCCGCGCCCGCGTCGACTGTCCGCTCTCGGCGCTCGCGGATCGCCGCGATAAGGACCTCGTGACGGTCGGCGGGATCATCACCGAGGCCAAGCGGATTCGCACCCGCAACGGCGACCCGATGATGTTCGCCACGCTCGATGATCTCGCGGGAGCCGTTGAGATGATCGTCTTCGGCAAGGCGATCACCGAGCACGAGGCGGTCTTGGCCGTCGATGAGGTTGTGCTCGTACGCGGCCGCGTCGATCACAAGGAAGCCGGCAAGACATGCCTGGTGGTGCAGTCGGTCGAGGCCTTTTCGCCTTCCCCTGAGGAGATTGAGCGCGCCCACACACAGGCCGACATGGCCGCCAAGACCGCCACCGCGCTGGCTCATCCGGTGCGCTTAAGCGTCGATGCATCCTGTCTGGCCACGAGCGCGATCGACGATTGCAAGCAGCTGATCGAGGAAAACCCCGGCACTGCCGAGGTCGTGCTCGAGATCAACACCAGCGCCGGCACGCGCCGGGTGCGCCTGGGTGAGACCTACCGCGTGCAGCACACGCCGACGCTGCGCGCCGAGCTGGAACACGCCCTGACGGCCGTGGACGCTTCGCTGGCCGATTCCCAATCGGTCGGCGTCCTCGATCGCTCGTGTGCGTAGGGGGCACACTTCGCTCACTGCTGGGCGATCTTTGATCGGCGGTCTGCTCGGTCCACGACCGTCAGGGGGCGTGCTGAACCGACGATGCGCGGCGCGGCTCCGTCCTTAACGTCGAGCTGTGATTCCTCGCTCGCGCAGCTTCATCGCCAGCGCGATTTCCTCGCGTCCAGGTCCTTCGCGGTTCTCACCTGGGGTCTCGAGTATGCAGGGCAGCTTCTGCAGGCCAGGGGCAGATAGGAACGCCATGCAGCCGGCCTCACCGAGCTCGCCGGCGCCGATGTTGGCATGACGGTCACGATTCGAGCCGAGCGGGGTCTGGGAGTCGTTGAGGTGCAGCGAGCGGACCCTGCCGCGACCGAGCTTGCGCGAGGCCTCGCGCACGACTGAGCTCATGCCGGCAGCCGTACGGATGTCATAGCCCGACGCGAACAGGTGACAGGAGTCCAGGCACACTCCGAGCCGCTGATCGCCGCCGGATGCCTCCAGAAGCGCGGCGAGCTCGTCAAACGAGCGACCGAGCGTGCCACCTGTGCCCGCTGTGTTCTCCAAATGCAGCTCACAACCCTTGCTCTCGCGTAGGGCCTCGCGAATCGTCTCTCCTGCTCGCGCGATCGCGCTGGGCACGTCGCCGGTCTTCGCCGAGCCAGGGTGGAGCACCACACCGCTCGCGCCGATCTCGTGGCCGACGCGCAGCGAATGGGTGAGCGAGGTGAGCGACTTGGCGCGAATGTCGGGATCCTCGCTGGCGCAGTTGAGCAGGTAGACGGCGTGGATCAGGACCGCGTCGATCGGGCTGGCGGCCATCGCCTGCTTGAACGCGGCGACGTCCTCCTCGCGGTAGACGGTTGGCTTCCACATGCGCGGCGACTGATTGAAGATCTGGATCGCGCGGCAGCCGCGCTCGACGCCGCGCTCGATCGCTTTTGGCAGCCCACCTGCGGGCGAGACGTGCGCTCCGATTAGCATGGCGGCGATCTTATGGTTTCCGCTCCCGCACAGACCGACCCCTCAGCCGGGGTCATGCGCGTGAGGTTCGCCCCGTCGCCGACGGGCGCCCTGCACATCGGCGGCGCGCGCACGGCGCTGTTCAACTGGCTGCTTGCCCGCCACGCCGGCGGCAAGCTGGTGCTGCGCATCGAGGACACCGATCGTGAGCGCTCGACGCCGGAGAACGTCGAGCAGATCCTCGAGGCCCTGCGCTGGCTGGAGCTCGACTGGGACGAGGGCCCGATCATGCAATCAGAGCGCTCCGAGCGCCACCGGGAGGCACTCGAAGCGCTGCTGCGGGCGGGGCACGCCTATCGCTCGAGCGCCACGGCGGAGGATGTGAAGGCCTATAAGGAGCTGCACGGCGCTGAGCGTGGGTTCCGGGGCGAGGGGCTCGTGGGGAGTCAAACTGAGGGCGCGGTACGCCTGCGTGTCCCCGATCAGGGCGCGACCGTCGTGCACGACGCGATCCGCGGCGAGACGCGCTTTGAGCACGTCCATCTCGACGATCCTGTGATCGCGCGCGCGGACGGCTCGGTGCTCTACAACTTCGCCGTCGCGATCGACGACCTCGATGCGCACATCACGCACGTGGTGCGCGGCGAGGATCACCTGTCGAACACCCCCAAGCAGCTGCTGGTTCTGGAGGCGGCCAAAGCGGTCGGCTTGGACCGATCGGAGACTCGCCCGCCCTCGTCGCTGCCCCTCTATGCGCATCTGCCGCTGTTGCACGGACCGGACGGCAAGAAGCTCTCCAAGCGCCACGGCGCCGCATCGGTGCAGGAGCTGCGCGACGCCGGCTACTTGCCGGAGGCGGTCCGCAACTACCTGGCGCTGCTCGGCTGGGGGACTGGCGACGACGCGACCGTGCTGTCGACGGCGGAGCTGATCGAGCGCTTCGCGCTGGAGCGGGTGAGCCACAATCCGGCGCGCTTTGACGAGGTCAAGTTGAAGTGGCTGAACGGCGTCTACATTCGCGGTCTCTCCCCGGAGGAGCTGACGCGTCGCCTGGAAGCGTTTACCGGACGCGAGGGGCTCGGCGCGGCGGTGCGGATCAGCCAGGAGAAGATCCACACGCTCGCCGACTTCTGGCCGCTGGCCGGGTTCTTCTTCGATGGGCCCCAGGACGACCCGGCGGCGTGGGAGCGGTGGCTGGGCGAGGAGGGACGCGCGGTGCTGGCGTATGTACGCACGGCCCTCGCTGAGGTCGCTGACTTCGACCTGTCGGGGGTGCGCGAGGCGCTCGAGCAGATCGTCGAGGGCAACTCGCTCAAGCCGCGGGCGGTCTATCAACCGCTGCGCGTGGCGATCTCCGGCACGACGATCTCGCCGGGTATCTTCGAGAGCGTGACGCTGCTCGGCCGCGAGGAGACACTGCGGCGTATCGACCGGGTGCTGGGGGCTTCGCAAGCCGATCGCGTCCAGCCGGCCTGAGTTAGCCGGCCTGATCTAGCCGGCCCGAGTGGGCCGGTCGAATTGCCGCTCAACCATTCGTCCAGGGATGCCGATAGGACCCCGACACGGCACCATCCATTCGGGTGGCCGGCGATCACGAGGCAGGTATCTGGACGTATGCAGGCGACAGCTTCAAAGCCGCGCACAGCCGCAAAAGGTCACTCGACCGAGGGCGAGCGCCGTCCAAAGCCGCCCGGCGCGACCCCCGCGGCCCGGCATCAGAACGAGGGACATGGCCGGCGTCTGACGATGGCCTTTGAAGCGCTGGAGGCCTTTCCCGCGCTCGCCGAGTCGCGCAATCGCCTGCTTGCGGTGATCTCCGGAGACCACGTGGCGACGGCTGACATCGTGACGGCCGTGGAGTCGGATGTCGCACTGATCATCGCCGTGCTGCGTATCGCCAACCAGGTCAAGAGTCCGCCCGCTCCGTCTGCCCGCGTGCGTGTGGACACCGTCGTGGGGGCCGTTGAGCTGCTCAGCGCACAGACGGTCCAGGCGCTGGCGGGGCGGGTGCGCACATTTGAATTCTTCGAGCGCTCGAGTGTCTGGGATGCGGCGCCGGAGCGCTTCCGATTGCACGCTCTGGCGACCCAACGTGCGGCCGATCGCGTGGCGGCAGAGGTCGGCTACGAGCATCGCGATCGCCTGACCGTCACGAGCCTGCTGCACGATGTCGGCAAGCTCGTCTTGCTGCACGCCTACCCCGGCTATCCCGCGCAGGTGCATCTCGACGCGAAGACACCGGAGGATCGCATCCATCAGGAGCGCCGGGAGCTTGGTGTCGATCACGCGTTGGTGGGTGGCGTGCTCGCTCGGCGCTGGGGACTGCCGGCGACGATCGCCACGGCGATCGAGCGCCATCACAACCCGGATGTGGAGGGGGAGGCCGCTTTCATCCGCCTGGCGGACATGCTCGCCCACTATGAGCAGGGCGCGCAGGTGTCATCGGCGGAGATGCTCCAGACCGCGCGGATCGTCGGCATCGGGCCGCAGGAGCTCAGGCGGGTGATGTACGAGCTGCCCAGCTCCGCCAGCCAGCGCCAGCGCCACGTCGACCCCTGCCCGCTGTCCGGGCGCGAGCTCGGCGTCCTGTCGCGGCTCGCCGAAGGCAAGGTCTACAAGCAGATTGCGCACGAGCTGACGCTCTCGACGAGTACCGTGCGCACCCACCTGCACAACATCTACGGCAAGCTGGGCGCGGTCGACCGTGCTCAGGCGGTCTTGATCGCGACCGAGCGCGGCTGGTTGTAGTTCCGTAGCATCGCCGTGTGATCTCGATCACAAGCAAGTCGCCCTACGCCGTGCTCGCGCTCGCCGAGCTCGGGCGCTCTGCGGGCTCGGGGCCGGTGCCGATCGGTGAGCTGGCCCGCAAGCGCGATGTGCCCGTGCAGTTTCTCGAGCAGTTGTTCGCGGCGCTGCGCCGTGCAGGAGTGATCAGCTCGCAACGGGGAGTAAAGGGCGGTTATCGGTTCGCGCGCGAGCCCTCAACCGTGACCGTGTTGGAGATCGTCGAGCTGCTCGACGGTCCCCTTGGGCGCGACTCCGAAGGCGTGTTTGCCGACGCCGCCGAGGCAGCCCGCAAGGTGCTCGCGCAGACCACGATCGCCGATGTGATCGAGCGTGAGTCGCGCGAGGCGGGCGCGAGCATGTATTACATCTGAGTGGTGAGAAGCGTACCTTTTGGGGCGCTATGTAGCTGTTTGCCACTGTTTTTGTGCGCCGGGGGACTAGTACATATGTCCAGTCTTCCCACAGCGGCTTATTCTGTGCTTACACTCCCGGCTCGACAACCCAACTGAAAAAAGGCAAACCCGTCGTGAGACGGGGTCGCAAAGTCAGAGATCTCGACGAGATAGCTCGGCCGCCAGTTAAAGCCATGGAGGGCTATCTTGTTTACGGACCCGTCGCGTATCTCTCGGACCTTGCAGCGCCACCTCGCCCGTACGCCGGCTCGACCGGGGGAGGGCTGGAAGGACGCGAGCGGCTTCTCGCTTGTCGAGATACTCGTTGTGATCCTGATCATCGGCGTTCTCGCCGCGGTCGCCCTGCCGGCGTTCCTGAATCAGAAAACCAAGGCCTACGACGCCTCGGCAAAGGAATTGGTTCACTCCGCGGAGATCACCGCAGAGACGATAGCCACCGATAACAGCGGTCAATACACGAAGGTCACAGCGGCGGAACTCAACAAATACGAACCGACGATTCAGATCGCTGCCGGCGGCGGTAACGCGTACATCAGCACTCCCGCCACCCCGGAAGCAAACGGCTACAGCGTGACGGCCACCGCCGCGAGCACGGAAGACAAATTCACGATCTCCAAGAGCTCGGGCGGCGCGATAACTCGTTCGTGCACCAGCGGCCCTAGTAAAACGGGCTGCTCGGGCACTAAAACGGGCAGCTGGTAGACGCTTCTCACACGCGCCGCGCGGGCTCCCCTCTGGGAGTGGCCCGTGCGGCGTAAGCGTTGCCGGCCCTCTATCCTCGGGAGCGGATGCCCCAAATCCCGATCAACATTGCGGAGCTCGTGGGAAAGACACCGCTGGTCGGGCTGCCCCGGATGCTCGAGGACACGGCGGCGGCGGACGGTGTGGAGCTGTTCGCCAAGCTCGAGTCGCTGAACCCCGGCGGCAGCGTGAAGGACAGGATCGGCGTGGCGATGATCGAGGCGGCCGAGGCCGAGGGCAGGATCGAGCCCGGGCGCACGACGATCGTGGAGGCCACCTCCGGCAATACCGGGATCGCGCTCGCGTTCGTCTGCGCGGCGCGGGGCTACCGGCTGGTGCTGACTCTGCCCCAGGGCATGAGCCGCGAGCGCGAGAGCCTGCTGCGCCTCTACGGCGCGCGGGTCGACATCACCGAGTCTCTCGGGGGCATGGGAGAGGCCGTCGCGGCGGCTCGCGCGATGGCGCGCGACGCCGACGTGTTTCTGCCCGACCAGTTCTCCAACCCCGCCAACCCCGATGTCCATCGTCGCACCACCGGGCCGGAGATCGACCGCGCGCTCGACGGCCGTATCGACGTGCTCGTCGCCGGTGTGGGCACCGGCGGCACGATCACCGGAGTGGGGGAATACCTGCGCGAGCGCAACCCCCGCCTGCGGATCGTCGCGGTCGAGCCGCGCGGCTCGGCGGTCCTCTCCGGTGCTCAGCCCGGCCCGCACCGCATCCAGGGCATCGGCGCGGGCTTCGTACCGGCGGTGCTCAACCGTGAGCTGCTCGACGAGGTAATCTCGGTATCCGATGACGATGCGATCCACACTGCCTGGACCTGCGCGCGGCGCGTCGGCCTCCTGGCCGGTATCTCATGCGGCGCGGCCCTCTGGGCGGCGCTCCAGGTGGCCGCACGCCCAGAGTCCCGCGGGCAGCGAATTGTGGTGATCATGCCGGACTCGGGCGAGCGCTACGTCTCGCAAGCCTTCTTCGCCCCCTGACGCGTGGTTCCTGCAGGGGCCGGCCACTGTGCGCGTCAGACGCGTGGCTCCTGCACGCGGCCGGCTAACGTGCGGCGTCAGATGTGGTTCCTGCACGGTGTCCTCTTGTAGCCCGCGCCGGTGCGCCCACGGTCGGTCGCTACGCTCTTGCCATGCCTGGTTTCGGTGCCTTTGCGCAGGTCGCGAGAGAGCTGCGTCGTGACGTGGCTGCCGCGCGCGACCGCGACCCCGCGGCGAGAGGTGTCCCGCCCGGCGAGATTCTCGCCACCTGGCCGGGGATCCACGCGCTGCTGGCCTATCGCGTCGCGCACGCGCTGCACGGCGCCGGGGTGCGGCTGCTGCCGCGCACGATCTCGATGCTCACGCGGGCGGTAACCGGGATCGAGATTCACCCCGCGGCGCGGATCGGCGAGGGCCTGTTCATCGATCACGGGGCGGGCGTTGTGATCGGCGAGACGGCCGACATCGGCGACGATGTGACCCTCTATCAGGGCGTCACGCTGGGGGGCACCGGCTTCGCGACTGGCAAGCGTCACCCGACCGTTCAGGACAACGTCACGATCGGCTCCGGCGCCAAGCTCCTCGGGCCGATCACGATTGGTCATGGTGCCAAGATCGGCGCCAACAGCGTGGTGATCACCGATGTGCCGCCGCACTCCACGGTCGTCGGCAACCCCGGACACCCCGTGCGCGTCGACGGGCGCCGCCCCGAGGGCCCGGACGCCGACTGGATCCACCTGCCCGACCCGATCGCCGAGGCGATCCAAGGGCTCGCGAGTCGCATCGGCACGCTCGAACGGACGGTTGGTGAGCTCTCCGGTGAGGAGGGGGGCGAGGGCTCCGATACGCCGGTGGCCGAGGTGCGGCCGCTGCGCACCGTGAAGGGGCCGAACCCCGCCGGGGGGTAGCTAGGCCTGTCAAACAGCCGAGCAAGGCTTCAAGGGAGCTTGTTTCTGGTAGATATGGGCGGTTATGAACCCTAGTCCGCGCCTAAACCTGCCTCGGCGACGCCTCCTGACCAACCTCCTAGCCTTGTGCATCGGCGCGCTGGCATCGATCCTCGCGATGTCGTCCCAGGCGCTTGCGTCATCGGGCAGCAATCCATTTGAAGGCAGGGGTTCGCTCGCTCCTCAAATCATCAACGGACAGGAAGCCTCGATCTCGCAGTTCCCCTGGCAGGTCTATGTCCTGCACTACGACGAAGCAGAAGGCATCGAGGGTGCGTGCGGGGGCTCGATCCTCGACGCGAGCCACATCCTCACCGCTGCTCACTGCGTCGATCATGAGGGCACCATCAGCTCCTATCCGGCGGGTGAATTTATCGTCTTCGCGGGCACATCGATGGTATTTGGATTTGGTGGTCCACTGGAAGACTTTCTGATTTCGCCAGGTGCCCAATCGAGATCAGTCGACAGTCTCCGCACCGATCCCTACTACACCGTCTCACCGCCCACAGACGATGTGGCGATCCTGACGCTCCACGAACCGCTCGAACTGTCGGCGGCCACCAATACCCAGCCGATTGGACTGGTGGCCACAGGGGGCACGCCGGCGCCTGGAACCACACTCTCGATTAGCGGATACGGCAAAGAGGAAGGTGCCGAAAGCGCTCAGTCGAACGGCAGGCTCTACGCTACGACGCTCACTGCGATCAGCAGCGACGCCTGTCGGGCAGAGGTGAGCGTCAATTCCGCAGTGTTGTTGTGCGCTGTGTCGGCGAGCTCATCGACATGCCAGGGGGATAGCGGTGGTCCGCTGACCGAGGGCAGCCCCGCCGTGCAGGTCGGCATCGTGGACTTCGGGGCAAAGGAATGCCCAGTGGGTGTGCCAGATGTCTTCACGAACGTGGCGGCGCCCGAGATACGCGGTTTCATCGAAGGCAGCGAATCGCCTCCAGTGGCCGTGCGCTCGACATCTCCACCAGTGGTCAAACCGGTCGGTCCCGCTCCCGTGGACTTCAGTCCGCTGAGTTGCGAACCGGGCGGATGGACCACTCCGCCGACGTCCTTCACGTACACCTTCCAGGTGGAAAACGCCTCCGCTCAGGTGCTCCAGAGCGGTCCGACTAACGTCTTTACTCCACCGAGCACAGTCGTCGGCTCGCCGCTCGTCTGCATCGTGCAGGCCAGCAGTCCCGGCGGAGTAACCACTGCCCGCAGCGCGACGACGGCCGCGATCGCGGCGGACACGATGCCTCCGGTTGCTTCGATCACCGCGCGCAAGTGCAAGCTGCAAAAGTGCACGTTGTCGATCGCCGCCTCCGATCCGAACGCCGTGGCCCTCACCGTCGACACGGCCGCCGCCTACTCGGTTACCGCCAAGTGCCCGAAAAAGAAAAAGAAGAAGAAGGGCAAACGGTCTGTCTGTCACGAGACGAAGACCGTACCGATGTCAGTCACCAATCCGTCTGCCGGCGTCTACCAGGCCTCCGTATCCAGGCTGCCCTATAGCGAGAAGATCACGTTTACGATCCTGGCCGCCAACGCGGCCGGCCTGACACAGGTCAAGCCGGCCCTCACCGCCATCACGCTGCACAAGCCGAAGCCCAAGAAGCCCACCAAGAAGCCAAAGAAGCGCAAGTGACCAGCACGGGCCTGTGGCGGCCCGCAACAAGTGAATCGCTCGGGCCGCTGAGCCCTTACTCGGGTAGCCGGCGCGGCTCCGGCGTGGCCGGCTTGTAGCGCGAGGTGCGTTCGTCGCGCAGCGACTGCCATGCGCCGAGCAGGACGGCGACAGCTCCGGCCAGCGCGAGCCAGGCGCCCGCGCACAGCGATGTGGAATGGTCGGGTCGCTCGAGCAGGCGTACGATCGCGGCCACCACGCCGAGCAGCCCGAACGGCACGCCCCATACCGCGGCGGCGACCGGTAGCGCTGGAGTACGCTCGGTGACGGTGGCCAGGACCAGCACCAGCGCGGCTATCGCCGCCAGCATCAGCAGCACGACCGCGGGCCCGAAGGTGCTCCATGCGCTGAGCTTGCCTTCGGCGTTCTCATACCAGGGCAGCGTCAGCGAGACGATCAGGCAGACGGCGCCCGCCAGGGCGAGCAGCTCGCCACCGTTCGGAGATCGGAGGGATCTCCGAACGGCTAGCAGGCGTCTCAGGCTCATCGTCTCTCCTCCTTCTCCGCCCCGTTGACGCGATACGCGATCCTCGCTGGATGCGACAGCGATGACATCTAGAGCTCGAGTCCCGCCTGCCGGCGGGCCGCCTGGAGCGTGTTGCGCAACAGCAGCGCGATCGTCATCGGCCCCACGCCGCCCGGTACGGGGGTGATCGCCGAGGCAACCTCGGCCACCGCCGCGAAATCGACGTCGCCGACCAGGCCGCTCTTGTTGTGAGCCTGCTCGGGCGTCAATCGGTTCATGCCGACGTCGATCACAACCGCGCCGGGCTTGACGAACTCGCGGGTGATCAGGCGCGGATGACCGACTGCCGCGATCAACACGTCCGCGCGGGCGCACACCTCGCGCAACTCGCGTGTGCGCGAATGACACACGGTCACGGTGGCGTTGCTCTGGAGCAGCAGCTGAGCCATCGGCTTGCCGAACAGGTTCGACCGCCCGACCACGACCGCCTCGGCGCCTTCGAGTCCTGCCTCGACACTCGCCAGCAGCTCGATCACCCCCGAGGGAGTGCAGGGTCGCAGCCCGGGTAGCCCGAGCGCGAGCAGCCCGGCGTTGACCGGGGTCAGCCCGTCCACGTCCTTGGCCGGGTCGATTATCGCCGTCAGCGATGCCCCGTCGAGATGGTCGGGCAACGGCAGCTGCAACAGCACGCCGTTGACCGCCACATCGGCGTTCAGGCTCCGCAGTTCCGCGGCCACCCGATCGAAGGAGGCGTCCGCGGGCAGGCGCCGGTCGAAGGGGACCATCCCGGCCTCCTTGCAGGCTCGCTGCTTGCCTCCCACGTACACGGCGGAGCCGGGGTCCTCGCCGACCAGCACGGTCGCCAGCCCCGGGGGGTGACCCAGCCGCTCGGTGAACGCGCCGACATCGTGTGCCACCTCGTCCCGCACGCGCGCGGCGATCGCCTTACCGTCGATGATTGTGGCTGCCACGGGGCCAAACCCTAGCGTCTGCTGACCGGGGCGTACTCGGCCATCAGCTTGCGCTCCGAACCGTCATTGGCGAAGCGCACGACGATCACGCCGCCTGGCTCCACCCCTGTGATCACGCCATCCCCGAAGGCAGCATGCACAACGTCCTCGCCCATGCGAAACGCCTTCCCCGTGGGTGTCCCCGGCACGCGGGAGGCCGCCCAGCCGCCGCCGGCGGGATCCCCGCGAGTGGCCCCACCGTTGGCGGCGCCCACGCCGGCGGGCACGCCGCCCCAGGAGTGCGGCGCCGGCGCCTGCACGCGGTCGAGCAGCTCCGCCGGGATCTCGTCCAGGAAGCGGCTCGGCAGCCCATGGGTCTGCGCGCCGAACACGGCGCGCCGGCGCGCGTGGGTCAGGTACAGCGAGCGCTTGGCGCGCGTCACGCCCACGTAGAACAGGCGCCGCTCCTCCTCCAGTCCGCCTTCGTCGAGCGCGCGCGAGTGGGGGAAGACCCCATCCTCACAGCCGACGATGAACACGATCGGGTACTCCAGGCCCTTGGCGTTGTGCAGCGTCATCAGCGTCACCAGTCCCTCGTCCTCGCTACGGGAGTCGGCGTCGGCGACGAGCGCGATCTGCTGCAGAAAGACTTCGAGCGTGTCCTCGTCCTCGGGTGCGGACGCGTCGAACTCGCGTCCGACCTGCACCAGCTGCTCGAGGTTCTCGATCCGCCCCTGCGCCTCGATCGTCCGCTCCGCCTCCAGCGCCTCGACATAGCCGCTCTGCGACAGCACCGCCTCCAGCAGATCGGCCACGGGGACGTCTTGCTCGACGCGCGCGCGCAGCTCATCCATCGTGTCCATGAAACGCCGCAGCGCCTTGATCGCGGCCGCCCCGAGCCTGGGGATCTGCGCGGGCGCGGAGGCTGCCTCCCACACCGAGACGCCCACGCTGGCTGAGTGGGCCACGATCCGCGACAGCGATGTCTGCCCGAGCCCGCGCCGCGGCGAGTTGGCCACACGCGTGAAGCTCACCACGTCGAACGGGTTGGCCAGCAGCGACAGGTAAGCGATCGCGTCCTTGATCTCGGCGCGCTCGTAGAACTTCGTCCCGCCGATCACCTGGTAGGCGATCTCACGGCGCACGAGCGTGTCCTCGAGCACCCGCGACATCGCGTTCGTGCGGTACAGGACGGCGATCTCCTCGCGGCTCGCGCCCTCGTCGACCAACCGCTCGATCTCGCCCACGACGAACCGCGCCTCGGCGTGCTCGTCCTCCAGCTCGCGCACGTGGATCTCTTCGCCCTGCCCGAGCTCGCTCCACAGGCGCTTGGCGATCCCGCCGCGGTTGTTCGCGATCACCGCGTTCGCGGCTTGCAGGATCGTCTCGGTGGAACGGTAGTTCTGCTCCAGCTTGACCACGCGCGCGTCGGGGAAGTCCTCCTGGAAGTCGAGGATGTTGCGCACGTCGGCGCCTCTGAAGCTGTAGATCGATTGGGAGTCATCGCCGACCACCGCCAGATTGCGATGCCCGACCGGTCCGGTGTAGGTGGGACGCTCCACGCGCTGCGCTCCGCTCTGTGGCTCCGTGCCCCGCAGCGGCTGCTCGCCGTTGCGCGACTCTCCCCGCGGTGGCCGGCCCCCGCCCACCAAAAGTTGCAGCAGTCGGTACTGAGCGTGGTTGGTGTCCTGATACTCGTCGACGAGCACGTGTCGGAAAGTGGAGGTGTAGCGCTTGCGAACCTCCTCGAACAGCTCGAGCAGGTTTACCGTCCGGAACAGCAGGTCGTCGAAGTCCATCGCGTTGGAGCGGAGCAGATCACGCTCGTACAGCGCATAGACTTCGCCGACCATCTCCTCGAAGGGGGAGCCCGCGGCCTGCCGGTAGGTCTCGGCGTCGATCAGCTTGTTCTTGGCCGCCGAGATCTGGCCATGCAGGGCGGCGGGGGTAAAGCGCTTGGGGTCGATCGTCCCGACTGCGTCGATGCAGCGCTTGGTCAGCCTGCGGGAGTCCCCCTGGTCGTAGATCGTGAACTGGCGCGTGTAGCCGAGGCGCTCGGCCTCGACGCGCAGGATCCGCGCGCAGGCGGCGTGGAAGGTCATCAGCCACATCCCGCGCGTGCCCCTTCCAAGCAAGCGCTCGACCCGTCCGCGCATCTCCTTGGCGGCCTTGTTCGTGAACGTGATCGCCAGGATCTCCCCGGCCCGCGCCTGGTCGGTGTAGAGGAGGAAGGCGATGCGGTGAACGAGCACGCGCGTCTTGCCGCTGCCCGCCCCGGCGAGGATCAGCAGCGGGCCCTCGCCGTGGGTGACGGCCTCGCGTTGGGGCTCATTCAGCCCCTCCAGCAGCTCCTGAATGTGCTCGGCGTGGGGGTTCTCGGGCATCGCTTCCAGCATAGATGCGTCTTCGGCCGGTAGACCCCGGGAGGTCTGGGTGGATGGGGGCACGGGCAGGACTGGAGCGCGCCGCGCGGAACTAGTGGCGTAGGGAACTATGTAATAGGAGTTGCAAGCTGCGCCTGCATGAGGCGGGGTGGCGGCAGGACCACATTCCAGTTACCGACTCACGGGGGATCTCCACAATGAGCTATGACATCAGCCGTCTGCGCCGTTCCGATCAGATCGTCGGCGGTGGCGCGATCGCCTTGTTCATCTTTCTGTTCTTCTTCAAGTGGTATGGAGCCAGCGCCAGCTCTTCCGTCGGCGGGATCAGCATCGGCGGCAGCCTCAACGGCTGGCACAGCTTCACCAACAGCCGCTGGATCTGGCTGATCACGATTATCGTCGCGCTGGGCGCGGTCGCGCTGCGCGCGGGCCAGCGGGAGCTGGATCTGCCGGTGCAGTCAATCATCGCCGGGCTGGGCGCGCTATCGACGCTGCTGATCCTCTACCGGATCATTCATCACCCCAGCGGGGGCGCGAGCGGTGGTGCCGGCCTCACCCACTTCAGCTACTCCTACGGCATCAAGATCGGCATCTGGCTGGGCCTGATCGCGGCGGCGGCGATCACCTACGGCGGGTATCTCGGGATGCAGGCCGAGGGCGCCGTGCCCGCAGATGCACATGACCAGGGCAGCCAGGCGCTCGGCGGTGCGGCGGCGCCCGCGAGTTCCCCGAGCGAGGGCTCCGCCCCGGGCGCTGCGACGGGCGGCGCCTTCACGGCTGCGCCGCCAAGCGTTGCTCCCTCTGCTCCCGCTGCTCCCGCGCCACCGAGCGCTGCTCCCGCTGCTCCCGCGCCGCCTCCGATTCCGCCTCCGGTCGCGCCTCCGTCTTCAGACGCCTGAGAAGAGGTGTCGCTACGGGGCACACCGGGTGCCCCGTAGAATGCCTCGCCGTGATCGATCGCGACGAGGTTCTGCATGTGGCGCGCCTGGCGCGGTTGCGGTTGAGCGAGGATGAAGTCGAGCCGATGGCGCGCGAGCTCTCCGCCGTGCTCGACCACATCGCCAAGATCGAGGAGCTCGACCTGAAAGACGTCGCACCGACGACGCACGTGATCGCTGATGCGATGCCCACCGATGCGACGCCCACCGATGCGATCCCCACCCACCCAGGGCTGCGCGCGGATCGGCCACGCGCTTCGCTGCCGCGCGAGGTCGCGCTCGCCCAGGCGCCCGCGGTCAGCGACGACGGATTTCTGGTCCCCAGCCCGCAGGCATGAGCGTGGCGGAGATCATCGGCCTGTCCGCCGCCGAGGCGGCGCGGGCGATCGCGGCGGGCGGGCTCTCCTCGGGGGAGCTGTTCGAGGCATATCGGGCGCGCGCGGCAGCTGACGAGCTGAACTGCTTCACCTGGGTGGCGGCGGAGGCGCCGGCGGAGGCGCCGGCCGGCCCGCTGAGAGGAGTGCCGCTGGCGGTGAAGGACCTGTTCTGCACCGAGAACGTGCCCAGTCAGTCGGGCTCGCGCATGCTCGAGGGGTATCTGCCGCCGTACACGGCCACCGCGGTCTCGCGTCTGAGCGAGGCGGGCGCGACGCTGCTGGGGAAGACCAACCAGGACGAGTTCGCGATGGGCTCCTCGAACGAGAACTCGGCCTATGGCCCGGTGCTCAACCCGTGGGATCGCACGCGCGTGCCGGGCGGCTCCTCAGGCGGGAGCGCCGCCGCGGTTGCCGCGGGGCTGGCGCCATGGGCGCTCGGGACCGACACCGGCGGCTCGATCCGCCAGCCGGCGGCGCTGTGCGGGATCGTCGGGTTGAAACCAACCTACGGCGCGGTCTCGCGCTACGGGATGATCGCGTTCGCCTCCTCGTTGGATCAGGCCGGTCCGCTGACCCGCGACGTGACCGACGCGGCGCTGCTGTTGCGCCATATGGTCGGCCGCGACGCGTGCGACGCGACCTCGCTGGCCTTTCCGGAGGAGATCGCCCTGCCGCGCGCCGAGCGGTTGGACGGCATGCGGCTCGGTGTGCCGAAGGAGTTGACCAGCGGCTCGGCCGGGGGTGAGGGCGAGGGGATCGAAGCGGGGGTGCTCGACACGTTTCGCGCCGCGCTTGCTCGCGCCGAGGATCTGGGGGCGGAGATCGTCGAGAGCGTGCAGCTGCCGCACGCGCCGCACGCGCTCGCGGCCTACTACGTGTTGGCGCCCGCGGAGGCCTCCTCGAATCTGGCGCGCTTTGACGGGGTGCGCTACGGGCTGCGGGCCGAGAGCGCGAGAGATCTCCTGGACATGTACACGCGCACGCGCCACGATGGCTTCGGGACGGAGGTCAAGCGACGGATCATGCTCGGCACCTACGCGCTCTCATCCGGCTACTACGACGCCTACTACGGCCGCGCCCAGCGTGTGCGCACGAAGATCGCGGAGGACTTTCACACGGCATTCGAGCAGGTCGATCTGATCCTCACGCCGACCTCACCGACGGTGGCGTTCAAGCTCGGCGAGAAGACGGCGGACCCGCTGGCGATGTACCTGAACGACTACTGCACGGTGCCGATGTCGCTGGCGGGGATCCCCGCGATCTCGATCCCGTGCGGGCTGAGCGAGGGGCTGCCCGTCGGCCTGCAGATCGCCGGCCCGGCGTTCAGTGAGAACAGGCTGCTCGATGGGGCCCATGCGCTCGAGCGCGCCCTCGGCTTCGACGGCTCGCAGGCGCGCGCATGAGCGAGTATGAGCCGGTGATCGGGCTGGAGATTCATGTCCAGCTGGCGACTCAGACGAAGATGTTCTGCGGCTGCGAGCTGTCGTTCGGGGAGCCGCCGAACACGCGCACCTGCCCGGTCTGCCTGGGCTTGCCGGGGAGCCTGCCGGTGGCGAACGCGCGCGCCGTGCACTTCGGCTTGATGATCGGCATGGCGCTCGGCTCGGAGCTGGCGCCACGCTCGATCTTTCACCGCAAGAACTACTTCTATCCGGACCTGCCGAAGGGCTACCAGATCTCCCAGTACGACGAGCCGCTGTGCCTCGGTGGCGAGTTCGGGGAGGTGCGCATTCACAGGGTGCATCTGGAGGAGGACGCGGCGAAGCTGACCCACGTCGGCTCCAGCGGCCGGATCCAGGGCTCGGATGCGAGCATCATCGACTTCAATCGCGGCGGCACGCCCCTGGCGGAGATCGTCACCGAGCCCGACCTGCGCTCCGCCGAGCAGGCCGGCGAGTGGCTGCGGCTGCTGCGTACGACGCTGCGCCAGCTGGGGGTGAGCGACGTGAACATGGAGGAGGGATCGCTGCGCTGCGACGCGAACATCTCGCTGCGCCCATCCGGCACGAGCGAGCTGGGGACGAAGACCGAGCTGAAGAACATGAACTCCTTTCGCTTTATCGAACGCGGCATCCGCGCGGAGATCGCCCGCCAGGAAGCGACGCTGAAGGCGGGGGGGAGGGTCACACAGGAGACGCTCCACTTCGACCCCATCTCGAGCGCGATCACCTCGCTGCGCAGCAAGGAGGAGGCGCATGACTACCGCTACTTCCCTGAGCCCGACCTCGTGCCGGTGGCGATCGACGAGCAGATGCTCGAGGCGGCGCGCGGGGCGATGGGAGAGCTGCCTGCCGCGCGGGCCGAGCGCCTGGAGGGCACGCTGGGCCTCAGTCGTGACAGCGCCCGGCGGTTGGCCTTCCGGGTCGAGCTGGGCGACTACTTCGAGCTTGCCCTCGCCGCCGGCGCGGAGCCGGCCCCGCCCGCCCAGGCTCTGGCGAACTGGATCACAGGCGATCTCGTGGGACGTTTGGATGACGGTGGGAGAGCGGGCGGAGGGGCTGGCGCGGGAACGGGCGGGGGAGCGGGCGGGGGGACTGGCGGAGGGGCTGGCGCGGGAATGGGCGGGGATCCATTCGCGTCGCGGGTGGAGCCCGCGGCGATGGCAGTGCTCGTCGGCCTGACCTCGGCCAAGCGGATCAGCGTGGGCGCTGCGCGGCAGGTACTCGACCGGCTGGTGGCCGAGGGTGGAGATCCGCTGGCGATCGTGGCGGCCGAGGGGCTTGCGGCGATCGACAGCGCGGAGGGCCTGGGCGCGATCGTGGCCGGCGCCCTGGCCGCGAACGCCGACGCGGCCGAGCGGGTGCGGGGCGGAAACGCGAAGGCGATCGGTCCGATCGTGGGGTATGTGATGCGCGAGACCAAAGGCCGCGCCGACGGCGGCGAGGTCACACGACTGGTCAACGAGCAGCTCGGTATTTAAGGGTCACCCTGCCCTGCCCAGCCGGATAACCGTGTCATCCGGCCCTGCTCGGCTGGATAACCGTCTAGGCTGTGGGTATGAATGCAGAACCCTCATCTCGCTCGCTCGGGCGGACACTCGTCGCGGGGCTGATCCTGGTCGTGGCGGCCTGGCTGCTGCTGCACTTCGTGGTCCATCTGGTCGTGTTCGTCGCGAGTATCGCAGTGGTGGTGCTGGCGGCTGTGGCCCTCGTGTGGGCCTTGCGCGTCCTCTTCTAGAGGTTGGGAGCGCCGCGTGGGCTACGTCGTGGTCGCGATCTGCTTTGGCCTTGCCGGCGGCATCGTCGGCAAGATCAAGGGCAGCTCGTTTCTGTTGTGGTTCCTGATCTCGGGGCTCGTCCCGGTGTTCGGCCTGCTGGCCGCGATCTGCTACCGCTTCGAGCGCGAGGAGCTGCGCCGGCAGTGCCCGCAATGTGGCCGCGTGACGAAGATCTACGACGCCATCTGCACCGGCTGTGGGACCGAGCTGGAGTTTCCCGACGTCGCGATCGCGCCAGAATCCTGGGAGCGCAGCCCGACGTCCCATCCCTGAGCCCGGCGCCTCACCCCTGAGCCCGGCGCCTCACCCCTGAGCCCGGCGACCCATCCCTGAGCGCTTGGCTGGGGCGGACGGCCATTTCGGTCGCCCTAATCCGAGTTCGGCCACCCTAAACCGAACCTTCGCCTAGCCTGTGATGTCAGCAGATGAGCACACAGGTACAGACACCCCCTCACCCTCATTCCTCGCGGATCGCGCGGATGATCCACCGTGCGGGATTCGAGGACGAGGCAGATTTCGTGCTGCGCGTGGTGCAGCCCGCGCTGGTGGGGATGATCGACGGCACCGTCTCCTCGCTGGCGCCGATCTTCGCAGCGGCGATCTACGCCAACTCCCATACGGCGTTGGTCGTCGGACTCGCCACTGCACTGGGCGCCGGGGTCAGCATGGGCTGGTCGGAGGCGCTGTCGGACACGGGTGAGCAGACGGGCCGCGGCTCGGCGGTCGTGCGTGGTTCGATCACGGGCGGGATGACTGCTCTGGGCGGGCTGTTCCACACGCTGCCGTTCATCATCAGCGATGTCCACAAGGCCCTGCTGGTGGCCGGCTGCGTGGTGACGGTGGAGCTGTTCACGATCGCCTGGATTCGCAAACGCTTCCTCAAGGTCTCGATGCGCTCCTCGCTGCTGGTCGTCACCGTCGGTGGCCTGATCGTGCTCGCAATAGGCATCGGGATCGGCAACTCCTGAGAGGAGGAGTTCTCTCGGGAGCCCGAAAACCCACTGGTACACTGGGCTTTTCCCCGAGAAGAAGGAAAGGAGGTCGGCGGTATGCGCGCAGTGGACGCGGTGATGGAATGCTTGAAGGCGGAGGGTGTGGATGTCGTCTTCGGGCTGCCCGGCGGCGCCAACCTCCCGACCTATGACGCCTTTGTGAACGGCGGGATCAGGCACATCCTGGTCCGGCACGAGGCCGGCGGTGGCCACGCCGCCCAGGGCTATGCGAAGGCGACCGGGAAAGTCGGGGTCGCGTTTGCGACGAGCGGGCCGGGGGCGACGAACCTGATCACGCCGATCTGCGACGCGATGATGGACTCGGTGCCGGTCGTGTTCATCACCGGCCAGGTGCGCACCGAGCTGCTCGGGACCGACGGTTTTCAGGAGGCCGACACGCTGGGGATCACGATCCCGATCGTGAAGCACTCGTTCATGATCCAGGACCCGAAGGAGATCCCGCGGGCGATCCACGAGGCGTTCTACATCGCGCGCAGCGGCCGGCCCGGCCCGGTGCTGGTCGACATCCCGCAGGACCTCTCGCGCGGTGAGATCGAGTACGAGCCGGTGACCGACGTGCGCCTGCCGGGGTATCAGCCGACGACGGACGGCAACCAGAAGCAGATCCGCCAGGCGGCCAAAGCGCTGGCCGCGGCGATCCGCCCGGTGATCTACGCCGGCGGCGGCGTGGTCAACGCGAACGCGTCGGAGGAGCTCGTCGAGTTCGCCACGAGTGACCGCTTCCCGGTCACGTGCACGCTGATGGGCTTGGGCGGGTTCCCGGCGCCGCACGAGCAATGGCTGGGGATGCTCGGTATGCACGGGACGCGCGCGGCGAACTACGCGATGGACGAGGCCGATCTGATCTGCGCCGTGGGCGCGCGCTTCGACGATCGCATCACGGGCAAGCTGTCGGAGTTCGCGCCGAAGGCGAAGTTCATCCACATCGACGTCGACCCGGCGGAGATCTCGAAGAACGTGCCGGCGCACATCCCGATCGTGGGCGACGCCAAGCTCGTGCTGGCGAAGCTGCTGATCGAGTACCGCGCGCTGGGCGTGGACCCCGCGCGGCTGGGCGCGTGGTGGGAGCGGATCGAGGGCTGGCGCGAGAAGTACCCGCTCGGCTTCCAGGACAGCACCGACAAGGAGATCAAGCCGCAGTACATGATCCAGGCGCTGTACGAGGCGACTGGGGGCGAGGCGATCGTGACGAGCGACGTCGGTCAGCACCAGATGTGGGCGGCGCAGTACTACGACTTCCCGGCGCCGCGACGGTGGATCAACTCCGGCGGGCTGGGCACGATGGGCTTCGGGCTGCCGGCGGCGATGGGCGCGGCGGTCGGCTGCCCCGAGCGGCTGGTGTGCTGCATCGCGGGCGACGGGTCGGTGCAGATGAACGCGCAGGAGCTGGCGACGTGCGCGCAGAACGAGATCCCGATCAAGGTGTTCATCATGAACAACGGCTACCTGGGCATGGTCAGGCAGTGGCAGGAGCTGTTCTGGGACGGCAAATACAGCCAGGTGGACACGGGAAAATTTCCCGATTTCGTGAAGCTGGCGGAGGCCTATGGCGCGACCGGGATGCGCTTCGAGGACAAGACGACGCTCGTGGAGGACATGAAGCGCGCGATCGCGACCGAGGGCCCCGTCGTCGTCGACGTGAGGGTCACGCGCGAGGAGAACACGTACCCGATGATTCCGGCCGGTCAGGCCGCGCGCGAGATGGTGGGATGAGCGTGATGGGCGAGCCAGGGACCAAGGAGCCCCTGAGCCTGGAGGAGCTGCAGGCGTCGACTGGCCTGAGGACGGGGCGCAAGCACGTGCTGTCGATCCTGGTGGAGAACAAGTCGGGCGTGCTGACGCGGATCGCGGGGCTGTTCGCGCGCAGGGGCTTCAACATCGACACGCTGACGGTCGGCCCGACCGACGACGAGCAGATCTCGCGCGTGACGCTGACGGTCGACGGGGCGCTGCATCCAATCGACCAGGTGACAAAGCAGCTGCACAAGCTGATCAACGTGCTGAAGATCCGCGATCTGGAGCCGGGCGACACAGTCACCCGCGAGCTGGCGTTGTTCAAGGTCTCGGCCGATGGCGCCCAGCGCGGCGAGCTGATGCAGATCGCCGAGATCTTTAGGGGCAAGGTGGTGGATGTGACCAAGCGCTCGGTGATCGTCGAGGTGACGGGCACGACGGAGAAGATCGAGGCGTTCGAGAGCATGGTCCGCCCGTTTGGGCTGATCGAGATGATGCGCACGGGTGAGATCGCGATCTCGCGCGGACGCAGCGAGACCTAAGAAAGCAGTGGCGGGGCAGGCGATTTTTATGGGAGACGAGTGAGCGTTGTTCCCCGTACAACCCTGTTGGAGCCGGTCTCAACAGCCTGCGACGCCCGTATGGTGAATGACGAGAAGAGAACCACCGGACCGCGGTGAAGGACAAAGCCCTTACCGAAACAAGAGGCACGTTCGCGCTGAGCGACGAGGACCGTGAGCGGCTGTTCGCGCGTCTTGACCTCGCGGTGAAGCGTGCGCGGCGAAGTGGCGTGCAGACGCTGGCGACGATCTCATTGGGGCTCCCCGCCGAGGTGGACCCGAGCGCCGTGGTGTGCGCCTCGCGGCGGGAGGGCGAGGCATGGTTCGTGTTCGAGCAGCCCGACCGGGGGAGGGCCGCGCTGGCGGCGTTGGGGGAGGTGGCCCAGCTGAGGGCGTCTGGCCCGGACCGCTTTGCCGCGGTGGCGGATCGTTGGCGCAGAATGTCGGCGGCCGCGGTGGGCGATCCGCCGGAGGGAAACGGCGGCGGGGTGGGTGGGGGTCCGATCGCACTGGGCGGGTTCGCGTTCGCGCCCGAGGGGGGCGATGCGCCGCACTGGGCGGGCTTTGAGCCGGCGTCGCTGATCGTGCCGGAGGTCGCGCTTACGCGGAGAGCGGGACAGCGGCTCAGAGCGGGAGGCAATGAGCAGGGCGATGTGCGGATGACCTTGGCGGCGATGGCCGGCCCCGACGATCTGGCCGAGGAGCTGCTGGCGCGCTTGGAGAGGCGGTTGACGGAGTTGTGCAGGGCGATCTCCGATCGGCAGTCACTGCCTTTGCTCGACCCGTCGCCGGCGGGGCGCTACCAGGTCGCGAGCGCGATGCCACCGGAGCACTACGAGGCGGCGGTGGCGCGTGCGGTGGCGTTGATCAAAGAGGGTGAGATCGAGAAGGTGGTGCTGGCCCGCGAGGTGCAGGTCCACGCGCCGCAGGCATATGACCCGGCGGCGGTGTTCGGCGTGTTGCGCGAGGCGTTCCCGTCATGCTTCTGCTTCTGCGTGGGCCGCGGCGACGCGACCCTGGTGGCGGCGAGCCCCGAGCTGCTGGTGCGCCGCGAGGGCCACCGCGTGAGCACGCTGGCGCTGGCGGGCTCCACCCGGCGCAGCGCCGACCCCGCCGTGGACGACCATCTGGGCGAGCAGCTGCTGCGCGACGAGAGCTACCGCGAAGAGCACGCGATCGTCGCGCGGCGGATCGAGCGCACGCTGCGCCCCCACGCCGTGTGGGTCGCCGCCGCGCCCGAGCCGGAGCTCGTGCGGATCGCCAACATCCAACATCTGGGGACCCCGATTCGCGCCCAGCTGGCGGCCCCGATCGAGGCGCTCGAGCTGGCCGGCCTGATGCACCCGACCCCGGCGGTCGGCGGCGAGCCGGCGCAGCCGGCCCTGCACCTGATCCCCGCGCTGGAGGGTCTGGACCGCGGCTGGTACTCGGGCCCCGTCGGCTGGACCGATGCGACCGGCGACGGCGAGTTCTGCGTCGCCCTGCGCTGCGCGCTGCTGCGCGGCCCCATCGCCCGCTGCTACGCGGGCAATGGAATAGTCCGAGACTCAGACCCCGCGAGAGAGCTGGCCGAGACCGAGATCAAGCTCCAGGCGCTGCTCCCGCTGCTGGCGGGCTGAGCGCGCGCTTCACCGCTTGCCAGGTGCGGCCGTGCAGCTCGACGTTGCTCGCGCGGTCGGTCTGTACGTGCACGAGCGCGGAGCCGGCCTGTGGCAACAGCGCGCGCTCCAGGGCGGCACGGAAGGCGGGGATCGTCTCGACGCGCTCGTGGGTTAGGCCATACAGGGCGGCGGCCTTACCGAAGTCGAGGCCCGTGGGGGTGGCGATGTGGCGGGTGTAGATGTCGGCCTCTTGCGCGATCTCCGCGCGTGAGACTGGCAGGAAGTCGAAGATTCCGCCGCCGCCGTTGTCCACCAGCACGATCGTCAGCTTCAGGTTCAGGCGCTTGGCGGCGAGCAGGCCGCCGATGTCGTGGGCGAGAGCCACGTCGCCGATCAGCAGCACAACCGGATCTTCGCCGTGCGCGGCGGCGCCAAAGGCGCTCGACACGGTCCCGTCGATCCCGTTCGCACCGCGGTTGCACAGCACCCGTGGGGGATCCTCGCGGACCGGCCAGAACGTCTCGATCTCGCGCACCGGCATCGAGGAGGCGACGAACAGAGTTGCCGGCGCAGGCAGCAAAACGCCCAGCTCGACGGCGATTGCCGGCTCACTGAGGTCCGCTTGACCGAGCACCCCAAGGATCGCCTCGGCGGCGCGCTCGTCGGCGGCGCGCCAGCCGGCCAGCCACTCGGGGTCAGCGGGCGACAGGCGGCGCCGCGCGGCGGCTGCTGCGATGCCCTGGCCCGTCGTCGAAGTAGTCGTCGGGGTGGACACCAGCGCTGTCAGCGCCGCAAGCGCCGTGGTGGGCTCGAGCGCGAGCGAGTCGCTCAGCACGGACGCCGGGTCTTGCCAGGCGCCCTCGGGGTCGAGCGCCACCTGGGGAGTATCGCCGAGGCTCGCGAGCCACGTGCGCAGCGGCTTTGAGACAGGCAGGTCGCCGATGCGAATCACCAGATCGGGGCGCGTGCCGGCAGCGAAGGCCTCGTCGCGCAGCAGCGCGTCGTAGTGGGCGATCGCCGCATCCCCGCGTCGCGCGCCGGAGAGGGGGTCGGCCAGCAGGGGCCAGCCCACGGCGGCCGCGAACGCGGCGGCGGTCTCGCCCAAGGAGCCGAGGCCGGTGGACGCATCGCGCTCATGGCGGCCCGCGACGATCAGCCCGCGGCGCACCGACTCGACCAGCTCGGTCAGCTCGCGCGGCACCGTCTCGCCATTCCCCGCCGGAGGGAGCCCCTGGATCGGCGAGCGTCCCTGGCTCGGGGGGCCACCCGGGATCGGTGAGCGCCGCACATATGGCGTCCCGTCGGGCCGTCCGGTCGGATCGTCGGGCACCGGCTCGTCGGTCACGAGCGGCTCGCGCAAGGGGAAGTTCAGGTGCACCACTCCCGGCCGGCCCTCCAGCGCGGTCCAGTACGCACGGCAGGCGAGCGTCCTGATCCAACGCAGCCGCTCCTCGCTCGCCGTGTGCGTGCCAACCTCGAAGAACCACTTCGCGGCGCCCCCAAACAGCTTCAGCTGGTCGATCGCCTGCCCCGCGCCGGTCTCGCGCAGCTCCGGTGGGCGGTCGGCCGTGAGCAGCAGCAGTGGCACGCGCGCCTCGTATGCCTCGATCGCCGCGGGCAGGAGCTCGGCCGCGGCCGTCCCCGAGGTGCAGGTCACGGCCACGGGCAGGCCCGAGGCCTTCGCCAACCCCAGCGCAAAGAACCCCGCGCAGCGCTCGTCCACGTGCGAGTAGCAGCGCAGTCGCTCCTCACGCGCGAGCGTCAGCACCAGCGGCGCGCAGCGCGACCCCGGCGAGGTGCACGCATCGCGCAGCCCGCAGCGCACCAGCTCGTCCACGAACGCGCGCAGCAGCAGGTAGGTGTCGGTGGCGGGGGTCATTGTGGAAGTCGGACTGGGTGTCGCAGACGGTCTGGATCGATTGGCCGGCGGGAGGGGTGGGGTTGGAGCTTAGGATGGCGAGGTGTCTGAGAGCGTTGTCCTGCTGCACGGCTTCAGTGGTACCCACCGCGCCTGGGACGGAGTGATCGCATGTCTGCCGCCGGAAAGCTATCGGCCGCTGGCGCTCGACCTGCCCGGGCACGGCGATCACGCCGCCGCGCGCGAGGTGGGTGGGGAGGCGATTACCTTCGCCGGCTGCGTCGAGCATGTGCTCGCGCGCACACCCGCGCGCTTCACGCTTTGCGGCTACTCGATGGGCGGGCGCGTCGCCCTGCACGTCGCGCTGGCCGCCCCCGAGCGCGTGACACGACTCGTGCTCATCTCCACGACCGCCGGCATCGAGGACCCCGCCGAGCGAGCCGAGCGACATCTCTCCGACCACCAGCTCGCCGAGCAGTTGGAGACGATCCCGTTCGAGGACTTCATCGAGCGCTGGCGCACCCAGCCGCTGTTCGCCGACGAACCACCCGAGGTGGGTGTCCTTGCGCGCGAGGACCAGCGCCGCAATCGACCCGACGCGCTCGCGGCGGTGTTGCGGGGGATCGGCGGCGGCGAGATGCACCCTCTGTGGGACAGGCTCGCGGAGCTGACGATGCCGGTCACCGTGCTGGTGGGAGACCGCGACGCCAAGTTCCAGGCACTAGGGCGGCGGATGGTCGAGCTGTTGCCCGACGCGGAGTTGGTGCTCGCACCCGGGGGGCACGGCCTGCCGCTCGAGAACCCTGAGGCGGTCGCGGAAGCTCTACAGCGGATCGACACCTAGTCCAGCCGCCGTCGGCAGGGCGATCTTCCCCTCCCGTGCGAGCAATGGGTTGGCGAAATCCTCGAACAGCGCGAGCGTCGCCAGGCCGCAGGGGGGGACCACCCCGCGGGATGCCAGCGCCGCGGCGGCGTGCAGGGCGGCGGCCACTCCCAGCGGGCCGTCCAGCGTCGACGCGAGGTAGACCTCCGCGCCGGAGGCGCGGACCAGGGTGGCGGCCGCGATCAGGCCCGAGATGCCGCCGCAGCGGGAGATCTTCAGGCAGACCGCGTCGGCCACGCCCGCGCCGAGCGCGCCGGGCTCGGCCGCCGTCTCGTCGATCGCAACCCGCACCGCCACCCGCTCGCGCACTTCGCGCACCGCCAGCAGGCCGTGGGTCGGCTCCTCGACGAGCTCCAGCCCCGCGGGGGAGAGGGTCTCGATCGCCCGCACCGCCTCCTCCACGCTCCAGGCGCCGTTCGCGTCCAGGCGCAGCGCCGTCTGCGGGCCGGCGGCGGCCCGCACCGCGGCCACGCGGCCCGCGTCATCGCCGACGCCGACCTTCACCTTCAGACAGCTGAACCCCTCCGCCACCGCCTGCGCCGCCTGCGCCGCGGCCCCCGCGCGGTCGAGTGCCGACAGCGTCGCGTTGACCGGCACCGCTTGTGCGAAATCGTCTGCCAGCAGCGCGGCGACCGGCTTGCCCGCGCGCCTTCCCGCGCGGTCCCACAGCGCCAGGTCGATCGCGGCGAGCGCCGCGGGCACGTCGTCCACGCCGCGGCAGGCGTCGACCAGCTGGGCGCCGTTCATGCCCTCCGAAGCTGCCAGCACCGGCGCGTAGGCAGCCAGCGCCCGCGCCACCCGCTCGACGCTCACGCCGTCATACGGCTGAAGCGGCGCCGCCTCGCCGTAACCACTCACCCCGTCCGCGTCGGTCAGCGACACGCTCAGGATCTCCCGCTGCTTGACCACTCCATAGGCGCTTTGCAAGGGTCTCGCCAGGCTCAGCACGTCACGCCGTACTGTCAGTTTCACGAACCGATCCCGCCGCCGGCCAGGATCCCGGCCGCGAACAGCAGGCAGAAGGCCAGCTGCAGCGCTCCCGTCTTCGCCAGCGCGCCGTTCAGCGCGGGCCCGTCCGTGCGCGTCCTGACGATCCTGATCGTGCCGAGCGCCAGCGGGATCGCCAGCCAGCAGAGCAACAGCCAAGCCGTCATCGAGCCCAGCACCCACAGCAGCGGCGCGCACAGGAACGCGCCGGCGACCATCGCCGTGTACAGCGCGCGCGTGCGCGTCCTGCCCAGCCGCACCGCAAGCGTGCGCTTGCCCGCACGGCGGTCGGTCTCCAGGTCGCGCACGTTGTTCACGACCAGGATCGCGCTCGCCAGCAGGCCGACCGGCACCGCACACGCGAACGCCTGCCACGGCAGCGCCTGCACCTGCACGAAGTACGAGCCCGTGACCGCGACGATCCCGAAGAACAGGAACACGAACACCTCGCCCAGGCCCTCGTACCCGTAAGGCCTCGGCCCCCCCGTGTACAGAACGCCCGCCAGGATCGAGGCGGCGCCCACGGCGATCAGCTCCGGCCCGGCGATCGCCACCAGGTAGACCCCGCAGAGCACCGCCAGCCCGAATGTCACGTACGTTGCGACCAGCACCTGGCGCGGCGGCACCAGCCCGCCCGCGGTCACCCTGACCGGGCCCAGCCGATCCTCGGTGTCGGCGCCGCGCCGCGCGTCGGAGTAGTCGTTTGACAGGTTGGTCCCCACCTGGATGAACACCGCCCCCAGCAGCGCCGCGACGAACACCAGCGCGTGGAAGTGGCCCGCCCCCAGGGCGAGCGACGTGCCGACCAGCACGGGCGCCACGGCCGCGGGCAGCGTGCGTACGCGCGCTGCCATCACCCAGATGTGCACCGCGCTCGAGCCCTTGGGGATCGCGACGGCCACTACGCCCGCCGCGGAAAGCGGGAGAAGTCGGGCTTGCGCTTCTGCTTGTACGCGTCGCGGCCCTCCTGCGCCTCCTCGCTCCCGTAGAACAGCAGGTTGGCGTCGTGCGCGAGCTGCTGGATTCCCGCCAGACCGTCCTCGGCGGCGTTGAAGCTCGCCTTCATCAGCCGCAGCGCAAAGGGCGACAGCACGAGCATCTCTTTGCACCACTGCACCGTCTCCTCCTCCAGTCGCTCCAGCGGCACGACCGTGTTCACCAGTCCCATCTCAAGCGCTTCCGCGGCCGAGTACTGACGGCACAGAAACCAGATCTCCTTGGCCTTCTTCGCTCCCACCATGTTGGCCAGCAATCCCGCCCCAAAGCCACCGTCGAACGAGCCCACCTTCGGGCCGACCTGCCCGAAGCGCGCGTTATCCGCGGCGATCGTCAGATCGCACACGAGGTGCAGTACGTGCCCGCCGCCGATCGCATACCCGGCGACCATCGCCACGACCGGCTTCGGCAGCCGGCGGATCTGCACGTGCAGATCGGTCACGTGAAAGCGCCCCACCCCGGACTGGATGGATGGAGACTGCATCTGCGCGTCGTCCAGATAGCCCGAGTCGCCGCGCACGCGCTGGTCGCCCCCCGAGCAGAAGGCATCCGGCCCCTCGCCGGTCAGCACGATCACGCCGACCTGCGTGTCCTCGCGCGCGTCCTCCAAGGCCTGGGAGATCTCGATGATCGTCTGCGGCCTGAACGCGTTGCGCACCTCCGGCCGGTCGATCGTGATCTTGGCGATGCGGGGACCGGAGTGGGTGGGGTCCGATCCGATCTCCGCCGACTTCTCGTAGCGGATGTCTTCGTACTCGCCGGCGGCGATCCAGGTGGTGGTGGACAAACGTTCCTCCGGGCAGATCTGGGAGATGGGCGGGATGAAGGCTAGCTGCAAGACCCGAGGAGGTTCTTCAGCTCGCGTAGGTGGGTTCCGGGCGGCTCAGGTTCTACAGCTAGCCTGTGGACGATGATCGTCGAAGGATGGCTGGCGCGCGCCGCCGTGGCGCGGCCCGAGGGGGTGGCGCTGCAGACGCCGCATGGGTGCCTCTCCTACGCCGAGCTGCTCGATTGCGCGAGCGCCGGTGCGGCCGAGCTGGCCGCGCGCGGCGCGGCGCCCGGTCGGCGCGTCGCGATCGCCCTGCCGCCGGGGCTCGCCTTCGCTCAGGCGCTCCACGCCTGCATGCTGCTCGGCGCGGTCGCGGTGCCGGTCGACCTGCGGCTGCTGCCGGCCGAGCGGGAGCGAATCGCCGCCGGCGCCGCCGTTTGCGTCGAAGAGCCCCTCGATCAGCCCCCGTCCATGGTGAGCGCGGGATCGAGTGTGATGACTGGGCGGAGTGTGGCGAGCGCGGGACGGAGTGCGGCCGGCTCGAACACTGCAGACCAGTACCGCGCGGCGCGGCACGACCTCGCGGCCACCGCCGTCGTGATCCATACCTCCGGCACAACCTCCGCGCCCAAGCCGATCGAGCTCACCTACGGCAACTTCCTCTGGAGCGCCCTCGGCTCGGCCGTCGCACTCGGCCTCGACCCCCGTGAGCGCTGGCTGTGCGCGCTGCCGCTCGCCCACGTCGGCGGCCTCTCGATCCTCCTGCGCTCCACGATCTACGCCACGACCGCGGTCCTCCACGAGCGCTTTGACACCGATGCGGTGCTCGCGGCCCTACGCGAGCAGGAGATCACGCTCGTCAGCGTCGTCGCCACCACCCTCACCCGCCTGCTCGATGGGGGCCTCGAGCGCCCGCCGGCATTGCGCTGCGCGCTCACCGGAGGCGGTCCCGTGCCGCCCGCGCTCGTGGCTCGAGCCCGGGCCTGCGATGTTCCGGTGAGCCTCACCTACGGGCTCACCGAGGCCTGCTCGCAGGTCACCACGACGCCGGTCGCGGCGCTTGACCGCGAGACTCTCAGCGCTGAGCCATCGCCTCTCAGCGCCGGGCGATCGCTGTTCTGCACGCGCGTTCAGACCGACCCCGACGGCGAGATCCTCCTCGCGGGACCGACCGTCGCTCCGGGGTCGACCGACGGCGATGGCTGGCTGCGAACGGGCGACCTCGGCGTCGTCGACGAAGACGGTCGCCTGCACGTCACCGGGCGCAAGGCCGACACGATCGTCAGCGGCGGCGAGAACGTCGCGCCCGCCGAGGTCGAGGCGGTGCTCGAGGCCCACCCCGATGTGCTCGAGGCGGCGGTCCTCGGCCGCGCCGATAAGCGCTGGGGCGAGGCCGTCACGGCAATCGTTGTCGCCCGCCCGGGGGCGGTCGTGGCGGGTGCGGCGCTGCGCGCCCACTGCGCCCGCGGCCTCGCTCCCCACAAGGTCCCCAAGCAGGTCGCGTTCGCGGCCGAGCCGCTACCGCGCACTCGCTCCGGCAAGCTGCTGCGCAAGGAGCTCCGAGTCGTCGGCCAGAGGAGCGACCCAGATGAGCTTTGACCCGAACGCCCATCGCGAGGCGAGCCTGCAGAACTGGGAAGAGGCGGCATCCGGTTGGACGCGCCAGCAGCAGGCGATGCGTGAGTTCAGCGCCCCGGTGTCGCACTGGATGATCGAGGCGATCGGCCCGCAGCTCGGCGAGCGGGTGCTCGAGCTGGCGGCCGGTCTCGGTGAGACCGGCATGCTGGCCGCGGAACTGGTCGCGCCGATGGGTGGGGTGGTCATCTCCGATCAGGCCGAGGCGATGCTCGCCGGCGCCCGCGCGCGTGCGGTCGCGCTGGGGTTGAGCAACGTCGAGTTCCAGGTGCTGAACGCGGAATGGATCGACCTCCCGGTGGCGAGCATCGACGCGGTGTTGTGCCGCTGGGGCTACATGCTGATGGCCGATCCTCCGGCCGCGCTGATCGAGACACGCCGTGTGTTGCGCCCCGGTGGGCGCATCGCGCTGGCGGTGTGGGACTCGATCGAGCAGAACCCCTGGGCTCAGCTCCCGGCCATTGAGCTGCTCGAGCGCGGCCTGAGCGAGGGGCGGGTGGGTTCTGATTCTCAGCCGGGGCCCTTCGCGCTGGGCAATCCCGAGCGGGTACGGGAGCTGCTTACGCAGGCGGGCTTCGCCGACGCGCGCGTCGAGGCGGTCGACCTGCGCCGGCGCCATACGAGCTTCGAGGAGCTGTGGGACTCGACGCTCGACCTCTCGCGCGCCTTCCACGACGCGGTGCTCGGTCGTCCCGAGCCGGAGATCGCCGAGATCCATGCGGCGGTGGCCGAGCGCTTCGCGCCCTACACAGCCGCCGACGGTTCGCTGGACATCCCCGGTCGCACTCTCGTCGCTTCCGCCGGCGCGTAGGTCGCACCTCGTCGCTTCCGCCGGCGCGCAAGTTGGATAGCCTGCGCGAAATGCTCTACGACGACGACGCTGACCTCACACTGCTCGACGGCAAGACCGTCGCGATCATCGGCTACGGCTCCCAGGGCCATGCCCATGCCTTGAACCTGAAGGACTCCGGCGTATCCGTCGTCGTCGGCCTGCGCGAGGACTCTGCCTCGGTCGCCAAGGCGCGCGAGCAGGGCCTGGAGGTGCTCCCCGTGGTCGAGGCGGCCAGTCGTGGCGATCTCGTGATGATCCTGCTGCCGGACGAGCGCCACCACGATGTCTGGGAGCAGGAGATTCGCGACGGTATCGCCGCGGGCAACATGCTGCTGTTCGGTCACGGCTTCTCGATTCACTACAAAGAGATCGAGCCGCCGCCGGGCGTCGATGTCGGCATGGTCGCGCCCAAGGGCCCCGGCCACCTTGTGCGCCGCCAGTTCCTCGAGGGCAGTGGCGTCCCCGGTCTGATCGCGGTCGAGCAGGACGCGAGCGGCAACGCGCGCGCGCTGGCGCTCGCCTACGCCAAGGGCATCGGCTGCACGCGCGGCGGCGTGATCGAGACGAGCTTCAAGGACGAGACCGAGACAGACCTGTTCGGCGAGCAGGCAGTGCTCTGCGGTGGCGCTTCCGAGCTGGTCCAGGCCGGCTTTGAGACGCTCGTCGATGCCGGCTATGACCCGGAGATGGCCTATTTCGAGTGTCTGCACGAGCTCAAGCTGATCGTCGACCTGATGCACGAGAAGGGCCTCGCCGGGATGCGCTATTCGATCTCCAACACGGCCGAGTACGGCGACTACACGCGCGGCAAGCGCGTGATCACCGAGGAGACCCGCGCGAGCATGCGCCAGATCCTCAAGGAGATCCAATCCGGCGACTTTGCGCGCGAGTGGATCGCCGAGAACCGCGCCGGTCAGGAGAACTTCCTGCGTATGCGCGCCGAGCAGGCCGACACCCAGGTCGAGCACGTCGGCGCCGAGCTGCGCTCGGGCATGGATTGGATCGAAACCTCCTTCTGAGGTCCGATCCGCGCGATGCTCGCCTACGTCTTCTGGCATCGCCCGCGGGAGGGCTCGGCGGTCGACACCTACGAGCAGGCGCTCGCGCACTTCCACCGCTCGCTCGCGCACGCTCCGCCCGCGGGCTTTCAGGGCTCGGCGGCGTACCGGATCCCCTCCCTCCCCGCTGGGCCTCCTTGGCTTGGATCCTCGGGGGCCGTCTCGGGGGCCGTCCAGACACAGCAGGCGCCTGGCGCCGGCCCCGGCTATGAGGACTGGTACTTCGTCGATGACTACACGGCGCTCGGTGTCCTGAACGAGGCCGCGGTCGGGCACGGGCACCGCAGTGTCCATGACGACCTCGCCCGCCACTTCGGCGGCGGCGCCGGCGGTCTCTACGGCCTGATCGAGGGACATCCTCCAGACGGCACCGCGTCGCTCGAGCAGGTGTCCCTCGCGGTCTGGGTCGGGCGTTCGCCGGGGGTACAGCGGCGCATGCTCGGCGAGCTGCTCGGCGATGGCATGGACCCCCGGCACGCGAGCCTCTGGCGGCGGCAGCTGGTGCTCGGGCCGGCGCCCGAGTTCTGCCTGCTCGCCCACAAGGTGCCGCCCGGTGTGGCGCCGACCCGCCTGCCGAAGGGCTGGACGGCGACCGTCTTCGAGCGAGAGGCGCTATGGACTGGGTGAGCACTGCTCGGCGATCAGTCCAACGTCGGTCGGCGATCGCCCCGCGGTCGTATACCCGAGGCATGCGCGATGCGACTCGGCTCGTTCGCTACACTCGCTCACGTCGTCGCGACTGGCGCTGAGGTGGAGCTAACCACCGGGAAGCGACGTACAGGCAGGACCGCCGCGCGCCTGGGCATTCTTCGATCCGCGACATTTCACGAAGGAAGCCCATGATGCCGAACTCATCGCCACAGCAGAACACCGCTCTCGTGATCCCCGAGCAGTTGAAGCCGGCCGACGGGCGCTTCGGCTGCGGTCCCTCGAAGGTCCGCCCCGAGGCACTCGCGCGCCTGGCAAGCGAGGGCGCCGCACTGATGGGAACATCGCACCGCCAGCAGCCGGTGAAGGCGCTCGTAGCTGCGATCCGGGCCGGGCTGCGCGAGCTGTTCGCCGCGCCCCCGGGGTATGAGGTCGCGCTCGGCAACGGCGGCGCCACCGCCTTCTGGGACGCTGCCGCCTTCGGCCTGATCGAGCACCGTGCGCTGCATCTGACCTACGGCGAGTTCTCCGCAAAGTTCGCGCAGGTGACCGCCGGCGCGCCGTTCCTCGAGGAGCCGGTCGTGGTCTCCGCCGACCCCGGCGACGCCCCCGACCCCGCTGCGCTCGGGGCAGGCGGCGCCGAGGCGCCCGTTGACGCTGTGACGTGGGCGCATAACGAGACCTCGACCGGGGTGATGGTCCCCGTGCGGAGGCCAGCCGAGGCCGGGGACGCGCTGGTGCTGATCGACGCCACCTCGGGCGCGGGCGGCCTACCGGTTGATATCGGTCAGGCCGACGCCTACTACTTCGCCCCCCAGAAGAGCTTCGCCGCCGAGGGCGGGCTGTGGATCGCGCTGCTCAGCCCCGCCGCCCAGGAGCGAATCGCGGCACTCGACGCCTCCGAGCGCTGGATTCCGGCTTTCCTCTCCTTGCAGACGGCGCTCGAGAACTCCCTAAAAGACCAGACCTACAACACGCCGGCGGTGGCAAGCCTGTTCCTGCTCGCCGAGGAGATCCGCTGGATGCTCGACGCCGGTGGCCTTGACTGGTGCGTGTCGCGTACGACAGCATCCTCGGAGCATCTCTACGGCTGGGCCGAGCGCAGCGGCTACACGACGCCGTTCGTGGTCGACCCGGCCAAGCGCTCGCTCGTGGTCGGGACGATCGACTTCAACGATGAGGTCGACGCGGCCGTGGTCGCAAAGACGCTACGGGAGAACGGGATCGTCGACACCGAGCCCTACCGCAAGCTGGGGCGCAACCAGCTGCGGATCGGAATGTTCCCAGCGGTCGACCCCGGCGATGTGCAGGCCCTCACGGCATGCATCGACTGGGTGGTCGAGAGGCAGGCGGCATGAGCGCGGCGACATCGGACACGACGAAGGGGGAGCGGTTGAAGGTCTTGGTCAAGGAGAAGATCGGCGACTCCGGCATCGACCTGCTGCGCGAGCACTTCGACGTCGACCTTGGCGTCGACTGGACCGATGAGCAGCTCCTAGAGCGGATCGGCGCCTACGACGGCATCCTGATTCGCTCCGCGACGAAGTTGACCGCCGAGCTGATCGAGCGGGCCACGAATCTGCGCGTGATCGGGCGTGCGGGGGTGGGGGTGGACAACGTCGACGTCGAGGCGGCCACCAAGCGCGGGATCATCGTCGCCAACGCGCCGCAGTCGAACGTCGTGACCGCGGCCGAGCACACGATGGCGCTGCTGCTGGCGCTCGCGCGCAATATCCCGCAGGCGTACGTGTCGCTGACGAGCGGCAAGTGGGAGCGCTCGAAATTCTCCGGTGTGGAGCTGTATGAGAAGACGCTCGGGATCCTCGGCTTCGGACGTATCGGCCAGCTGGTGGCGGCGCGGGCGCGCGCGTTCGGGATGCGCGTGATCGCCTTCGATCCGTTCGTCAGCGCCGAGCGCTACCGCGAGCTGGGCGTGGAGAAGGCCGAGAACAGCGAGGAGATCTATGCGCAGGCCGACTTCATCACGGTCCATCTGCCAAAGACGCCGGACACCCACAACTGGCTGAACGCCGAGGCGTTCGCGCAGATGCGCGACGGCGTGCGCATCCTCAACGTCGCCCGCGGCGGGCTGATCGACGACGCGGCGCTAAAGGATGCGCTGGACTCGGGCAAGGTGGGTGGCGCGGCGTTGGACGTCTTCCCCTCGGAGCCGATCACCGACTATCCCTTGTTCCAGGGCTATCCAAATGTCGTCGTCACCCCTCACCTGGGGGCCTCGACGGCGGAGGCGACCGACCGCGCCGGCTACCAGAGCGCCGAGCAGGTCGTGGCGGCGCTCACCGGGGGCGTGGTCTCCACGGCCGTCAACATCCCCTCGGTCGGCGCCGAGGACATGGAGGTGCTCGGGCCGTTTCTGCCGCTGGCCGGCCAGCTCGGGCGCCTGGCGATGGCGCTGGCGGAGGGCAGCTCGGTCGAGCGCATCGAGGCGGCGTTCATGGGCCGGATTGCGGACTTCGACACGCGGCTGCTGACGCTCGCGGTGATCGGCGGCGCGCTGCAAGGCCGTACCGAGGAGCAGGTAAACCTCGTCAACGCGCCCGCGATCGCCGAGGAGCGGGGGATTGTGGTCGAGGCGAAGTCCGTCTCCGAGGCGCAGGACTTCAACGAGCTGATCCGCGTGACGGTCGTCGCCGGTGGGGAGAAGGTCGCGGTCGCGGGCACCGTGATCGGTCCCAACCGCGTGCCGCACCTGGTCGAGGTCCAGGGCCGGCGCTTCACGGTCGAGCTCGAGCCCTACGTGACGGTTTTCCGCTACCAGGATCTGCCTGGCATGATCGGTCGTGTCGGCACGATCTTCGGCGCTCACGGGGTCAACATCTCCTCGGCCGCCGTCGGTCACACCCCCGACGGGGACTCCAGTGGTGATGAGCATCGTCTTGCCGCGATGGTCGTCACCACCGACGCCGCTGTGCCCGCCCAGGTCGTGCAGGAGATCGTCGCCTCCGACGGCTTCGTTGGCGGCTGGGCCGTCGTTCTCAGCTGAGCCGGCCGGACTATTAGCAGTCACTAACCAAATCGAGTAGGGTGTCGCGAATGCGGGCGGTCGTCATCACCAAGCACGGTGGGCCGGGCGTGCTCCAGGTTCAGGAGCGCCCGGACCCGACGCTTGGGCCGGGGGAGGTGCGCATCGATGTCGCGGCGGCGGGCATCAACTTCGCCGACATCATGGCCCGCCTGGGTTTTTACCCCGACGCGCCGAAGACCCCGTGCGTCGTCGGCTACGAGGTCGCGGGCACGATCCTCGAGCTGGGCGAGGGGGTCGAGGATCTCAGTCACGGCCAGCGTGTCATAGCTGGGACGGAGTTTGGCGGCTACGCGTCGCAGGTGGTCGTGCCCGCCGACGGCGTGCTGGCGCTGCCGGACGGGCTCACATTCGAGCAGGGCGCGGCAATACCTGTCAACTACGGGACGGCGTGGATGGGTCTCGTCGGCTTTGGCAGCCTGCGGCCCGGCGAACGCGTGCTGATCCACGCCGCTGCCGGCGGCGTTGGTATCGCCGCTACCCAGGTCGCCAAGCGTCAGGGCGCCGAGGTCTACGGCACGGCCTCGCCCGGCAAGCACGCGCGGATCTCCGAACTCGGGGTCGACCACCCGCTCGACTACACGACCGCCGGCTGGGAGCGTGGGCTGCCGAAGTTCGACCTGATCATGGACGCGCTCGGCGGCAAGAGCCTGCGGCGCAGCTACGAGTTGCTCGGCCCCGGCGGGCGCCTGATTGCCTTCGGGGCCTCGGGGGTCGTCTCCGGCGAGCGACGCAACCCCGTCGCTGCACTCGGCACCGCCCTGCGCATGCCTCGCTTCAGCCTGATCAAGCAGATGTCCGCATCCAAGGCCGTGATCGGCCTGAACATGTACACGCTCTCCCAGGACGAGCGCCGCCGCGCCCAGACGACCGCGGCGCTACGGGAGTTGCTCGTCGACGGCACCGTACAGCCCGTCGTCGCCGGCTCGTTCTCCTTCGAGGAAGCCGGCGCCGCGCAGAACATGATCACCGAGCGGCGTAATGTGGGCAAGGTCGTCTTGACGCCGTAGGCCCGTTTGCCGCTCTGCGACGCGGGTGCTACCCTGCGCTTGAGATGTCGTTCCAACTGTTTCTTTCACCTCTTCTCCTGCTCCCCCCTCGGGGGGAATAGCGCGTGGCGGCCGCGTAGCCGCATACCCAGCCGAGAGGAAGTCCGAAAGAGACCTAGAAGGAGAACGAACGACATGAGCGATTCAGCGGCAGCACGCGCAGCATCGGCAGCGACGGTGGGACCGGAACGGGACGAGCGCAACCGTGTGAGGGTCTTTGACACGACCCTGCGCGACGGTGAGCAGTCGCCCGGCATCGCGCTCAACCAGCAGGAGAAGTTGGAGATCGCCCAGCAGCTGACAAGGCTGGGGGTGGACATCATCGAGGCGGGCTTTCCGATCAGCTCGCCGGGCGACTTCGAGGCCGTGCAGGCGATTGCCCGCGAGGTCGAAGGTCCGGTGATCTGCGGCCTGGCGCGCACGAGCAGCCAGGACATCGACGCGGCGTGGGAGGCGGTGAAGGATTCCGAGCGCCCCCGGATTCACACGTTCATCGCGACGAGCGACATTCACATCGAGCGCAAGCTGCAGACCACGCGCGCGGATGTGCTCGGTCAGGTGCGCGCATCGGTGGCGCACGCCAAGGGGTACACCGACGACGTGGAGTTCTCACCCGAGGATGGCTCGCGCTCGGAAATCGAGTACATGGCGGAGGTGATCCAGGTCGCACTTGACGAGGGCGCCACGACGATCAACGTGCCGGACACCGTCGGCTACACGATGCCGGCGGAGTACGCGGCGATGTTCACGGACCTCTACCGGCTGGTGCCCGGGCTGCGCGATGTGGTGGTGTCGGCGCACTGTCACGACGACCTCGGTCTGGCGGTCGCCAACTCGCTGGCGGGCATCGAGGCCGGCTGCCGGCAGGTGGAGTGCGCGATCAACGGGATCGGCGAGCGCGCGGGCAACGCGTCGCTCGAGGAGATCGTGATGCTGCTGCACACGCGCGAGTCGAGCCTCGGCCTGTGGACCGGGGTGCAGACGACCGAGATCGCGCGCACCAGTCGCATGGTCTCGCGCCTGACCGGCTACTCGGTGCAGCCGAACAAGGCGATCGTCGGGCGCAATGCGTTCGCGCACGAGGCCGGCATCCACCAGGACGGCGTGCTGAAGGAGCGCACCACATACGAGATCATGGACGCCACGACGATCGGGCTGAAGAGCAACTCGCTGGTCCTGGGCAAGCACTCCGGGCGCCACGCGCTGCGCGACGCGCTGGAGGAGATGGGCTTTCAGTTGGACGGCCACGCGTTGAACACGGCGTTCAAGCGCTTCAAGGAGATCGCCGATCGCAAGAAGCAGATCACGGCGATGGACTTGGAGGCGCTCGTCACCGACGAGCTGCGCGGCGAGGACGTCGCCGGGTACGCGCTGGAGTGGTTTGAGGTGGAGGCCTCCTCGCGCCGTCCGCCGCACGCGCGCGTCGCGGTGACGCTGCCCGCGGGCGGTACCGCCGAGGGCTCGTTCACCGGCGATGGTCCGATCGACGCCGTGTTCGCGGCGATCGACGCGGCCACCGGCGTTGAGGTGAAGCTGCTCGAGTTCACGATCGGCGCGGTCACCGAGGGTCAGGACGCGCTCGGCGAGGTCTCGGTCGTGGTCGAAGTCGACGGACAGACCGGATCGGGACAGGGCGTCTCGACCGACATCATCGACGCGGCCGCGCGCGCGTACGTGCGTGCGCTGTCGGTTGCCCGCGCCCGCGCCTCGGCGGATGTGCTCGGGCTGCCCGAGCCGGCAGGGCCGTGAGCGGAACTGTTCGTGGCCCGGGTGGGTTGGCGCCCTCGGCGGACCTGGCCCGGGACGGCGCCCTGACGCGGCGGCGTGCTCAGGCGAAGAAGTCGGCGACCGCGACGTGCCAGCCGGGCACCGCGTCGCTGAGGTCGAGCGTGCCCTCGGTGTAGGACTGGACATCGCCGCCCGGCCTGTAGACGGTCGCCGAACGCGTCCGGGGGTGGAGCACTACCACTGCGCTGGCGCCCGCCTCGAGCCAGTTCAGTGCCTTCGCGCGCACGTACGGACGGCTGTCTTCGGGCGAGACCACCTCGATCGCCAGATCCGGCGCGCCGCCGGGCCAGAAACCCATGGTCGTGCCGACTGCGTCCGCGCGGGCCTGAGAGACGAACGCGGCGTCGGGCGCGCGCACGGTGTCGGGGTCCTTCGCCAGGACGAAGCCGGTCTCGGCGCCGAGCGTCAGGCCAAGGCCGGTCGTGTGTACATGGTTGCCCAGCATGCGGGCGGCGGTTGCGGCGATGCGACCGTGCTCGAAGCTGGCGGCGCACATCACCCGCAGCCGTCCTTCGACGAGCTCGTAGCGCTTGCCCTCGCCATTGGGCAGTTTGAGCAGTTCCTCGGCACTGATGGTCGCAAGTGCATGTGTGCTCATGCCAAGAAGGCTAGCGCCACACGTCGTGGGACGCCAGCGGTGCGCTGGTCGTTGTTTGCATTGATCGAGTTGTCCATTGATCGTCAGTCTTGCGCTCGCTTGGGATGGGACGCGCGATTTGGACCTGGCGTCTGTGATAACGTACGCTCGTATGGCAGCTGTCAAGGATAAGCCGAAGCGAGCGAAACGGCGTTTGGGCGGTGAGGAAGCAGTGGATGCGGTCGGCGCTTCGGCACCAACCGCGTTGCCGTCAGATCCGCTCGATCCCGCGGTGATCGGCGCGCGCGTGAAGGCTTTGCGCGAATCCTCGGGGCTCTCGCTGCGCGACCTCACGGATCGCAGCGGCGTCAGCGCGCCGATGCTCTCGCAGGTCGAGCGGGGGGAGACGAGCCCCACGCTGACCGTCGCCGCGCGGATCGCCGCCGGCCTGGAACTGCGGCTTTCACAGCTGCTGCGCCTGGACGAGTCGGGCGCCGTCACGGTCGTGCGGGCCGCCCAGCGCCAGCGCGGGGGCAACAAGCGACGTGGTCACAGCTTCGAGGTGATGACATCTTCCCAGCCCGGCCAGCGCGCCGAGCTCTCGCGTCACACGCTCGCTCCTGGGGGCGCGACCGGCGCGGCGGATGGGGCGGATGGGGAGGGTGGGGGTCCATTACATGAGCCCGGCAGCCGCGAGACCGCGCTCGTCGAGCGTGGGTCGGTCGTGCTTGTGTGCGACGGCCAGCGCCACAAGCTGGGCGAGGGCGATTGCGTGACCTTCGATGCGGACCTGCCGCACCATTTCGAGAACCCGACCGCCGTGGAGGCCGCCTTCCTGGCGGTTGTCTCCGCGGGCCTGCGACGGAGCTGACGTTCCTGTCTTGTCCAGCACTACTCACAACGACGCCACATTCGCATAGGTTCGCATGCGGCAACCACAGACCGATCCAATTAATTAAAAAGAATATCCCGCACCCGTAACGAGAGAGACAAAGACATGCCAAAGACGCTGTTCGACAAGATCTGGTCGGCCCACGAGGTCGATGGGGGCCTCTTGTATATCGACCTGCATCTCGTCCACGAGGTCACCAGCCCGCAGGCGTTTGACGGGCTGCGCCTGGCCGGGCGTACGGTGCGCCGGCCCGATCGCACGCTCGCGACGGCCGACCACAACACGCCGACCGACGGCACTCCGATTGCCGCGCGGATCAAGGATGAGCTTTCGCGTGTGCAAGTGGAAACACTGGAGCGCAACTGCGCCGAGTTCGGTGTGCCCGTTTACTCATTGGGGTCCGACCGGCAGGGGATCGTCCACGTGATCGGCCCCGAGCTGGGCGTCACTCAGCCGGGCATGACGATCGTCTGCGGCGACTCGCACACCTCCACGCATGGGGCATTTGGCGCGCTCGCCTTCGGCATCGGCACGAGCGAGGTCGAGCACGTGCTCGCCACGCAGTGCATGGTCCAGGGCAAGCCCCGCTCGATGCGCATCCGCTACGAGGGCGCGCTCGGCTTCGGTGTGAGCGCCAAGGATCTGATTCTCGGCACGCTCGGTCAGCTGGGCGTCGGCGGGATGACCGGACATGTCGTCGAGTACTCAGGTCCCGCGATCGAGGCGCTCTCGATGGAGGGACGCATGACCGTCTGCAATATGACGATCGAGGGCGGTGGCCGCGGGGGGATGATCGCGCCTGACGAGACGACCTTCGCGTGGTTTGTCGACCAGGAGCGTCCGGGCGCGCCAAAGGGCGCTGAGCTGGAGACTGCGATCGAGGGTTGGCGTGGGCTGCGTACCGACGAGGGCTCCGCCTTCGACCGCGAGGTCGTCGTCGATGCCTCGGCGATCTCGCCGCAGGTGACCTGGGGCACGAACCCGGGGATGGTGCGAGCGGTCACCGAACGGGTGCCATCGCCTGAGGAGTTCGACTCCACCGCCGACCGCGAGGCGACTGCGCGCGCGCTCGACTACATGGCGCTCGAGCCGGGCACGCCGATCGAGGAGATCGCGCTCGACCGCGTGTTCATCGGCTCCTGCACGAACTCGCGGATCGGCGACCTGCGCGCCGCCGCCGAGGTCGTGGCCGGGCGCAAGGTCGCCTCGAGTGTCAACGCGATGGTCGTGCCGGGCTCTCAGCAGGTCAAGGCCCAGGCCGAGGCCGAGGGGCTGGACCAGGTGTTCCGCGACGCCGGCTTTGACTGGCGCGTGGCCGGTTGCTCGATGTGCTTGGGAATGAACCCAGACATACTGCAGCCCGGAGAGCGCTGCGCGTCGACCTCGAACCGTAACTTCGAGGGACGTCAGGGCCGGGGAGGACGCACGCACCTGGTCTCTCCGCAGATGGCCGCCGCCGCCGCGATCGAGGGGCATTTCACCGACATCCGCAACTGGTCCTAGGGGGTAGCAATGGAGCCGATCAAAACCATCGCCGGGCCGGTCAGTCACCTCGACCGCGCGAACGTCGACACCGACCAGATCATGCCCAAGCAGTTTCTCAAGCGCGTCGAGCGCACGGGCTTCGGGCAGTTCCTGTTCTACGACTGGGCGAAGGAGCCGGGCTGGGATCTGCCGGCCAACCCGATCCTCGTCGCGGGCGAGAACTTCGGCTGCGGCTCCTCGCGCGAGCACGCGCCGTGGGGCCTGCAGGACTATGGCTTCCAGGCGATCGTCGCGCCGAGCTACGCCGACATCTTCTACTCCAACTGCACGAAGATCGGGCTTTTGCCGGTGGTGATGAGCGAGGAGGACTGCCAGGCGCTGGCGCGCGTGGGGAAGGGCGAGATCGACCTCGACGCCCAGGAGGTCCGCTTCGAGGGGCGCGAGGTCGCGTTCGAGATCGACCACGAGATCCGCCGGCGGCTGCTCGCGGGATTGGACGACATTGGCGTGACGCTCGGCTCAGAGCAGCGGATCAGCGCTTTCGAGAATGATCGCGAGCGCTCCGGACCAGTCACGACGGCGCTGTGAGCACACGCCGCGCGCGAGAATGCAGACGACCATCCGCTCGGCAAGCACGCAGATCACCCGCCCGTCAGAGCCATAGAACAGGAGAGCAATGAGCGCGCACCACATCGTCACGCTGCCCGGTGACGGGATCGGCCCGGAGATCATGGCGCCCGCCCTGGAGGTGCTGCAGGCGGTGGGCGAGTTCGAGTTCGAGGAGCATCTCTTCGGCGGCGCCTCGATCGACGCGCACGGGGTTGCGCTCACCGATGAGGTTCTCGCCGCGTGTCGGAGGTCCGACGCCGTGCTCTTGGCCGCGGTCGGCGGGCCCAAGTGGGACACGACCGATCCGCGGGCGCCGCGCCCGGAGCAGGGGTTGCTTGGGCTGCGCAAGGGGCTGGGGTTGTACGCGAACCTGCGCCCGGTCAAGCCGCTGCCGGCGCTGTACGACGCCTCGCCCCTGAAGCGCGAGCTGATCGAGGGCACCGATCTGCTCGTCGTGCGCGAGCTGACGGGCGGAATCTATTTCGGCGAGAAGACCCGCACCGCCGACTCGGCCTCCGATTTGTGTGTGTACACGACCGCGGAGATCGAGCGCATCGCCCGTGTAGCGTTCAAGGCGGCGCGGGCCAAGGTGACGAGCGTCGACAAGGCCAACGTGCTGGAGACCTCGCGGCTGTGGCGTGAGGTGGTCAGTGGTTTGCACTCGCGCGAGTTCCCCCACATCCAGCTCGAGCACGTGCTCGTCGACAACGCCGCGATGCAGCTCGTCTCGGCGCCGCGTCACTTCGACACGATCCTCACCGAGAACATGTTCGGAGACATCCTCTCCGACGAGGCGGCGATGCTCACCGGCTCGATCGGGATGCTCCCGAGCGCTTCATTGGGGGCCTCGGAGCCGTCGACCCCGGGTCTGTTCGAGCCGGTCCACGGCTCCGCGCCCGACATCGCCGGGCTGGGCGCCGCCAACCCGCTGGCGATGTTCCTCTCGGGCGCGATGCTGTTACGTCACGGTCTTGGTTTGGAAAGCGAGGCGGCGGCTGTAGAATCGGCTGTTGAAGGTGCGCTCTCGGCGGGCCTGCGTACCCCCGACCTGGGAGGGACGGCGGGCACGGCGCAGGCGACGCGGGCAGTGCTCGATCACCTCGCCTAGAGGGTGGCGCGAGCCGGGCCCCTCTATATTTCAAACAAGGAGCGAAATGAACGTGGATCCCACCGACCTGATCTGGATGAACGGAGAATTCGTCGCCTGGGAGGACGCCAAGGTCCACGTCTTGACGCACGGCCTGCACTACGGCACGGGCGTGTTCGAGGGTGTGCGCTGCTACGACACCGAGCTTGGTCCCGCGGTGTTCCGCAACGCCGAGCACGTGCAACGTCTGTTGAAGTCGGCCGAGCTCTACTACATGCCCGTGCCCTACTCCGCCGAGGAGCTGCGCGCGGCGACGGTCGAGCTGGTGGCACGCAACGGGATGGGCTCCTGCTACATCCGCCCGATCATCTACCGAGGCTACGGCCAGATGGGCCTCAACCCGCTGGAGGCGCCGGTCGACGTGACGATCGCCTGCTGGGAGTGGGGCGCCTACCTCGGCGAGGAGGGCAAGCGGCAGGGGATTCGCGCGAAGGTCTCCTCGTGGGAGCGGATCAGCCCGCGTTCGCTGATTCCCCATGCGAAGGCCTCGGGCCAGTACCTCAACAGCGTGCTCGCCAAGGTGGAGTCGCTGAAGGCCGGCTATGAAGAGGCGATCCTGCTAGACGAGCACGGCCACGTGTGCGAGGGCACAGGCGAGAACCTGTACGTTGTGCGCGACGGTGAGATCGCCACGCCCGGGCAGCACAACTCGATCCTCGACGGCATCACCCGCCGCTCGCTGATCCAGATCGCTGGCGATCTCGGCTATCGGATCGTCGAGCGCAGTGTCTCCCGCGCCGAGCTGTACCTCGCGGAGGAGGTCTTCCTGTCCGGGACCGCCGCGGAGCTCGTGCCCGTGCGCGAGATCGACGATCACACGATCGGCTCAGGCCAGCCGGGCGAGGTCACGCGCGTGCTGCAGGCCGCCTACGACGACGCGATCCATGGGCGCACCGAGCGCTACCGCGAGTGGCTCGACGTGGTCTCGCCCTCGGCGCTCCAGACTCCCTCGGGCGAGGTCGTCGCACCAAGCGCGCAGACGACCTCCGCGAGCTAGCAGCCCAATGACCGACATACAGCTCTACGACGCCACCCTGCGCGACGGGATGGGCGGGGGCGGCATGAGCCTGACCGCCGCCGAGAAGCTACGCGTCGTGCATTCGCTCGACGCGCTGGGTGTGCACATGATCGAGGCGGGCTTCCCGTCGTCGAACCCGAAGGAGGAGCAGCTGTTTGGGTTGCTCGCCGAGGAGCATTTCGAGGCCGCTGAGATCGTCGCGTTCGGGATGACGCGCCGTCGCGACGTGGCCGCGGACGCCGACGACGGGCTGCGGATCCTGGCTGAGTCCTTCGCGCCGGTGTGCACGCTCGTCGGCAAGGCCTCGGTTCTGCACGTCGAGAAGGTCGTGCGTGTCTCGCGCGAGGAGAACCTGCGGATGATCGGCGAGTCGGTCGCGTTTCTGGTCGGCGAGGGCAAGCGCGTGCTGCTCGACGCCGAGCACTTCTTCGACGGCTTCGCGCTCGACCCCGGCTACGCCTTGGACTGCGCGCGCGCCGCGGCCGACGCGGGGGCCGAGCGGATCGTGCTGTGCGACACCAACGGCGGCTCGCTGCCGCCGCAGATTCGCGTCGCGCTCGCGGTCATCGGCGAAGCGCTGCCGGATGTCCCGCTCGGCATCCACACTCACGACGACTCGGGCTGTGCGGTCGCCAACACGCTCGTCGCGGTCGAAGGCGGCGCCACGCAGGTGCAGGGGACGATCAACGGCATCGGCGAGCGCACGGGCAACGCGAACCTCGTGACGATCATCGCCGACCTGCAGCTGAAGCTGGGGTACGAGCTGCTGGAGCCTGAGCGTTTGGCGCGCTTGACCGAGACCGCGCACCTGGTGGACGAGCTGCTCAACCGCGCGCCGAACCCCGCCCAACCGTATGTCGGCAAGCACGCCTTCGCCCACAAGGCCGGCCTTCACGCGGCCGGCGTGCGCGCCGACGCGCAGACTTTCGAGCACATCGATCCCGCGGTTGTGGGCAACGATCGCGATCTGCTCGTCTCCGAGCTCTCCGGGCGTGGCACCGTGATCGAGAAGGCGCGCGAGGCCGGCATCGAGCTCGACGACGCTGCCGCCAAGCGCACGGTCGAGCGCGTCAAGTCGCTCGAGCACGAGGGCTTCCAGTTCGAGGCCGCCGACGGCTCGTTCGAGCTGCTGATGCGCCGCGAGAGCGGGGATTACGAGCCGCTGTTTCAGTTGGAGTCGTGGCGCGTGACGGTCGAGCAGCGCGCCGATGGCAAGGTCGAGACCGAGGCGACGATCAAGATCCTGCTCGGAGGGGAGCGCTACGTTCGCACCGCCGAGGGGAACGGGCCGGTCAACGCTCTCGATACGGCACTCCGCGACGCGATCGGCGAGATCCATCCCCATCTGCGCGACATCGACCTGGTCAATTTCAAGGTCCGCATTCTCGATGAGACCCGGGGTACCGGTGCGGTCACTCGCGTGTTGATCGATGCCTCCGACGGGCACGACGTGTGGGGCTCGATCGGGGTCTCCGAGAATGTGATCGCCGCCTCTTGGGATGCCTTGGTGGATTCGTTGGAGTATGGGATGCAAAGTGGCAAGTCCTCGTCGGTTTCGAGCCTCCCAACCTCTCCGGGATCGAGCCTCCGAACAACCGGGAAGGTGTAGTGCAGGGCGCCGACGCTGTTCAGGGCCTGGACCCGGTCGTTCGGATCTCGACCCTCCGAATAGCTGAATATGACCTGGTGATGCGGACGCCCTACATCTGTCCGCGCGGCACGTTGGCCATCCACGATCCCGCCACCTCGATTTAGAAACTGCTGAGGTGAGGTCGATCACAGAGGAGACGATTCCACTGGCTCGGCCTGTGCTTGGAGAGGCCGAGGAGCGCGCGGTCTTGGACGTGCTGCGTTCAGGGCAACTGTCGCTTGGGCCTCGCGTGCCGGCATTTGAGCAGGCATTTGCCGCGCGCGTGGGAGCGCCGTTTGCCTGTGCGGTGTCGAGCGGGACCGCTGGGTTGCACCTTGCGCTACGCGCGGTGGGGGTAGGGGACGGCGACGAGGTTGTGACGAGCCCGTTCTCGTTTGTCGCCTCGGCGAACGCCGCGCTATATGAGCGGGCTCGACCGGTGTTTGCCGATATCGACCCTGTCACGCTCAACCTCGACCCTGAGGCCGCCGCCGCCGCTGTGACGGAGCGCACGCGGGCACTGCTGCCGGTGCACATCTTTGGGTATCCCGCTGATCTGCCCGCGTTCGAGCGGATTGCGGACAGGCATGGGCTGGGGATTGTCGAGGACGCTTGCGAGGCCCTCGGTGCGGTGCACGCCGACGGGAATGCGGTGGGGGGGCGCGGGCATCCTGCCGTGTTTGGGTTCTATGCCAATAAGCAGCTGACCACCGGCGAGGGGGGGATGGTCACCCTCGGTGATGGGGCCCTGAAGGGACAGATCGACTGCGAGCGCAACCAGGGGCGCGCGCCGGACATGGGCTGGTTGGATCACGACCGGCTTGGTTTTAACTACCGCCTGTCGGACATCGCCTGTGCGCTCGGGCTCGCCCAGCTGGAGCGATTGGACGCGATGCTCGCGGCGCGCGGACGGGTGGCGGGGTCCTACCGGGAGGCGCTCGCGGGAATTGAGGGTCTCGGTCTGCCGTGTCCCGACAGCGGCGGCGAGCGGCGGGGGTGGTTCGTGTTCGTCGTGCAGTTACCCCACGGCGTCGACCGCGACGCGACGATTCACGCTCTGGCCGCGTTGGGGATCCAGAGTAAGCCCTATCTGCCGGCGATCCATCTGATGAGCTTCTACCGCGAGCGCTTCGGCCACCACGAGGGGGAGTTCCCCGTCTGTGAGGAGGTCGCCGCGCGCTCGCTGGCGCTGCCGTTCTTCCCCCAGATGAGCGAGGAGCAGGTGGCCCGCGTGGGGGAGGGGCTGCGCGCGGTGTTGAGGCAATAGCCGGAGCGACGTAGCTCGGAGGTCAGGCGCCTTCAGTGGCCACTCGCGCGGCTTGCTTGGCGCCGATGAAGGGCGCGAGCGAGATATAGGTGGTGTCGATCGCGATCTCCGGTAGCTCGCGGATGCGTCCCTGGACGGCGTAGTGGAAGCACAGCTCCGACACGCCCCCCGCGATCGCTTCGATCGTGATCGGAGGTGGTATGCGGTTCTTGGGGGCTTGCTCGAATCCGGGGAGCAGCATCTGTGCATAGAGCGTGACGCCCTGCTGGGAGCGCTCAGCCGAGACGGGTGTGGCGATGAGGGCGTCGAGCAGCGCCAGCTGCGCGAAGGAGGGCTCCGAGGCGAGATAGCCCAGTAGCGCGGAGATCGCTTCTCGCACGCCGCTGCGCCAGTCGGCCTCGGCGCCGAAGGCTCGCTCGACGATGCCCAGGCCCTTGATGTGGCCGAGCTCGTAGGCGACGAGGAAGGCGTCCTCCTTGCTTTTGAAGTGCTCGTAAAAGGCCTCCAGCGAGACGGCGGCCTCGCCGACGATCTCCTCGATCGTGAGCGTCGCATAGCCGACCGCTGCCGACAGGTTCGCGACGGCATCGAGGATCCGCTCGCGCTGGCTGTGCACGACGAAGCTGCGCGACACATGGCCCGCGCCGGGCAGAAGTCGGCGGCGGCCATTCGACAGCGTCTGGGGGAACAGCGTCCCCGGCGCGCGGCCACCGATCAGGCCGGCAGCTGTCTGCGCTTGTCCCGGGCTGCCGGCTTGGTGGCTCGCGAGCAGCGCCGCGGGCGCCGGATAGTAGGCGGTGGCCCAGCTCACCAGGTCGGGGATCAGCTTGAGCAGCTTTGCGTGCTGGCCGTTGAGCACATGCGTATACAGAACCTTGTTCAGCCCTCCCACGACCGCCCTCGGCACCGTGTCCGGAACCGTCCCCGACCCCGGCGCCAGCTCCAAGCCATCGCGGATGAAGTGCTCGAACTGGGTCATCGCCTGCTCCCGACGCTCGATGCCCGCCGCCCCGGCGGCGCCGATCTCGATCAACCCCAGGCGAACGGCGGCTGGACTCTCGATCGCCGACTCGAAAAACACCCGGATCGCCGCCTCGACGCGACCGGGCCAGCCCTCGGCGTCGCGGTAGGCGCGCGTGACCCTGCTCATCCCCACCGCCGTGATCGCATCGTAGGCGGCCAGGAAGCACTCCTGCTTGTTGGCGAAGTGCACATAGAACGTCTTGCGCGAGACCCCGGCGCGCCTGATCACATTCGCGATCGTCGTCGTTCGGTAGCCGTCCTCGCCGATCGCGTCGACCATCGCTGTCAACAGCCGCACGCGCTGGTCGTTCAGAACCTGCTCGCGCGAAAGCGAGTGCGGGCCGCGCGGGAGGGACGGGGCGGCCGAGGTAGGGGAGCGTTTGGGTGTGGGGGCCATGGACTGCAATTGTCGCGCGATCTGCCTCGCAACGTAGACTCACGGCCAGTTATGTCGCGCTTCCACGAGCCCCAGCATCCAGACTTCCAGCGTCTGAACGCGTCGATCGGCTTTGACAGGCGCCTGTGGCCGCAGGACATCGCTCAGTCGCGGGCGCATGTGCGGATGCTGGCGGCGCGGGGTCTCGTCGCGGGAGAGGATCGTGACGCGATCCTCCAGGGTCTCGATGCGGTTGAGCTCGAGCTGAGCGAGGGGCGTTTTCCCTTCCACGCGGACGACGAGGACATCCACATGGCGATCGAGCGGCGCCTGACCGAACTCGCCGGTCCGGTCGGCGGGCGGCTGCACACCGCTCGCTCGCGCAATGACCAGGTGGTCACGGACCTTGCGCTCTACACGCGCGAGCGCGCAACAAAGGCGCAGGAGGCGATCGACGCCCTGATGGCGGCGCTGCTCGCACGCGCGGAGGAGCACCTGGACTGGCCGCTGCCTGGCTACACCCACCTGCAGCGCGCCCAGCCGGTGTATCTCGGCCATCACCTGCTCGCCTACTTCTGGATGCTCGCGCGCGACCGCTCGCGCTTTGCCTTCGCCGAGCACGAGGCCGGGCGCATGCCGCTCGGCGCCGGCGCGCTGGCGGGGGTCAACTTTGACACTGATCGCGGGCTCCTCGCGCAGGAGCTCGGCTTTCGTGAGGTCGCCCCCAACTCGATCGACGCGGTCTCCGGCCGGGACTTCATCCTCGACTACCTCTCCGCCGCCGCGACCTGTTCGACCCACCTGTCGCGTTTGGGGGCGGAGCTGGTCTTGTGGTCGAGCGAGGAGTTCGGCTTCTGCGAGCTGCCCGACGCGTGGAGCTCGGGCTCCTCGATCATGCCGCAAAAGAAGAACCCCGACGCGGCCGAGCTGCTGCGCGCGAAGGCCCCGCGCGTGGTCGCACACCTGGCGGCGCTGCACGGGGTGATGCACGCGCTGCCCCTGACCTACAACAAGGACCTGCAAGAGGACAAGGAGCACCTGTTCGACGCGGTCGACACGATCGAGCTGACGCTTGCCGCAGCGAGAGGGATGATCGAGGGGGTGCGCTTCTCGCGCGAGCGGATGAGCGCCGCCGCCTCCGATGAGATGCTCGCGGCCACCGATATCGCCGATCTGCTTGTGGCCCAGTACGGGGTTCCCTTCCGCCAGGCCCACGGTGTCGTCGCGGGACTCGTGCGCATGGCACTCGATAGCGGCAGGCAGTTATCTGAGTTGACTGCGGATGAGCTTGCAGAGCACAGCGAGCAGTTGGCGGCTCACAGCGAGCAGTACTTTCAGGCGCTCCAGCAGAGCTCCTGGCTCGAGTCGAAGATATCGGAGGGCGGCACCGCGACCGTTCGTGTCCGCGAGCAGATTGAGGCCGCTCGGGCGCTGCTCGATCAGGGCCTTGCCGGCTGAGGCTCCCGACCGAGCGCGGATCGGCCGGCTGCCCGCCGGCTTCTACGCGCGCCCTGTGCTTGCGGTCGCCCGGGATTTGATCGGCTGCGTTGTCGAGCACGACGGCTCCAGCGGCGTGATCATCGAGACCGAGGCCTACCACGAGTCAGAGCCCGCCTGCCACGCGTTCGCCGGGCTGACCCCGCGCACGCGGACGCTGTTCGGCCCGCCCGGCCGCGCCTACGTGTACCGCTCCTACGGCATCCACGCGCTGCTCAACGCGGTCTGCGAGCCCGAGGGCGTCGGCGCCGCGGTGCTGATCCGGGCGCTCCAGCCACTCGCTGGGATCGCTGAGATGTACGCGCGCCGCGCGGTCGCGCGCGAGCAGGAACTTTGCTCCGGCCCTGGCAAGCTCACCCAGGCGCTCGAGATCGAGCTGGCTGAGAACGGTGGTGACCTCTACACGGGCCCGGTATTCATCCGCCCGCGTCCGTCCGCCTGGTCTGAGCCCCGCGTGGTTGTTGACACGCGCATCGGGATCACCAAGGCGGTCGAGCTTCCCTGGCGCTTCTGTGCTGCGGGCAATCCCCACGTTTCGCGTCCCCGGCCGAGCCTTGCTGCTTGATCGCTGTCGTTAGCCCCCCGGGCCGACCCCACCCGTCGGCGACGGAGATGAGGGGGCCCCGGGCGCAGATGGAGCCGGGGAGGAGGGCGCGCTTGGAGGTTCCGGAGTGGGCGTTGCCGGCGTCGGCGAGGCGGCGTGTTCCGGTTCGGCGCCCGCTTTGGGTGTGCCGGTCGCCGCTTCGCCACCACCACCGGGCGTTGCGGATTTACCGCTTTCCTTGCCCGCACCGGTCGTCGGGGCTGATTGGCTCGGCGTCGTATGCGTGGTTGACGGCGCGCTGATTTCGGCTTCGCCCGTGCTCGAGGTGCCGGCTGCGCCACCGCTCGGGGAGCCCGTGGGGTGCGCGGCGTGTTCGGCGCGGGCCCTTTCGATCTGCAGCGCGGAGGTCATGAAGTCATGCCAGATCAGCGCGGGGAGGGTGCCGCCGAGCACGGGACCGCCGTTGAACTCGGTGGTCATCGGCACCAGGCCGTTGGGAAAGCCGACCCACACGGCGACCGTGTACTTGCTGTTCCAGCCGACGAACCAGGCATCGCCGTAGTTGGAGGTGGTGCCGGTCTTGCCGGCGGCGAACCCGCCAATCGCGGCGGCTTTGGCGGTGCCGTACTGGAGCACGGTCTCGAGCATCGTGGTCTCCGTCGCGGCGATGTCGGCGGGGAGCACCCGCTTGGTCTCGACCGTGTTCTTGTCGCGGTGCGCGCCATCGGGGAGCGTGCGCGCGCCGGCGTCGACTTCCTGGATCGCCACGGGCGCGTCGTCTTCGGCGAGGGTGCCGCTGACGCGTCGGCCGCCGTGGGCGATCGTCTCGTAGGCGTGGGCCATGTCGAGCGGCGTAACGCCCACGGTCAAGCCGCCGATCGTCATCGCCGCGTTGGTGGACAGCGGCGTCGTGATGCCCATCAGGTGCGCCAGCCGGGCGATCTTTTCGGTGCCGACCTTCAGACCCACTTCGGCGTAGATCGAGTTGTCGGAGTAGGCGGTGGCGGCGGTGAGCGTGTTTGAGCCCGAGTAGGCGCCTTCGTCGTTGTGGACGACGAACTTTTCCGGGCCGTGCGGCGTGCGCCTGTAGAGCACCTTCTGCTTGGACGTCCAGGTCGATTCCGGCGAGATGCCGTCCTCGAGCGCCGCGGCCAGATCGAACGCCTTGAAGGAGGACCCGGGTTGGCGCTCGCCGTTGGTGGCGAGATTGAAGGGGCTTTCGTCGTAGTTGCGCCCGCCCACCATCGCGCGCACCTCGCCGGTCGAGTTTTCGATCGCCACGACCGAGGCGGTCGGGCCGCCGGAGTAGGCGAGGTAGTTGTTGACCGACTGTTCGGCTGCGCGCTGCAGTTCGAGGTCGAGCGTGGTCTTGATCCGCAGGCCCTCGTCGAACGCGCGCGGGGCGCCGTAGCGTTCGATCACCTGCTGCTGCACCCAGCTCGTGAAATAGCCGGCGTCGACTCCTTCGACCGTCCGCTCCTTGGGAGGCTGGATGTCCTTGGGGGCGGGCAGGTCCTGCGCGATGCTTTCTTCGTAGACCGGTCTTTCCAGGTATCCCTGGTCGAGCATCTGGCGCAGGACCACGTCACGGCGTTCCCTCGCCGCCACGGGATGGGCCGTCGGGTCATAGGCGGTGGGTGACTGGATGATCCCGGCGAGCAGCGCCGCCTCCCACGGTTTGAGTTGTTCGACGCACAGCTGGTGGTTCGGCGTGCCGCAGCCGAGGTGGTTGACGTCCTGCCCGAAGTAGGTCTGGGCCGCCGCCTCGATCCCGTAGGCGCCGTTGCCGAAGTAGATCGTGTTGAGGTACGCCGTGATGATCTTTTCCTTCGACCACTTGTGCGAGAGCTGATAGGCCAGCGCCGCCTCGCGTAGCTTCTCGAAGATCGTGCGGTGCGACTGGGCCTGAAGCGCGTTCTTGATGAACTGCTGCTCGATCGTCGAGGCGCCCTGGATGGTGCCTTTGTGCAGGATGTCCTGGGTGAAGGCGCGGGCGATGCCACGGATGTCGATGCCGCTGTTGGTCTCAAAGCGCTTGTCCTCGATCGAGATCACCGCCTCCTTGACGATCTGGGGGATCTCAGAGGGCGTCACGATCACCCGGTTCTGCTGGCTGACGACGCCGATCGGATGGCCGAGGTCATCGAGCAGGACCGAGCTCTGCGCGTCCTTCAGCTGCGAGAACCTGGTCAGCGACGGCAGGTCGGATGCGACGGCCACGAACACGCCGAACACGAACGAGATCAAACCCAGCAGCAACACGGCGAGCAGGATCAGCACGAAGCGCAGCCGCTTCAAGCGCGGCTTGGGCGCGGGCGTTATGTCGGGGCGATCGTCCTCGCTCATAAGCTGCTGCGCGGCGTGGCTCTCCGCCGTCGGCGGCAAGGCCCAATCCGAATGGCGCGTGCCGCAGACGCGAAACGGCGGCACGGTGGGACCCAGCCGGAGGGCGAGAGTCTAGCATTGGCCTCCGATGACCAACGCCACTGACTCGACCGCCGAGAAAGCCGCTCTGCTCGCGCGAAACGCCGTCGATGACCTGCCGCGGGGAGCGCTTGCCGCGAAGCTCGAGGTGGCGCGCGCGGAAGGCCGGGGGCTGCGGGTCAAGCTGGGTATCGACCCGACGGCGCCGGATATCCATCTCGGCCACGCGGTCGTCCTGCGCAAGCTGCGCGAGTTCCAGGACGCCGGCCACCGGGTGGTGCTGATCGTCGGCGACTACACGGCTCGGGTAGGGGACCCCTCGGGCCGCTCGAGCCTGCGCCCAATGCTCTCAGCGGAGGAGATCGAGGCCAACGCCGCGACCTTCCAGGAGCAGGCCGCGCGAATCCTAGACCCCGATCCCGAGCGCTTGGAGGTGAGGCGCAACGGCGAGTGGCTGGACATGGGGCTGACGGATCTGCTCGCGCTGGTGCGCACCACGACCGTCGCGCAGCTGCTCGAGCGCGACGACTTCGCCAAGCGCTTCTCCGCGTCAGAGCCGATCTCGCTGCTCGAGCTGCTGTATCCGCCCCTGCAGGGCTATGACTCGGTGGCGGTACGCGCCGACGTCGAGCTGGGGGGCACCGATCAGAAGTTCAACCTACTGCTGGCACGTGACATCCAGCGCGCTTATTCCCAGCCCGAGCAGGCGATTCTGACGATGCCGATTCTGGTGGGCACCGATGGGCACAGAAAGATGTCCAAGTCCCTCGGCAACCAGATCGGGATCACCGACGCGCCGCAGGAGATGTACGGCAAGACGATGGCGATCCCAGATCAGGCGATGGACGACTACTACCGGCTGCTGCTCGGCCGCGAGCGAGCGCAGGGTCTGCCGGCGCGGGACGCCAAGCGCGAGCTCGCGCGCGAACTCGTCACGTGGCTGTACTCCAAGGCCGATGCGGCCGCGGCCGAGCGCCACTTCGATCAGGTTTTCGTGCGACACGAGGCGCCCCAGGAGATCCAGGAGGCGGCCTTCCAGAGCGATGGCGGCCTGCTGCACATTCCCGGCCTGATCGCACAGGAGTTCGGCATCTCCCGCTCGGAGGCCCGGCGGCTGATCGACCAGGGGGGCGTGACGCTCGGCGAGGCTCAACTCGGCGCCGGCGAGCACGACGTTCCCGCCGCGCGCGCCGAGGGCCAGGTGCTGAAGGTCGGTAAGCGCCGCTTCCGACGTCTGCGCGTCGTCCAGACCGACCGCTAGGCATAGCTGCTCGATCGCGCTATACTCCCCGGTCGGCCCGCGGGTGCCCTTGGGCGCTGGGTCGGATCGGTCTCCTCCAGAAGGAACCACTTTCGGTGAGGCTTGGCGGTCTTTGAAAACTCAACAGCATGCGCATCTACGATCGATTCTCGATCGTGGTGTGCGTCCAGGTTCGACCCGTCAACGGGAGCGCTTTATGCGCCTTCGGTGGCGGTACAAAGAGTCAAGTAGGAGTAGTACCCCGTCATGGTTACGAAACCACGGTGTATAGGTTTCGTACAGCCGTAGCCAATTGTGCGCTTGCGTACGATGGGCGAAAGCAAACCCATGACAGCTTTTCGTGAAGTTCTTCACGGAGAGTTTGATCCTGGCTCAGGACGAACGCTGGCGGCGTGCTTAACACATGCAAGTGGAGCGACGAACCAGGGCTTGCCCTGGGGCAGAGCCGCGAACGGGTGAGTAACACGT
>DATCBT010000074.1:0-51359 GCA_036511695.1 Solirubrobacteraceae bacterium | reverse complement strand
GCGGGCGGCAGCCGTTCCGTCACCCCACCGCCCGGGCAGGCGCCCGGCGGCGCCTTCGGCGGCTCGGCGACGGGCGGCTCCGGTGTCGCCCTCTCCAGCTTCTCCTCACTCGCCGGTCTCCTGCTGCATGCGGCCCCGCGGGCGATGCGTCGCCTGCGGCTTTCCTGTCGGCCGTGGCTTACAGCGTTCTTCGTTCTGATTCCAGAGCGGCCGGGCTAGCTCCTCCCGGTCACTTCGCTTCGCTCCTGGATCTCCTGATCCAGGTCCCTGGATATCAATTCGAGGCTTCTTGGAAGGGGCTGTATCTGATGGAACGTCATCTAACGACGTCAGCAGTAAGCAGTAGTGGCACAAATGCGAACGGCAGATCGAGCATTCGCACCAATCGAACCGGTGTCGCCTTCGATCGGAACACGCGGACGCAGCCTGCCCGGAACGAGACCGGCTCGGGCCTAAGGCACGAGCACGGCGCGGGCTTGCCCAACGAGCCCGGCGTGGGCTTGCCGAACGAGCCCGGGGCGAGCTTGCGGAGTGTGAGCCTCTGGACGCACACGTTGATCCTGACCGGCGAGCTGACTCATCGCTCAGCCCACCTGCTCGAAGCGGAGATAGAACGTCTTTGCGAGCAGGGGGTCACCGACATCACGCTGGATCTCCGTCAGCTCACCTCGCTCGACTCGATCGGGGTCGCGGTAATCGCGTTTCGCTGCAGCCTCTGCCGACGACGGGGATATGGCTTTACGCTGATCCCCGGACCGCGGCTCATCCACCGCGCCTTCGAGCAGGCGGGCGTCATCGATTTGCTGCCGTTTCAAGGCGATGAGGTCGCGGCTCGTCGACTGCGCGCTGCGATACCGGGGCAACGTTCGCGACGGTAGCCTCACGGCCAGACCGGGCGTAGCACAGAGAGACGGCGCTACAAAGACGCCGCGCCGAGCCCCTCCCAGGCTCAGCGCAGCCTTGGGTCAACCCCCCAGCTCTTCTGAGACGCTGCGGAACCTGGCCATCTGCTGACCCAGTGCCTCGCCCGTGTAGGCGTCTGTCACGCCGATGTCATCGACGATCGACGCCGCGCGGGCGACCAGCCGTTGGAAGTCCTCGCTGGAGCGGACCTCATCCAGCGAGGCGCGTGTGCCGCGCAACAGGATGAACCCCGCGAGGCCACCCCCATGCGGGGCGATCAGCACCGGCTCGAAGCTGTCGATCCGGCCATCCTGCTGCAACGCGCCGTAGTACGTGAGGGTCTCCTGGAAAACCTCCACCGCCTTGAGCTCGCGGCCCCGCACAACCGGGCCCCAACCGAGGAACAATGCATCATCAGCCATATTCAATCCTTCCTGTCGGAATTGAGCCAAAAAGGCTACTCCGACCTGGAAGGCCCGTCGAGGCGACGGTAGGCGCCTACCCCTCCTCGCCGACGGCCACCCGCGCGGGGGCCTCCCCCCAGAGCTGCTCCAGCCTGTAGAACTCGCGCGTTTCGGGCGTGAAGATGTGGACGACCACGTCGAGGTAGTCCATCAGGATCCAGTCCCTCTTGCTCAGACCCTCGACCCGGCGCGGCAGCGTCTCGTGCTCGCGCTTGCATCCCTCCAGGATGCCGTCGTGGATCGCCTTCGTCTGGCGATCGGTGTTGCCCGAGCAGATCAGGAAGTAGTCGGTATAGCCGAGCACGCCGCGCAGGTCGAGCTCCACGATCTCCCCGGCCTTCTTGTCGGCCGCGTAGCGCGCGATCTCACCGACCAGCTCCTCGGGCTTCACTCTGTCCCCGCCTTCGTCTCGATCCCAGCTTTCGCCTCGGTCCCCAGATTTGTCTCGGTCCCCGCCTTCGCCTCGGTGACCACGGCCGCGCGGTACAGATCGTGCTCGACGATGTACTCCGCGACCGCCGGCGCCACCAGCTGCCCCACAGACTTGCCTTCAGCCACGCGCTCGCGCACCAACGAGGAGGAAATCTCGACCATTCCCATCTCCAGGAACGTCACCTTGGCCCCCATTGCCGCCAGTGCGCGCGAGACATCCTCGCGTCCGCTGTCCTCGCGCTCGGCCACCGCCAGGCTCGCCAGCTCGAGCAGCTCGCCCGGTTCGCGCCACGTTGACAGCGTGCGCGCCATATCCGCTCCCACGATGAACGTCAGCTCGGCCTCCGGATGGCTCTCATGTATCGCCCGCAAGGTATCCACCGTATAGGACGGCCCGCCACGCTCGATCTCGAGCCCGCACACACCCAGCCCCTCCTCCTCGCCAACAGCCAGCCGGCACATCTCAAGGCGCCCCTCCGGGCCGGGGTCCCCCTCCACCCGCTTGTGCGGCACGCTGTGCGCCGGCATCAGCACCACGCGCTCCAGCCCGAGCTCCTCGCGCGCGCTACGCGCGAGCGCGAGATGCCCCAGGTGTGGTGGGTTGAACGTCCCGCCGAGGATGCCGACCGCCGATCGGGGATCGGCCGGCAGATCGGTCGGCGCCGACACCGACACCGACACCGACCCATCAAACACGGACGTGTCCGTCGCCTTCCACCAGATACTTGAACGTACACAGCTCCCGCAGCCCGATCGGCCCGCGCACGTGCAGCTTCTGCGTCGAGTTGCCGATCTCCGCCCCCATCCCGAACTCGCCCCCGTCGGTGAACCGCGTCGAGGCGTTCACATACACACAGGCCGCGTCAACCCCAAGCTGAAACGCGCGCGCGGAGGCGGTGTCGCGGGTGACGATCGCCTCGGAATGCCCGCTCCCATAACGCTCGATGTGCGCAATCGCCGCCTCTGCCGAGTCGACCACCTTGACGGCCAGCGTCAGCGTCAGATACTCGGCGCCCCAATCCTCCTCGCTCGCCGCCTCGACCACCTCGGACGACTGCTGTCCGATGCCGTCCTGTCCCGTGCCCCCCATCGCACCATCGGATGCCGCCGTGCCGGGCGCCGCCATGCCGGATGTCGCCATGCCGGATGTCGCCATGCGGGACGCCAGCGCCAGGGTCCGCTCGTCCCCCCGCAGCCGCACCCCGGCGTCGCCGAGCGCCTTTACGATGCGCGGCACGAACTCCGCCGCGATGTCCGCGTGGATCAGCAGCGTCTCCGCGGAGTTGCACACGCCCGGGCGCTGCACCTTCGCGTTCAAGACGATCCGCTCGGCGCCGTCCAGATCCGCGCTCGCGTCCACATACACGTGACAGTTGCCCGAAGCCGCGTAGATCACCGGCACGGTCGCCACCGCCTCGAGCGCCGCCTTCAGCCCCTCTCCCCCGCGCGGAATGAGCAGATCGACCGTCCCCTTCTGCGTCGCCAGCTCGGTCAGCTCCTCGTGCCCACCACCCGCCACCAGACTCACGCAGCCAGCGGGCAATCCGCCCGCAACCGCGGCCTCCGAGGCGATTCGCGCGAGCGCCTCGTTTGAGTACAGCGCCGAGGATGAGCCGCGCAAGACGATCGCGTTGCCCGACTTCAAGCACAGCGCGGCCGCGTCGATCGTCACGTTCGGGCGCGCCTCATAGACGACCGCCACGACCCCCAACGGCACCCGCACCTTGCGCACGTCCAAGCCATTCTCCAGCCGATGTCCGTCGATCACCTCGCCGACGGGATCTCCCAGTGCCGCGACCTGCCGCACCGCCTTTGCGATCCCGTCGATCCGCCCCTCGTCCAGCAGCAGCCTGTCGAGCAGCGCCTGGCTCAGATCGGCCTCCTGCCCCGCCTGCATGTCGAGCGCGTTGGCCTCGAGGATCTCCTCCGCGCGCTCCTCCAGCGCCGTCGCGATCGCCTCCAGCGCCGCGTTCTTCGTCGCGCTGTCCACGCGCGCCAGCGCTTTCGCCGCGCGCTTGGCGTCGGCGCAGATATCCGCCACCGTGCTCGTCACCGTTGCCATCGCCTAAGGGTACGACAGGGCCGGCTCGCCGTCCGAGCCGGCCCGTATCCCAGCGGCCCTGCTCGGGCTCGTCCAACTCCTTCAATGACCGGCGAAACCGACCAGTCTGCGGGAGACCACCGATCTTGTCTCCCAAGAAATAAGCCCTTCCTCTACCCGACCACCAGGTAATCCCGATGCACGGCCTCATCGGTCGCATGCGGCAAGATTCCGCGCACATCGTCGGACTTCATGCCGATCACCCGCTTCAGCTCGTCCGCGGAGTAGTTGCAGATGCCCTTCGCGATCGTTCCATTGCGTGCGCTCTCGCCGTCCCCGTCGATCCTGATCTCGACCGCATCGCCCGCATCGAAAGATCCAATCACGTCCACGATCCCGACCGGCAGCAGGCTCGCATTACCCTCGCGCAACGCCCTGGCGGCGCCCGCGTCGATCACGAGCGTGCCGTGCGCGGGCTTCGCATACTTCAGCCACAGCTTGAACGAGCTGTGTCCCGTCTCCCTCGGCGTGAACAGCGTCCCCTCGCGACGGTTGCCGAGCACCGCCTCCAGCGCCCCCTCGCGCAAGCCATTGCAGATCACCGTCGAGATCCCCGCCGCCGTGGCCATGTCGGCGGCGACCACCTTCGAGCGCATCCCCCCCGAGCCCAGCGGCGAGGTGCTGTGGCCGATCTCAAGCTCCTCCAAAGCCTCGAAGTCGCCGACCTCCTCCACCAGCCTCGCGCTCTCATCGAGCCGCGGATCGGCGCTGTAGAGACCGTCGATGTCGGTCAACAGCACCAGCAGATCGGCGGACACGAGCATCGCGACCTGCGCCGCCAGGAAGTCGTTGTCGCCGAAGGAGATCTCGTCGGTCGCGGTCGTGTCGTTCTCATTCACCACCGCCACCACGCGCCAATCCAGCAGCTTGCGCAGGGTCTGCCTGGCATTTAGATAGTGCGTCCGAGCGCTCAGATCGCCGATCGTCAGCAGCACCTGCGCGCTCGTCAGCTCGCGCTCGCGCAACAGCTCGTCATACACCCTGTAGAGCTTCCCCTGCCCGACCGCGCTCGCTGCCTGCAGCTCGTCGATCGCCGCCGGACGGGCATCCAGAGCCAGGACGCGCATCCCCCGGGCGATCGCGCCGCTCGAGACGATCACGACCTCATCGCCGTTTCGCTGCAACCCCGCGACGGCGTCGCAGATGCGCGCGAGCACCGCCTCGCGCAGCTCGCCGCTGTCCTCGGCGACGATGCTCGAACCCAGCTTGATCACCACTCGTCTCATCACGCGAGAGCTTATGCGGGACCGCCTATCCCGGCGCTTCCGGATCGAGCTCGAACGTCGTCCCGCCGACCTCGAGCTCGTCGCCCGGCTCGAACCCCTCGGCCTGAAGCGCCCCCATCACCCCGATCCTCCGCAGTCGTTCCTCCACGTAGGCCATCGCGTCCTCGTTCTCGATGTCATACCTCTGCAGCAGCCGCTCGATCCCCTTGCCTCGCACCGCGAACGCCCGCGGTCCTGTGCGTTCGACCATAAAGCCCTTCCCGGCCGCGGGCCGGAACACCATGTACTCGACCAGCTCCTCACCCCCTCCTCCTCCCTCTCCTGCCTGCCAGCCCGGCACGCCTGCCTGCCCGCCCGGCACGCGCGTACTCGACTCGCCCGCCATCGCACCCACGCCGCCGGCCTGTGCCGGCTGCGAGCCGCGTGGGGTCACCCGCCGCAGCAGCTCATCCGCCAGATCCCCGAGCCCTGCCCCGGTGGCGCTCGAGGTGGCGAGCACCGGAACCTCGGCTCCGAGCCGGCCTTCCCACTCCGCCACGACCTCCGCCACGCGCGCCTCGGTCACCAGATCGCCCTTCGAGAGCACCAGCACGCGGGGCAGCCGCGCCAGCCGCTCGTCGTGCGCGGCGAGCTCATTCTCGATCGTCGTGTAGTTGATCGCCGCGTCGGCGGGGTGGGCGGGGTCCGTGGGGTGGGTGGGATCCCAACTCTCGGGCGCGATATCCAGCACGTGCACCAGCAGGCGCGTGCGCTCCACGTGCGCCAAGAAATCGTGGCCCAGGCCCGCGCCCTCGCTCGCGCCCTCGATCAGCCCGGGGATATCGGCCACCACGAGCTGGCGCTCCCCGTCGTCGAGCACGCCCAGCACGGGTGAGAGCGTCGTGAAGGGATAGCTGGCCACCTTCGGCGCGGCCCGTGTAAGGCGCGCGAGCAGCGAGGACTTGCCCGCGTTCGGCAACCCCACCAGCCCGACATCGGCCAGCAGCTTCAGCCGCAACTCAAGCCAGCCCTCCTCGCCCGGTAGGCCCCGCTCGGCAAAGCGCGGCGCCTGCCTGGTGGGCGTCGCAAAGCGCTTGTTGCCCTTGCCGCCGGCGCCGCCCTTAGCGACCACCGCCCGCTGGCCGCCCGCGAGCAGCTCCCAGCGGCATCCCTCCAGATCCCCCTCGCTGCCGTCCGGCCCCGCATATCCCGTCGCTTCGGTCCCCGGCGGCACCCTGAGCGTCAGCGTCTGGCCATCTGCCCCATGCCGTTGCGAGCCTTCTCCATGCCCGCCCTGCCCGGCGCGGTACACGGCCTTGCGCCGGAAGCCCTGCAGATCGCGCAGGCCATCGTCACAGACCAGCACCACCGCCCCCCCGCGTCCGCCATCGCCGCCGTCGGGGCCGCCCCGCGGGACGTGCGCCTCGCGGCGAAAGCTCGTACAGCCATTCCCGCCGGAGCCCGCCTGCAGGTGGATACGCGCGCGGTCGTGCAGCATCGCCGCCGCCCCCGCGGGGCCCGGCCTAGCTCTCGCCGGCGGACAGGACGCTCACAACGCGCCCGCGGCGGTTCGTGCTGAACTGCACGGTCCCTGCGGCGCGGGCATACAGCGTGTCGTCCTTGCCGATACCAACGCCCTCGCCCGGCTTGAATTTCGTGCCGCGCTGGCGCACGATGATCTCTCCGCCGCTGACGAGCTCGCCGGCGAAGGTCTTCACGCCCAAGCGCTGGGCGTTCGATTCGCGCCCGTTGCGGCTGGAGCCCAATCCCTTCTTATGCGCCATTCTCTGTCTCTTCCTTTGCGGCCTCGCGTGACGCGGCAGCCGGTTTGGTCGCAGGCTTGGCCACAGTCTCAGGCTTGGCCGCACTTGCCGGCTTGGCCGTAGCCTCAGGCTTGGCGGCCCTTACAGCCCTGACCGCGGCCTTGCCGGCCTCGGGCTTGACCGCGGCCTTCGGGGCACCAGCCTTCGCCGCCGCGCCGATTGAGATGTCCGTGACCTCGATCCGCGTCAGCTCCTGGCGATGGCCGGTGCGGCGCTTGTATCCGCGCTTGGGCTTGAACTTGAACACACGCAGCTTCTCGCCGCGCTCGTGCGCCAGGACCTTCGCCGTGACCTTCACCTTCTTCAGGCCGGCCGCGTCGAACACCGCCTCGTCGGAGCGATACAGGATCGGCTCGAGCGCGACGTCGCCGCCCTCGTTGACCGCGAGGCGCTCCACGAGCAGGGTCTGGCCGCGCTCGACGCGGTACTGCTTGCCACCTGTCTTCACGATTGCGTACATGGTTTACCTGGTCGATCCCGATTCAACTAGTCGGTGCTTGATTGCGCCTTGGCAGCCGAACGGCGTCGCCCGCCCCTGCGGCCACGACGCCGAGGCTTGGATTGTAGGTCATCCTCGGATCCCTCGCCCTCAGGGACATCCGCCGCCGGCGCCTGTGGCGATCCATCGACCGGCGCCTGTGACGCGGTAGCCACCTCAGAGACGCTCTCGACGACGGGCGCCGCAACGGGCTTGGGCGGACGCCGTCTGGGTCTCGGTTTGGCGGTTGGTGCCGGGGGCCTCGGCGCCGGGCGCACGACCTCGCCGGACTCGTCCAGCAGCAGCGCGCTCGCCGCCGTGCGCCCCACCTGGTCGATGCGCACCATTCGCTTCTCGCCGACATGCGGCGCGGCGCCCGCGATCGAGATGATGTAGCCGTCGATTTTCGCCACCGCGTCGTCGACGTCGTACATGTGCGGCTCGACGATCTCGACCAGCACCTCGTCGCCTTGACGGAAGGGCAGCGCGCGCTCCTCGACCTCCTCGCGGGTGCCCTGAAAGGTGATCGCGAAGTGCTCCAGCATCAGCCCTTCGGAGCCCTCGAACAGGAACGACTTGCCCGTCTGCGCCTCCAGCGCATGCAGCACGCGCGAGCCATGTCCCGTGAACTCGGCGGTGACGCGCGGGTTGATCTGCACCAGGAACGCCTCCACGTCGGGATTTTCGGCCGCCACGTCGCGCAGGCGGCGCTCGAACTCGATCGCGTAGGTCTCCTCCGAGCGGATCACGCCCTCGCCGTCGCAGGTCGGGCACGGCCGGCTCATGATCTCGCGTACGCCCTCGGTCACGTTCTGGCGCGTCATCTCGACCAGTCCGAGCTTTGAGATCTCCGCCGTAAACGTCTTCGTGCGGTCCTCGTCCAGCGTCTTTCTGAGTGTCTTCATCACCGCGTCGCGGTTGCGCGCACGCGCCATGTCGATGAAATCGATCACGATGATCCCGCCGATGTCGCGCAGGCGCAGCTGGTTGACCACCTCCTCGGCGGCCTCCAGGTTCGTCTTGGTGATCGTGTCCTCCAGCGCCGCGCCCTTGCCGCGGCCGATGAAGCTGCCCGAGTTGACGTCGATCACCGTCAGCGCCTCGGCGTAGTCGATCATCAGATAGCCGCCGCTCGGCAGATCCACCCGACTCGACAGCACGCCCTCGATCTCCTTGTCCACGCCGTAAGCCTCGAACAGTGGCTCCTTCTGCTCCCACAGCTCGACCCGCTCGACCAGCTCGGGGGCGGTGCGCGTGAAGAAGGACACCAGCCGCTGGTACTGCTGCTCGTCATCGACGATCGCGCGCTCGAAGTGCGCGGAGAAGATGTCGCGCACAACGCGCACCGACAGGTCGGCCTCCTGGAAGACGAGATCCGGGGCGACCGTTTCCTCGACGCGTTTGCCGAGCACCTCGTGCAGCTTGTGCAGGTACTTCAGCTCGCGTTCGAAGTCGGCCCGTTTGGCGCCGTGCGCGGCGGTGCGCACGATCACCCCGCCGCTGCCGAGATCCAGGCCCGAGCTCTGCTTGCGCAGCCGTTCGCGCTCGCGATCCTCCAAGCGGCGAGACACGCCCACGCCCTCGCCTGTGGGGGCATAGACCATGTAGCGCCCGGCGATCGTCAGCTCCATCGACAGCCGTGCGCCCTTCGTCTTCAGCGGGTCCTTGACCACCTGAACGACGATCTCCTGCCCGGGCCCGAGCAGGTCGGCGATCTTGCGACCGCTGCCACTACCGCGGCCCCGCTTGGGCGCCTCCACGCCGGGCAGCACGATCTCATCGACGTGGAGAAAGCCGTTCTTCTCCAAGCCGATGTCGACGAACGCGGCCTCCAAGCCGGGGAGCACGTTGTCGACCTTGCCCTTGTAGATGTTGCCGACGATCGAGCGCCCGCCGCGGCGCTCCAGGTAGAGCTCAGCTATGCGATAGCCGGCCTCCGGAGCACCGCTTGCGCGCTTGCGCGAGCGGGTCGCGGCGGAACGTGAGGCGCCGGGGGTTCCGTTCGCCTCCAAAAGCGCCACGCGCGTCTCCGCGCGATCGACGCTGACAAGCACTTGCTTTTTCAATTTGATCCAGTCTGTCGGTATCGATGCCGGCCTCCTCGCGCGCGGGCGAAGGCCGGAGGAGAATCCTCGGCGGCGCATCCACAGCTGGCGATCGGGAGTTGGCGGGCATTGGTGTTTGGGTACCCATCTGAAGGCTCCTCAGCTCACACCGCAGTGACCGCGGAGGAGAAATCTTGGAGTTTTGGATGGTTCTTTCAATAGATCGGCACGCGGCCCTTCAGTGCCGCTGAGGCGCGCGCCTGGACGTAAATGGATTGCAGCAGGCCGACCGCCAACAGGGTGGTGATCACCGACGAGCCGCCATAGCTCATGAGCGGTAGCGTGATGCCGGTAATTGGCATGATCCCGATGGTCATCCCCACGTTGACGAATACCTGAAACATCAGCATAGCTGCTACGCCCCCGGCCACGAGCGAGCCAAACAAGTCCTTGGCCATCACCAACACGCGCAGCGCGCGCCAGATCAGCAGCGCATACAGGCACAGCACCAGCCCCGCGCCGACGAAGCCGTACTGCTCGCCGACGGCCGCGAACACGAAATCCGTGTCGTCCTCGGGCAGGTAGTTGCCCGTGAGCTGGGTGGAGTCAGCGGCGCCCCGGCCGGTCTTCTGGCCCGATCCGATCGCGATCTTCGACTGGGCGAGCTGATAACGGGGATCGGGTTCGCCGGTCTTGGATTCCTTCTCCTTGATTTCCACGAAGTTCGAGGAGGGGTGCAGGAATGCCGTCAGCCGTTGGGTCTGATACGGCTTGAGCACGTGCACGCCGAGCGCGGGCGCCGCCACCAGCACGACCGCGACGGACACGCACACCAGCGCCACCAGTCCACTCAGCTGCTGCCACGGCGTTCCTGCCACCAGCAGCATGACGAACGCGATCACCATGTACACCATCCCCGAGCCGAGGTCGGGCTGGGCGATCACGAGCATCGCCGGCACCAACGCCGCGAGCATCACGCGGGCGGTCGTGTCACGCTCGCGCAGCCGCCGCGCGCGGTCGACGATCAACCCCGCCAGCGCCACGGTCAGCAGCACCTTGCCGAGCTCGGAGGCCTGAAATGAGAAGAACGGCAGGCTGATTGCCCGCGTGGAGCCTTTGGTTTCATTGCCCGCCCCGAGGACGGCGAGAATGCCGAGGATCAGCAGCGCGTAGATGCCGTATTTCAGCTGGCGCAGGCGCGCGTAGTCGACCCGTCCCAGCACGACCATCAGGATCAGGCCAATCGCCAGGTAGACCACCTGACGGGTGACGTAGTAATGGGGGTTGCCGGGTATCGCTTCGCGCGTGGCGGTGCCGAGCGTCATCACCGAGGCGATCCCCAGCCCGATCACGGCGAGCGTCAAGAGTGGGTCCAGCGGCAGCGCCGGCCGCGTACGCGCGCTCGACTCAGGCGTGCGCTCGGGCGCCTGTATCACCGAGGGACCGATCGGGGTCGTGCCGGAGGTCGGGCTCATTGGATCGGGGTAGGTGGGTTCATCGTCTGGTGAGGGAAGTCATCGCGTGGTCGAACGGCTCAGAAGGTCTTGGACGTCCCGGCGACGAACTGCTCGGGCTTGCCGAAATACTGCGAGGCCATCAGCCGCGCGATCGGCGCCGCTGTTTCCGCGCCGAAGCCGCCCTGTTCCACGGTCACGGCAATCACGATCGGCCGGTTGGGGTCCCCCACGTAGGCCATGTACCAGGACTGGTCTTCCTTACCGGTGTGTTCGGCGGTGCCGGTCTTGCCATAGACCGGGTGCTGTTCCTGGTCCCACCCTCTCCACACGTCCGCCGAGGTGCCCCCGGGCTGACTCGCAGCCTCGTGGATGCCTTGCATCACCAGGCTCAAGTCGGAGTAGTTCAGATGCACATGGCGCGCGGGCCGGAAGCTCAGGCTCTGCACCAGGCCGCCGTTCGATTCGTCGATCTCCATACCCAGGTGCGGCGTCACGACGGTCCCGTAGCCACCGTGCATATATGCGTTGGCAAGCGTCGAGTAGGCCACCGCCATCTGCAGGGGCGAGGTCAGCAGATCGCCCTGACCGACCGCTAGGTCCATGTTGTCGCCCACGCTCCACGGTCTGACTTCGGCCACGATGTCGCACGTCCCGTGATGCTTTTCGTGTTCACACGCTTCCTGCAGGTGGTTCTGTTTGGCGCGCCACGCGGGATCGGGGATCGTGCCTTCGATCTCGCTCGGCAGGTCGATGCCCGTCGTGTGGCCGATGCCGAGCTCTCGGGCCATGTTCTGGATCACTTCATGGTGGCTGTTGGCGAGCTCGCCGACTTCGAAGAAGTAGGTGTCCGAGGACACCTTCAGCGCTTCCACGAGCCCGACGGGGCCGTAGTCCGCCTTACCGGCGTTGCAGAACGGCTCGGTCGAGACGTGGATGCACTGGCCGGCTCCGAGACCCTCGCTCGGGTTGATGACCCCGGCTTCGAGCGCTCCCATCGCGGTGAACGGCTTGAACGTGGAGCCCGTTGGATAGGCGCCGCTGACGGCGCGGTTGGTCAGCCGCGCGGGGATTTCCTGGCGACCGTGCACCTCTCCCTTGAGCGCTTCGTATTCGCTTGTCGTCAGCGGTTTGGCGAATTTGTTCGGGTTGAAGCTCGGAGATGAGCCGATCGCCAGGATCTGCCCGTTGCGCGGGTCGATCGCGGTGAACGCGCCGCCTTCCGCCGGTTTACCGCTGGCGCGGGCGTTTTCGATCCCCTCCAGCAGCGCCTTTTCCCCCTCCCGCTGCAGGCCGAGGTCGAGCGTGACCTTGAGGCTGTAGCCGGCCTTGGGCGGCGTCGGCTGCAGGCGGGTCGGCTCGGGATAGCCGGCGGAGTCGACCTGCACTCGACTCACGCCGTCATGGCCGCGCAGATAGCGGTCGTAGTAGTACTCGAGCCCTTCCTGGCCGACCACCGTCCCCTGCTGGACGCCCCGGAACGCGGACTTCTTGAGCTCCAGTTCGGAGACCTGGCCGACGTAGCCGAGCACCTGTGCAGCCATCTCGCCGTACGGGTAGGAGCGGATCGAGACAGGCTTCTGAACGACGCCGGGAAACTCGTTCTGGCGCTCAGCGAGCACCGTCAGCACACCGCGTCCGGCATCGGTCTTGATCGTCACCGGTGCATACGGCAGCGCCGTGCGGCCCTTCACTACGAGCGCCTCGATGTGGGCGGCGCTCATCCCCAGCAGCGCGCCCAGCCGCCGGTAGAGCGCCAGCCGAGGCCTGCCCGCGGGCGGCAGCGCGGACGGCACGATCTGCACCGCGTTGGTAACCGTGCTGGCAGCGATCGGCTGGCCTTCGCGATCGAATATCTGCCCCCGCGGCGCCGCGATCGGCAGATCGCGCACGCTGTTGGCGGCGGCTTCCTGGACATACTGTTCGCCGGTAAGCACCTGCAGATACCACAGCCGGAAGAAGATAATCCCGAACATCAGCAGTGCCGCGCCGCCCAGCACCGCCACCCGCAGCGCCAGCTGTGGCGAGACCGGCATACGTGGATCACTCGGCCGCACGCGCTCTATCGGTGTGCTCATTCAGCTATTCCCTGTCATGTGCGGGAGAGGGGGCTCAGACCCCCTGTTGTGTAGGCGCGGCGGCGGCGGCGGCGAGGGTCGTCGGGCAGGTCCGGCTCGAGGCTGCGACGCACGATCGCCCACACCGGCAGCGCGACGATCGTGTTCACCGCCACTCCGAGCACGATCTGGCGCAGCAGCTCGAGGCTGACAGGCGCGTCCACACCGAGCAGGAACTCCATCAGCGAATACCCGACCGCCGCCGCCGCGGAGGCGGTGACGCCCACCAGCAGTGGCGTCAGCACTGCCTGGGGGTCGCGCAGCTCGCGCAAACGCCCGCACCAGTAGCCGATGAGCGTGAAGATCAGCGAGGTGACGCCCAGCGTCTGCACGAGCGCGAGGTCGACGAGCAGCCCGACCGCGAAACCGGTCGCGGCCCCGACCGTCGAGCCGCACAGCAACCCGACGAAGGCCACCACGAGCGGTGACAGATCGACGGCGACGCCGAACACCGGCACCTCCGAGACCACGCCGATCTGAAAGAACACGACGATCACCACAAGCACGGCAATCCGCGCAAGCAGCCCTGGGGACACTCCCTGGCCGCTCATCGGTGCGCGCTCCCGATGACCGTACGCCCGCACGGGCACGCAGACGGATTGGGCCCCGCCCACCCAGGACACAGTGAGCGTGGCGTACCGATCGGAGATCGACGAGATCTCCGATCGTCCAGCGTGTGCTGACCGATCTCCGATCGGTAGGACGCCAATCCAGCGCAGCCATGCGTGTTCGTGCTCATTTGCCCGCTGCTTCGGTCGAGGCCAGCTGATTGCCTTCGGCGCCGCCCGCGGCCGACTGCCGGCCGGCCGGCAGGTTGGCAAGGACGCTCGCCAGACGCGCCGGCTTGCTGCCCGGCACATAGGTGAGCACCTGTACGTCTTCGAGGTTGTGCAGGTTGACCAGGGGATGCACGTTGACCGACGTGTAGGCGCTTTCTTCGTCAACCGAGCTCACCTGTCCGATCGCGATCCCCGGCGGGTAGAGAGAGTCGTCAGGACTGGACACAGTGCCCGAGGTGACCACGTATTGGCCGTGGGTGACCGAGGTGTTGGCCGGCAGGTACTGCAACACGAGGTCGTTTGGTTCGCCCACCTTCGGCTGCAGAACGCCGGTCTCGCCCGTTCCGTTGATCCGCGCGGAAACCCCCATTTCGCTGTCGGTGATGAGCTCGACCACGGCTCCGTCGGAGGCCGCCAGCGTGACCTTGCCCACCAGACCTTCATCATTGATCACCGGGTCGTTGACCTGCACGCCGGCCGAGGTTCCCTTGTCGATCTTCACGGTCGAGTACCAGATGTTCGGCGACTTGGCCACCACCGTGGCGGTCACCGGCCGGTAGTTGTTCACGCTCAGCTGATCCAGGTGATCGAGAGCGAGCAGTTCGTGGTAGCCGTGCTCGTTGGCTTGATAGGCGACGACTTCCCTGCGCAATCTGTTGTTCTGCTTGCGCAGTTCGCCCAGCTGGCTTTTGGCGTGCAGCGTGTCGCTGAACCAGCCGAACAGGTCACGCACAGGCTTCAGCGCCTTGTTGGCGCCGTCCTGGATCGGCGAGACGACGGTCAAGAAGCCGCGCTGCACGGAGTGCAGGCCGCCGCCGGGGGCCTCGCCGAAGTAGGCGGTCAGCAGTATCAGGGAGAGCACGACGAGCAGCACAAGCACCGCACGTCGACGCCGAACCGTCTTGTCGTACACGAATCAGGACCTTCCGAAGACTTCATGGGAGAGGGTCTATCCCAATAGGAGCCTGCGGGCCTAAGGGATAGGTTGTTAAGAGTACCCCTGTATGGGTGCGGAGCGAATCAGCCTGGGCGCGCCGCGAATCAGCCTGGCCCCACTGGCCTGCCGGGACGCTCTGGAGGCACTGGGCATTCACCGGCGCCGCCGGTTGCGCGAATGGCGGTTGGAGCGGTGGATCGCCTCGAACTCCTCGAGCGAGCGTCCCGAGCCGACCGCCACGCAGGTCAGCGGCGACTCGGCCAGGTGCGCGGGCATCTGGGTCTCCTCGCGCAAGCGCTGGTCCAAGCGCTGCAGCAGCGCGCCGCCACCAGCGAGCATGATGCCGCGATCCATGATGTCCGAGGCCAGCTCCGGCGGCGTGCGGTCGAGCGTCTCCTTGACCGCTTCGACGATCTGGTTCAGCGGCTCTTCCAGCGCCTGGCGAATCTCCTCGCTCGTCAGCACGACGGTCTTGGGCAGGCCGGAAACCATGTCGCGCCCGCGGATCTCCGCCTGCAGCTCCTCCTCCATCGGGCAGGCCGAGCCGATCTCGAGCTTCAGCTCCTCCGCGGTCTGCTGGCCGATCAGCAGCTTGTACTCGCGCTTGGCGTAGTTGATGATCGCCTCGTCCATCTCGTCGCCGCCGACGCGGATCGACTGTGACACGACGATCCCGCCGAGCGAGATCACCGCCACCTCGGATGTGCCGCCGCCGATGTCGACGACCATCGAGCCCGTAGGCTCGCCCACGGGCAAGCCCGCCCCGATCGCGGCGGCCATCGGCTCCTCGATCAGATAGGCAGTGCGGGCGCCCGCCGACAGGCAGGCCTCCTCGACGGCGCGCTTCTCCACGCCGGTCACTCCGGAGGGCACGCATACGACGACGCGTGGGTGCGCCCAACGGTTCTGGTGGACCTTCTGGATGAAGTGCCTCAGCATCTCCTCGGTCACGTCGAAATCGGCGATCACGCCGTCCTTCAGGGGCCTGATCGCCTGGATCGTGCCCGGGGTACGGCCGAGCATGCGCTTGGCCTCGATCCCGACGGCGTGAACTTCGCCGGTGCGCGAATCGATCGCCACGACGCTCGGCTCGGACAGCACGATCCCGCGCCCCCTTACGTACACGAGCGTGTTGGCCGTGCCCAAGTCGACCGCCATGTCGCGGCCGCCGAATCCAGTCAAGTAGCTGAAGATGCCCATATCTCAGAGGTTGTGCACGCTTACATCCGGTCGCGCACCGCCTACCGGCACCACGCCCCGCGGGCGGTGCTGGCCGATCTCCGATCGGTCGGGCCGTACCCGCGGCCAGTGTAGCGAACGCTCCGCCACCGCTCACAGGCTTGCCAGCTTATTTGCAGGCGAAAAGAAGCTCGGGGTAGATGTCGAGCAGGGCCGCCAGCGGCAGGCCGACGACGTTCTCATAGTCGCCCTCCACCTTTCGCACCAACGCCGCGCCGGCCCCTTGGATCGCGTAGCCGCCGGCCCGTCCACGCCACTCGCCGCTGGCAAGCGACCAGTCGAGCAGCGCCTGGTCGAGCTCGCGGAAGGTCACCGCGGTGCGCGCGAGCGCCGTGCGCTGGCCATCCGGCAGCAGCAGTGCCAGGCCACTGACGACCTCGTGCACTTCCCCGCTCAGGGCGCTCAGCGTCTCCCGGGCCTCCCGCTCGCCGCAGGGCTTGCCATAGATCGTCCCGTCGAGCGCCACCAGCGTGTCGCAGCCCAGCACCGCCTCGGGCACGCCGGGCTTGCGCGCCGCACGCGCCTTGCGCAACGCGTTCTCCCTCGCTACCTCCGCAGGGTCGCCCCGATCGAGCTCCTCCACAGCCGCCGGCCTGACCGTGAAGCTGACCCCCAGACGTGCGAGGATCGCCCGTCGTTGCGGCGAGCTGGAGGCGAGGACGAGCGGGAGCGTCGTCAGAGCTCCGGGAAGAACAGGGCAGCCTCGCGCACCGCGGACTCCGGCGAATCCGAGCCGTGGACCATGTTCTGGCCCATCTCGACCGCGAAATCGCCGCGGATCGAACCGGTGGCGGCCTCGAGCGGATCAGTCGCGCCGATCACCTGCCGCGCCGCCTTGACCGCATCCTTGCCCTCCAACACGATCGCCACGATCGGCGCCGAGGTGATGAACTGCACGAGCTCGCCGAAAAACGGGCGCTCCGCGTGCTCGGCGTAGTGGCGCTCGGCCAGCTCGCTCGTCACGGTCATGTGACGCAGGGCGATGATTTTGAGCCCCTTGCGCTCGAAGCGGGCGACTATCTCACCGGTCAGCCCGCGGGCGAAGGCATCGGGCTTTACAAGGATCAGCGTGCGGTCCATGGCGTCCTTTTCGGATCGGGATTGTCGTTAGGAGGTGGGGCGCGGACGGCTGGCTCGCCCGGCGCTGCGCGATTTGGCGGCCGGCTCAGAGGCAGCGACCGGCTTGCTGACGGCGCGCACCTCCTCGCCGTCCGGCGCCAACGCCGAACTGCGGTCATCGGCGGCGGTCTCATCGAGCCAGCTCTCTGGGCGGCGTGATCCGGTCCGCTCGCTCTCGATCGCGGGCTGGCCGCGTGGCCCAGTTCGCTCGCTCTCGATCGCGGGCTGGCCGATCTCCGAGCGCTCGTGTTCGCTCGTGGCACGTTTGCGACGCGGTCGACGGGCTGGGGCGGCAGCCGGGACCTCTGTCTCGCAGTAAGGGCAGATCGTCCACGCCTGGTCCAGCGGGCGCGAGCAGCTCACGCAGCGCTCCTTCAGCTTGCGCAAACAGCTTGGGCAGCGGACGAAGTCGCGCTCCACGCGATAATCGCAGTGCGGGCACAGCCCGTGGTCGAGATCGTGCAGGCGCGCCTCCGCCGCCTGCATCTCCAGCTCACGCTCGCGCACGTCCTCCAGGTACTCGGGCGGGCGCAGAATCATGTAGACGATCGTGCCCACGAACGGGAACAGCGAGGCAGCCGTGGCGCAGCCGACCAGCATCGGGTCGAAGATCCGGCGCCGGGCGTCGGCGTAGGTCCAGTAGATCAGCGCGAAATACAGGACGACGACGAACAGGATCAGCAGATCGATGGCCAAGCTCAGACCGCTGCTTTCAATGCCGAAATAGGCGAGCACCGTCAACGACTCCCGCGTAGGACCCACGCGCTTGCCCCACAAGACGGGCGCCTGCCCGGCGGGATCGATCCTGAGATGAACATGGGGCGGCTGAGTTTAGAGAAACAACCGGCCGAATCCATAACCAGCCGCGAAGAACACGAGAATCACCAGGGCGACGATCAGCGCCACGGCGCCGATCATCGTGAGCACCGATGGGCCTTCGTCGTTCATCGCGCCAAGCTCCGTCGCGTCATCGCGCCGGACTCCGCAGCGGCGTATGCGTGGATGGAGCCGGTGCGGGCGACCCCTGTGCCGGGCCGGGCGACCCATGCGCCGGGACCGCACGGTCGGCGTCAACGCCGCCATCGGCGAGGTGGCCGAGGAGGTCGCCGACGAGGTAGACGGAGCCCGTCGCCAGCACCGCCGCGCCGTCACCCCGCTCGCGCGCCCAGCGCCGCGCCTCGGCCAGCGCCCGCCAGGGCTCTGGCTCGCAGACGACCGCCTCAAACCCGAGCTGGCGTGAGAGCGACTGGAGCGCCGTGGGTGGCAGCGCGCGACTACTCGGCGGGAGGGTGAACCATGCGCACTCGCAGAGCGCCAGCAGCTCGCGCAGCATGCTCACGGCGTCCTTGTCCTCGAGCACGCCGAGCACCAGCGCCAGGGGACGAGCAGCGAGCAGCTCGGGCAGCGACTCGACCAGCGCCCGTACCGCATCGGGGTTGTGCGCGCTGTCGAGCACCGTCAGTGGCTCCTCGCCGACCACCTGCAGGCGCCCGGGCACCTCGGTGGTCCTCGCCGCCTCGCGCACCGCGTCCGCGCGCGGCTCAAACCCCACCGAGCGCAGGTACGCCTCGGCGGCGGCGCGTGCGAGCGCGAAATTGCGCCGCTGGAATGAGCCGCGGGCGCGCAGCTCGGTGATGAGGAGAGACTCGGCGCCGTCGGTGCCGAGCGATGGGATATAGGCCGATGAGACCTCGGCCAGCACGATCTGGGAGTCGCGCTCTACCGCCACTCTCCTCGCAACCGCGAGCGCCTCGGGGGCCAGCACGTCCGTGAGCACGAGCGTCGTGCCCGGCCGCAGGACCGCGAGCTTCTCCTCGGCGATGTCGTGCACCGTTGGGCCGAGCCAACGGGTGTGCTCCAGGCCGACGTTCGTAAGCACCGTCAGGCGCGAGTCGATCACGCTTGTCGCGTCATACCGACCGCCGAGGCCGGCCTCGACGACCGCGACCTCGACCTCCCGCTCGGCCATCGCCCAGAGCGCGGCGGCGGTCAGCAGCTCGAACTGGGTCACGTGGTCGTCCCCCGCCAGGGTGTGGTTGACGCGCTCGGCCGCCCACGCGGCGCGGGCGACGGCCGCGGCGAACGCGCTCTGGTCCAGGTCGCGCTCGCCGACCTGGACGCGCTCGGTGTAGGACATCAGGTGGGGCGAGGTGTAGGCGCCGGTGCGCAACCCGTGGCGCTCGAGGATCGCCGCGATCATGCGCGTGGTCGAGGACTTCCCGTTCGTCCCGACGACGTGGATCGTCTCAAAGCGCCGCTCGGGCGAGCCCAGCGCGGTCATCATGCGCCGGATCCTGTCCAGCCCGAAGCGCATCCCGAACAGCTCCAGCGAGCTCAGGTGACGCTCGGCGTGCTCGCTGCTCCAGCTCGGCGAGTAATGCCCCTGCGCCGGGGGGGACGCGGGAGAGTCCTCCCCGGGATCCTCGGCGCGATCGCTCATCGACGCAGGAGTCTACGTGGCCTTACCTCCGAATCGCCATCGCCCGCCAAAGCTCCGGGCGAGTTATGCGTCGGGGTGCTTGCGCAGGTAATCGATGAACACGGGGCGCAGCGCCTCGCCGAGCTCTCCATCGCCGCTGTGCACCGCGTCGCTGATCAGCCCTTTGGAGGACTCGACGTCGTAATCGGCCTCCCCCACATCGCCGCTGACCGTCTGGGCCGCCGGGATCAGCTTGAGCAGCGACCAGAGGAATTTCACGTCGAGGTGCTTCTCGGCTCTGTGGACCGCACGGTCGTGAAGCTCGTGCGTCGAAAGCTGCTCGAGATCGTCGCCCATGTCGATGCTCAGCGACGCTTGCGCTTGCGCACGCTGCGCGTGATCGGCAGCAGTTCGCGACTCATGCGCTTGAAGTCGAGCTTGCCCACCAGCTTGCGCAGCTCGCGACGCTCCTTCGCGCTGAGGTTGTGCATCCGGCCACGGGACTCACGCGTGAGCCTGCTCAGGCGCGCGCGGTCCTGCGCCGAGAGCGAGCGCCAGCGTCTGCCGAGCACCGCGCCCACCTGCAGCAGCACGGCCCAGGGCAGGGCTTTGACACGCCCGAGCTTGGACTTGGAGGTAGCGCGATCAGACTTGGACATCATGGGGCGATGGTAGCGGGCGGACCGATGTAGCGGGCAGCGGCGAAGTGCCGGCGCTAGGCGGACTCTTCCTGCAGCGGCGCGTCCTCGTCGTGCTCCTCCGGCGCGGCTTCGGTCACGAGCGTCGGCGTCAGGCCCTTCTCGACCGTCTCCTTTGTCACAACGCACTTCTTCACGTCGCGGCGGGAGGGCAGCTCGAACTGCACCTCGAGCAGGATCTCCTCGATGATCGAGCGCAATCCGCGCGCGCCCGTTTCGCGCGCCAGTCCCTTCTCGGCGACGGCCGTGAGCGAGTCCTCAGAGAACACCAGCTCGATACCGTCGAAGGAGAAGAAGCGCTGAAACTGCTTGACGAGCGCGTTGCGCGGCTCGACGAGGATCGACACGAGGTCCTCGCGCGTGAGCTGGTGCACGGCGGAGACGACCGGCAGACGGCCGATGAACTCGGGGATCAGCCCATACTCGATCAGATCCTCGGGCAGGCAGTGCTCGAACACTTCGCCGGTGTCGCGCTCCCCCTTGGCCTCGATCGCGGCGGCGAAGCCCACGCCTTTGTGCCCGATCCGACGCTCGATCACCTTGTCGAGGTTGGCGAATGCCCCACCGCAGATGAACAGCACGTTGGTCGTGTCGATCGTCAGAAACTCCTGATGGGGATGCTTGCGTCCCCCTTGCGGCGGCACCGAGGCCTGCGTGCCCTCGAGGATCTTCAGCAGCGCCTGCTGCACCCCCTCACCGGAGACGTCACGGGTGATCGAAGGGTTGTCGGCCTTGCGCGCGATCTTGTCGACCTCATCGATGTAGATGATCCCCGTCTCGGCCTTCTTGACGTCGTAGTCGGCGGCCTGGATCAGCTTGAGGAGGATGTTCTCGACGTCCTCGCCGACGTAGCCCGCCTCGGTCAGCGCGGTCGCGTCGGCGATCGCGAACGGCACGTTGAGGATTCGGGCGAGCGTCTGCGCGAGCAGCGTCTTGCCACAGCCGGTCGGCCCGAGCAGCAGGATGTTCGACTTCTGCAGCTCGATGTCAGAGTCGCCGGACATCATCATCTGCACGCGCTTGTAGTGGTTGTAAACGGCCACCGAGAGCGTGCGCTTGGAAGGGTCCTGCCCGACCACGTACTCGTCGAGCACGTCATAGATCTCACGCGGCTTGGGCAGGTTCTCCAGGTCGAAGGCGGGCGGCGCGGAGAGCTCCTCGTCGATGATCTCGTTGCACAGGTCGATGCACTCGTCGCAGATGTACACCCCGGGCCCGGCGATCAGCTTCTTGACCTGCCGCTGAGACTTGCCGCAGAAGCTGCATAGGAGCTGCTCGTTGGAATCTGTCGGTCTGGCCATGTCTTATCCTCCCCATCGTGGCGTCGATGCTGGCCGATCTCGGACGATCGGTCGCGCGCGCCCGGAGCTAGTGCTCGGAGATCACTCGGTCGATAATGCCGTAGTCCTTTGCCTCTTCGGAGCTCATGAAGTAGTCGCGCTCGGTGTCTTTGCGCACGTCGGCGAGCTCCTTTTTGGTGTGCTTGGCGATGATCTCGTCCAGGCGCATGCGCACGTCGATGATCTCCTTGGCGTGGATCTCGATGTCCGTCGCCTGACCCTGAAAGCTCGATGAGACCTGGTGAATGAGGATCTTCGCGTTGGGCAGCGCCATGCGCTTGCCCGCCGCGCCACCCGCCAGGAGCAGGGCGCCCATCGACATCGCGATGCCCACGCAGATCGTCTGCACGTCGGGCTTGACGAACTGCATCGTGTCGTAAATCGCCAGCCCCGCATAGACCGAGCCGCCCGGCGAGTTGATATAGACCGAGATGTCCTTTTCGGGGTCCTCGGACTCCAGGTGCAGCAACTGGGCGACGATCAGGTTGGCGATCTGATCGTCGACGGGCGTGCCGAGGAAGATGATCCGCTCGTTGAGTAGACGGCTGTAGATGTCGAACGCGCGCTCGCCTCGCGAGGTCTGCTCAACCACCATTGGCACTAGTGGGCTCATCGTCCTCGCTTTGTTTCGCTTACTCGGCTCGATTCCTTCTGCAAACCCTAGCTGGCCGATCGCTGATCGGTTGGCGTCCACAAGCCGGCCGGCGCCGCGGCTCCCTCCGGCCCCTCCGCCTGCCCCTGCTCGGGTGTCCATAGCTGCTCGCGCGCCTGGGCCTGCTGGCCGATCGGAGATCCCGTCGATCTCCGATCGGTTGAGATCGGCGTGGCTCGCTCGGCGATCAGCTCAACCGCCTTGCGCGCGGCGAGATCCTCGCGCACGTCATCCAACCGTCCGGCGCCACGCAGATCCTTGAGCAGCTTCTCCGGCGCGATCCCCTCGCGCTCTGCCGTCGGCGTCACGGCCTCGAGCAGCTCCTGCTCGGCCGGGACGATGCCCTCCGCAGCGACGATCGCGGTGACGACCGCCTCGCGGCGCAACGCCTGCTCGGCGTCGGATTGCATATCGGCGAGGATCTCGGCTTCCTCGCGGGCGACGATCTGTAGGTAGGCCTCGCGCGAGATGCCGCGATGGGCGAGCGTGTGGAGCATCCGCTCCCACATCTCCTTCGCGCGCGCCTCTGTCAGCGCCGGGGTGACGGGCACGCGCGCCTGAGCGACCGCGGCGTCGAGCGCGGCCTCGCGAAACTCGTCCTCGATCTTCTGCTGCTCGGCCTCGGTCAGCCGGCGCTGGATGTCCGCGCGCAGCTCCTCCACGCTGTCGAAGCCCGCGTCGATCGCGAAGTCCTCGTCCAGCTCTGGGAGCCGCTTGCTCTTGACCTCCTTGACGGCGATCTCAAACGACGCATCCTGGCCGGCGAGCTCCTCGTGGCCGTAGTCGGTGGGGAACGAGAGCGCGACCGTGCGGGTCTCGCCGGCGCTCGCCCCGAGCAGGCCCTCCTCGAAGCCAGGGATCAGGTTGCCGCCGCCGAGCTCGATCAGCTGGTCGCGACCCTCGCCGCCCTCGAACGGACGACCCCGCTCCTCCGAGGATCGGCTCCCTGCCTGTCCCTCGTTCTCGGCCTCTCCCTCGTTCTCGGCTCCTCCCTCGGCGGCCCCTCCCTCGGCGGGGAGATAGCCGACGTAGTCGACGACGACGAAGTCGCCCTCGCCGGCCTGACGCTCGACCGTGTCAAGCCGGGCGAGGCGCTCGCGCATGCCCTCGACCTCCTGCTGGACCTGCTCGTCCGCGACGGCCGGCTCGCGGCGCGGCACCTCCAGGCCCTGATACTCGCCGAGCTCGGCCTTCGGCAGCACGCCGATCTCGATTGAGAACTCGAGCGCCTGGCCCTGCGGCGGCAGCTCCCCGAGATCGAGCTTTGGATCGCCGACGGGGACGATGCCGGCGGTCTCGATCGCGTCGGAGTACCAGCTCGAGAGCGTGTCGCGCACGGCTTCCTCGAGCACGGCCTCGCGACCGACGCGCTGGAGCACGAGCGGCGCGGGCACCTTTCCCTTGCGAAAGCCCGGCAGCTTCAGCTCGCGCCCGAGCTGGCGGGCCCTCTGCTCGACGCGCCCCTCGACCTCGTCGGGCGGCACCTGCACTTGCACGCGCACGCGCGACTCAGGCAGATCGGTGACGGAGGTCTTCAGGGCGGCGGGCACGCTCGCCACGATACCGTGCGACTCCGTGAGAGCCTGCCGATACGACTCCGTGAGAGCCTGGCGACACGCCCTCTCCGCGCTGAAGCGCTTGGAGACGTGGCTGTGGACAGGCCCGGCCGGACACTTGATCGGCGGCGTCCTGGATTTCGCCCAGGCACTCGCGCGCTACCGGCTCGCGCGAGTGCGGGGCAAAAGGCAGACGACCCGCCGGCCAGAAGGCTCTTAGGCGCTCAGGGCGGCGGTCCTGTCGAAGGACAGCGTCACGCCGCGGGGCGTGACGAGCACCGGGCAGGTGGCGATCTCGATCAGGTGCGCGGCCGAGGTGCTGAGCGAGACGCGGCCTTGCGCGGCATCGGGACGCGAGTCGATCACGAGGAGGTCGGCCTCGTCGTCGGCCACGGGCACGACCTGCGCGCCGAGAGCCTGCGCGAGGGCCTCGGCGGTCGCCTGCGCGCTGCCGTCGCCGCCGGCCTCACCGACGCCGACGATCCGCTGCACGCTCTGGCTCTGCTGGGCGAGGCCGACGGGAGCGATCGCGATCGCAACCGGACCACCCTCCAACAGCTGCTGGGCGGAGTTGCCGATCGTGATGTGGCCCTGAGCGGTGTGGGAGTCCGAGCAGAAGACGATCGCCTGAGCGCCGATCCGCTCGGCCAGCGCACTCAGGCCGTGCGGAGTCGAGCGATCGGTTACGGCGTGGCTCGAGGCGAACGCGCCGCCGAACAGCGCGGCGCCGCGGTCCAGCACTTCCTGGGCCTCCTCGTCGCTGACGGCCTCATCGGTGTGGCGAACGTAACCGAGCGACACCTCGGCGCCGGCGCCGGCAAAGATGCGGCCGAGCGCGATCGCGTCGTCCTCGTTGGCGGTTCCGTCGTAAGAAACGATGATCTTGGCCATTGTTTTCTCCTGTCTTTTTCTGTGTGCGATGTGCCCGCCTGTGCTGCGCTTACTCGCGCGCTGGCACCAGGGGCGGAGATCCCAAGGGGAACTCCGTAAAAATGGTTTCGAGCAGATAGTCGCACGGTCCTGCCATCAGCGCCAGTGATTGTTGTAATCGCTGCTATAAGCTCTACTTATGTTAAATGTCGGGCGGTTGAGGGTTCTCAAGGAGGTCGCCCATCGAGGCTCGTTCTCGGCCGCGGCCGACGCGCTCTCCTACACGCAGTCGGCCGTCTCTCAGCAGATCTCGGCACTCGAGGCGGAGACGGGCATGACGCTGCTCGAGCGTCACCCGCGCGGCGTCAGCCTGACCGCGGCGGGCCAGACGCTGGTGGGTCACGCCGAGGGCATCCTCGCGCGGCTGGAGTCCGCCGAGGCGGCGCTGTCGGCGATCGCAGGCCTGCGCGGTGGCCGGCTGCGGATGGCCTCGTTCCCGACCGCCGGGGCGACGCTGATGCCGCTGGCGATCGCCACCTTCCGCGCGCGTTACCCGGATGTCGAGCTGACCCTCGCCGAGGGCGAGCCCGAGCAGATCGTGCCGCGGCTGCGCGCCGGCGAGCTCGACCTCGCGCTGCTGTTCGAGTTCGGCGAATCTCCGCTCGGGGAGGCGCTCGGGGAGGCGCTCGGGGAGGGCATCACGCGCGTGGAGCTGCTCGAGGACCCGCTGTACCTGGCGCTGCCCCGCGATCACGCGCTGGCGGGTAAGCGCAAGCTCCGTCTGGAGGACCTCCGCGAGGAAGCCTGGGTGCAGACCTCGAGCTCAAGCCCCTGCGCGCGCCATGTGGTGCGCAGCTGCCATGCGGCCGGCTTCGAGCCGCGGGTGGCATTTGAAAGTGACGACTACCAGACGGTGCAGGGCCTGGTGGCGGCGGGCGTCGGCGTCGCGCTGATCCCCGAGCTGGCGCTGTCGGTGGTGCGCGAGGAGATCGTCATCCGCGCGCTCTCCCCCCACCCCCCGGCCCGCCAGGTGATCGCGGCTACGCCCGCCGGGGCTCGGCTACTGCCGGCGGCCCCGGCGATGCTCAGCGTGCTCCAGGAGGCGGCCGCGCGCTATGAGGCGCTCGGTATGCCCCTCGGCGAGCCCCTGTCAACCCCTGCTGGTGGCAATCATCCCAAGGAAGTAACTAATTGAGTTGTTTATTTGGGGCGCATCCGCGCGGGCAGGATGGGGTACCACGGCCGCAGGCGCGGGGCCTCCTGCCCCGCGGACACGGTAGTCGGCACGGGCAGGCAAGCAGGCGGGCTGGAGTGGGCCCTCGGCGACCAATGCCGATCAGGGATCGGGGTCTTTGAGGTGGGGCTCTATCCACTTGCGGTAGCGGCCGATGAAATCGAGGGCCGTGTCATGCACGAGTTCGGCGGCCTGATGGACCCTACCGGCTGAGGTTTCGATGTAATCGTGCTCGATCATCGACCGGGCGTCTTGTGCTCGCGTCAGTCGGCGGCACAACTCGCCGTCGATAACCTTCGCTTCACGCAGGGCCGCGAACGCCTGATGAGCGCCTGACCCCTGAACCTCCGGCACGCGCGGCAACTGCGCGAGCTTCACACCCGCTTGAGCCAGATCGGCGACGAAGTTCTGGACACGACCCAAGGCGCGCTCGACTACCTGCACGCGGTTGTACGCATCCATGTCCTCCATGGTGTCGAAGGCCTCCTTGAACGCCCGCAAGTCGAAGTCGCCACCGAACGCCGCCATCGCGCGCTCCAAGGCGGAATACTGACGAGGGAAATCCTCGAGGTGACGAGCGATGTCGCGCCGCCAACGCTTGCGGTCGACCTTACGGGGCCGAGCGGGCACGGTCATCGCTCAGGACGCCAGCAGACGGTCGATCCCCGCGAGGGCGCCATCCAAGCGCCGAGCATCACGCCGGCTACCGCGACGACGCAGCCCGGGCTCACGACCGCGCAGCGCCGGCCACTGATCCTCACGATCGACCAAGACACGCCCATCGCCCACGATCTGGGCAAGGAAGGAAGGCTCGGCCTCGGCATCTTTGAGCTCGACGACGTCAATCGCACGACCGACGAGCCGCGTGAGCTTCGTGCTGAGATCGACAACGCGCTCGAAGCTTGCGTCGCGCAGATCGACGAGCACATCGACATCGCTCCCCGGCGTATCCATTCCTGTAGCGGCAGAGCCGAACAACAGCGCAAAGCGGACATTCTGCTCCGTCCGCAGAGCTGCACGTAGCGTGGAGAGCAGCCCCCACGACCGGCGAACGTACTCTCGCTCGTGCAATGGCAACTCAAGCTTCCTCGGCGTGGGCCTACTCCCACGAAGCGTCCCCCGGCTCACCGCCCGCCGCAACGTTCGCTCGTTAACGCCTACCTCCTCAGCGAGCAATGCCAGTCCAGTCATGTGTCCATTATGTCACATCCATGCGTCCGCAATCGTTCTCCTCAAACACGGTGATCGAGGCTTCAAACAGACGCCGCGGCAACGCGAGGCGCTCTGAGGCGCCCGCGCTACCCACCCGAGGCGAAGTCGCGATCGAGGACGGCGGCGAGGTCGATCCAGCTCGCGGGCTCTGAGTACAGCTCCAGCCAGCGCCGAATGCCGCGGATGATCAGCTCGAACTCGCTGTGGTCGATGCCGTAGAGGAGGATCACACCGGCATGTGAGCGCTGCGCCGCCGCCCACTCGCGCAGGATCGGGGGGAAGTCGCGGATGTCCTGGGTCGCGAGGATGCGCTCTTCCTGGGATGCGAGTGCGAGCACGTCCTCGTCTTCGAGGCCCTCCAGCGCCGGCTCCTGGTCGAGCGCGCGGACGTCATGTCCCTCCGCTTCCAGCCGGCGCCCGACCCTGGGCCCGGAGACGTGCGCGTCGAGCAGAAGCCGCACCGGCGCGGCTATCGCGAGGGTGCGCTGCGCAGGAAGGGGTAGAGCTCGAGGAGCTCCTGGAGAGGCCGATGATTTTCCTCGATCAGTGCCTCGATCTCCTCGGGCAAGCGCTCTGCGTAGGCCTGTGCCGTACGCAGGCGCCGGACGCTGAGAAGCGGGTGATTTGCCAGCAACGACTCCTCATCGCCATCGTAAGAGCGCAACATCTCGATGATCTCCCATACGTCGAGGCCGCTGCCGATCACCCACGCGCGACGAGGCCTGCCGCGGAACGCGATGCCGGGATGCAGCCGCGCCTTCGCCGCCTCCTCGGCAAGCTCCTCGACCACGACGCTGCGCGAATGCCCCGAACGACGGACCTCGTCCGCGACAAGCAGGTTCGCCTGCGCGCCCAGCCGGATCGAGAAGGGCTGTGTCTTAGCGGGTCGAGCAGCCATTCACTACAGCGTAGCGGACGTAGCGCGTACCACCCGCACCGACAACGACTCGGCAACCTTGTGGCGGCAAGTGCTCGTAGAGGGGCAATTTAGGTATTTATTTGGGGCGCATCCGCGCGGGCAGGTGGGAAAACAGTGGCCGTGGGCGCGGGGCCTCCTGCCCCGCGCCGGAGCGCTAAGCGTGAGCACCGGAGGGGTGCTGCAAATGGTGATACAAGGCCAGAAGCTTGGCTATCGCTTCTTCTTGATCTTCTTCTTCACCGCCGAGCCGTACTGCTTATGGGCCTGGCGCTCACACCCCGCACGCTGCTTCTTGCCCTTCTTCGCGCACGCTTTCAGCGCCTTTGCGAGCTTCTGTGCGCGCGTCAACACCTTCGGGGTGGTCGTTTTCTTGGGGGGCGGCGTGACCTTGGGCGTGATGGCTGTCACGGCTGTCGCCGCGGTGGTGAACGTCTGACCGGCGCCGTAGACCGTGCCGCCCCTGCTGGTGGCCACGAGGCGGAAGTGGTAGGTGGTCGATGGCGCGAGGCCGATGATGCTCGCCATCTCGCCCAGCGCGGCACTGGCCGCCCCGGCGTAGGCCGGCGCGAGGGGCACGCTCGCGCCGTAGCTTTCGCTCGTGCCGTACTGGAAGTAGTAGGTCGTGTTGATGCCCTGCGGGTTGACTGTCCCGGTCAAGGTCGCGCTGTTTTCGCCGACGCTTTGCGCGGCGCCGATGCTCACCAGCGGGGCGAGCGGTTCGGTTAGGAACTGCTGATCGGGGCCGTAGCTGGTGCCCGCTGCGCTGATCGCGTTCAGCCTGTAGTGGTAGATCTCATACGGGTTGAGCCCCGCGAGTTCCACGCTCAAGAGCTGAGAACCCGACCCGGCTTCGCCCGCGGGCACCGGCACGCTCTGACCGTAAGACGTGCCCGGGCCGTATTCCATCTGATACGTGGTGCCCGGCGCCGGCGAGACCGCCACCTCGATCAGGGCGCTGTTCGTCGTCACGATTACCGGCCCCAAAGCTTCTGAGGGCGCTGACAGCGTGGTGAGTTCCTGCCACGCGCCGTAGCTTTCGCCGGAGGCGTTGGCCGCGACCAGCCGGTAGTGATAGGTCGTGAGCGCTTGCAGGCCCGACAGCCCGGCCTCGGGTTCCACCGCGTTCGTGCCCGATCCGGCGTCGATGCTCGGGGTCTGTCCCTGCCAATACCCAATGCTGGCCGGACCGGCACCGTACTGGAAGTAGTAGTGCGTGTCGACGCCACCCGGGTTGAACGATCCGGAGACGGTGGCACTGTCCTGGGTGATGCTGGAGAACCCATCCGTCGCCGGGGTGCTCGGGAGCGTGAGGAACGTCTGGATAGGCCCGTCCGTCGTCCCGTTTCCGTTGGTGATCCCATTGCTCGCGATGACCCGGTAGTAGTAGAGGGTGTCTGGCGCTAGACCGGCGGCAATATCACCGCTGGCAGGCTGGTTGCTCAAGCCCGCGGGAATGTTCGGGCCGCCTGGAACCGTCGTCGGGCTGTTGAGCGATTCGCCGGTCCTGCCGGTGGAATACTCGAAGGAGTAGCTTGTTTCCTGGTTCTCTGGGTTGATCTGCGCTTTCAGGGTCGCGCCGGTCTGCGTCACACCCGAGGCGCTCTCGCTGACGACGGCCGGCGGCATTCCGGGGGTCGTGAGTTCCTTGTCTTTGCCTTCGTTTTCGCTGTTCCCGTTGGCGTCGCTCGCGACGAGCTGGTAGTGGTAGGTCGCGCTCGGCTCAAGACCAGTCAGTTTCGCGCTGACCGGCAGAAAAACATTGCCCGTCAGGGTGGACAGTTCCTGAGCGCAGGGCGCCATCTGGCCATAGGTAGCTTCGAGCCCATACTCGAACTCGCAGGCAGTGACCGAGGTTTCCTCAGGGTTCACTTTCCCCGGCACCGTCGCACTCGTCGCCGTGACACTCGTCGCCGGCTCTTCTGTCATCGCGTCCGGGATCGTCGCCAGCGCAAAGCTCACGACCTGATTCACTCGATGTTGATTGCCAAAGAATTCCCATTCATACGAGTTTGAGACGTACAAGTCACCTGTGGATTCGACCCCGATACCCCACACACCCGGACCCCCGCCAACGGCTTCGCAAAACCCCGTGCAGGGACTGATGCTACCCGGCCCGAACCGGCTGAGGACGTTCCCCGATGAGTCATACGTCACGACTTCGCCGTCTCTATAGACCACGTAGGCTTCATTCGACGACCGATCGACCGTCACGGCCTCCGGCGGACTGCTCGTGGGGTTGGAAAGCTGGGACACAAACGTGTCGGTGCCGGCACTGGAGCTGAACACGTCAACGACACCATTGCTGCTATCAATCGCGTAAACGTTCTCCGGAGAGGAGTCGTCCACCGCGACGCCCACCGGCGCGAACGTCCCGTTACCCTGATCCGCGGGTGGGATACTCGACTCAGAGAGCTGCGACATGAACACACCGGATGAGCTGAACTCATCGACCACGCCGTTGGCGGTATCCGTGACCCAGACATCCCCCAAAGAGTCAACCGCGACACCCCCCGGACCAAAGATCCCGTTACCCCGGTCCGCAAGCGGGATGCTCGACTCCGAGAGCTGCCCTAGATACTTGTATTTACCGCCTGCTTCGGGTTCGAACTCATCAAGCACACCATTGCCGGTATCCGCGACCCAGACATCCCCCACAGAATCGACCGCCACACCCGTCGGACCCGAAAAAGCGGGAGCGGGATTCGCGACACCCGTACCAGTGATCTGAGACAGATACACTTCCACCCCCGCAGACTTCCCAAACTGATCGACCACATTATTGGCCGTGTCCACGACATACACATCGCCCTTATCCGCGCCGGCGCTGTTGTCGACCGCAACCCCCCGCGGCACGAAACCCTTAGCGGGCGTAGCACCTCCACCAAACACACCAAGCGGATCATGCACCACACGAGCCTGCGCCACACCACCACCCAACGCCCACACACAAAGCGTCGCCAATACCGTCAAGGTCAACCCGCGCACACGCATCACTTACTACCCTTCCCCTTGGTCGTGGCGTACTTCTTGCGGACCTGTCTCGCGCACGCTGCCCGCTTCTTCTTGGCTTGCCGCTTGCACGCCTTCAGCGCCTTCGCGAGCTTCTGCGCCCGTGTCAGGGACTTGGGCGTAGAAGGTGTCGTGGTCGTGTTCGCAGCCGGTGTCGGAGCGACACCGAACACATCGGAGTAGACAGCGGCGGCCGGTTGAGGAAGCGCAGCTCCGATCAGAGAGTAGCCCGGTGGTGGTTCTGTTTCAGGCTGGCGGGCAAAAGGCGTCTCGAACGTTTCGTCCGGGCCGTAGTTGGTGCCGGTGCCACTGGTCGCGTCGAACCTGTAGTGATATATCTCACCCGGCTGGAGTCCCGTAAGTTCCATGCTCAATAACTCCGGGACCAAGAGCGTTGCGCCGGCGGGCACGGACACGCTCGTGCCGTAGGAGCTGCTGGGTCCGTATTCCAGCTTGTAGGCGGTTGCCGCTTCAGGGGAGACGGTAAGCTCGAGTAGCGCGCTGGTTTCCGTGAGGATCACAGGCCCGAGGGCTTGCGGTGCGCTCGCCAGCGTCGTGAACTGCTTGTCTTCGCCGTAGGCGGGGTCTTCGCCGTGGTCGTTGACCGCGACGAGGCGGTAGTGGTAGGTCGTCTGGGGCCGGAGGCCTTCTAGGCCGGCGCTGACGAGCACTTCACGTATGCCCTGCCCGGCGTCCCCGGAAGGGACGGGCACGTCGCTCAGCACGGCTCCCGGGCTGTAGGTTTCAGTGGTGCTGTACTGGAAGTAGTAGCTGGTATCGGAGTTGGGTCCCGTGCTGCCCGGGTTCACCGCGCCCGCGAGCGTCGCGCTGATCGCCATCACAGCGGAGGCCCCGCCGGTTATCGCGGTCGGCGCCGGCGGACGCGTGGTGAACGACTGGATCGCGCCTTCGGTCGGCTTTTCGGGCGGGCTGGTCGCGTTGGATGCCAGCACCCGGTAGTAGTAGACCTTGTTCGGCGCAAGACCGGTGATCTCGAACGGGGCGATCGGCACGCCTTCGAGGCTGTAGCCCGACAGGGCGCTCGCGCCCGAGACCGTCGTGGCGCCCGCGAGCGTCGGGCTGGCGCCGTACTGCAGCGAGTAGCTAGTTTCCTGGTTGTTCGGGTTGATCTTCGCTTCCACCGTCGCGCCGCCACGCGTCAGGACAGGAGCGCTCTCGCTGACGACGGCCGGCGGCATTCCGGGGGTGGTGAACTGCTTGTCTTCGCCTTCGTTTTCGCTGTTCCCGCTGGCGTCGCTCGCGACGAGCTGGTAGTGGTAGGTCGCGCTCGGCTCGAGGCCGGTCAGTTGCGCGCTGACCGGCAGAAAAACACTGCCCGTCAGGGTGGACGGTTCCTGAGCGCAGGGCGCCGTCTGGCCATAGGTGACTTCAAGGCCGTACTCGAACTCACAGGCGGCGACCGAGGTTCCCTCGGGGTTCACTTTCCCCGGCACCGTCGCACTCGTCGCCGTGACGCTCGTTGCCGGCTCTTCCGTCGTCGCGTCCGGGACCGTCGCCGGCGCAAAGCTCACGACCTGATTCACTCGATGTAGACTGCCAAAAATTTCCCATTCATACGAGTTCGAGACGTACACGTCACCAGCGGATTCTACCCCGATACCCCACACACCCGGGCCCGCGCCAAGACCTTCGCAAAACCCCGTGCAGGGACTGATGCTACCCGGCCCGAACCGGCTGAGGACGTTCCCCGATGAGTCATACTGCACGACTTCGCCGTCTCTATAGACCACGTAGACTTCATTCGACGACCGATCGACCGTCACGGCCTCCGGCGCGCTACCCGTGGGGTTGGAAAGCTGGGACACGAACGTGTCGGTGCCGGCACTGGAGCTGAACACGTCAACGACACCATTGCTGCTATCGACCGCGTAAACGTTCTCCGGGGAGGCGGTGTTCGTCGCGACGCCCACCGGCGCGAACGTCCCGTTCCCCTGATTCGTCGGTGGGATACTCGACTCCGAGAGCTGCGAAACAAACACACCGGATGAGTTGAACTCATCAACGACACCGTTGGCGGTATCCGTGACCCAGACATCCCCCAAGGAGTCAACCGCGACACCCCCCGGACCAAAGACCCCGTTACCCCGGTCCGCAAGCGGGATGCTCGACTCCGAAAGCTGTGTCAGATACTTGTATTTACCGCCTGCTTCGGGTTCGAGCTCATCGAGCACACCATTGCCGGTGTCCGCGACCCAGACATTTCCCGTGGAATCTACAGCCACACCCGTCGGACTCGAGAAAGCGGGAGCCGGATTCACGACACCCGTACCCGTGATCTGAGACAGATAATCTTCCACCCCCGCAGACTTCCCAAACTGATCGACCACATGATTGGCCGTGTCCACGACATACACATCGCTCCTGTCCGCGCCGGCGCTGTTGTCGACCGCGACACCCCGCGGCGCGAAACCCCCGGCAGGCGTGGCACCCCCACCAAACACACCAAGCGGATCATGCACCACACGCGCCTGCGCCACACCACCGCCAAACACCAGCGCGCCGAGCATCGCCAATACCGTCAAGGTCAATCCGCGAGCGCTCATCGCTTACTCCTCCTCTGGCCGCCGTGTGGATGATCAGCCTTCCGCGCGCGTCGGGCCTTCTTCGCCCGCGTGACCTTTTTCTTCTTCTTGACGGCCTTCTTGGCCTTCGGGCAGCCCGAGACGGCGATCTTCGTGCTCTGTTTGACCACGACGCCGTTCTGTCCGACGAGCGTGGTCGGCATCACGAGCTTCTCCTTGCACGGGTTGCCGTTCGCCGCGAGGGCGGAGTTGGGGCCCTCGGGTAGGCTCAACACGAACCCTGAGATCGGGACGTCGGGGATCGCGCTGAACGTGGAGGAGGTGATGCCCGTCTTTGAGATGAACGTTTCCCCGGCCACCTCGACCGTGACGCCTTCGCCCTGGAGCACGACGATCAGTTCGGGGAACTTCGCGCCGCCGTGCGAGACGAAGTAGGCCGGACCCTGTAGCGGCTTGCTCAACAGCGGCGTGTACGCGACGATCGTACCCACGACCGAGCCCTTGTCACACGCTGCGGGGTTCGCGTAGAACACACCTTCGGGGCACGCCTTCTGCAATGTCGTCAATCGCGAGGGGAGGACTTTGGGGAGTTCCACTTTGACCGAGTGGAGATTCGCTTCCCCCGGCTTCTGAGAGACACGCGCGGTCAGCGACTCGCCACCCGCGCGCGAGGTATGCCCGGAGCTCGCCACGGCGAAGTCCGGCTTGAACGGCAAGCTCCCACAGCCGGAGACCTGGAACGGCGCTGAGATCTGAGCGACCGTGCCGGCGAGCGAGGTGATCTGACCGCCCATCGACAGCGGCGAGCAGTTCGTCGGGTTGACGATGAAGCCGGGGCGGTCGATCGTCGCCGTGACCGCGCGGATGTCGAGCGGCACCCCCTTCAGGATCGAGGGCAGGTTCACGATCCCTGTCAGGCTGCCGTCATTGTGGATTTCGAGGTTCACGAGCGCCACTACGTTGCCAAGGTCGAACGGGCCTGCGACCGCGGGGACCACCACCGACAGCGCGAACGGGTAGCCGCCGCTGCCGCGCGCCAGGTAGGCGCTCCCCGGAACCGTCAGCGGTTCGGGGCCGGCGCCAGCGGTCGCGCTCACCGCACCGATGCGGCTGGCGGCCGGGCAGGCGCCCGCGGCGGCGTCGGCCGGATCGCACAGCGACACCGCCGAGACGTAGCCGAGTACCCCGGGCGGCAGGTGCACGCTGAGCTGCCCGAGTGGCTGACTGCCATCGGGACGGCTGAAGGAGAGCGTCAGCGGCGAAAACGCCCCCGCCTGGCTGGAACCCGTCGAGATCGACGAGGACGGCGAGAACGGAAGCGCGGCGGGGCATGGGGCGCCGTGGCCGTCATAGCTAGTCGTGAACGTCGAGCTGAGCGTCGCCGGCGTCGTGGGGCTGCTGTAGGGCGTGAGCGTCGCCGTGCTCGTGCTCGGACCACAGAACGGCTGGTTTACGAGCACCGCGCCGGGGCCACCGCGGGTATGCACACGAAAGTGCGTGAACGGCAGCTCGGGAAGGTTCGGCTCGCCGTCAGCCGGGACGCCCGCCCGCACCTCGAGCTGGCCGGTCTGTTCGTTCGCCGTCGTTTCGCCCACGAGCTTCACATCGAGCGTGAAGCCCTGAAACTCCTGGAAGATCCTGAACATCTTCCCCGATTCCGGTTCGTCGTTCAGCGGCTGCCCGAGATAGACCTTGCCCTTCAATGGTCCCGGCAACAGCGGGCTTTCGATTTCGTCTTCGCCGACCAGCGCCGCCGCGGGACATGCTGACGGGGCATCGGAGCCCAGCGCGAACTGTTCGTCGGTGCAAGCCTGAAGCTCACCCGTGGCGGCCGAGGGAGAGATCGCGACGCCCCGCGGGAACGTCAGTACAGCTTCCTTCAGCTCGGAGGTCCCCCGGCCCGAGGGGCTCTCGTTCTGCGGTGTCGTCAGTTCGACGGTCAGGCCCGTTGGAGCGCCCGCCTGAGTCGAATCGGACGTGGGATTTTCCGCGGGCCGAGGTTCCACCGAGATCGAGGGATCGAACGGCACGAGCTGACAGTTGGTCGGCTTAGGAAGTGTAAAGGCCTTTTCGGCGTACGTTTCCGGTTCCGCATAAGTATTGGCCAAGAGCGTCGTCACCGGCGTCTCCGAGCAGTCGGTGGGATTCTCGATGAACGGCCTCCACTGCGATGGTGGTTCGGGCGGGATGGACCCGTTCGGTGGAGGGCCACTGCCTCCACCCGTGCGTTCGTGCGCTCCGGGTACGCCCCAGAAGGTCGCATTCTTGACGCCGAAGAGGACGGTGCCAAACAATCTGGTGACCTCGTGAATCGTCAGGGTGATCGCGTAGTTGTCGGACTCGTGCACCGCCGCTGTGGCTTCCTGATTGACGAAGCCCGCCGGTGTCCTGACAGCGAACCCAATGCGAGCTGGAGCATCCGGTCCACTGCTCAGCATATATATCTGAGCCTGATAGGCAAAAGGTTTGGGGTTTCCAACGTACGATGCGACGACTTCGGCGACGCCGATCTGCGAGTCAGCCGGGCAGGCCGACCGATAATCTTCAAATTCGTTGACGATGTTGTTGGGTCTATATGCAGGTGGGCCATAGAAGACCGAGGGAGAGCACTGTGACACGGCCTGCGGATCGGCGACAAAGCCCGGGGGCAGCTTGAGCACGAGATCGCTGGCCAGGCCACCGTTCGGAAAAACCTGTTCGCCCTGCACCGACGACGCGAACGAGAACCTCGACGACGCGTCGGGGTGCGCGCCGGCGTCGGTGCTCGTAACGCTTGCGCTGAAACTTTCGATCGTCAACTCGGCCTGGGCCGCAGAAGCGCTTATCGCGCACATCAAGGCGACGATGAGCGGCACAGCGAATGTGGCCAGACGCCGGGCGGGGAAGGGGTGCGGTTCAAAGGAGAGGCTTACCGGTTTGACGCTCATCATTTCTTACCCCTCTTCGTCGCCGGGGCGTACTGCTTCCTGGCGCGCTTGACGCACGTAGCTCGCTTCTTCTTAGGTCGTCTCTTGCAGGCTTTCAGCGCCTTGGAGAGCTTCTGTGCTCGCGTCAAAGCCTTGGTGGTGGTTGCGGGCTGCCCCGTCCCGGAGGGCAGCGGCGGCAGCCCGAAGCTCGGGGGCGGGAGGTTGGCTGGATACGGGGTGGCCGGCGGGCCGCTCGGGTCCTGGGTACTGCCCGGCAGGCAGCTCACGACACCCGGGGGCGGCCCGGGATCGCCAGAAGTGCACGGCGGAAAGCCGCCGTCGATGCGCGCATCATAGACATCGGTATTGTCTGTGTTGCCATCCGCGGACACGAGTGGTTCGTTCGCGAGGAAGAAGACATCCTGGAGCTGATCCCCGGCGATCGCCTGCACGCCGTAGCCGCTCGGGCTGCCCTGCGGTGAGATCTGGCGAGTTTCACCGGCCAGCCACTCGTCTATGACCTGCGGGCCGCCCCCGGCCGGGGCATGGTCGTAGACCACCCGCAGACCATCATTGGATACTCCGCCAGCCACATGCACACGCGAGTCTGGCGCTCCCAATACTTCGGCGGATGCTTCCTCTAACCTATAGACATCTTCCGAGGTAGTACCGGAGGTGATCAGCTGCGGCGGCTGACCCACCGCGAACTCATATATGTCAGGGAGGCTATTCGTGTCCTTTCCGCTGAGTGCCTGCGAGGTGATACCCACCACGAATTGGCCGTTCTGCGACGAGAGGATCTGTGAGAGATCGGTCGCCGAGGTCAGAAGCGTCGCCGTCTGCCCATCCCAGCTCCAAAGGCCCTGGTCGGTACCGAAGAACACATGCGAGCCATCCTGGCTGGAGCCCACATAGGTCATGTCCAAGCCATCGCTGGCACACGAGACGCACACCACCCCGTGCAACGTGCCTTCTTCCCCCGCGTGCGCAGGGCGCGTCGTCGAGATCGCATAGATGTTCGTCCCGAACGCACCAGCGGAGAGCGCTTCGGTGGATTGGACGTACGCGGTGGACCCGTCCGGTGAGACCGCCAGCAGTTGCCCACCGCCCGAACCCGCCAGCGGCGTCAGGGCGCCTTTTTCACTCACGTTGCGCTCGTTGACGACCAGCGGGCCCTGGGTGTATCCGTGGGGCCCCAGCGGATTGGCCGGATTTGGATAGACGACAGGCCGTCCGTCTGGAAGGATCGTCGGCACCCCAGACACGTTCGGAGCAGTACAGCCGGGGGGCAGCGAGACTATGGTCCGAGCCCGACCTTCGCCCATGTTCCAAAGGTAGACGCTCGATTCAATGACGCTTCTTCCCGGTAGCGAGTTACCCAGCTTGTTACAGACATCGCCAGCTTCCAGAGGTATTTCGGATTCAAAGGCCACCTCGTTCAAGTCAGGTGACGCCGAGACGGCCTCAAATGGCGTATTGAAACTATTGGGTTCCTTGGGGGGGATGAGGTCTTCGCCGTGATCGACCAGTTCCGGAGGAGACCCGTCCGTCGACACTCGGTAGAGAAACCTATAGGACGGCCTGTAAAAAATCTGAGGATCTTCAAAGGCGCTCGGTGTCAGCACCGCGTTGGTGACGACGAGGGCGGCCGAGCCGTCCGCCGAGGCTCCAACGATGTACTTGTACTCCTGCTCGCCGCGACCGCTGAAGGGGAATGCGTATGGGAGGACATCCTGAGTGCTCCAGCCAGTCGGCGTGGATACGGCGCGAAACGTGTCCGACGCCAAACCATCCGGGAGCGCCCCCGTACCCGGAGGGGTGGCCCTGGACTCCCAGAAGACCGCCGGGCCACCCGTCGAGGACACAACATCCAGGGCGGATGCCCCCAACTGTCCGAAGAGGTTACCCCCCGGTAGGAGACCGGACGCGTTACTATTCGGTCCTCCGAGTTCCCCTTCAGTGTTCACTGTGGTGAGGACTTTCGTGTAGAGAGGCCAAGGGCTCACCGGCCCCCCGTTGTCACCTGGGGAGACCAGCTCGTAGACACGACAATCAGGAAGCCGGGTCGAGTTGTTCGCGACGCGCGCCTGTTCGTTGGGGCAGGGTTCTTCGGCGAAGGCGATAGACGGGAGCACAGATAAGAGCAAGGCGCCGGCCAAGAACGGCAACAGCGCGAGCACGAACCCGTAAGCGCGCGAAGGCAGTGACATTCTCATCTGACCGTCTCCTCCAGGAAAGAGGGGACGACCCCTCGTATGTTGCATGGCCATGACGGGGTCATCCCGCCGCCCCCGAAGCACTCGTGCGGCCGCGTTGACGCTGGCTGTGGGGGCGGGTCGCTTGCACGACTTCCTCACCGCGGGGTGTGAGCTGCCAGGCGTTGGGGACGCCCTGGGTGTGACCCCCGGTGTTGTGGAGCAGCCCCAGGCCCTCCAGGCGCGAGAGCAGCTTCGATATCTGGCCCTGGTCTGAGACCTGTGCCCCGTCGGAGACCTCGCGGTTGCTCGCGCCCGAGCGCTCGGCGACGGCGGCGAGAACCATCTGCGTGCGATGGGTCGGACGGAAGTCAAAGAGCTGCGACTGGCTCCCAGCCCGTCGCGTAGGCGCGCCACCGCCGTTCAGGGAAGCGGCGGTGATGGGCACGGGGCGTGGGCGTGCGAGCTCCCGCGCGGCGGCGGCATGCCCGCGGTAGGGCAGGACGATCATCGCCATCAGCGGGTTCAACAACTCCCCCAGCGGCTCGGGGTGCTGCTCGAGCAGCCGCGCGTGAATCACGCTGAACGCCGCACCGACGACACCCTCCGCGGTCAGCGGCGGCAGCTCCCAGCCGGCTTTCACACCCGCGTTGCCCTGATCGACCGCCCGCTTGAGAGCGCCCTGCACCTCGGCGCGACGCTCGAGCACCCGCAGACCGGCGCCGAGCGCCTCCACGAATACGAGTTGGCGCAACGCCGGTTCACGCTCGAGGAAACCGAGCAGCGCTCCGAGACTCGCGCGGATGCGCATCGCCCACTCCTTCTCGCTTTCATACGCGGGCAACACGACCGCTGCCAGCTCGTCGACCGCCTCGTCAAACGCCGCGAGGAAGCAGTCTTCGCGATCGGCGAACAGGTCATAGAACGTCTTATTCGAGACACCCGCGCGGCCAGAGACGCGCCGCGCGGTCAGCCGCTTGTACCCACCCTCGGAGACGACGGCGAACGTCGCGTCGAGCAGCCGCACGCGCTGCAGCTCCGACACATACACGCCGCCGCCACGCGGACCGGGAACACCCGCGTTGCGCATCCGCACACGCCCAGGGGAGGCCATCAAAACCCACCACCCATATGCGGCAGCGCAACCCGAGAACGACGAATACCACGCCGGGAGGCGCGGCGGGTACCGGCTAGAAGATCGCTATGAGTGCCCCGAAAGACGCCAGAACTAGGCTTATTGCCTAAGAGACCCGGAGTAGAGAGAGAGAGAGAGAGAGAGATGTGTCAGCAGCGCTGACGCATCTACATACGGGCAGCCCCTGGGCCGCAACCATCCCCATCACATCTGTCCCGATTGGACTCACGCGAAAACAACCCCTCTTCATGCGATCCGGCCCTCTCCCCAACATCCCCTACAAGCGCTTGAAATCGATCCAAGGGACCAACCCAAACCCGACCTATCGTTGCCCGCCACCCCTATGGATGACGTGACCCAACAACTTTACGCACAAACCGGGGGGCTTGTCAAGAGCGAACCCCACAAAGCTTCGCAAGACACCCATACAACCAAGCAAACCCGGCTCCAAAGGCCGCAAGCAACGTACCCGGGGCGCCCGTCCAGCACCCGGGGCACCGTCCGATGGACGGGGCCGCCCCGATGCGCGTCCTGCTCTGGTCTCAGCCGATCAGTAGTGCGACAGCTGGCCCGGGCCGGCCGGGTTGGCCAGGTACGCTTCGTTGACCAGCTTGCCCAGCACCCGGTATCCGAGCGATGACGGATGGATGTCGCCGTTGTCTTCGTTGCCACCGGGGTCGTTGGGGTTGCACATTTCGGTGTACTTGCAGATCGAGGCCTGCTCCTTTGCCGGCTTGTTTCCTCTGTTGAACACCGGGAACGGATTGGCGAACGTCACGTTCGGGAAGTGCGGCAGGATGTCAGCTTCGACCGCCGCGTTGAGGCCCTCTTGCAGGGCGTCGCTGCCGGGGAGTATCAACGCGTCGGGGTTGTAGAAGCCAACCAGAATGATCGGCCCTGTGTAATGGCCGGCGCCCGCTGCGGTGCTGTCCAGCACGCCCAGAATGTCAGCGATGTTCGCGAGGATGTGCGGGGCGGTGATCGTTTCCGAGCTCACCTTGATGCAGGCGACCACTGCCGCTTCGGGCGTGGCCCCGTACTTGCTTTTGCCCGTACTGGTGAATTCTTCGGTGACTTCGTTCTTGCACTGCGTGATAGCCGCGAGCTCGTCGTTGGAGCCGATGTTCAGCGTGATCGCTGCGACCGGGTGCGCCGGGTGGCCTTCTTTGAGGATGCTCAGCGCGTCTTCGAGCTGTGAGATCGACTGCCCGCCGACGCTGAGCGAGTTGTGCAGCGGCAGACCGTCGACGTTGTTGTACGCGCAGGGGTGATAATCGCCGAGCCCCTGCGGATTGTGTCCCGCCGGTTCGGTCGAGGCTTTCCCGCCGAGGGCTTCCTTTTCGCCGATCAACCCATTCGAGGTCTCCCCCGGGCAGCCATCGTTGATGAGCGTGAGACCCTTTCCAACCTCAGATGGCCTGCTCAGATGCTGGGCGAAGGCGTCGGTGAACCCTTCTTCGAAGAACGACGGCGCCTCGTTGGGGAAATTTTTGTTGAACACCTGCTCGCTGTAGCCGAAGCTGATCGAGTCGCCCAGCGCCAGATAGGTACTGACGGGTGGAGCGGTCCTGGCGCCCGCGGCCGGTGCGAGCGCTGCGCATGCGACCATCGCCACAGCCAGCGCGAGCAAACCCCCGATCGACCGATTGCGCGAACGGAAGGTCCTAGGTGTCACAGCGATCATGGTGTCTCCTCCTCCTGCGCGCCTGATTCCCTCCTGCGCGCCTGACTCGTCAGCGCTGATCAGCACTGGCCCCGCCCTATGGACGGACTCGTTTGACACTACTAATTAGGTTGGTACCCGTCAAACGGCTACCGCATGCGCGCCCAGGCAGCCCACCGGCAGCTTGTTCACGCGATCGGGCGCGTCCTCTCGCGCGGGGGTGTCCGCAGCCCTCGCGCGGGGGTGTCCGCAGCGCGTGTCATTTTTGGTGGCTCCCCGTCAGCCATGTTGAAAGGCGATGACCGTCGTGCTGCTGCTTCTCGGAATCCTGATCGGACTGATCCTCGGCGCCGCCGGCGCGGCCGCCGTGCTCAAACCCAACCGCGAGCGCCGGCGCGACGAACTGACGTCGATCTCGGCCGACGTGCTCAAGCAGACCGGCGATTCGCTGGCGCAGCGGCTCGCCGACCAGCGTCGCGCCGAGGAGGAGCGCGCGGGCGCCGAGATGGCCCAGCGCGCCCAGGAGATCAAGGGCCTCGTGCAGCCGGTCCAGGAGAAGCTCGGCAGGATGGAGAGCGAGATCGGTCGCCTCGAGCGCGAGCGCAAGGAAGGCCAGGGCCAGCTCTCGCAGATGATCCGTCAGTTGCACGAGGGCGTCGGCACGCTGCGCCAGGAGACCGGCAACCTCGTCTCCGCCCTGAAGCGACCCTCGACGCGTGGCTCGTGGGGGGAGATCCAGCTGCGCAACGTGGTCGAGATGGCCGGGATGGTCTCCCACTGCGACTTCGTCGAGCAGTCCACGATCCAGACCGACGATGGTCAGCTACGGCCCGACATGCTCGTGCGGCTGCCCGGCGGGAAGCTCGTCGTGGTCGACTCCAAGGTCCCGCTCGACGCATATCTCTCAGCCTTGGAGGCCGGAACGGATGACGAGCGCGAGACGCACATCGCTCGTCATGCCAAGCAGACGCGCGAGCACATCACGAAACTGGCCTCCAAGGGCTACCAGCGGCAGTTCGACTCCACGCCCGAGTTCGTCGTCATGTTCGTGCCCTCGGACGGCATCTACCAGGCCGCGCTGGGGCAGGACCCGGCGCTGATCGAGTACGGCGTCCAGCAGCAGGTGCTGATGGCGACCCCGACGACCCTGATCGGCCTCTTGTGGGCGGTCCACTATGGCTGGCAGCAGGAGCTGATCGCCGAGTCCGCGCGCGAGATTGCGGAGTCCGCGCGCGAGCTGCACCGCCGGCTCGGGCGCTTTGTCGAGCCGCTGGCCAAGGTTGGCAGGCAGCTCGACTCCGCGGTCGGCGCCTACAACAAAGCGATCGGCTCCTTCGAACGAGGTGTGATCCCGCAGGTGCGACGGATCGAGCTGGCGGGCGCCTCCTCCGAGCGTGAGGTCACGACCCCGGCGGCGATCGAGACCGCCGCCCGTCCCGTCATCGCGCAGTTGGAGCCCGAGCCGACCGAGCCGCTGCTCGTGCCCGATCTCCAGGCGGCGATGTCGGAGCTCCCCGACTCCGAGCCAATCCACGCCGCCGCGCAAGCACCACGATGATCAGCGCCAACGCCACGGGGACCGTGGCCGGCAGCTCATCCACGAGGAAGAACAGCAGGTCGAAGCTCAGCGCCAGCAGCGCCGTGAGCGCGGCGGCGCGCATCTGCGTCGAGCGCCCCACGGTGACAGCCAGCAGCGCCCCGAGCAGCGCCGCGACGAACAGGTCGCCGTAGCCCATAATCGCCGAGCCGAAGACCTCGCTCTGGAGTCGCGGCAGACCGGCCGCGGGGTGGGCGGCGTTGAGCGCGTTGTTCGGCCGCTGCAACAGGTCGGAGACGACGAGCGCGGTGTCCGCCACCGCCATCGCCACGATGCCCGCCGCCAGCCAGCTGGGGGGTGTCACCGCGGCGAGCAGCACCCCGAGCGAGACGCAGCTGAGCGCCGTCAGCACGAGCGCCGCCGCCTCTCCCGCCAGGCCCCCACGGTCCACCCAGGCCAGTGCGAACAGTGGGGCCACGAGCAACGCCCTCGCCGGACGCGGCGGGCGGGCATTCCATGCGAGCCAGCCGAGGGCGAGCGCCGCGAGCAGGGGCACCGCGAACAGCGCCAGATAGGTGAGCCCCTGCGCGCTGGCTGTTTCCGCGGCCCGCGCGATGAACACGAAGCCGATCACCGAGAGCGGCGGGATCAGTGCCCAACGGCGGCCGCGCAACCGTGTGAGCGCCCCGAACAGCCCGAGCGACCCGACTCCCGGGACCGCCACCAAGGTGCCCTGGACGAGCGAGAGCAGACCGATGGAGAGCCAGAAGGGAAGCACCAGAAGGCAACATAGATGCAACCCAGATCATCCACCGGCCTACGCGGTAATGCACGGCCCCGCTCGATAAGCTGCTCGGCCCTCATGAGAGCTTTAAGATGACCGACGAGGACGAGATGACCGACGAGGACGAGAGATTCCGGCGCCGTCGTGCGATTGCCGGCCTCGCGCTGCTTGCAATTCTCGCGCTGTTGATCACAGCGATCGCCTCGCACGGCGATGCCCACCGCCATCGCGCCACGCCGGACCTCATCGTCCGTCATGCGCTCGCCACGCGGCTGACGCCCGCTGCGCGGCAGGCGCCCACTCACGCGGCAGAAGAAAAAGCGATCGACTCCGTGCTTGCCTATACGCCCGCGGTAACGAGCGGCGGGAGTAAGGGCGACGAGCTCGCGCTCACCTTCGACGACGGCCCCGGCCCCTACACCCAACAGATCGCGGCGACGCTGAGCAGGCTGCACGTGCACGCCACGTTCTTCGCGATCGGCGAGGAGGAGCGGTACTTCTCTGCCGGCAGCTCGCTGGAGCTGCATTCGGGTGACGTGATCGGCGATCACACCGAGACACACCCGATGTTGGCGACCCTCTCAGCGCACGACCAGCGTGAAGAGCTGGTCGAACAGATCGCCCGCATCGAACTGCTCGACGGGCCGAGGCCGCGGCTGTTCCGGCCCCCCTACGGCTCTTTCAACGCCACCACCCTCCATCTGCTGCACGAGCTGCATCTGCTGATGATCCTGTGGTCGACCGACACGCGCGACTACACCCTCCCGGGCGTCCCGGCGATCGTGCAGAGCGCGCTCGCCGGCGCGCATCCCGGCGCAATCATCCTGATGCACGACGCCGGGGGCAATCGCTCGGAGACGATCGCGGCGCTGCCGGCGATCGTGCAGGGACTGCGCAAGCGTGGGCTCGAACCCGTCACCGTCCCGCGTCTGCTGCTCGACGACCCGCCGCCGCGCGGCCGGCCGCTGCCCACGAGCCTCGCCGGAGATTGAGGCCTACCCACCCGAGGTCTACCCACCCGCTCACCTCGCGCGACTCGCCCCAGCCGGGGCGCTACTCAATGCCCGAGCTGGACGGTCTTGACGACCAGCAGCAGCACCGCCACCACGAGATAGCCGCGCAGCAACAGCATTCCCGCCTTGCGCCCCGGCGACCACACCGGCCGCTCGAGCAGCGCGAGCGGGGGCATCGTCCAGGTGTGGCGCTTGTCCTTCGGCAGGTCGGTGGCCAGATCGACTCCCGCCTGACCCAATCCCCCCCGCAGCGCGTAGATCCCGGCCCCAGCCAGCGTCACGCCGAGGACGATCGACAGCTCCACGAACAGGTGCGTGACGTTGATCTCGGGGAACATAGTGCTCGCCATCAGGATCAGCGACAGCTCCACGAGCGCGCCCACGATCAACGCCGCGAGCGCGTTCAGCCAAGGGGCGTTCACCCAGGGGCCGAGGACCTCCCGGTCGTTGCACAGCAGCAGCAGGAACACCGTCGCGCTGGGCAGCAGCACCCCCGCGAGGGCCTGTACCGAGGTGGTGATCAGGCCGAGCGGCGCGCCTGGTATCAGCACGATGCCGGCTGCGGCCAACACCATCAGCGTGAAGCTCGCGTAGAACAGCTTCGCGTCCAGGGGCCCGCGGTTCAGCGAGTGACTGGCGCCGAACACGTCGCCGAAGGCGTAGGAGGTCGCCAGTGTCACCGCCGCCGCGCCGATCAGCGAGGCGTTGAGCAGCACGACCGCAAACAGCGTCCCCGCGGCGGTGCCCAGGTGGTTGGCCAACTGCGTGGCGACCGTGCCCGCGTTGACGAACTGGCCGAAGTCCGAGGTGCCGCCGAAGGCGAAGGCCGTGACACAGATCAGCGCGCCGGCGCCGATCACCACGACGAACGCGCCGATCACCGTGTCCACGCGCTCGTAGTTGATCCAGCGTGTCGTGATCCGCTTGTCGATGATGTTCGACTGCTGGAAGAACAGCTGCCAGGGCGCGACGGTCGTACCGACGATCGCGATGATCAGCAGCACCGCGGTCGAGCTCGACCCACCCGTGATCCCCGGCGTGACGAAATGCTGGGCGATGTCACCCACATGCGGGTGGGCCAGGATGAGCAGCGGGATGACGAGGAAGTTGGCCGCGATGAACACGTACATGAAGCGCTCCCAGCTGCGAAAGCTGCCCGTGGAGGTGATTGCGATCAGCGCCGCCGCCGCGATCGGCACCGCCAGGTACTTGCTCACGCCGAAGTATCCGAGCGCGAGGCTCACGCCGATGAACTCCGTGACGATCGTCAGGAAGTTCAGGATGAACAGGTCGCCGACCGAGAACCAGCCCCAGAAGCGGCCGAAGCGCTCGTTGATCAGGCGCGCATGGCCCACCCCGGTCACCGCTCCGAGGCGAATGACCATCTCCTGGTTGACGATCAGCACCGGGATCAAAAGCAGCAGCACCCACAGCAGGCTCGTGCCGTAGTTCTGCCCCGCCTGGGCATAGGTCGAGACACCGCCCGCATCGTTGTCGCCGACCATCACGATCAGGCCGGGGCCCATGATCGCGAGCAGCGCCATCGCCCGCGAGCGCCACCCATGGCGCTCGCCGTTGTCGTGCATCCTGATCGTGCCGAGCGCGCCGCGAATGTCGCCGATGCGGGCCTCGTCGAGAACCGGAGGCACACCCTCGGGCCGCGGCGGAGCGCTCTCCAACGTGGTCTGATCGTCGGCCATCTCAGGTCACCTCCTTTCCTTGCTCTCGGCTCTCGGAACTACACGTCAAGTGTCGGCGCGCGCCGACACGGACGAGGTCCCTGAGCAAGCGGCTAGGCGAGGAGGGACGGGCCCGACGGGCGTGCGACCGACTGGGTACTTCGTGGCTGTTCTCGGTCCATGCCTGTCTGCTTTCTTACGCCGCGTGTCGTGCTCGTAGAGTGCTCGCAACCAACCCCCGAAAGAATCGGACGAGCCAGAGGGATAGGCCCTAAGAGCCTAGCAATCGTCAGTCGCTCACGGTCAGTCGCTCACGAGCCCAAAGCGCCGCCGCCAGCCCGTCGGCAGCGTCAGCTCGAGCACATCGTCGACGGTGACCACGCCCACGACGCGCTCCTGCTCATCGACCACCGCGAGCATCACCAGGTTGTAGTCGGTCATCGTGCGCGCCACCTCGGGCAGGTCGGCGTCGGTGTGCACCGACACCGGCTCGTGCTCGGCGAGGCTCGACAGCCGCGTCTGCGAGTCGGCGCGCAGCAGCGTGACCACCGCCACCGAGCCCAACAGCCCGCCCTCGGCGTCAAGCAGGTAGACGGTTGTGAGCGTTTCCGGCGCGATCTCGCTTGAGCGCAGCCGCTCGATCGCCACCGCGACCATCTCGTCCTCTGACAGGCCGATGAAGTCGGGACTCATCAGCCCCCCGGCGGTCGAGGGGTTGTAGCCGAGCAGCGATTCGATCTGGCGTCGTTGGGCGGGCGGCAGCAGGGCGAGGATGCGCCCGCGGCGCTCCTGCTCGATCTCCACGATCAGATCCGCGGCGTCATCGGTGGCCATCCGCGCGATCACAGCCGCCACCTGCGCGTCCGGTCGCTCGCGGATGAACTCCAGCTGGTGATGCTCGTCGAGCTCCTCGAAGACGTCGGCCTCGAGCTCACGGTCATGCCCCACCGCCTCGATCAACTCCTCGCCCTCGTCGTGTGAAGCCGCCTCCACCAGGTCCGCGATCTCCGCGGGGTGCAGGTTGGCGAGCTTGCGGTGGGAGAAGCGCAGGCGCGCGGTCGGGACGTGGCCGACGAACGGCTCCAGGTCGGTCCAGTCCAGGAACGGCCGGTCGCCCACCCTGCCCTTCAGGGGGCGCGGCAAGAGGCGTCGCAGCTGCGCGCGCGAGCTGTGATCGACGCCGACCACACGCCACCAGCCATCGATGCACGCGAGCTCGATCTCGTGGGCGGTGACGAGGCTCGGCGGGTCGGCCTCGACGTTGACCAGCTTGCGCCCTAGCACGTCCTGGTTGAGCAGTACCTCGCCCACGCGACGCTCGAAGCGGCCGAGGCTGAGCTTCTCGCCCGACAGCCGTACCGCCCCGGGCTCGAGCGTCGCGATCCTGTCGGTCGGCACGAACAGGTCGCGCCCACCGATCTTCGCCTTCAGACCGGTGACCGGCGGGTAGCCGCCATCGGCCAGCCGCACGATCAGATCCTCGACCCGACCAAGCCTCTCTCCCGCTCGATCGAGCAGCGGGCTGCGCAAGATCGTCGATAGGTGCAGCGTCGGCTCGGGCAAAGCACGCCTAACGTTACGCCACCGGGCGCAGGAGTAGCGAGGCCCCGATCGCCCCGCCGAGATCGCCGAGCGCCGCCACGTGGACCGGCGGGGGACGCGAGTCGGCGAACAGGTGCGGCTGCATCGCCTTGGCGATCCGCTTCGCGTAGAGATCTCCCAACCGCACGCCGAGCCCGCCGCCGATGATCACGGCCTCGACGTCGAGCAGGTTCATCGCCGAGGCGATGCCGGCTCCGAGTGCTCCGACCGCGCGCTCGATCAGCTCGGTCGCGAGCTTGTCCTCCTGGTCGAGCGCTCGTTCCCAGATGCCGCTCGTCAGACGCGTGCGCTCGTGCTCCTTCATCAACTTGAACAGGTCGGTATGCCTGCCCTTCTCCTGGAGCTTGCGCGCGTGTATCTCCATCGCCCCCCGCCCGGCGTACGCCTCCACGCAGCCCCGTCGACCACAGGTACAGCGGGCACCGTCGATCTCGACCACAATATGCCCGATCTCTCCGGCGCCCCCCAGACCGCTCCAGGACTTGCCGTCGAGGATCAGCCCGGCGCCGACGCCCGTCCCCCAGAAGACGCCGAGCAGCGACTCATATGCTCGCCCGGCGCCCAGCCTGAACTCGGCGTCGGTCGCCACCTGCACGTCGTTGCCGATCTCGATCGAGATCCCGTCCACCTCGAGCGCGCTTTCGAGCGCCGCTGCCAGCGCGAACGTGCCTTCCCAGCCGGGCAGGTTGCGGGCGGTGCTCACGTTCCCGCTCTCGATCACGCCCGGCGATCCGACTCCGATCCCCGCAAGGTTTAGATCCCCATCCACCCCCAGCCCGGCTGCCTTGGCGGCATCGCGCAACGCCGCCGCGATCTCCTTCGTCACGTCCTCCGGCCCGCCGCTCGTCGGCGTCGGCCGGCGGGCCGAGCCGAGCACGCTGTTCTCCTCGTTGACGATCACCGCCTGGATCTTCGTCCCGCCGAGGTCGATCCCGCCGTAGCTTGGCATCCGGGCTGATCATCGCACGACGGTCGGGGTACCGGCGTAGATAAAGATCAGCCCAAGCGATTTAGGCGAATTTAGGCCTCCTTGGGGGGTTTCTTCGCCGACTCTTACGGGTTCCACACACTATTCCTACAGGCTCCGACGACCATACACGCATCTACACTCGCTTCCCGGACGGGATGATTCCTCGGCGTGATCATCACGTCCCGCACCCACCCCGACGAGCACCGCCTGAGAGGCCACAGCAGACATGACGACCGAACGCGCCCCACGACCCTGGTTGAACTACCTCTTGGGCGTGGTTTGCGTAGGGGCGATCGCCGTCGCCTATACGACCGTCGGCCAGGCGTCTCAGAGCGCCGCGCAGAGCCGCAGGACGGCGACGGTGGCCAACGGGGTCGTGCAGTCGACCGTGTCGGGCAGCGGCACCCTCAAGCCTGCGTCGAACGTCGGCGTCAACTTCGCCACGAGCGGCACCCTCACGGGCGTCTTTGTGAGCGTCAGCGACCATGTCAAACGCGGCGAGCTGCTCGCCGAAACAAACCCCAGCAGCGCGGAGTCGAGCCTGAGCTCGGCCGAAATCGCGCTGAGGACCGCTGAAGCCTCCTATCAGGACGCGATCAAGGGACTCACACCGACTGAACAGCATCAGGCTGAAATCAGCGCCGCGCAGTCCCGAGCGTCCGTCAACTCCGCGAAGCAGTCGCTGCGACAGGACCAGCAGAGCGCGAAGTCAGAAGAATCGTCCGCCGACGCGGCCGTCGCGCAGGCAGAAGTGTCGCTCAAGAGCACCGAACAGTCGGTCGCCGTCGAAGCGACCAGTCAGCAGGACACCGTCAACCAGGACGTCAGTCAACGCGCGACCGACGAAAGAACGGTCGTCGAATCGAGAGCTGCGCTCGAAGAAGCGAAGGCCGTGCTCGCCGCCGAAAGAGCCAAGTCGCCGCCCAGCGAACAGAAGGTCAGCTCGGCGGAATCGAAAGTCGCATCGGCCGAATCCACGCTCAGGTCCGCGGAATCCAAGGTGACTCAGGACGGCAACTCGATCGTCAGCGCGCAGAACAGCCAGGCCGCGGGGTCCGTGAAGGGGCGGCAATCGATCGACAGCGCTCGCAACGTCGTGACGAACGCCAAGCACAGCCGCTCGTCGACCAAGCTGAAGGGCAGCCAGACGATCGCACAGGCGCGCACCAGTCTCACAAGCCAGGAACTCGCGCTGCAGGCCACGCTGGCCTCCAACGAACTCAAGGCTGCTCCCCCGAAAGCGTCGACGGTGGTGAGCGCCGAAGGCAACGTCAAGAGCGCACAGATGACAGTCGAAAAAGCGCGCCAGACGCTCTCGGAGACGAAGCTCTACGCACCCGCCGAAGGGGTCGTGGCGACGGTCAAGAACGCCCCCGGCGAAAGCGTCTCGGGCAATAGCACGGAAGGGTCATCCAGCAGCGTCGGTTCGAGCGCGGCCGGCAGCGCGGGCACGGGCGGGAGCGCCGCCGGCGGCAGCGGCAGCAGCGGCACGAGCGCTGCTGGCACCGGCGCCGCGACCGGCGCCAGCGGGACGAGCAGCACCGGCACAAGCGCCAGCGGCGCAACCGGCAAAGGCACCGGAGCGAGCGGCGGCGCGGCGACGAGCGGCGGCGGCGGAACGAGCGCCGGAGGGACCGGGAGCGCCGGCGGGGCGACCGGGAGCGCCTCCAGCGAAGGCGGGAGCGGCTCGGCGGGTGACGGGACGGCCACCAGCGCAAGCGCCAGCGGTCAAGGCGTCTATCAGCAGCTCGCCTACTCGAGCTCCACCGGGGGCGGCACCTTTCACGACGTCGCCAGCTCGGGCACGGGCGGCGCGAGCGCGGGCGGGGCCAGCTCCGCCGCCGCCGGGACCGGGACCGGGACGGGAGCGAGCGCGACGAGCAGCGAAAGCAGCAGCAGCTCGTTCATCGAACTGGTCGACGTGCAGGGCTACCAGGTGGTCGTGCCGTTGAGCGAATCTGAAATCGGCAACGTGCACGTCGGACAGATCGCCACTGTCACGGTCGAAGCGCTCGAAGGTCGCAAGTTCGCGGCGCAGGTGGCGAGCCTGGCTGTTCTCTCGACGAGCAGCAGCGGCGCGGTGAGCTACGACGTCACGTTCCAGCTCGAACAGACGGCGTCCGGGATGAAGCCCGGGATGAGCGCCACCGCCGAAGTGGTCGTCAAGCAGGCCGAAGGCCTCAATATCCCGACGAGCGCGATCACCGCCCGCAGCGTGACCGTGGAGCGTGGCGGCAAGCAGGTCAGTCAAGCCGTCACGGCAGGGCTGGCAGGCAACAGCAGCACGATCATCCTCAGCGGCCTGAAGGCGGGCGAAACGGTGCTGC
>DATCBT010000073.1:0-19741 GCA_036511695.1 Solirubrobacteraceae bacterium | reverse complement strand
GGCGGCACCGTCCATCTGATCACGAACAACCAGATCGGCTTCACGACCGACCCCGACGACGCGCGCTCGACGCGCTGGGCCTCGGATCTGGCAAAGGGCTTCGACGTGCCGATCATCCATGTCAACGCCGATGACGTGCCCGCCTGCATGAGCGCTGTGCGCCTCGCGTTCGCCTTCCGTAAGGAGTTTGGCCACGACGTGCTGATCGACCTGATCGGCTATCGGCGCTTCGGACACAACGAGTCCGACGAGCCCGCCTACACGCAGCCGGAGATGTACGCGAAGATCAAGACCAAGAAACGCGTGGCCGAGCTGTGGGCGGAGCGGCTGGTGAGCGAGGGAGTGGTCAGCCGCGAGGAGGTCGACCGCTTGGCGCAGGGTGTATGGGACAACCTCACGCTCCTGCACCAGCGCCTGAAGACGAAGATCGCGGCGGCGGCCGAGCACGGCACGGCGGAGCAGAGCACGGGCGAGTACCAGCTCGACCGCTCCCCCAGCCCCGAAGTGAGCACGGCGGTGCCCGCCGAGCGGCTGCGCGAGCTGGGCGAGGAGCTGCTGAAGTCGCCCGAGGGATTCACCGTGCACCCGAAGCTCGTCAAACAGCTCGAGCGCCGGCGCGCGGCACTCAATGCGAGCCCAGCTGATGCGGGCCCACCTGATGCGAACCCACCCACCCGCGGCGCCCCGACGGCCCAAGGCGTCGACTGGGCGCACGGAGAGGCGCTCGCGTTCGCCTCGCTGCTGACCGAGGGCACCCCGATCCGCCTCACCGGCCAGGACACCGAGCGCGGCACCTTCAGCCAGCGGCATCTGGTGTTGCACGACGCGAAGACCGGGCAGACCATCTGTCCGATCCAGAGCCTGCCGGAGGCACTCGCGCCACTGGAGCTGCACAACAGCCCGCTGTCGGAGCTCGCGTGCATGGGCTTCGAGTATGGCTACAGCCAGGAGGCGCCCGAGACGCTCGTGCTGTGGGAGGCGCAGTTCGGCGATTTCGTCAACTCCGCGCAGGTGATCGTCGATCAGTTCATCGTCTCCGGCCTGGCCAAGTGGGGGCAGACCTCGCGGCTGACGCTGCTGCTGCCGCACGGCTACGAGGGCTCCGGCCCGGAGCACTCCTCCGGCCGCCTGGAGCGTTTTCTGGCGGTCGCCGCCGAGGGGAACATCCGCGTCGCGAGCCCGACCACGCCGGCCCAGTATTTCCACCTGCTGCGTCGCCAGGCGCGCATCGCCAAGCAGCGCCCGCTCGTGATCATGACCCCCAAGTCGCTGCTGCGCCTGTCACAGGCGACCAGCACGATCGCGGATATGGCCGAGAACACGCGCTTTGAGCCGGTGCTCGCCGAGCCGGGGGTCGAGAACGAGCTGGTCACGCGTCTGGTGCTGTGCACCGGCAAGATCTACTACGACCTCGTCGGCCATCCCGAGCGCCAGTCACACCCCGGCTTGGCGGTGGGGCGCGTAGAGCTGCTCTACCCATTCCCCGAGGGTCAGATCCTGGAGCTGATGGGCGGCTATCCGAACCTGCACGAGGTGCTGTGGGTACAGGAGGAGCCGCGCAACATGGGCGCGCGCGCGCATATGTTCCCGCGGCTGATGCAGATCATGCCCGAGGAGATGCACTTCGGCTTCATCGGACGCCCCGAGCGCGCCAGCCCGGGCGAGGGCTACCCGGCCGCGCACATCACCGAACAGAACCGCATCGTCACGACTGCGATCGACCTCGGCCAGCCGATCTCGCAGTACCCGCGCAAGACGCCCGGAGAGCGCTGATGGGAGCGCTGTGGCGACGTCTGATGGAGATCCTGCGCCAGCGCAAACGCAGGCGCCGGCGCGGCGCCTAGCGCATCAATTTCTGTCAGCGCATGCTGTGCCGGCCCTGATGCGCTACGTAGAGCGCGGCCTATTGAGGCGTCTATTCCACACTCGTTCGGTCTGTCGCATGAGTGCTGGATAGACAACCCAATACCGGAATGGCTTGATGAGCATCATGTATCCCTTCCCGAACCGACCGCGTGGCTTGACGTAGACGGCCATCTGTCCCTGGTAGCGGCCTTCGCCCTGATCGACCCAAGCCAGGTGCATCACGCCGTGGACAGTCTGGTTTGAGATCTCCGCGGCAAACTCGACGTCGGTGCGATAGAGGGGCGCGAAAGGCAGGGAGTCGAAATGCAGATCCGCCGCCGTGCCCAGCAGATCGTCTGGCAGGCGGTCGCTCAGCGAGGTCTCGTTCTGACCCGGAATCGGCAATTTGCCTGCCCGATCATCCCGACCGCTGTCAATCGGGGCCGAGATCCTGCCGACATCGAACCAGCTGCCGAGGCGATCGCGGACACGCCACAGGACGCGGGCCGGGAGTGATTCTGCGTTGGCCGGATCGGAGGAGGCCATTATCTCGAGCAGCGTTTGAAAGTCCTCGGCGCCGCCGTGCACGGGAAGGGCCCAGACGTCCTCCAGCGTGAAGTCTGGCAGGATTTCGCGGATACGCCAGGGGCGGGATTCGTGCGCTGCGTTTGCAAGCCTCATACTGATCCTCGATTCATACGCGGTCCATACGGTGTCGTATGGATGTTAGGGTCGTCGCTTGCATCTGTCAATACGGTGGCGTATAGATATGTCGGTGGCCAATGTTCGAACTCCACGCGGCGCCTGGGTCGACGCGGCGCTAGAGGCGCTTGCGGCAGGAGGCCCGGACGCCGTGCGAGTCGAGGCGCTGGCCGCGCGCCTGGAGGTGTCCAAGGGTGGCTTCTACTGGCACTTCACCGATCGCCAGGCGCTGCTACAGGAGATGCTCGACACCTGGGAGAAGACGATGGTCGAGGATGTCATTGCAACTGTCGAGAGCCGGCCGGCCGACCCGCGAGCCAAGCTGCAGCAGCTCTTCGAGCTGGCCCGGTCGGTCGACTTCGCCGTAGAGCTGGCACTTCGGGACTGGTCGCGTCGCGACAGGGACGTCGCCGAGCGAGTGCGCCGGGTCGATGATCGACGCATGGGGTATCTGCGCTCACTCTTCGGACAGTTCTGCACCGATGAGAACGATGTCGAGGCCCGCAGCATGCTCGCCTTCTCGTTGTTCATCGGCAGCTACTTCATCGCAGCGCAGCACGGTGAGAAGAGCCGCTCTGAGGTGCTGGGGCTCGCGGTCGATCGACTGCTCGGCGAACCGTGGGGCTGACATGGCCCGCCACACCGAAAAGCGGGCCGTCCCGCGGGGCGAGGATGTGCGCGTGAGCCCTCGAGAGCGTCCGGTACTCATTTACGACGGGGACTGCGCGTTTTGTAGGAAGTGTGCGCGCGCCTTGGAGAGAATCGAGCCGGACGCAGAGATCATCGCGTGGCAGTCCGCCGATCTGGCTGCGTTGGGAATAACCGAGGAGCAGGCGACCGATGCCGTGCAATTGGTTCAGATCGACGGCACGGTCCGCGCGGGACACGAGGCAATCGCCGCGATACTGAGCAGCACCGGAGGGATCTGGCAGATCATCGGCCGCATGGTCCTGCTGCCGGGAATCTCGTGGATGGCGGCGAAGGTCTACCGATTAGTCGCGGACAACCGGAATCGGCTGCCCGGCGGCACGCCTGCTTGCGCAGTTACCGATCAAGATCACAACCGCCCTGCAGCGTAGCCCGAGCCACCAACCTGGATCTTGAGGACCTTCTAAGCAGGGGATCTGAGAGACCTCCTACAAGCAGGTTCAGTGCGAACGCCAGACGGGGTCGCGCTTCTCCTTGAATGCGGCGGCACCCTCTTTGGCATCCTCAGAGGCGAACACCGGCCCGGAGATCGCGCCCTGGCGCTCCCACATCTCCGCGCTCGACCAGTCGAACTGCTCCTGCAGGATCTGCTTCGATGCGACGAGGGCGAGCGGACCGTTCTTGGCGATGCTCGCCGCGAGCTCGAGTGCAGCATCGACCGCGCCGCCCGGCTCGGCCAGACGGTTGACGACGCCAAACTCGTGGAAGCGCTCGGCGGGCAGTGGATCGCCGGTGAGCGCGAGCTCCATGACCACGTGGTAGGGCATCCGTCGGGGCAGGCGCAGCAGGGCTCCACCGGCGGCCACGAGCGAGCGCTTGGCCTCGGGGATCCCCAGCTTGGCGCCGCGCGCGGCGACGATCAGATCGCAGGCGAGCGCGATCTCCATGCCGCCCGCCACGGCGAAGCCCTCGATCGCCGCGATCAACGGCTTGCGCGCGGCGCGCTGGGCGATCCCGGCGAAGCCGCGGTCGCCGAACCAGGGCGACTCGCCCTTGACGAACGCGCCGAGGTCCATCCCCGCGCAGAAGAAGCCACCCGCGCCGGTGAGGATGCCCACCGACAGCTGCTCGTCGCCGTCGAGCTCCTCGAGCGCCCCCGCGATGCCGGCGGCGACAGCTGCGTTGACGGCGTTGCGCACCTCGGGACGGTCGATCGTGATCAGCAGGACGTTCCCGCGCCGCTCTGTCAGCACTGCCTCGGAGTCGCTCATGCGCGCATCTTATGCGGCAAACAAGGTCAGGTCGGGCTCGCGTTCGCCGCGGAGCACCTCGAGGTCCACCTCCACGCAGTCGATCCCCCGCGCCTGGGCCAGCACGCGCGCCTGCGGCTTGATGATCTGTGCCGCGAGCACTCCCCGGCAGGAGCCCAGCGCCGGGTCCAGACGGATGCGCTCGAGGTAGCGGGTCAGCTGCTCGACCGCATCGATCGTCGCGATCCGCTTGATCTCCACGGCGATCCACTCATCCTCTCCGTCGCGGCACATCAGGTCGACCGGGCCGATGTCGGTCGGCCACTCGCGGCGCACCAGCCGAAAGCCCTCGCCGCACCACTGCGGAGCGTCCGCGAGCAACTCCTGCAGCTCGCGCTCCAAGCCCTCCTTCTCGAGCGACGCCAGCACGTCGAGCTCGTGCTCAATGTCCGAGAGCACCTCCGCGATCGCGATCTCCACGCGGTCCTCCTGGCGCTGCTTGCGCACCACCAGGCCCGTCAGCCGGCCGTGCGAGTCGGTCTGCTCTTCGAGCACCGTCGGCGGCGTCATCCAGTTCAGCGGCTTCACGTTCGGCCCGCCGCCATCAGCCCAGACCATGAACGTGCCGTCGGCCTTCAACATCAGCAGCCGCACCGCCTCGGGCAGCGAGGTTGTCAGACGGCCGAGGTAGGCGACCTCACAGCGGGCGACGATCAGGCGCATCGCCTGACGGTAACCGCTGAGCCGGATCGACAGGGGCCGCCGGATCGACAGGGGCAGCCGGATCGACACGGGCCGGCGAATCGACACGAGCCGGCGAATCGACACGAGCCGGGGGATCGACACGAGCCGGGGGATCGGCAGAGGCCAGGTGATCGACACGGGCCGGCGAATCGACGGGGGCCGACGGGTCGACGACCAGGGCGTCGACCGACGAGGCAGGCACGGGCTCCGGGGCGGCCACTAGCTGTGCCTGCTGGGGCACGAGCGGCTCGCTCGTCCGATCGTCGTCATTTGCCGCCTGATTCAACGACTCGCGGAACTCGCGCATGCCGTTACCGAGCGAGCGGGCGAGCTCGGGCAGGCGCTTGGGGCCGAGCACGATCAACGCCACCACCGCGATGAAGATCAGGTGTACCGGATTGTCGATTCCCATCTGCGCCTTCCCACGCTCCCGGCAGTCGATTCGATCACTTCCAAGGGTACCGCCACCGCCGAGCCGCCCCTTACGCTCTCACGTTATGAGCACCCGAGCAGGCACACCCCCGGTTGGTCGCCCCTATCCCCCGCCCGCCGCCGCGGAGCCGTTCTGGCCGGCCCAGCTGACCGTGCTCACCGCGATCGCCCTCCAGCTGCTACTGCCCGCGCGGCTCACGATCGGCCCCAGATGGCTGATCCCGAGCCTGGAGGCCGCGCTGCTGCTCGGCCTGTTCGTCGTCACGCCCAACCAACTCGAGGACGAGCACCCCCGACGCCGGCGGATCGCGCTCGCGATGACGGCTTTCGTGTCGCTCGCAAACATCTACTCGCTCGGCGCGCTCACGCATTACCTGCTGCATCACGTCGTCTCTGAAGGACGTGCGCTGATCGGCGCCGGCGTGCTGATCTGGCTGACCAACTTCCTGATCTTCGCACTCTGGTTTTGGGAGATCGATCGCGGCGGACCCGGCAGGCGCGCGGCTGGACGTGACAACCCCCCCGACTTCCTCTTCCCGCAGATGGCCGACGACCGCATCGAGCCACTGTCGTGGCGTCCCAAATTCATCGACTACCTGTACGTCTCGCTCACCAACGCGATGGCCTTCTCCCCCACCGACGCGATGCCGCTGACATCGATGGCAAAGATCTTCATGGGGATCCAATCGCTCGTCTCGCTCGTCACGATCGGCCTGATCGTCTCGCGGGCGATCAACATTCTTTAGGCGCGCGTGATGACTACGCCGCGGGCGATGACTACGCCGCGGGCGATGACATGCGTGGTTCCAGCGCCAGGGCCTGTGCCAATAGATCCCGCAGCTCCCCCTGCGCGCCGAGCGCTCCGGCGCGCTCGAGCGCTTCGAGGGCGCCCTCGCGGTCGACCAGCAGCAGCCGCAGGCGCCCCAGCCGCTCCCACGCGCCCGCGTCTGATGGTCCGCGCTTGACCGCCCGCGCGGCGGCCTCCTCGGCCAGGTCGATCGCGCCGATGTCCTCGTAGATGCGCGCCGCGAACCGGTGGGCCGCGGGGCGGCCCGCGTCCGCGCGCGCCCATTCGTGCACCGAGCGAGCCGCCGCCTCCAGCTTGCCCGCCTGCCAGAACGCAAGCGTCATCAGGCGCAGCACCGCGACGTTCCGCGGCTCGGCGTCGCGCGCGTAGATCAACCGCTGCGCCGCCAGCTCGTACTCCTCTTCGGCCATCGCCCTTTGCGCGGCGACGAGGAAGCGCTCGACGCGCTCGCCTGCCGGGTCGGGCTTTGAGAAGTCGACGAACTTCATGCTGCCCGCCGGAACCGTCCGCACGCCGTGGCTGAACTGCACGCGCGCCCACTGCTGCATGTCGTCGTCTTCGCCGGTGAAGTAGATGCCGGCCACCGTCCCCACACCCCACTCCGGGTATGACTCGCAGCGCGCGTATCTGTGGACCACCGAATGGTCGGGCATGCGGCTGCCGAACGGATCGTTTGTTTCGCGCTCCTTCGCGTGCTCGCGCGCGCGCTGCTCGGCCTCGTACGCGCGCCTGCCCGCCTCTTCGCGCTCGCGTCTCGCGGCCTGGGCGCTCGCGCGCACGGCATTGCGCGACACGCTCCCGCCCTTGAAGCCCTCCGCCAGCCGCTCCAGCTGATCGGCCGCCTCGTTGATCGCCTTCAGATGGCGCTCGTGCTCGAACTGCCTGCCCTGCGGCGCCACGTCGGGGTGCCAGCGCTTGGCCATCCGCCGTCTGGCCAGCTGCACCGCGCGCTTGTCGAACGGCGCCTCCAGCTCCAGCAGCAGCAGATGCTGCTCGACGTCGAGAACGGTCGTAGGCATGACCAATCACGTTAGCGCCGCCGGCTGCCGCGGGCACGCACCTTCGTCCGGCGCGGCCCGAAGCCGTGCCGGCCACTTCCCCCTCACGCCGATCCCGTTGCACCTCGGACGGCTCTGCCGTCCCATAAAAAAATCAAGACCTCCTATCCTGGCCTCGACCATGTCCTCGCAATACATCTTCACGATGCACCGCCTCTCCAAGCTGCATCCGCCGGAGAAGACGGTCCTCAACGACATCACGCTCGCCTTCTACCCCGGGGCCAAGATCGGCGTGCTCGGCTACAACGGCTCCGGCAAGTCCACGCTCTTGCGGATCATGGCCGGGGAGGATCAGGAGTACCGCGGCGAGGCCGCGCTCGCGCCCGGCGCCACCGTCGGCATGCTCGCCCAGGAGCCCCAGCTCGACGAGTCAAAGGACGTCAAGGGCAACGTCGAGGACGGCGTCGCCGAGACCAAGGCTTTGCTCGACCGCTTCAACGAGCTGGCCGCCAACTACTCCGACGAGACGGCCGAGGAGTTCGGCAACATCCAGGCCAAGATCGACGCGGTCGACGCCTGGAGCCTCGACACGCAGCTCGAGTACGCGATGGACGCGCTCCGCCTGCCCCCGCCAGAGGCCGACGTCAGCCTGCTCTCCGGCGGCGAGCGCCGCCGCGTGGCGCTCTGCCGGCTGCTCCTGCGCGCGCCGGACCTGCTGCTCCTCGACGAGCCCACAAACCATCTCGACGCCGAGTCCGTCGACTGGCTCGAGCGCCATCTCGCCGAGTACAAGGGCGCGATCGTCGCCGTCACACACGACCGCTACTTCCTCGACAACGTCGCCGGCTGGATCCTCGAGCTCGACCGCGGCAAGGGCATCCCCTACCAGGGCAACTACTCGAGCTGGCTCGAGCAGAAGCAGGCCCGCATGGCCCAGGAAGAGCGCTCAGAAAAGGGACGCGAGCGCACGATCGCGGCGGAGCTCGAATGGGTGCGAACGAATCCCAAGGGTAAACGCACGAAGTCCAAGGCTCGCCTCGCGCGCTATGAGGAGCTCGTCTCGGAGGAGCGCAACGTCAAGCTCGACGAGGTCCAGATCCACATTCCCCCCGGCCCGCGCCTGGGCGGCAAGGTGCTCACCGCCACCGATCTGGTCAAGGGCTTCGGCGAGCGCCTGTTGATCGAGTCGTTGTCCTTCGATCTGCCGCGGGCGGGCATCGTCGGCGTGATCGGCGCAAACGGCGCGGGCAAGACGACCCTCTTCAGGATGATCACCGGCGAGGAGAGCCCCGACAGCGGCAAGCTCGAGCTCGGCGACACGGTCAAGCTCGCCTACGTCGATCAGTCGCGTGACTCGCTCGACCCCACCAAGACCGTCTGGGAGGAGATCTCCGAAGGCTACGAGCACCTCAAGGTAGGCGACCGCGAGGTCAACTCGCGCCAGTACACCGCCGGCTTCAACTTCAAGGGCTCAGACCAGCAGGCCCGCATCGGCAAGCTCTCCGGCGGCGAGCGCAACCGCGTGCACCTCGCCAAGCTCCTGCGCAGCGGCGGCAACCTGCTGCTGCTCGACGAGCCCACCAACGACCTCGACGTGGACACGCTGCGCGCGCTCGAGAACGCCCTGCTGGCGTTCCCCGGCTGCGCGATCGTGATCTCCCACGATCGCTGGTTCTTGGATCGCGTGGCGACCCACGTGCTCGCCTTCGAGGGCGACTCCCAGGTGACCTGGTTCGAGGGCAACTTCGAGGCCTACGAGGCCCACCGCCATGCGCTGCTCGGGGCGGCCGCCGACCGCCCCCACCGGATCACATACAAGCGGCTTGTCCGTGGCTGATCTCACCGCCCTCGCACAGTCGCGCCGGCTCGCGATCGTGATGTGACTCACGACCGGATAGGATGCGGCCCATGAGCGACTACACCGCGAAGCGCATCAACGACATGGAGGCCGCCTTCGGTGGCGGGCTCGTCAAGGCCCGGGCCGAGCTCGGCGTCACCTCCTTCGGCCTCCAGGTGGTCCGGCTGCCGGCCGACTACAAGGACTATCCCGAGCACGACCACGCCGCCGACGGCCAGGAGGAGGTCTACCTGGCGATCTCCGGCTCCGGTTACATCGACATCGAAGGCGAGCGGGTCGACCTCACCCCCGACCTGCTCGTGCGAGTCGCCGCAGGCACCAAGCGCAAGGTCTATCCAGGCCCCGAGGGTCTGCAGATGATCGCCCTCGGCGGAGTTCCCGGCAAGGCCTACGAGGCCGCTTCCTTCAGCGAACTCGGCGCGGCGGAGTAGCTACAACACCTGACCTAGCCCCCAGCGGTGCCCTAGCGGGTGAAGGCCGCCTCGCCGTCCAGGCTTAGCGCCGCGGCCGCGATCAGGCGCGCGCAGGCGTGGACGTCGTCGAGCTGGACGAGCTCGACCGGGGAGTGCATGTAGCGGATCGGGATCGACACCAGGCCCGTGGGCACACCCGCGCGGCTGACGTGCACCGCGTCGGCGTCGGTCCCCGTCGCACGCGCGCTGGCCTCGACCGTGAACGGGATCTTCTCCCGCTCGGCCGTCTCATACAGCAGCTCGAACAAGCCTGGGTGCAGCGTCGAGCCGCGGCTCAGCACCGGCCCGGAGCCGAGCTCGTGCTTGCCGATCTCCTTCACATCGACCCCCGGCGCGTCGGTCGCGTGCGTGACATCCACCACGATCGCCGCATCCGGCTTCAGCGCGAAGGCGCTCGTGCGCGAGCCCCCGAAAGTGATCTCCTCCTGCGCGACCGCAACCGCCGCCAGCTCCCACTCCGCGCCGCCGGCCGCGGCCACCAGACGCGCCGCCTCGAGCGCCACGAACGATCCCAGCCGGTTGTCCAGCGCGCGCGAGGTCAGCCGGCCGTTCGGCAGCTCGACCGGGTCGGCGTCGATCACCGCGACATCGCCCACCCGCACGCGCTCGCGCGCGTCGGCGCCGCCTGAGGCGCCGATGTCGATGTGCAGGTCGCGGATCTCCGCCACCTTCTTGCGGTCTTCCTCGCGCAGCAGATGGATCGGCTTCTTGCCAACCACACCCGTCACCGCACCGGCGCGTGTGTCAAGCGCCACGCGCTGGCCCACCAGGATCTGCGCGTCCCAGCCACCGACCGACCCGAACCACAGGTAGCCCTCGTCGTCGATATGCGTGACGATCAGCCCGATCTCGTCGATGTGGCCCATCACGAGCAGCCGCTGCGGCGGGCTCTTTGAATCGTGCTTGGCCGCGACCTGCGCCAGCGGGGTGCCCACCACGTCGGTGCTCACCTTGGCAAAGCCCTTCGCCGCATCGCGCCACACCGCCGCCGGGGCGGTCTCATAGCCGGAGGGACCGCGCGCATTGAGCAGGTCCAACAGGACCGGCGGGGTCGCGCTCTTTGCCATCGTGGCGGCACGCTTTTGTGATTTTTTCGCGGTGCTCGGGCTCATTTGGTTTCCAGACTGCGGTAGCTATCGTCAGCCACGATTCCAACCTTTATACTTACACCGCTCCCCGCAGGCTTTATTTTCTGATCAGAAGCTGGCGCAAGACAAACTGCAGGATGCCCCCATGCCGGAAGTACTCGGCCTCGCGCGGGGTGTCGATCCGCACGCGCGCCGCGAAGCGCACGGGCTCGGGGCGGGCGGGATCGTCAGACACGGCCTGCACCTGCACCTCTCCCGGCGGCCCCCCATTCCCGCCACCGCCGTTCATCGCCGCCGCCATGCCCGTGATCGAGAAGGTCTCCTCGCCGCTCAGCCCCAGCGAGTCGGCGCTCTGCCCTTCGGGAAACTGCAACGGCAGCACGCCCATCCCCACCAGGTTCGAGCGGTGGATCCGCTCGAAGCTCTCCACGATCACCGCCCGCACCCCAAGCAGCCGCGTGCCCTTCGCGGCCCAGTCGCGCGAGGAGCCCGACCCGTACTCCCTGCCGCCGAGCACCACCAGCGGCACACCCCGCTCGATGTATCTCATCGCCGCGTCGTAGATCGACATCTGCTCGCCCCCATCATCGCTCGCGCGCGGGACGGGGGCTTGGGATGAGGCGGGGACTTGGGACTCGGAGAGCGAAGCCGGCGGGGCGGGAGGGACGGGCGGGCCAAAGTAACGAGTCACGCCGCCCTCCGGCAGGGCCGGGCCGGGCGGGGTCGTGTTGATCTGGTTGCGCAGCCTGATGTTGGCGAACGTGCCCCGCATCATCACCTCGTGGTTGCCCCGGCGCGAGCCATAGGAGTTGAAGTCGCGCGGCGCCACCCCCTGCTCCTGCAGGTACCTCCCGGCGGGCCCGTCACGCTTGATCGAGCCCGCCGGGGAGATGTGATCGGTCGTCACGCTGTCGCCCAGCTTGGCCAGCACGCGCGCCCCCGCGATGTCTCCCACCGGCTCGGGCTCTGGCGGCATGCCCTTGAAGTACGGCGGCAAGCGCACGTACGTCGAGTCCTCAGCCCAGACGAAACGATCGCCCGTCGGTACCTTCAGCGTCTTCCAGCGCTCGTCCCCCGCGAACACCTCGCCGTAGCTCTTGCGGAACATGTCCGACTGCACCGCCTGCTCGATCGTGCTCGCGACCTCCCGCTCGCTGGGCCAGATATCGCGCAGGTACACGTCCGCTCCCTGCGCGTCCTGACCCAGCGGGTCGGCGACGATGTCGATGTCCATCGTGCCCGCCAGCGCATAGGCCACACACAGCGGCGGCGAGGCCAGGTAGTTCATCTTCACGTCCGGGTTGATCCGCCCCTCGAAGTTGCGGTTGCCCGAGAGCACCGACACAACCGCCAGATCCTCCTCGCCCACCACCTTCGAGATCTCCTCCGGCAGCGGCCCCGAGTTGCCGATACACGTCGTGCAGCCATAGCCGACCAGGTTGAACCCGAGCTCCTCCAGCGGCTCTGTCAGACCGGCCTTGTCGAGGTATTCGGTCACCACCTTCGACCCCGGCGCCAGCGAGGTCTTGACCCACGGCTTGGAGCGCAAGCCGCGCGCCAGCGCATTGCGCGCAAGGATGCCCGCGCCCACCATCACCGACGGGTTCGACGTGTTCGTGCAGCTCGTGATCGCCGCGATCACCACATGCCCGTGGGCCAGCTCCGTCTCCGTCCCGTCGGCGAGCCTCACGGCCACGGCGCCGGTCGCTGCGCCCTCGGCGGTTGCCGTGGCAGCCGCGCTCGCCGCGCCGGCGGTGGCCGCGGCCGGCCTCGCCGCGGGGTGCGGGTGCGCGCTCTCGTGCGCGTAGCTCGGACCGCCGTCATCCGGCCTTGTCTCGTCGTTGCCGTTGGCCGGCGGATCGCTCGAGGGAAAGCTCTCGGCCGAGGCCTCGTCGCGCGCGTCGTAGTCGGGGACGTAGCCTGCGAGCGCGCGCCGGAACTCATCGCGGGCCTCACTAAGCGCCACCCGATCCTGTGGCCGCTTGGGCCCGGCGATGCTCGGCACCACGTCGCCCAGGTCCAGCTGCAGAGTGTCCGAGAAGGTACTCTGCGCCGCGCCCTCCTCGTGCCACAGCCCCTGCTCGCGGGCGTATGCCTCGACCTGCTCTATGCGCGAGTGCGGGCGGCCCGAGAACTCCAGGTAGCGCAGCGTCTCGGCATCGATCGGGAAGATCGCGCAGGTCGAGCCGAACTCCGGCGACATGTTCCCGATCGTGGCCCTGTCGGCCAGCGGCAGCCCCTGAAGGCCGGCGCCGAAGAACTCGACGAACGCCCCCACCACGCCGCGCTCGCGCAGCATCTGCGTGACCGTCAGCACCAGGTCCGTCGCCGTGGCGCCCTCCGGCAGCTCGCCGTGCAGCTCAAAGCCCACGACCCGCGGGATCAGCATCGACAGCGGCTGACCGAGCATCGCCGCCTCGGCCTCGATCCCGCCCACGCCCCAACCGAGCACGCCAAGGCCGTTGACCATCGTCGTGTGCGAGTCGGTTCCCACCAGCGTGTCCGGATACAGCTGCGGCAGACGCGGCGGCTGCGATCCTTCGCGATCGTTGCGAAACACGACCCGGGCCAGGTACTCGAGGTTGACCTGGTGGACGATCCCCGTGTCCGGCGGGACCACGGCGAAGTGCTCGAACGCCCCCTGCCCCCAGCGCAGGAACGCGTAGCGCTCCTGGTTGCGCTCGAACTCGCGCTCGGCGTTGAAGCGAAAGGAGTCGCGCGTGCCGAACGCGTCGACCTGCACCGAGTGGTCGATCACCAGCTCGGCCGGCGCCAGCGGATTGATCTTCGCCGGGTCGCCGCCCATCTCGGCGATCGCGTCGCGCATCGCCGCCAGGTCGACCACCGCGGGCACGCCGGTGAAGTCCTGCATCAACACGCGCGCGGGCGTGAACGCGATCTCCTTGCTCGGCTGCGCTTGCGCGTCCCAGCTCGCGAGCGCTTCAATGTCCTTCGCGTCGACCGAGCCGTTGCCCTCGGTGCGCAGCAGGTTCTCGAGCAGCACCTTCAGCGAGAACGGCAGCCGCGCCACGTCAAAGCGCTCCTGCAGCGCGTCCAACCGGAAGATCTCGTACTCCTGCCCGCCGATCTCGAGCGTGTCCTGTGCGCCAAAGCTGTTCTTCGACATACCCCGCAGTCTATGAGGCCGGCGCGGAGGCGCGCGTCACGCGTCCCTTGCCCTGGCGCTTGGAGCGCAGCAGGGCGGCGTCACAGGCTTCGAGCAACTCGTCGGTGCCCATCTGCGCCTGCCACTGGGCGACGCCGATCGAGGCGGAGGCGCCCGGGGTGGCATCGAACGACGGCACCGCCAGCAGCCGCTCCAGCGCCCGCTGGGCAGCCGCGGCCGCGCTCTCCAGGTCGGCGTTGGGCAGGATCACGACGAACTCGTCGCCGCCGTAGCGGGCAACGCGGTCAAACGCCCGGAACTCGCCCACCAGCGTCTGGCCGACCTCGCGCAGCATCGTGTCGCCGGCGAGATGGCCGTGGCGATCGTTGACGAGCTTGAAGTTGTCGAGATCGATCAGCAGACACGAGAGCGGGCTGCCGGCACGCATCGCGCGGCCGACCTCCTCGTACAGGCGCCGGCGCATCGCGCGGCGGTTCATGCAGCTCGTGACCGGGTCGGTGCCGGCCTCCGCGCGCGCGCGCACCAGCGCCAGCGCGGTCGCGGCCTGGTCGACAAGCGTGGTGGCGAGCTCGATCGAGCGATCGGTGAAGAGCGCCGAGCCGCGGCGGACGAGCAGCACCACGGCCTCGACCTCGCCGCCCACGGCCAGCGGCAGCAGCAGCGCGCAGCCGGCTGGGCCGGGCTGGCTGCTTACCAGCGCGAGCCGGGGCACACTGGTGGAGAGTTCCTGAGCGTCGGCCGCGAGGAAGCCGCGACCGGTGCTCTGCACCCAGCTCACGCCCGGCGGGCGCTCGGCGCGGGGAGTCAGGTAGCTCAGTCGGCCTTCGCCCTCGAACAGATAGATATCTGTCGGCTCCAGCTGGCCGACGGTCTCACGGAGATGGTGGACGTGGACCTCCTCGGCGCCGGGCATCAGCAGCAGCTCGCGGGCGAGCGCGCGGAAGATCTCCTCCGCGTGGTCGGCGCTGTCGGCGAGCAGCGTCAGCCGTCGCACGCCCGCCAGCAGGGGATCGCCACCAGCCAAATGCTTTAGGTCGCCGACCGATTGGCTCGAGGTATCCATACCCGCTACGACTTCCACCCCTCCAATCTAGGGCATATCCCCGTCGGGGTCTACCAGTCCCCGTTATTTGAATGTGATTTCTGCGAAGGCAGCGGACCCGGATTTGCCCTTTGGAGCCCCGCCTTACTTGAACTTGACTGTGGCAGAGGCCGCCGAGCTGGATTCGCCCTTCTGCTTCGGCACGAAGCCGACGCGCACGCGCACCTTCAGCCGGTGGTGCTTGTGACGTGTCTTGCGCAGCGCTTTCAGGCCACCACGGGAGAGCGGGATCTTGAGCGTCACCGTGGAGGCCTTGCCGAGGCGCCGAGAAACCGTCTTCAGGTTCCTGCCCTTCACGCTGATACGCCCCGCCGCAAAGGTCTTGATCTTGAGGATGAGCTTGTGCGCGACGACCCGGTGGGAGACGATCTCCACCGGGCATCTGGACACGGAGATCCTCGTGCTCTGTTTGACCACCGCGCCGTTCTGCCCGGTGATCGTCGTAGGCATGAGCAGCGGCTTGGCGCAGAGACTTCCGTTCGCCGTCAGCACGGAGTGCGGGCCCACCGGCAGATTCAGCACGAAGCTGGAGACCGGCACGTCGGGAATCGAGGCGAACGTGGAGGTGGTGACGCCGGCTTTGATGTTGGTGTTCCCGGTCAAGATCACCCGCACGCCGCCATCGCCTTCGAGAACCAGGTCGAGATCGGGGAACGCCGCTCCGCCGTGTGAGACGAGGTAGGCCGACCCGGTCAACTCCTGCGGGAGCACCGGCGTGGCCACAGTGGCTGTCCCGACTTCCGAGCCCAACGCCCGGCAGTTGACCGGATTCGCCGCGAACGTCGCTTCCGGGCAGGCTTTCTGCAACGTCGTCAGTCGCGACGGCAGCTGCTTGGGCAACGAAGCCACGACCGACTTGATGTTCGCCTCATGGACTCCCTGCAGGAGGTTGACCTGCAGGCCGGCGCCATTCGCTTTTGAGGTCTTCGCGCTCGTCGAGACCTTGAAGGACGGTTTGAACGCAAGCGCGTCGCAGTTGCCGACCTGGAACGGGCTCGCCAGGCCCTGCGTCGCGCCGAACGTCGAGGTCAGCGTCGATTCGGTCGCGAGCGGGCCGCAGTTGGTCGGGTTGAAGAGGAAGTTGGGGCGATTGATCGCCACACTGATATTGCGCAGGCGCAGCGGCACTCCCTTGAAGATCGTCAGCAGGTCGGTCGTCGTCGCGATCACGCGGCCGCTATGCGGGTCGACGCCGATCGTCGCGTGCGTGACGACGTTGCCGAGGTCGAACGGCCCCGCCGCGGCGTGGATCGGGATCGACAGTCCATATGGCGCGCCTGCATAGGGGCCGGTTAGGAAGACCGGTCCCGTGAACGGGTACGGTTCCGTGCCTGCCCCGACCTGGGCGGTCGCGGTGCCGATCTGGCTAGGAGCGCCACATGTGCCCGCCTGCGCCTGCGGTTCGCCGCACAGCGTGACCTTCGGGATTTCGCCGACGAGGCCCGCGGGCAGCGTGGTAGAGACCTTGCCCAGGTACTGGTTGCCGTCGCCGCGCGCGAGGTTGAACGTGTAAGAGCTGTATGCACCGGCGGTCGCGTTCGCGCTTTGTGTGCTCTGGCTGAGCGCGAAGGGCAGGGGGGTAGGGCAGCCGGTGGTCACGAACGGTGTCGGTAGTAGAGCCGTGAGCTCACCTGTTGTAAAGGGCGCGAACAGCGCTTCCGTATTCGCGCTCCCGCACACGAGCGGGTTGGCGAGGGGCGCGTGCGCGCCCCCGTTGAGGGTCAGGCGAAGTTCGCTGAACGGAAGCTGGGGGTTGTTCGCAAACGTCACTTCAAGCCGGCCGGTGGTCGGATTCGGCGTGACCAGGCCCTGCAGCCGCACGGAGACATCGAGGTTGGTGTTCTGGGCGACCAGATAGATCGTGAAGGGCGGACCCGTGATCGGCCCACCGCCGGGGCTGGCGAGATAGACGTTTCCGGTCAACGAACCGGGGGGCAGATCTGTTTCGAGCACGACGCTTCCGAGAATCGATCCCGCCGGACAGCTGACGGGGTTCCTGGTTCCGATCCCGATCTGAGCGGCCGAGCACGCTTCAAGGCCGTGTGCGGCCGCCGGGTTGAGCGTCAGGCCTTCGGGCAGCGTGACGTGGGCGTCTTGGATGTCGGCCGTGTTGATTTCCCCAGAGCCGGCGTTCTGCGGAACCCTGACGACCGTCGTGGCGCCATCAGGCTGGTCCGACGCGGCGGGTTCGGGAGTGACTTCGACCGTCGGCTCAAACGGGACCTTGCCACAACCGTCGACGCCGGCGGGTGTGTGCGTTTCCATGTGGGTAATTTCGCCGGCATAGGATTCGAGTTCGAGGTGCGAGGTGGTTGTACTCGAGCAGACGCTCGGAAGCGTGAGGAAGTCGCCGCCGGTGTGACCGTTGAAGTTGAGTTTCGACATCGACACGCTGAGTGGCCGGTTCACGGTGAGCCCAAGCACCGTCGCGCCCGCTTCCCGGGGCACTTCGTTGATTTCGAAGTACTCGTGGTAGTCACCACTCCAATCGACATGACCTTCAAGGAACAAGCGAACCGGCGTGACCAGTGCCCCGGCGGGTTCAACATTGATGCCGAAATCAAGCGGCAGACCACTAGGCGCCTGCAGGTTGTACACCGTGCCTGTGAGCGTGGGCAGAGGGAGGGGTATGCCATGTTCGACTTCGAGGGTCGCTTCCATTTCGGTCGTTCCCACTTCGCTTGACGCCGGGCAACCTTTTGGGTTTGAGTTGAACTGCGCCACCGAGCACTTGGGCATTGGGGCCTCGGGGTTGGCAGCAAGACCGGGGGGCACGTCGACACGAATCCGGCGGAGCGCTTCTCCAGCGTTGCTGCCGCTCGCTTTCATCGTGAACTTCGTTATGCCCCAGGCTGGATGGCTCGCGGCCTGCGTGACTGCTTCGGCGGGATTCGCTTCGATGCTCGCGTAGGTGCACGTGTGGTTCACGCATGTGCCGGCTTCAAACGTTTCCGGTCCGAACGCGGCCTGCGCGGTAGGCGTCAGTGCCCCGGCGAACAGGCCGGCACTTACGAGCGCCCCAAGCGTCGCGATACGAGCAGCGTGCCTCATCCTCACTCTCCTCTAAACCCAATTGCAATCGGGGATTGATATACCCGCGCTCGGCACTTCTAATCCGGGGCCGTCCGAGCGGACGGCCCCAGGCTCCATCTAGGCCCCAGGCTCTCTATCTAAAGACCACCGTCGTAGTCGATGCGGAGTTGCCGAGGGTCTTGCTCTTCTTCTTGGGCACGAAGCCAACCCGCAGCTTGACCTTCAGCGGGCGGCCCTTACCCTGACCGCCACGCGAGAGCGGGACCTTGAGCGTCGCTGTTTTCTCGGCCTTGCCCAGTTTCCGGTAGACCGTCGCCAGGTTCGACCCGCTGCCACTGATACGTCCGGCCGCGTAGGTCTGCACGGTTATGTAGGCAGTGTTGCCGATCACCTTCCGCCCCGCGATTCGCACGGGACAGCCGGCGACCGCGACCTTCGTGGTCTGCTTGACTTTGAAGCCGTTCTGTCCGATCAGGGTCGTCGGCATCGTCAACGGGTTGATGCAGAGGCTGCCGTTCGCGGTCACCGCCGAGTGCGAGCCGATCGGCAGGTTCACCGTGACGCTCGACACCGGCACATCCGGCAACGTCGCGAAGGTCGTCGTCGTGATCCCCTTCGTGATATTCGTGTTGCCGACCAGGATCACGCGCACGCCGTTGGCTTCCATCACCAGGTCGAGATCCGGGAACGCCGCGCCGCCGTGCGAGACCAGGATCGCCGGTCCCTGCAGTTTCCCTGGGAGCACCGGCGTGTTCGCCCTGGCGCCGCCGACAAACGAGCCGCTTGGGCATTTGAACGGATTCGCGGCGAACACCGCTTCAGGACACGCTTTCTGCAGCGTCGTCAAGCGCGATGGAAGCTGCTTGGGCAGCTGCACTACGACCGACTTGAAGTTCGTCTGGCCAGCCCCGATATTGATGGTCGTTTCCAGACTCGCGCCGTTCGCTTTCGAGGTCTTCGCCCTGGTTTTGGACTTGAACGAGGGCTTGAACGCGAGCGCGCTGCAGTTGTTGACCTGGAATGGGCTCGACAGATTCTGCGTCGCGACGGCACTGGAGCCCGGCGTGAAGCCGCTCACCGTCAATTCGGTGGCGAACGTGCCGCAGTTGGTCGGGTTGAGCAGGTAGCCCTGCTTGTTGATCGCCACGGTCACACCCCGCAGACGCAGCGGTATCCCCTTGAAGATCGTCGGCAGGACGCTCGTGACGGTCACCCGCGAGGTGTATGGATCGACACTGATCGTCGCCCGAGTGACCACGTTGCCGAGGCTGAACGGCCCGGCGACAGCGGGAACCACGATCGAGAGACCATATGGCGCGCCGTTGTAAGGCCCGGTCAGGTAGACCGTCCCACCGGTGAACAGAAACGGAGTCGGACCCGATCCGGCGAGCGCGGCCGCGGCGCCAACCTGACTGGCCGCCGGGCACGTCCCGGCGTTGGCCTGTTCTTCACCGCACAGGGGCGTCGACGGAATCAAGCCGACGAGACCCGGGGGCAGCGTCGTCTTGACCTGGGAGAGATACTGATGCCCTTCCGGACGCGACAGGTTGAACGTAAACGAGGTGTTCCCACCCGCGTTCGCGTTCTGGTTCTGTGTGCTCTGGGTCGGCGCGAACGGCAGCGGCGATGGGCA
>DATCBT010000072.1:0-4810 GCA_036511695.1 Solirubrobacteraceae bacterium | reverse complement strand
CCCACCTGCCGACCGACTCGATCACCTACGAGGATCTCTATGCGCGCTGGGAGCGCGGCAACTGGAGCGCGATGGAGCTCGACTTCGCCGAGGACGCACGCCAGTGGCGCGAGGAGTTCACCGAGTTCGAGCGCAAGGCCGCGCTCTGGAACTACTGCCTGTTCTTCTGGGGCGAGGATGCCGTAGCCGACAACCTCTCCCCCTACATCGACGCCGCGCCGCTGGAGGAGCAGAAGTACTTCCTCACTACCCAGCAGGTCGACGAGGCGCGCCACGCGGTCTTCTTCAAGCGCTTCATGCGGGAGGTCTGCGGCATCGGCGACGGCTCGATGGCAAGTGGCCTGCAGGCGATCAAGCCGCAGCTCACCCCCGGCTTTCGCAAGATCTTCGAGCGCCTCGACACGATGGCCGACGAGCTGCGCGCCGATCGCTCAAAGCCCCAGCTCGCCGCCGCGATCGCGCTCTACCACGTCGTGATCGAGGCGGCGCTCGCCCAGCCCGGCCAGCACTTCATCTGCAGCTATCTCGAAGAGCGCAACGTGCTGCCCGCGTTCCGGCAGGGGATGCAGAACATCGCCGCCGATGAGCAGCGCCACATCGGCTTCGGCGTCAAGCTCCTCTCCGACCTCAAGCGCGAAGACCCCGTCGGCGTCCCCAAGGCCGTCGCCCGGATCCTGCGCGAGGTCACCCGCTACACCGCCCAGGTGCTGATGCCTCCGGGCTGGGACGAAAACTACATAACGGTCTTCGGCGCCAGCTACGACCAGGTCGGGGTCGAGGGATTGACCTCGATGACGACCAAGCTGCGCTCCGCCGGGCTCGCCGCGGACACACTGCCCGGACCGGCGCTGCTGCCGCCCGGGCTCTCGCCCCTGGAGATCACTCAGCGTGGGCGCGCCATGGCCCAGGCCGGCATCATCGGCGTGCGCGAGGGGCCCAGCAGCCGTGATCCCGAGACGCTGGCCATGCTCTTCGACAGCGTCCGCCGCCAGGTCAACCCCAACCACGGCCTGCCCCGCCCGACGACCTTCCAGTGGGAGTTCACCGACCCCGACGTCCCCACCTGGCATCTGATCGTCGACAACGGCTCCAGCGTGGTCGCGCAGGGCGAGGCGCTCAGCCCCGACCTGCGCCTGCGCCTCGCCTACCAGGACTGGGTCGACATCATCGGCCAGCGACTCGACCCGTTGCGCGCGATCGCCACCGGGCGCCTGCGCCCGCGTGGCAACCCGCTGGCGCTGAGGCTGATGAGCAAGGTGTTTCCGCGGGGTTGAGGCCTCTCGCTACCCGATCCCGAACTCCCGCTGGGCGGCGCCCCCACCGGCGCTCGTGCCACCTCCGGAGGAGTGCGTAGCCGATTCTCCACGCGAAGCCGACGCGACGGTGGATGTGAACTCCCCCGATCCGGCCGCGGTGGACCCCTGAGCGCTCGATCCACCGCTGGAGTTCGAATCACCGGCGGAGGCCGCCCTTGCGTTGAGCGCTCTCCGCGCAGAAGAAGAAGAAGAAGAAGTTGATGAGGTTCCCGCGAAGGCGCGCTCGGGACCGAACTCGCGGCTGGCCCGGGCAGCCGCGGTCACCGCATCCGTCGATGTCGCCGCGGATGCCACCGCGGACCGGCCCGACGCGCGATCTGAGCGCACAACCCCCGCGACCCCTCCCGTGAGCAGGTAACCAGGCGTCAGCGAGCCCGTCGCCCCGGCGACAGGCGCACTGCCCGTTGCGCCGGCGCGGCCGGAGTGGCGCCGATGAACCGGCGCGTGGCCGTCCAGCGCGTGCTCAGGGTTGACATTGAGCGCTACGCAGCTCGCCCCGACCCCAAGCGCGATCAGGCAGCCGACGGCGAGCTTCGCCCCCAAGGGACCGCCCGCCAGCAGCCAGCCGCCGCCCGCGCCGCCGGCCGCCGCCCCTGCGGTGCCCGACGCGGACAGCGCCCCGATCCCGGAGGAGACCTGCGCGCCAGCGCCTGTTCCCGCGCCGGCGCCCGCCCCCACACCACCCGCACCCGCGCCGGCCCCAGCACCCGCTCCGACACCGGCGCCCGCCCCCGCGAGCGCCCCGGCGCCGAGCACCCCGGGCAGGAACATCGGCACCGGCAGCACCGCGGCGAGACCGCGCAGCGAGAGGACGTAGGCGCGGCAAGCCGGGCACGCGCGCCGGTGCGCCAAAGCCAGCCGGTAGCGCTCCCCCTGCGGGTCGAGGACGCCAAAGGCAAAGCCGCGCATCAGCGAGCCCTGCTCCTCGCACCAGCCCCCGGCGCGAATCGTCTCGACCAGCTCGCCCACCTTGCCCGCCACCCCTGGCCGGCCCGCCCCGGGGCCCTCCATCAGCTTGCGCATGCGCGCCTCTGAGATCCCCATCCGCGCGGCCGCTTCGGAGCGCGATAGCCCCTGCAGATAGCAGAGCGCCGCCGCCTGCTGCTCGCGTGCGCTCAGCCGGCCGCGCAATCCCTCGAACACCTGGCGCAGCCTGATCTGGTCGTCCAGCTCGCCCGCGAAATCGGGCTCCAGCGCCCCGCCCAGGACGTCCGCCCCGCGCCTGGAGCGAAGCTCCTCCGATGAGGACTCGCCCACGCCGCGAGTTGGGTAGGCGCGACCGCGCGCGCGGTACTCCTCGATCGCCCGGCGAAAGGTGACGAGCGTCAGCCAGCCAGTCGGGTTGGCGATCTCCTCACCCGCCAGCATCGCCGTATAGAGGCCCTGCCATGCCTGGGCATAACAGGCCTCCAGATCGCTCGCGTCGAGGCTCGCGCCGCTCGCCCGCAGTCGTCCTCGCACCCTTCCCATCACCCTGCCACGCAGCCCCTCGAACTCCTTGCGCAGCAGACGCTCGGCACGATAGCGACGCACGGTCAGTGGGCTCACCCTGCGGAAGGCTACGAGCCAAACGAATTATTGCTCAGCCGAATGTCGCTATTTGCTCAAGACTTTTGCCTTCACGCCCCTTGCCCTGGCGCGCCTTTACCTACGCGCCGGCGAACCGCTCGATCCGAACCGCTCGATCTGCTCCAGGCTCACCCGCCGCATGTCCTCGCCGCGACGCTCGGCCTCGTGCCACTCGACGATCCGCTCCAGCGCCTCTGCCAGATCCCATTCGGCGCGCCATCCCAGACGCCGCTCGGCCTTGCTCGAGTCCAGCGCCAGGTGGCCCGCCTCGGGCGGGTTCTCACCCTCGTCCAGCTCCCACGCGAACGCTCCTCCCCACCGTGTCTGGAGGCGCTCGACGATCCAGCGCACCGTGCGCGCGTCTCCCGCGCGTGGTCCGAAGTTCCAGGCCTCGGCCGCCGCCGGCGAGCGCCACAGCTCCTCGGCCAGCCGCAGGTATCCGCTCAGCGGGTTCAGCACGTGCTGGAAGGGGCGCACCGCCTCGGGGTTGCGCAGCTTGATCGGCTCGTCCGCCTGCACCCCCCGCACGATGTCGCCGATCAGCCTGTCCTCACCCCAGTCCCCGCCGCCGATCACGTTGCCCGCGCGCGCGCTCGCGATTTGAGGTCCGGGCGGGCTCGAGTCCGCGGCGGAGAAGAACGACCTGCGGTAAGCCGCTGTCACCAGCTCCGCACACGCCTTCGAGCTCGAGTATGGATCGCTTCCCCCCAGCGGATCGTCCTCGACGAACCGTCGCGGTCGATCATCGAGGTTCTCGTAGCACTTGTCCGAGGTCACCACGATCACCGCGCGAATCTCGCCCGCCTCCAGGCGCACGGCCTCGAGCACGTTCACCGTGCCGATCACGTTCACCGCATAGGTCATCGCCGGATCGCGCAGCGAGCGCCTGACCATAGGCTGGGCCGCCAGGTGCAGCACGATCTCGGGGCGCTCCTCGCGCAGCGCCTTGCGCATCCCCTCCAGGTCGCGCACGTCGACCGCGCGCTCCGTCATCCGCGCGCCCACGTCGGCGAGCTCGTACAGCGATGGCTGCGTCGGCGGCGCCGGCGCCAGGCCGGTGACGCGCGCGCCGAGCGTCTGCAGCCAGAGGGACAGCCACGCGCCCTTGAAGCCCGTGTGGCCGGTAAGCAGCACGCGCCGTCCAGCCCAGAAGTCAGGGTCAATCGGCACGGGCACGTAGCGTATCTCCTGACTGCCCACGGGTATCTTGATTGGATCTCGATCCCTCTTACACCTACCCCCAAAGCTCCCGCGCCGCCGCCGCGCGCGGAGATCCTCGGCATTCCGCTGGCGATCTCCGACTACGCCGAGGTGATGGACTGGATGGACGCCTTGATCGCCGCCGACGGGCGCGGGTACATGACGGCGGCCGCCGTCAACCTCGTGATGTCCGCGCACGAGGACGCCGCCGCGCACGCGGCGGTGCTCGGCGCGACGCTCGCCGTGCCCGACGGCCAGCCGCTCGTGTGGGCGCTGCGCGCGCTCGGGCACGCCGGCGCCACACGCGTGTACGGCCCCGACCTGATGGCCCTCTACTGCGCGCGCGCCGCCGCGGCGGGGGCGGGCGGGGCCTCGATCTACCTTTACGGTGGCCGCGACCAGGGCGCGCTGGAGCTGCTCGAACGGCGTCTGCGCGAGCGCTTCCCCGGCCTGCGCATCGTCGGCGGCTATTCCCCGCCCTTCCGGCCGTTGACGCCCGCCGAGGAGGAGCAGGTGATCGCCGACATCGACGGCTCGGGCGCCGACGTCGTGTGGGTCGGCACCGGACAGCCCAAGCAGGAGATCTGGATGCACGCGATGCGGCCCCGTCTTCGCGCGCCGCTGCTCGTCGGCGTCGGCGCCGCCTTTGACTTCCATGCCGGCCTCGTCCCCCAGGCTCCGCCCTGGATGCAGCGGGGTGGCCTGGAGTGGACCTACCGGCTCCC
>DATCBT010000071.1:0-2114 GCA_036511695.1 Solirubrobacteraceae bacterium | reverse complement strand
CTACGAGCCCTGGACCTACGACTACGAGAAGCTGATCAACGCGCCGCTGTCCAAGCGCGACCCGGTCGCGCGGGCACAATCGCAGCTGACCGGGCGCAAGATGGAGAACATCGAGTGGGGCCCGAATTGGGAGGACAACCTCGCCGGCGCGCCGGAGCGCATCCACCAGGACCCGCTGACCGACGGGATCCAGGAGCAGGTCAAGGCCACCTACGAGCAGGCGTTCATGTTCTACCTGCCGCGGATCTGCGAGCACTGCCTGAACCCGTCTTGTGTCGCCTCGTGTCCGTCGGGGGCGATGTACAAGCGCGAGGAAGACGGCATCGTTCTGGTTGATCAGGCCAAGTGTCGGGGCTGGCGTTTCTGCGTCTCGGGTTGCCCGTATAAGAAGGTCTACTTCAACCACCGCACCGGCAAGGCCGAGAAGTGCACGCTCTGCTACCCGCGGATCGAGATCGGCCAGCCGACGATCTGCTCGGAGACCTGCGTCGGGCGGATCCGCTACATCGGACTGGTCCTCTATGACTCAGACCGCGTCGAGGCGGCCGCATCGACGCCGGACCCGCAGGGCCTGCTCGAGGCGCAGCGCCAGGTCTTCCTTGACCCCGAGGATCCAGCGGTGCGTGACCAGGCCGCGCGTGACGGGATCCCCGATGACTGGATCGACGCGGCGCGACGTTCGCCCGTCTACGCGCTCGCGCACCGCTACCGGGTTGCGCTGCCGTTGCACCCCGAGTACCGGACGCTGCCGATGGTGTGGTACGTGCCGCCGCTCTCGCCGATCGTCAACTCGCTTGAGACCGATGGCTATGAGGCCAATCCGGACGACGTCTTCCCCGCGATCGAGTCGATGCGCATCCCGGTCGACTATCTCGCCAACCTGCTCAGCGCGGGCGACGCCGAGGTGATCCGCGATGTGCTGCGCCGCTTAGCGGGGATGCGCGGTCACATGCGCAAGCGTGAGGTGCTTGGCGAGCACGACGAGGCGATCGCCGCTGCGGCTGGCATGAGCGTGCAGGACATCGAGGACATGTACCGGCTGCTCGCGATCGCCAAGTACGACGACCGCTACGTGATCCCCAAGGCGCACACCGAGCTCGCCGGGCGCCTGATGGAACAGCAGGGCGCGTGCGGGCTTGACTTCGAAGGCGGCCCCGGGAACTGTGGGGCGATCGCCGACCCCACCGCCGAGCAGTTCATGCTCACCGACGAGCCACCCGCGCTCGACATCATCGAGATGCTCGGCGACCGTCGCCAGGACGCGAACGGCGCGAGCTGATGAGCGGCCGTCGCGCGCGTCGCGCCGCCGACACGGCGACCGTCTACAAGCTGTGCTCGCTGGCGCTGCAGTACCCCGACGACGAGCTGCTCGTCGCGCGCGGGGAGCTCGCGCTGACCGCGTCGGGCCTCGCGCGTTCGCCGGCAGCCGAGGCGCTCGGACGGTTCTGCGACTGGTGGGTCGCGACCCCGGCGCTCGAGCTCGCCCAGCACTACGTCGAGACGTTCGACCTGCACAAGCGATCGTCGCTCTACCTCACCTTCTACGCGCTGGGCGACAAGCGCGAACGGGGCGTCGCGCTGCTGCGATTGAAGAAGCTCTACCGCGCCGCCGGCCTGCCGATCGAGGGGCGGGAGCTGCCCGACTACCTCCCGGCGATGCTCGAGTTCGCCTCCTTCGCCCTCCCGGGCCAAGGCGAGCTGGTGTTGCGCGAGCAGCGCCCCGCGCTGGAGCTCATACGCCTCAGCCTGCACGAGCAGCACAGCGCATACGCGCACGTGCTCGACGCCGTCTGCATGACCCTGGGTGAGCTCTCAGCGCTCGAGCGCACCGGCCTTGGGCGCCTGCTCGCCGAAGGCCCCCCGCAGGAGCTCGTCGGGCTTGAGCCGTTCGCGCCGCCCGAGGTGATGCCGGACACGGGAGCGCGGCGGTGAGCGCCGGGGCGATCCTGCTCTGGATCGTGCTGCCCTACGTGTCGGTGACGATCTTCGTGGCCGGGCACGTGTGGCGCTACCGCCACGACCAGTTCGGCTGGACGTCACGCTCCACGCAGCTCTTGGAGAGCCGGCTGCTGGCCTGGGGCAGCCCGCTGTTTCACTACGGCGCGCTCGCCGCG
>DATCBT010000070.1:0-2133 GCA_036511695.1 Solirubrobacteraceae bacterium | reverse complement strand
GCCAGCGTAGGGACGCGTGTCTTCGCGCGGTGCTAGATGGTCCTGGTCGATAACGGCCATTCGGTGCTCTCCTTCCGAAGCCGTAGCGGGTTGTTGCCAGAGCCCGCAAATCGTGCGTTCCCCAGCATGACGCCAGGTGTCAGCTTCGTCAACCTAGAACTGGTGGTGTTCATAACCATCGACAGGATGGCATTCCAACTTGACGGGCTCCTAAGGGCCTATGCCGGTAGGAGTTATGTAGACCACGTCGAACCTGGTGTGTGGCCGGCCAGTGTGCCACTCGATCAGGAGGTCGTGATGGGCTACATGGTGAGTCGCGATGATGGTTGGCGAATGCCCGACTGGTTGTGGGAGCAAGTCGAGCCGTTGCTACCGGCACCGCCGTCGCACCCGTTGGGCTGCCACAACCCGAGGGTGGCGAACCGTGCTGCGATGGACGCGATCTTGATGGTGTTGCGCACGGGGATGCAGTGGAACGCGCTGGACGCGAGCGGGATCTGCTCCTCCAGTTCGGCGCATCGGCGCTTCCAGGAGTGGGTGGGGGCGGGCGTGTTCTATGAGATCTGGCGTCGTGGGCTGTTGGACTACGACACGACGGTCGGGATCGACTGGGAGTGGCTGGCCGCTGACGGCGCGATGACCAAGGCCCCGCTCGGCGGCCCGAAGACCGGCCCGAATCCCACTGATAGAGCCAAAAGGGGGCGAAGCGTTCGGTTCTCTGCGAGGGCGCAGGGGTCCCGATCGGGCTGGCGCACGACGGCGCCAACCGCCACGATCTGAAGCTGCTCTCACCGACGCTCGACTCGATCCCGATCGAGCGGCCCGAGCCCACGCCCGAGCGACCGCAGGGGCTGTGCCTGGATCGCGGCTACGACTACGACAGCGCTCGCGAGGCAGCCCGCACTCGCGGGTTCGTCCCGCACGTGCGCACACGCGGCGAGGAGATCGCCGAGAAGATCCGCGTCCCCGGCTGGCGCCCCCGGCGCTGGGTCGTCGAAGCCGCCCACTCCTGGCTGAACCGCAACCGCGGCCTGCTCATCCGCTGGTCAAAGAAAGACGAGAACCACCTCGCCCTCCTCATGCTCGCCAGCGGCCTGATCGCGTTCAAGAAAGCACACACCGCCAGACTCGCCGCCACCCTACCGGCATAGGCCCTTAGAGCGCGTCGATCGCGGCGGCGAGGGAGAAGTCGCGCGCCGTGAGCCCGCCGGCGGAGTGCGTCGAGAGCTCGACGCGCAGGTGGCGGTAGTCGTGGATCAGCAGGTCGGGATGGTGGTCGGCGCTCTCGGCGGCTTCGGCGATGCGATCGACGAGCGCGATCACGGCGACGAAGTTCTCGAGCTCGAGGTCGCGAACGAGCTTTGAGCCGTCGCGGCGCCAGCCCCGCGCGAGCTCGGCGAGCGAGGCCTCGATCTCTGCTTCTTGGAGTGGTTGCATAAAGTGAAGCGGTGCGAATCGTCAGCCTCGCACCGCATGCCACGGAGCTCTGCTTCGCGATCGGCCTGGGCGATGAGCTTATCGCCGTCACCCACGAGTGCGACTTCCCGCCGGCGGCGACGGCGCTGCCGCGCGTCACGCGCAACCGGCTGCCCGAGGGACTGAGCTCGGCGCAGGTCGACGCGGCGGTGCGCGAGGCGACCGCCTCCGGGGGATCGATCTATGAGCTCGACGAGGGGCTGCTTCGCGAGCTTGAGCCGGAGTTGATCGTCATCCAGGCGCTCTGCCCGGTCTGCGCCGTCTCCTACGACGACGTCGCGACGCTCGCCGCGCAGCTGCCGCGCAAGCCGCGCGTCATTAGCCTCGATCCGCACACCCTCGGCGAGACGCTCGGCGACGTGCGCACGGTCGCCCAGGCGACGGGACGCCGCGATCAGGCGATCGAGCTGATCGCCCGCGCCGCCGGGCGGATCGACCGCGTGCGCCTCGCGGTTCGCGGGGTGCGCCGCCCGAGCGTCGCCGCCCTTGAATGGCTCGATCCGCCGTTTGCCGCCGGCCACTGGATGCCCCAGATGATCGAGTACGCCGGCGGGCTCGACGTGCTCGGCCTGGCCGGCGAGGCGTCCGAGCGCGTCGACTGGGAGAGCGTCACAGCCGCGGAGCCAGAGGTGGTGATCGTCATGCCCTGCGGCTACG
>DATCBT010000069.1:0-2662 GCA_036511695.1 Solirubrobacteraceae bacterium | reverse complement strand
CTCAGGGTGCCTCCATCACCGCCAAGTGAATGGAGCTGAGCCTGATGACGAAGGATGACGTGCTGTTCGGCTACCGCCTGCAGTTGTTCGATCTTGCCGGGCGTACCTCGATCTCGCACGCTTGCCGCGTGTTTGGGGTGCACCGCTCGACCTACTACCACTGGAAGCGCCAGGTCGACCGCCACGGCCTTGAGATGCTGCGCCCGAGGGAGCGTCGGCGACCGCAGATGCCCAACCAGCTGCCCAAGATGGTCGAGGAGCGGGTACTGAGCTTCTCGATCGCCCATCCGGGCCTCGGGCCTAAGCGCGTCTCCTCGGAGCTGCGCCGCGAGAAGTGGGGCGCGATCGTCGTCTCACCCAACGGGGTGTGGAAGGTGCTCGCCCGTCACGGCCTGAACACCCGCGCGAAACGCTTCGCACTGATCGCGGGCTACGCCGCCCCCTACGAGCCGCCACGCGATCCTGGGCCTGAGCAGCACATTGACGTCGATCACCCGGGCGAGCTAGTCGGGATTGACTGCTTCTACGTCGGCAGGTTGCGCAAGACCGAAGGCGCGATCTGGCAGCTCACCGCGATCGACATCGCCTCCTCCTACGCCTGGGCCGAGCTCGTCGTCTGCAAACAAGGCAACCCGACCGCCACGCAGACCAGCAAGCTCGCTCGCCGCGTCGCCCAGGACCTCAAGGCCGCCGGCTGGACCCTCGAACGATTCCTCTCAGACAACGGCAACGAGTTCAAGGGCAACTTCACGACCGCCATCACGAAGCTCAAGGCCCGCCACACCCGCATCCACGCCGGACGCCCACAAACCAACGGCAACGTCGAAGCACTCCACAAGACGATCCTCGACGAATGCTGGCGGCCAGCGTTCGCCCGCTACATCTACCCAAGCCTCACCGGCCTGCAGCGCGACCTCGACACCTACCTGCGCTTCTACAACCACGACCGCGTCCACCACGGCCGACTCACACAACGACGCATCCCCGCAGACATCGTCTACCGTGCCCGAAAAATGGAGACCCGATGAGCCGAACCTGTCGGCACATCCCGGAGTCCGCCCAGGTTAGGCCCGGGCGATGTATGCGCCGATCCCCTAGGACCTCAGGCTCTCGACCTCATCGGCCAGCCGCCCGAGCCTGACCGCGTCGCGAAGGCGCGTCATGAGGCCGGCGACGAACGTCAGGTTGTGAAGCGTCAGGAGGCGCCCGCCGCTCTGCTCGCCGCTACGCGCGAGGTGGTGCAGGTAGCCGCGCGAGAGGCCTGACGAGCAGGCCGGGCAAGGGCAGTCCTCGGCCAGCGGCTGCTCGTCGAGTCGGTGGCGAGGACGGTCGACCTGAAGGCGCCAGCGGTTCGCGGGGTCTGCGACGAGCGCCGTGCCGTGGCGCGCGAGGCGCGTCGGCATCGCGCAGTCGAAGGTGTCGATGCCGAGCTCGACGCCGCGAATCAGGTCGTCGATCTCGCCGATCCCGAGCAGGTGGCGCGGGCGCTCCGGGGCGAGGCGTTCGAGCTCGCGCGTGGCCCAGCCGACGACCTCATACATCTGCGCCTTGTCGGCGCCGAGCGATCCGCCGATCGCGATGCCCTCGCACCCGCTCGCGACGACGGCCTGCGTGGAATCGACGCGCAGGTCCTCATGGACCCCGCCCTGGACGATCCCGTAGTGAAGCGACGGCGGCCCCGGGTGCTCCTCGCGCCAGCGGATCCCGCGCTCCAGCCAGCGGTGCGTTCGCTCGGTCGAGCGCGCCGTGTACTCGCGGGTCACGTGAAAGGGCGTGCACTCGTCGAAGGCGAGCACGATGTCCGAGCCCAGCTGCGCCTGGACGGCCATCGAGATCTCCGGGCTGATGAAGCGCTCGGAGCCGTCGATCGGCGAGCGAAAGCGCACGCCCTCCTCCTCGATCGCGAGGATCGACCCGTCGCCCGTTCCGCCGCGGCGGCCCTTGATCTCGTCGGCGACTCCGCCGTGGCCGAGTGAGAAGACCTGAAAGCCCCCCGAGTCGGAGATCACCGCCCCGTCCCAGCCCATGAAGCGCTGCAGCCCGCCGAAGTGCTCGACCACCTCGCCGCCGGGACGCAGGAGGAGGTGGAAGGTGTTGCCGAGCACCATCTCGTAGCCGAGGGCCGCGACCTCGGCCGCGGCCACGCCGCGGACGCTCCCCTTCGTCGCCAGAGGCACGAACGCGGGTGTCGCAACATCGCCGTGCGGGGTCGAGATGACGCCCGTGCGCGCGCGGCTATCCTCGTCGCGCGCCGTGATCCGAAAGGCCGCCATCACGGCATCCTAGATAGCGTCCTCCTCACCCTTGCTGGCAAGCATCTTCAGCGTCGCCACGAATCTGGGCTACCCGGCGCTCGCCGTGTTCGTCGGCGTCGAGTCGCTGGGGGTTCCGATACCCGGCGAGACGGCGGTGATCTTCGCCGGCCTCGCGGCGGCCACGGGACGGCTCTCGATCGTGCTCGTGATCGTCATCGCATCGGTCGCGGCGATCGTCGGCGACAACATCGGCTTTGCGATCGGCCGCCGCGGCGGGCGCAAGCTGCTCGAGCGGCCGGGGCGCTTCGAGGCCGAGCGGCACCGGGTGCTCGAGATTGGCGACCCCTTCTTCGAGCGCCACGGCGCGAAGGCCGTCTTCCTCGGGCGCTGGATCACAGGCCTGCGCG
>DATCBT010000068.1:0-2283 GCA_036511695.1 Solirubrobacteraceae bacterium | reverse complement strand
GATCTCTACTCACGGCGGATCGTTGGGTGGTCGATGGCTGAGCATCTCCGCGCAGAGCTCGTCGTCTCAGCACTCGAGATGGCGCTCGCCCGCCGTCGCCCGGACCCGGGTGTCGTGCACCACTCAGACCAAGGCTGCCAGCTCAGACTCAACCGGTCCTCGCAACACTGGTTGATTCGCGCAATCGTAGGTGCTGAGACTGACGGGATCGCTTGGCCCCACTGCGACGGCTCGAGAGTGGCGCCATTTCGGGGTTGCCTGATCCGGTCTGATGGGTGACGCGGCTGTCGTCGCGGAGGATCGCCCGGAGGGCGGCCCGCAGCGGCGATAGCCGCGTGCGCGCCGTCGGCGGCCCCGTATCCCCGACAGGCGGGGCCGGTTCAGGCCATGATTGCCAGGTGCTCGTCCAGCGCCTCGGCGGGGGTTCTCCAGCTGAGTGTTTTTCGGGGCCGGCCATTGAGCGTGGCGGCGACCGCGGCGAGGTCCTCGGCGCTGTGGCGTGAGAGGTTGGTTCCCTTGGGGAAATATTGGCGCAGGAGACCGTTGGTGTTCTCGTTGGTGCCGCGCTGCCACGGGCTCTGCGGATCACAGAAATACACTTGCAGGCCGGTGTCGATCCGCAGCTGCGCGTGTTGGGCCATCTCGGCGCCCTGGTCCCAGGTCAGTGACCGGCGCAGCTGCTCGGGAAGGGTCGTGATCGCGTCGGCGAGCGCGTCACGGACAGCCTCGGCTCCGTGGCCGGCGAGCGCAGGGCCGTTCTTGACTCTCGGGCCGTCATGGCCATCCATTGGCGGGAGGTGAAGCAGCATCGTGAACCGAGTGCTGCGCTCCACGAGCGTGCCGATCGCGGAGCTCTCCAGACCGAGGATGAGATCACCCTCCCAGTGGCCAGGAACGGCACGATCCTCCGCCTCGGCGGGACGCTCGCTGATCAGGACCTCATCGCTCACGAACGTCTTGCCGCCACGGCGGCGGGCTCTCGGGACCCGCAGCGCCCGCCCTGACCGCAGGCAAGCGGTCAGCTCACGCCGCAGCGCACCCCGGCCCTGCACATATAGCGATTGATAGATCGCTTCGTGCGAGATCCGCATGGAGTCATCATCGGGGAAGTCGAGGCGGAGCCGGTTAGCGATCTGCTCCGGGCTCCACGACTTGGCCCAGCGCCGGTCCTTGCGACGGCCGTGACGCCGACCGATCCACGCGACCTCCGGACCGTTGGCAGCGATCCCGTCAGGCCGCTCCACAGTGCCAGACAGCCGGTCCTGCACATACCGCCGCAGCTCAGCATTAACGGCCAGCTTGGCGGGCTTCGGACGCCGCCCCCGACGGTCTGCATGCCACTGCGCGGTGCTCGCCCGATACTCGAGCCCGCCGCTGCGGGTCGCAGCGTTGCGACGAAGCTCGCGGGAGATCGTCGACGGTGAGCGCCCGAGCCGGCGGGCGATCTCCCGCACTCCACACCCACCGGCACGCAGCAGCGCGATCTCCTCCCGCTCGACGAACGACAGATAACGCCCCGACAGCGGGGCGAGGGTGACTGACGGCATCCCGCCACCCTCGCGAAACCACCGGACGCCCACCGCCGACGACACGCCCGCTTCCGCCGCAGCATCCTCGCTCGAACGCCCGCGTGCGATCGCCGCCCAGAACCGCTGACGGTGCTCCCGCCGACCAGCCGTCGGACGTCCCGGCGATCTCATCGCAGGCCGACCAACCCGATCCGACCCAAGCTTCCGTGTGCTCACCGTCACTCCTCACACTCGAGCGTTGCGAGGACCGATTGAATGCGCCCAATACGTCAGCCTCGCGTTCGGGCGCGCCGCGGGCGACGCGGGGATCGCGGTCTCGATGGGCTCCCGCGGCGACGCGTACGACAACGCGGTCGCCGAGACGTTCTTCGCGACGCTCAAAAAGGAGCTCGTCAACCGCCGCACCTGGCCCGACCGGCTCGAGCTGCAGTCCGCGGTGTTCGAGTACATCGAGGCGTTCTACAACCGCCAGCGCCGGCACTCCACCCTCGGGATGCTCTCCCCGGTCGCCTACGAACAACTACGACTCTCGCCGCTCTACGGTTGAGATCAATGACTGGAACAAGAACAATCAATAGACAAACCCGGTGTCACGCAAACCGGGGCAGGTCCAGATCCTCGATCCCGCTGTCGCAATGGAACGAACGGAACAATCAGGCAGCGCCGTCGTGGGGCTCCTGCTTGACCGGCCGGAAGCGGCAGTACGCGCCGCGATGCGCGGCGATCCGGACGGGATCAGCGGATTCGACAATGT
>DATCBT010000067.1:0-2880 GCA_036511695.1 Solirubrobacteraceae bacterium | reverse complement strand
CCCGCCGCTGCTCGTGCTGGAGCCGCTCGGGCGGTTCCTCGACGCGCATGGGATCGGCGCGGGGGAGATCGTGGCGAGCCCGATCGGCGAGGGGCACTCCAACGTGACCCTCCTGATCGAGCGCGCCGGCGCGCAGGTGGTCCTGCGCCGCCCGCCGCGCCCGCCGCTGCCCCCGAGCGCACACGACGTCCTGCGCGAGGCGCGCCTGCTGGGCGCGCTCGCGTCCACCCCCGCGCGCGTGCCGGGCGTGCTCGCGGTGTGCGACGACAGCGAGGTGATCGGCTGTCCCTTCTATGTGATGGAGCTGATCGCGGGCGAGGTGATCGTCGCGAGCGTGCCCGCCGCGCTGGACGCGCCCGCCCAGCGGCGTCAGATCGGCGAGCAGCTGATCGACGCGCTGGTCGAGATCCACGCCGTCGATTGGCGCGCGGCGGGGCTGGAGGGCTTCGGCAAGCCGAGCGGCTACCTGGAACGCCAGGTGAAGCGCTTTGGCGGCCTGTGGGAGCTGAACAAGACGCGCGAGATACCGTCGGTGGAGCGCGTCGGCAGCTGGCTCGGCGAGCACCTGCCGAATCCAAACCCGCCCACTCCGGCGACGATCGTGCATGGCGACTACCGCCTCGGCAACACGATCTTCGCCGACGCGGCCCCGGCGCGGTTGGAGAGCGTGCTCGACTGGGAGATGGCGACGATCGGCGATCCGCTGGCCGATCTCGGCTACCTGTGCATGATGTGGACCGAGGCCTCCGACCCCGAAGAAGGCCTGCGCGCGCATCTGGGCGGGGTCACGCGCGCGGCGGGCTTTCCCACGCGCGCGGAGCTGATCGCCCGCTATGAGGAGCGCTCGGGGCGCTCGATGCGCGACATCCGCTGGTACACCGTGCTCGCGCTGTGGAAGTCGGTGGTGTTCATGGAGGGCAACTACAAGCGCGCGATCGCCGGCAGCACCGACGATCCCTACCTGCACCAGTTCGGCGACGGCGTGCTCGAACTCGCCCGTATCGCCGAGGAGACGGCACTCGGGACGACACTCGGCAAATAGCGGTACCCCGCCTCAGTCGCGCTTCATAATTCCCCCGCGCCCCTGAGACGACCGTAGACCAAGCGAGGCGCGGACGCAGAGAGCGTGGCGTGCTACGCACGCGTGCTGGCCGATCGGCGATCCCGTCGATCTTCGATCGGCGGCCGTCTCAGTCGCGTTTGCCCCTTCCGTACAGGAATTTCAAGGCCCAGCCCAGCCGTTTTGTGCCGCGGCGCGAGTAGGGGAAGAAGTGCAGTTCGCGCTTGAGCGCCAGGCGCGGTGTGACGAGGATCGCCTGCTGGGAGCAGTACTTGCGAATCCCCCCCGCGCCGTGGCGCGAGCCCAGGCCGGAGGCCTTGACGCCGCCCATCGGCAGCTCGAGCGCGACGTAGTTGATGATCGCGTCGTTCACGCAGACCGCGCCGGAGTCCACGCGCCGGGCGATCTCCTCGCCCCTGGCGGTGTCCTTGCTGAAGACCGAGCCGCCGAGCCCGTAGGGGGAGTCGTTGGCCAACCGCACCGCCTCCTCGGCGTCGCGCACCTTCATGATCGGCAGCGTCGGACCGAAGGTCTCCTCGGTCATGATCTTCATCGAGTGGTCGACGTCGAGCAGCACGGTCGGCTCAAAGAAGTGCCCCGGCCCCGCGCCGCGGTGACCGCCGACGACCGCCCTGGCACCCTTGGCGAGGGCATCGTTGACATGGTCCTCGACGATGTCCACCTGCGGAGGGAAGGTCATCGCTCCGACCTCGACGCTGCCCGGGCCGCGATCGGGCGTGCCCTGGCGCAGCGCGCGCACCTTGGCGGTGACCTTGGCGACGAACTCGTCGTAGACGGGCTCCTCGACGTAGACGCGCTCGATCGACAGGCACGTCTGGCCGGCATTCTGCATCGAGTAGTACGTCGCCACGTTGGCCGCGCGCTCGAGGTCGGCGTCGGCGAGCACGATCATCGGGTCCTTGCCGCCCAGCTCGAGCGAGGCCGGGATCAGCCGCCGTGCGGCGGCTTCGGCCACCTTGCGCCCGGTGGCGGTGGAGCCGGTGAACATGATCATGTCAACCTGCTCGATCAGCTCCCTGCCGGTATCCCCACGGCCGGTCGCGACCGCGAAGACGTCCGCCGGCACCCCGCACTCGCGCAGCCCCTCGGCCAGCAGCAGCGACGTCAGCGGGGTCACCTCGGAGGGCTTGAGGATCACGCTGTTGCCGGCGGCCAGCGCCGGTATGCAGTCGCCGAAGGAGTTCGTCAGCGGGTAGTTCCAGGGTCCGATCACGCCGATCAGCCCGAGCGGCTTGTAGCGGAGGATCAGTTTCTTGCCCTTCACGAAGATCGAGCTCGAGTGCACGTGCTCGTCGGCGAGGTACTTCTCGGCGTGCTTGGCCCAGAAGCCGAACGCGCCGCCGCCGTAGGAGATCTCCGCCAGCTGCGCGTCCTCGAAGGTCTTGCCCGTCTCCGAGACGATCGTCGCGGCGATCTGATCGGCGTTGTCCATCACCCACTTCTGCATCCGCGCGAGCACCCGCGCGCGGCCCTCGAAGCCGAGCGCCTCCCACCCGGGCTGCGCCGCCCGCGCGCGCGCGGCCAGCTCGGCCACTGCGGCGGCGCCCAGGTCGGGGACGGTCGCGATCCTCGCCCCCGTCGCCGGGTTTTCGACGGGTATCCCCGGGTGGGCGGGGTCCTCATCCTGCGCCACGCCGTTGCCGTTGTGGACCTCGGCTGCCTGTTGCTCGACGGTCGCCATCTCAATCTCCCCTTCGTTCGCTCGTAACGAAAGAGGCTACACCTCAGGCACGGTTTCGTGAGGTTTTCTGGGTGGTGCATGCACCACCCAGCGGGGCCTCGCATGCGAGGCCCCGAGG
>DATCBT010000066.1:0-10633 GCA_036511695.1 Solirubrobacteraceae bacterium | reverse complement strand
CGGCGGCGCGGACCAAGAAGCCCGAGCCCGGGAGCCTCCTCCAGCGCCGCATGCTGATCAGGCGCGACCACAGCCTCCCTAACCTACCATCCCGCTTCCATCTGTCTGGCGGAACCCCGCCCTGTACGGCGTATATTGAGGCATCCAGGGGCCATAGCTCAGCTGGGAGAGCGCCTGCTTTGCAAGCAGGAGGTCGCCGGTTCGATCCCGGCTGGCTCCATCATCGAATCTCCTGCAACGGAGCCAGTTTTGCCAGCACCGGGCCTTCGCCGCTGCGCTCGAGCACGTAGGCGTGCCGTTCCCCCCACGGCGTGCTGGTCACCTCCACCACGACCGCGTCGAGTTGTTCTTGGGGAGTGAAGCAGTAGTAGAAGCTCACCGGGTTGAAGCAGTGTCCGAACGTGCGCATGTGCGCGAGCAGACGAATCGGACCAGCGGGCACACTGCCCGTGCGGCGCTCGAGGAGCATCCGCACGGCATCCGCAAGCCCAATCTGGGGATCGCCGAGGTAGTCGGCCCGGCGGAAGCGCACGAGGCCCGGGTGGCCGGCGATCAGGTGACCGCCGAGCAGGCCATCCAGCTCCTCCAGGTCGATATACAAAAGCGCCAAGCGGTGGCGGAGCTCGTGGGGGCGCACACCGAGGCGACGGTGACGGATCGTGCCCTCGTAGATCGCGCTGGCCGTCATACGCTCACCGGCTCCGCTCGCTGCAGACCGAGCTCGCGTACCACCCGCAGCGCGCTGCGGACACCGTCCTCGTGGAAGCCAGATCCCCAGTAGGCGCCGCAGTAGTGCGTGCGATTGCGCCCGCTGATCTCGTGGTGGCGCGCCTGCGCGGCGATACCCGCGGGGGTGAAGACGGGGTGCGCGTACTGCATCGTGCGGATGATCTGCTGTGGGTCGATCGCTTCCGTGCGGTTGAGCGTGACGCAGAACTCGCGGTCGGCTCGCAACGACTGCAGGCGGTTCATGTGGTAGGTCACCGTGCAGCGTCCCGGCGCATCGGCGCCGAGATGGTAGTTCCAGCTCGCCCACGCGCGCCGCCGCCGTGGGAGTAGCGAGCGGTCGGTGTGGAGCACCGCCTCGTTGCGCTGATAGGGGATCGCCCCGAGCAGCTCGCGCTCGCGTTCGCCCGGGTCGGTCAGCAGCGCGAGCGCCTGATCGGAGTGCGTCGCGATCACGACCGCGTCGAAGCGCTCCGGCCGATAGCCGCGCGAGGACACCATGACATGACTGGGATGACGAGAGACCTCCGTCACCGGTGTCGAGAGCCTGAGACGCTCGCGCCAGGGCCGCGTCAGCGCCTGCACATAGTTGCGCGATCCTCCGGCGATCGTCCGCCAGTGCGGCCGGTCGCGGAATCCGAGCATCCCATGATTCTCGAAGAACTCGACCAGGAAGCGCGCCGGGAAGGACCACATCTGCGCCGGGTCCGCGGACCACACCGCCGACGCCTGCGGGACGATCAGCCGCTCGACGAACATGCGCGAATAGCGCTGCGCTGCAAGCCACTCGCGTAGCGACGGGCTCTCCTCGGAGGCGAGCAGCCGGCGGGCGTCCCGGTTGAAGCGGGCCAGGTCGGCGACCATCCGGTGAAAGGAGGGCGTGATCACGTGGCCGCGGTTCGCGAACAGGCCGTTTGGCGAGGCTCCGTTGTACTCGAAGTTCACGCCGTCGCTCACCCCGAAGCTCATCCGTGACGGCTGAGTCGGCACGCCGAGCTCGCCCAGCAAGCGTTCGAACCCAGGATAATTACGGTCGTTGAAGACGATGAAGCCCGTATCGAGATCGTAGGCTCCGGTCTCTGTCTCGACATGCACCGTGTTGGCGTGCCCTCCCGCCCGATCGCTCGCCTCGAACACGACCAGCTCATGATCGCGGTGCAGCATGTGCGCACATACGAGCCCGGAGACTCCCGCACCGACGATCGCGATCCTCATGCATGTTCTACGACATCGAACGTTTCCAATCCCATCTACATACCACTATGCTGCAGTCACTGCTTGACACGATCCTCGATCGGACTGTCGTTGCGGGCTACACGCGCGTCGGTTATCGCATGCGCCGGGGCACGTGGAGCCCGGCCGAACTGCAGTCGATGGGCGGGAAGGTCGTGCTCGTTACTGGCGCCACCTCGGGGCTCGGCCTCGCCGCCGCCGAAGGCTTCGCGCGCCTCGGCGCCACCGTCCGGCTGCTCGCCCGCAGCGAGCAGCGCGGAGAGCGCGCCCGCACGCAGATCGTGGCACGGTCTCCCAACAGCGACGTTCAGGTCAGCCTCTGCGACCTCAGCGACCTGAAATCCGTGAGACAGTTCGCCGAGCGTTTCTGCGCGCAGACATCGCGCCTCGACGTGCTCGTCAACAACGCCGGTGCGCTGGCGGGCGAGCGGACGCTATCGGTGGACGGCAGCGAGCTGACCTTCGCGACCAACGTCCTCGGACCGTTCCTGCTGACCAACCTTCTCATCCCGTTGCTCGAGCAGAGCAAGCCTGCCCGCATCGTCAACGTGTCCTCGGGCGGCATGTATACGCAACGAATCCACCTCGACGACCTGCAGATGGCTCATGAGGACTTTGACGGTCCGGCCGCGTACGCGCGCACCAAGCGCGCCCAGGTCATCCTCACCGAACTCTGGGCAGAGAGGTTGCGGGGCACCGGCGTCGTTGTTCACGCGATGCATCCGGGGTGGGTGGACACCCCGGGCCTGAAGTCCTCGCTACCGCGCTTTTACGCTCTAACAAAACGACTACTGCGCACGCCCCAAGAAGGCGCCGACACGATCGTCTGGCTCGGCGGCGCTCCCGTGCCGGCGCGCAGCTCCGGCGGCTTCTGGCATGACCGCCGAGAGCGCCCGACCCACCGCGTGCCGTGGACCAAACAGACGCCCCAGGACCACGAGGGGCTATGGACCGAGTGCGAGCGCCTCAGCGGCTGGCACGAGACACCGACTCCGGCCAACCCCGACTCAAGCCGATAAGGAGAACCCGATGGCTCACTACAACGCAAGCCTCGACACGCCACGTCCGCCCGATGAGATGTTCGCCTACCTGAGCGACTTCTCGAGCACGCAGGAGTGGGACCCAGGCGTCATCGAAGCCGAGCGCCTCGGTGACGCACCGGTTCGCGAGGGAACTGAGTTCCGGCTCCTGGCCAGCTTCCTCGGCCGGAAGACACCCCTCACCTATCACATCGTCGAGTACGACCCGCCAAACGCCGTCACGTTTCGCGGCGAGAACTCGACCGTCGTCTCGCTAGACCGGATCACCTTCGAACCTTCCGAGAGGGGCACACGAATCACCTACGACGCGGATCTCGCGCTGAAGGGGCCGCTCAAACTCGCCGGCCCGCTGCTCGGGGTCGCCTTCAACCGCGTCGGCGCCCGCGCGCTCGCGGGCCTGCGCAGGACACTCGAAGAAGGCCACTGAGCATCCGCGCGCGTCACCGGACGCCAACACGCCCAGCAGGTCGGCCCTCGAAACCCAGCTGCCAGCCATGTGTGCCGGACCCGCCCATTGAACGTCGGGAAGGCTGGAGAGCCTTTTGTCAAAGCGATCGTCTCCCCAGGTACCGATCAGACACCCACCACGGACGATCAGCAAGGAACATCACGCCTTGGTCGCGTGATCGCTTACGCGTGGATGCGAGCGCGTCGGCTCACACCGCGCAGGCTTTCGATCGGACGACGAGCGAGCGTATCCGCCGATGCTCGGCTCGCTTTCGCAACACGAGAGAGGGAGCAACCTGCACCCGGGCGGCGCTCAGTACCGCGACGTGCCGCTGGGTGCGAACATCGGCTTGATGCCGAGGGCGCGGGCCTGGTCAATGCTGAGGATTTCGCGGCCCATCGGCAATAGCGAGACGGGGATGAGCTTGAAGTTCGCCAGGCCGAGTGGGATCCCGATGATGGTCAGGCATAGCAGCACGCCCGATACGAGGTGCCCGATCGCCAGCCACCAGCCGCAGAGCACAAACCAGAGGACGTTGCCGATGCCCGAGGCCAGACCGGCGTCGGCCCGCTTGACGACCGTTTTGCCGAACGGCCAGAGGGCGAAGATGGCTATACGCAGCGACGCGATGCCGAACGGGATCGTGACGATCAGGACGAAGCAGAGCAGCGCTGCCAGCGTGTACCCGATGGCGATCCACACGCCGGCCAGCACGAACCAGATGATGTTGAGCAGCAGTCGCACGTCTTGGGACTCCTGATCGGTGGACGCAGCCTCGTCGCGATCATACGGCCCCACATGAGTGCCGTGCCTAACGCGGCGGTTCAGGTGGCCGGCAAGTCATCGGGGAGTGGAAATGACCGCAGCCAGTGCGAGCAGGGAGCCGGTGAGCTTTCGGTCTGTGGGGTTGTCACACGAGGCTCCGATGGCCATTTTGCGCCGGCCGGGTGCTAGTCTGCACGCGATCCGGCTTGCTGCCGTGTCCTGCCCTAATAAGAACGGAGGATGGCGATGCGTCGAGTCTGGCTTGTGAGATTGATCGCTGTCATGGGATGCACGACGAGCCTTACCGTGGCCGCTGCTCACGCCGCGCCGGCGAGCTTCAAGACCGGCAGCTACAAGGCAAAGATTAACGCGAAGAAGTTCAGCATCACGCTCAAGCCCGGGCGGTGCGGAGGCGCATCCAAACTCTGCGTGGCACTCCCCGTCACGCCGGTCATCCAATGCCATGGCCCCGCGATCTCCTCGGGCGGCGTCGAAGCTAGATTCGCAACCCCGGTCGCGCTTCCCGCGTCGGGCAAGCTCACCCAGCGGGCCCCCGCCACCGCGTCGAACCCCGGTCTGCCTCCCGCACACGGACAGGCGACGTTCTCCGTCGCGTTTACCAGGAAAGGCACCGCGAGCGGCTATTTCGAATTGAGCCTGACGGCCAACCTCGGCGGTAACAGCCTCCCCTGCAGCAGCGGCAAGGTGCGATTTACCGCAAAGCTGGGCTGAGCCGCATCACTGGCGGCGGGGAATCCGTCCGGTGCCGCGTCCGGGCTCCTACCGGCGAACGCCAACGTGAGAGCGAGCGCAAGCGGCGGCCGGGACGCCGGTCGGAGGGGTTGCGACCCGGCCCTGGCATTCCCGTACCGGGCCTAAGCTCTTGGGACGGCATCCGGCTCGTCCCGCGGTTTCGCTCGATGGGTCTCGGTGTATTCGAAGGCACCGGAGCACGAAGACGAGGAGATAGACGATGACCATCCGCGCCCAGCTGCCATAGCGGTGGCGGACAAATCCAAGGAGCCGAAGCGACGTCCGGCGATCGTCGTCGTCGACGACGAGCCGGCGGTGCTGGCGGCCGTTGCCCGCGACCTGCGCCGCGGCTTTGGAGAGCGCTTCCGCGTGCTGCGCGCCCCATCGGGGCCCGAGGCGCTGGAGCTCCTGCATGAACTGCGTGCGCGCGGCGATCAGGTGGCGATGCTGATCGCCGACCAGCGAATGCCGGGCATGGCCGGGACGCAGTATCTCCTCGAGGCCCGCAAGCTGCTTCCAGATGCCAAGCGGGTGCTGCTGACGGCATACGCCGACACCGAGGCGGCGATCGCGGCGATCAACGAGGTGGCGCTGGACTACTACCTGCTCAAGCCCTGGGATCCGCCGGAGGAGCAGCTCTTTCCGGTCGTCGAGGACCTCCTCACGACCTGGGAGTCGGGGGCGGCGCTGGAATCGGGCGGCGTGCGCGTGGTCGGCCATCGGTTCTCGAAGGAGTCGCACGACCTCCGTGACTTCCTCGTTCGCAACCGCGTGCCGGCGCGCTGGCTGGACGTCGAGCGCGACGGCGAAGCGCGCGAGCTGCTGCAGGTGGCCGGAGTCGATGCTGACCGCCTGCCGGTGGCTCTGCTGGAGGACGGCACGGTGCTCGAGCGCCCGACGATCCTCGAGCTGGCGGAGCGCCTCGGCGTCGCCGGCGCACCCGCGCAGGACCACTACGACCTGGTGGTGGTCGGCGGCGGCCCCGCGGGGCTGGCCGCCGCGGTCTACGGCGCCTCCGAGGGTTTGAAGACAGTTATGGTCGAGCGCGAGGCGCCCGGCGGGCAGGCGGGACAGTCGAGCCGGATCGAGAACTACCTCGGATTTCCGGCTGGGTTGAGCGGCTCGGACCTCGCGCGCCGCGCGACCGACCAGGCGCGGCGGTTGGGCGCCGAGCTGCTGACGGTCAAGGAGGCGGTGGGTCTGCGCGTCGAGGGCTCGGCGCGCCTGGTGCAGCTGAGCGGCGGCGGCGTGCTGAGCGCGAGCTGCGTGATCGTCGCATCGGGCGTCTCCTATCGCCAGCTGGAGATGCCGGGGTTCTCCGAGCTGACCGGCGCGGGCATCTACTACGGGGCGGCGATGACCGAGGCCCGCGGCTGCGCCGAACAGCACGTGGTCGTCATCGGCGGCGCGAACTCCGCCGGCCAGGCCGCCGTGTACTTCAGCGGTTATGCCGCCAAGGTGACGATGCTCGTGCGGGGGCCGTCCCTGGAGAAGTCGATGTCGCATTACCTGATCGAGCAGATCGCGGCACAGCCGAACATCGAGGTGCGCACAGGCAGCTCGGCGATCGCCGCCGAGAGCGAGGACGGACATCTGAGATGTCTGCGGGTACGGGACGCGGGCGGCGAGGAGACGCTCGCGGCGGATGCCTGCTTCGTGTTCATCGGCGCCTCTCCCCGCACGGACTGGTTGGAGGACGTGCTCGCGCGCGACACGCGCGGCTTTATCTTGGCCGGCCGTGACGCGCAGGCGAACGGCTGGCCATTGCAGCGCGAGCCGTACCTGCTGGAGTCCACGGTGCCCGGCGTGTTCGTCGCGGGCGACGTGCGCGCGCGCTCGATCAAGCGCGTCGCGAGCGCGGTGGGCGAGGGCTCGATGGCCGTCTCGCTGATCCACGAATACCTGGTCGAGGCATGAACGACAGCGAGGTCACGCTCGCGGAGCTGCGCGCGGTCGATCTGTTCGACAGCCTCGACGACGCCCAGCTCGCCGAGTGGGTGCCGCTCGCCCGTGCCCACCACGTCGAGCCGGGTGAGGTGATCGCCGAGCAGGGGGAGGGACCGCCGGGCCTGCAGCTCCTGCTCGAGGGCCGGGCGCAGGCCTTCATCGTGGCCCAGGGGCAAAGCGAGCCGGTCGGCCACCACGTGGCGCCCACGTGGATGGGCGCGATCGCCGTCCTGACCGGCGGTTCGCTCGGCGCGCGCATGCAGGCGGAGACCGACTGCCGGGTTGCGGTCGTGGCGGCCGACGATTTCAAACGGCTGGCGTTTGCCCAGCCGTCGATCCACCAGCGGGTGATGCAGCAGGTCGCGCCGGTGATGAGCCGCGTCACCGAACGCGAGCAGAGTCGCGAGCGCCTCGCCTCGCTGGGGACGATGGCCGCGGGCCTCGCGCACGAGCTCAACAACCCGGCCGCGGCGGCACGCCGCGCGGCCGCCCAGCTGAATGAGGCGCTCGAGGTGATCGGCGCGGCGCTCGGAAGCTTTGTCGAGGCGGGGGTGGAGCGGGAGCAGGCAGAGCAGCTGATTGCGCTGCAACAGCAGGCGATCGCGCATGCGGCGGCCTGCACGGCACTCGACACGCTCGACGCCTCAGACGCTGAGGACGAGCTGCTCGAGCGCCTGCAGGCGCTCGAGATCGAGGAGCCCTGGCGCCTGGCCGAGCCGCTGGCGGCCGCGGGTGTGGATGAGCCGTGGCTCGACCGTGTCGCCGAGCTGGCGGGCCCGGCTACGGGCGCCGCGCTGCGCTGGGTGGCCGCGAGCCTGACCGCGGGCCGGCTGGTGGCCGAGCTCGAAGAGTCCACCGAGCGCATGTCGGCGCTCGTGGGCGCTGTTAAGTCCTACTCCTACATGGATCGTGGCGGCCTTGTCGAGGTCGATGTGCACGAGGGGCTCGAGACCACGCTCACGGTGCTCGGGTACAAGCTCAAGCACACCACGATCGCCGTCGTGCGCGACTACGACCGCGCGCTGCCGCGGCTCACGGTCAGTGGATCGGAGCTGAACCAGGTTTGGACGAACCTGCTCGACAACGCGATCGACGTGCTCGGCGAGCAGGGGACGATCACGATCGCCACGCGTCTTGACGGCAACTGCGTTCAGATCGAGATCACCGACGATGGCCCCGGCATCCCCGACGATGTGGCCGCACGGATCTTCGACCCGTTCTTCACGACCAAGGATGTCGGGCACGGAACGGGCCTCGGCCTGGCGACGGCACGGCGCATCGTCGTCGACCGCCACGACGGCTCGCTGACGTTCGACACGCAGCCCGGTCGCACCACCTTCCGCGTGCGGCTTCCCCTCGCTCAAACGGCCTGATGGGATTCATCGCCCCGGCGCCACCGCCGGTCGAGATCGAGGAGTGGCAGCGGCTCGGCCATCTGGAGCGGATCAAGCCGCTCGCGCAGGACTGGGCGCTCAACGGCTTCGGGACGCCCTACTTCGTCTACCTGCTGTACATCGTCAAGCTTGTGGTCTACGGGGTCGGCGGGCTGCTGCTCATCTCCGCGACGACGAAGGGGCTCGGCGGGCTCGGCAGCCTGAGCAGCTGGTGGACGCAGCCGATCGTCTTTGAGAAGGCGGTCGTGTGGACGATGCTGTGGGAGGTGCTCGGCCTCGGCGCGGGCTCGATGCCGTTGACGCTGCGCTTCTCGCCGATGATCGGCGGGTTCTTGTACTGGCTGCGCCCGGGCACGACGCGCCTGCCGCCGTGGCCCGGCAAGGTGCCGCTCACGCGCGGAACCACGCGCACGCTGCTGGACGTGGCGCTGTACGCGGGGCTGCTGGGCGCGGCGGTGTACCTGCTGGTCGCGGGCGCGAGCCCGGCTGCCGGCACCGCGGCCGGCCGGCTTGACCCGACCGCGGTGGGAGTGCTGCTGACGGTCGGGATCCTCCTGGGGCTGCGCGACAAGGTCCCGTTTTTGGCGGCCCGTGCGGAGGTCTACGGAAACCTGATGATCATCTTTCTATTCCCGCTCGGCAACCTGATCGTCGCTGCCCAGCTCGTGTTCGTGTGCATCTGGTGGGGCGCCGCGTCGTCGAAGCTGAACCGCCATTTCCCGTTCGTCGTGACGGTGATGATCAGCAATACGCCGTGGAATCGCTCGCGCGCGGCCAAGCGCAAGCTCTGGCGCAAGCACCCCGATGACCTGCTGCCCTCATCGACCGGCGCCCTGGCGGCGCACCTGGGCACCGTGATGGAGTTCACGCTGCCGCTGCTGCTGCTCGTGGCTCCGAGCGGGCCGCTGCTGAGCATCGCGGTGGTGGGGATGGTCATCTTCCACGTCCACATCTTCTCGACCTTCCCGCTGGCGGTACCGCTGGAGTGGAACGTGTTCATGATCTTCGGGATCCTGTTCCTGTTTGGCCACTACGGCGCGGTGCCGTTCTCGACGCTCGACGAACCGCTGCTGATCGCGATCCTGGCGGTCACCTGTGTCGGGATCCCGGTGCTCGGCAACTTCCGCCCGGATCTGATCTCGTTTTTGCCGGCGATGCGCTACTACGCGGGCAACTGGGCGACGAGCCAATGGCTGTTCAAGAAGGAAAGCAATGCCGAGGCGAAACTCGACGAATCAATCACAAAGGCAGCGCCGATCGTCGGCGAGCAGCTGGCAAAATTCTACGATCGTGACACGGTCGAGCTGCTGCTGTACAAGGGCCTCGCCTTCCGCTCGATGCACGCGCACGGCCGCGCGCTGAACGGCCTGCTCTCACACGCGGTGTCCGACGTCGAGCAATATGACGTGCGCGAGGGCGAGCTGATCGCCGGAGTGGTGCTGGGCTACAACTTCGGCGACGGCCACTTCCACAACGAGCAGCTGCTCGCGGCCGTGCAAGAGAAATGCAACTTCGCCGCGGGGGAGCTGCGGGTGGTCATGATCGAGTCTCAACCCGCACATCTGCAACGCCAGCACTACCGCATCTACGACGCCGCGGAAGGGCTGATCGAGGAGGGTTACGTCAAGGTGGCGGACATGGTCGTGCGCCAGCCTTGGCTTGACGAGACCGACGCGTTCCCGGTCGAGATAATCGGCGCCGGCGCGCCGCGACCGGTCGGCGCTCGATGACCAAGCGTCTATCCGAAAGCCCCTCGGCTCGGGTCCCGGTGGCCGCCGAGGAACCTCGGGGTTTTCGGATGGTTCCCAAGTGAGCGAGGCGATCGTCGTCGGGTCTGGCCCGAACGGGCTGGTGTGCGCCGCGGTGCTCGCGCGGGCGGGAGTGAAGGTGACCGTGCTGGAGGCCGAGCAAACGATCGGCGGCGGTACCCGCAGCAGTGAACTGACGCTCCCGGGATTGCTGCACGACGATTGCTCCGCCGTCCACGTGATGGCGGTCGCCGCGCCGTCGCTGACCGAGCTCTCGCTAGAGCGCCATGGCCTGCGGTGGTGCTGGCCGGAGATCGACCTCGTCCACCCGCTCGACGACGGGCGCGCCGGCGTGATGGTGCGCTCGATCGCCGATACTGCCGCGGGGCTCGGCGTGGACGGGCGGAGGTGGCGGCGCGTCTTCGGCTCGCCGGCGCGGGGCTTCGCGGAGCTGAGCGAGGACATCATGCGCCCGCTGCTGCACGTGCCGCGCCACCCGCTCCGGCTCGCGCGCTTCGGCCTGCCGGCGGCGATGCCGGCGACGCTGATCGCCCGTAAGTTCCGAACCGAGGAGGCGAG
>DATCBT010000065.1:0-82259 GCA_036511695.1 Solirubrobacteraceae bacterium | reverse complement strand
ACGCCATACGCATCCTCGGCCGTGCCTGGAGCCGCGTGCTCTGGCGCTGCTGGCAAGACCACACGCCCTACAACCCCACCCAACACAACGCCCTCAACACACTCCTCGCACAAAAGGGTTGACACAGGACGTCTCATGCGCGCGGTCCCTCCAGCTGTGGACAGCGCTGGTCGGGACACGTGTTCATGATTCTCGCAGCTCGTTGAAGATCTTCAGATAATCGCGCAGGTAGCGCGGCATCAGGAAGTGGGCGCGCACGTGCTCCTTGCCGCGCCGGCCGAGGAACTTGCCGAGGGCGGGGTCTTCGAGGATCTCAAGAGTTCGCTGCGCGCACTGCTCGGCGCTGGAGACGAGATAGCCGGTGACGCCGTCCTCGATCTGCAGGGGGATGCCGCCGACATCGCCGCCGATGAACGGACGGGCCTTCCAGATCGCCTCCGAGACGGTCAGGCCGAAGCCCTCGCGTGTGGACTTCTGGATCAGGACATCGGCGTGGGATTGGAAGGCGTTGACCTCGATCGCGCCAACGTTGTTGAAGTTGTTGAGGATGTGAATGTCGCCGTCGCCGTCGGCGTGGGCGATCGTGGCGTTGAAGAAGTCCCAACCCTCGGGGTCGTCTGAGGCCATCGAGCCGACCAGCGCGAGCTGCATGTCGGGGAGTGCGGCCTTGACCGTGCGGTAGGCGTCGATCACGCCGAGCGGGTCCTTCCAGGGGTCAAAGCGCGAGACCTGGCACATCAGGGGCCGATCGATGTCGATCCCGAACTGTCCGCAGACGAACGAGGCGTCCTCGGGCAGGAGCGCCATGTTCTTGGGCGTCAAAGGATCGATCGCGGGGGGCACGATATTGACGTTGCCGCGCATGCCGGCGGGCACATAGCTGGACATGTGGAAGAGCGACTGTGGGTAGTCGGCGATGTAGGGGAGCAGCTGGGCGATCGTCTGGGGGTTGGGGGTGGAGAGGTCGATGTGGCAGCGCCAGACCCAGCCCTTGGCCTTCTCGGGAACCATCCCGAACAGCGCCGCGGGCTGGGGGTCGTGGACGAGGCAGACATCCCAGCCATCGGAGAGCTCGCGGGCGTTCATCTCGTTGTAGCGCCGCCAGGTCTCCCATTGCTCCTCGTCGAGATCCTGGGGGGCGCCCTGGAGCGCGTTGTGCATCAGCTTGGTGGCGTTGAAGAACTCCTCGCGCCCGTAGATGACATGCCACTCGCAGTCGAGGCCGACGTCGCGCATCAGGCCGACGAGCGTGTACAGGATCTCCGAGACGCCCCCGCCGAAGGCGGTCGCGGAGATGTGCACAACCCGCTGACCCTGGAGCGGCTCGGCCAGCTCGCGAATTTCAGCGATCAACTCCTTGCCGCAGATGTGGGTGTAGTCGGAGAGGGTCTTGTGGCCGACGGCGACGGGTTGGAGCACGCGCGGACGATACAGCGGGCGAAGGACCGAGGGCGGGGCTAAGGTCTGGGAGGTGCTCAACGGACGCCTCTACCGTGCGGCTTTCGTGCCGTTCCTGCTCGCGCTGGCCGTCGCCGCGTTCTCGCTGGGCGCCCGCCCGCAGCCGCTGAGCTCGACGCTGGCCCCCGACGCGTTCGAAGGCGCCGGCGCCTTCGCCGAACTGCAGAGCTTGGCGGCTGAGATTCCCGACCGGCGCCCAGGCAGCGCCGGTGACGATCGGCTCGCCGCACATGTGGCGCATACGTTGGAAGGGCTCGGCGCCGCCGGACACGGGGGCTTTCAGGTGCGCACCGATCGCTTTACAGCGCAGACGATCGACGGCGAACGAACGCTCGAGACAGTGATCGCGCAGCGGGCGGGGGCGAGCGGCGGAACGCCGATCGTGATCCTCGCGCACAGGGACGCGAGCGCGCGGGGAGCGCCGGCCGAATTATCAGGGACGGCGGCGCTGCTGGAGCTCGCGCGCGTGTTTGCCGCACGCGAGACACAACGCACGATCGTGCTCGTCTCGACCAGCGGTGGCAGCGGCGGCGCTGGGGGAGCCGCGGACTTCCTCGCGCACGATGCGGGCCCGTCCGCCCGGTTCGACGCTGCGATCGTGTTGGGCGATCTCGCCGGCGTGAGCGCTCGCAGGCCCTTCGTCGTGCCCTATTCGGACGGTTTCGGCAGCTCCTCGCTGCTGTTGCAGCGCACGGTTGCGGGGGCGATCGCGCAGGAGGTGGGCACCGATGCGGGCGCCCCCAGCGCGATCGCGCAGGTCGCCCACCTGGCCTTTCCCTTCGCCGTGGGCGAACAAGGAGCGCTGAACGCCGGCGGGGTCCCCAGCGTGCTCGTCCAAGTCTCAGGCGAACGTGGTCCCTCCCCGCGCGAAGGCGTGAGCGCCGCGCGGCTGGAAGGCTTTGGCCGCGCGGTGCTGAGCGCCGTCGATGCGCTCGACACGGCGCCCGACATCGCCGCCGCGGCGCAGACGGGCGTGGTGATCGCGCCGCAGATGATCCCGGAGTGGGCGCTGCGACTGTTGCTCGCGGCGCTGTTGATTCCGCCGCTGCTCGTCACGGCCGACGGGTATGCGCGCCTGCGCCGCCGTCGCGGGGCGAGCGGCGATCGGTCGATCAGGCGGGGGCTGCTGTGGACGGTTACCTGCGCGCTGCCGTTCTTCCTCGCGGCCGTGTTTGCCAGGGTGCTGGGATGGCTGGACGTCCTGCACGCCGCACCGGCGCTGCCGGTGCCCGCGAGCGCGTTGCCGCTCGACGCCGCGGCCGTGAGAACGGTGCTGGCGGTGGCGCTCGTGCTTGGGCTCTGCTGGCTGGCGTGGCCCGTGGCGATCAGGCGGCTGGGGTTGAGCGTGCGCCCCGAAGCCGAAGCTGCCGGGATGGCGATGCTGGTGGTGCTGCTCGGCGTGGGCGTGGTGGCGTGGGCGCTCAATCCATACGCGGCTCTGCTGGTGCTACCGGCGCTGCACCTCTGGCTGCTGCTCGCCGATCCTGACCGATTGGCAATCGGCCAACGCCCGCGTCCGTCCGTGGCGCTCGGGTTGGTCGCGCTCGCGCTGGTGCCGCTGGCGCTGCTCCTCGTCTTTTACGCCCGCGAGCTCGGCGTGGGCCCCGGCGGGATCGCCTGGGCCGCGGTGCTGGCGCTGGCGGGTGGACACGTGGGTCTCGCGGCGGCCGCGCTGTGGAGCGTTGCCTGCGGCTGCGTGGTGGCGGCCACCCTGGTGGCGCTCACGACCGCGGCGCCCGCGGCCGGCGCCGGGGTCGATGACGGCGCCCCCCCGGTCACGATTCGCGGCCCCCTGTCCTACGCCGGCCCGGGATCCCTTGGTGGGACCAAGTCGGCTCTGCGACGATAGTCAGGTCATGTCTGAGATCTTGCTCACCACCGACTCGCGTCCTACCGGCTCGCGTCGGTCGCGTCGTGGCTGGAGCCTGCTGTCGGTGGTGTTGATCCTCGCCGGCGCCCTGGTGTTGATCGACGCCGGCGTGACGTTGGTCTGGCAGGAGCCGATCTCGGCGCTGTACGCAAAGCTTCGCCAGGATCACCTGAGCGGGGTCTTGCGTGCGGCTGAACGGGCCCCCCCCACGCCGGTCGAGCAGCGGGCGTTGGCGAGCCTGCCAGACGAGCGCCGCAGGATCGCCTTCCTCGCGCACGAGCTGGAGCGCCATGCGGGCGAGGGTGACGCGGTCGGGCGAATTGTGATCCCGCGCATCGGCGCGAGCTATGTGGTGGTGAAGGGCACCGACACCTCCGCCCTGGAGAGCGGCCCGGGGATCTACTCCGAAACAAGCTTCCCCGGGGTGGCGGGAACCACCGCGATCGCTGGGCACCGGACCACCTATCTGGCGCCGTTCCGTCATATCGACGCGCTCCGGCAGGGCAGCCGGATCCTGGTGAACATGCCCTACGCCCACTTCACCTACACCGTGATCGGCCAGCGGGTGGTCGCGCCCACGGATGTGCGCGCCGCCGTCGGCGAGGTCGGCTACACGCGGCTGGTGCTCTCCGCCTGCACGCCTTTGTTCAGCGCCGCCAAACGACTGCTCGTGTTCGCGCGCCTGACCCGTACCGTGCCGGAGGGAGCGGCGCGGCGGCTCCCAGGCGGCGGCGTGCCCGTGACCCTTACCAGCGGTGCTCGAACCCCTCGAGCCGCTGCTCGTTACCGCTCGCGTCCAAGAGCGACACCCCCGGCGCTCCCGCGAGGACCCGGCCGATCCACGTCACCTCCGCGGTAGGGGGGGCACTGACCGTGGGGGCGTTGATCGTGCGCAGGGCGTCCTCCACGCGCGTGCGCTCGGCCGGCGCGATACAGAAGCACAGCTCGTAGTCTTCGCCGACCGTCGCCGCTTGCTCGGAGCTCGGGACTCCCGCGTCGAGCGGCAGCTTCTCCAGCTCGACCTGGAGGCACACCTGGCTGCTCTCGCCGATGTGCCGCGCGTCGGTGGCGAGCCCGTCGGAGAGGTCGATCATCGCGTGCGCGCCGGCCCGCGCCAGCGCCCTGCCCTCGTTCAGGCGTGGGATCGGGCGGCTTGGTCTGCCACCGAGGCGCCCCGTCACGCCGACGAGGTCCCCGACCTGCGCGCCGTCGCGCCCGACCAGCTCGCCCTCGCTGTCCGCCCAGCCGACGACGGTCACGCAGGCCGTCAGGACCGGCGCCTTGACCACGTCCCCGCCCGCGAGCACGGTCCCTGTTACGCCGGCGAGCTCCAGGGCGCCGTGCATCAGCTCCAGAGCCTGCTCCTCGCCGACATCGTGCGAGACGCCGAGCGCGATATACGCCTCGCCCGGCTTTGCGCCCATCGCCGCGAGGTCCGAAAGCGCGCCCGCCAGCGCTCGCCAGCCGACGTCGGCGGGGCTGCTCGAGCCGTCGTCCAGGCGAAAGTGCACGCCCTCGACAATCGCGTCGACGGAGGTCACGCACAGCGGTCCCCCCGCGCGCACAACCGCGGCGTCGTCGCCCACCCCGCGCACGATCCGCGTCCCGCCCGCCGGCAGCGCGGCCGCGATGGCCTGAATCAGGGAGCGCTCCATATTCGTTCCCGGACCGTGCTGGCGGCCGGTGAGGTCCCTCGCTCAGCGATGCCGGTAGACGATCCGCGCGCGGTCCAGATCGTAGGGGGAGAGCTCACAACGGACGCGATCGCCGGGGAGGATGCGGATTCGGAAGCGTCGCATCTTGCCGGCAACATGCCCCAGTACGACGTGGTCGTTGTCGAGCTTGACGCGGAACATCGCGTTCGGCAGCGCCTCGATCACCTCGCCCTCGAATTCGACCTTGTCTTCCTTTGCCACGAGTCTGCATCCCATCTGGGCCGGCCGCACCTGAGTGCGCACGGTCCCTTTGTCGCTGATTTCCTTGACTCAAACTACCAGCGCACGCGCCGCGAAGCTCTAACCGAGGTCTAGCCGGGGGATGCGCCGCCGGTTTCTTTGACCGTTGGTCCGCCGCCGCCACCGGGCGTCGGCGCGGGCGGGCCGCGCGGCGTGGGTGTGTTCGGCGTGGGTGTCGCCGTCCCCGTCGGGCCTCCGGCGCCTGCTTCTGGATGGGGATTCCCGCCCGCCCCGCCACCCGCCCCGCCGCCCGGGCCAGGGGTACTGCCTCCATTCTGACCGGGATGGACGGCTCGGTGGAGGTTTTCGGCGCGGTTCTTCTTTTCCTTCTTGCCCCGGTTTTCTTCGTTGGCTTCGCCGTTTTCGCTCGCCTGGGATGACTGTCCGGTGGACGCGAATTTGCCGAAGAACGGCTGGTAGGAGATCGGTTCGGTGGCAGCCGGGAATTCGGTGCATTTCTGGCCTTCTGTGACCGCGGTCATGTACGCGTGCCAGATTTCAGCCGGCAGATAGCCGCCCTGTTGTGGCTCGCCGTGGACGTCGGTCATCGAGACGCGCTTGTTCGGGTAGCCCATCCAGACGACGGTCGAGTAGTTCGGTGTGTAGCCGTCGAGCCAGGCGTCGACCAGTTCGCTAGTGGTCCCCGTCTTGGCGGCCGTCGGGCAACCGATCGCCGAGCGTGTCGCGGTGCCGCTGAGGACGTTGTCGTGGAGGATGCTCGTCTCCTCGGCGGTGACGCCGTCGGAGAGGACCTTCACGCGGTGGGGCTTGCCCCAGCTCGAATCGACGCGCCCGTTGGGGAATACGACCTTGGTGATCGCGATCGGCGTGTTGCGCCAGCCGCCATCGGCGAGGGTCGCGTAGACGACGGCCATTTCAAGCGGCGTGACGCCGAGCGTCAGCCCGCCGAGCGCCTCGGCCGGATAGCTGCTTAGGTGGGTGGTGACGCCCATCTTGTAGGCCATCTGGGTGACCGTCGACTCGCCGAGGTCGGCGGCGAGCTGGGCGTAGATGGTGTTGTCGGACGCGAGCGTCGCGTTGACGAGGTTGAGCGACTTGTTCAGCGAGGTGCCCTCGAAGGTCTCTACTTTGTAATTCGGTTCGGCCGCCAGCCACCCCGGCTCGAGCGTGTGGGACAGGTAGTAGGTGCTGTTCGGGTCGATCCCACGCGAGAGCGCGTCGGCGAGGTCGATCGCCTTGAAGGTCGATCCTGGCTGACGGTGTCCGTCGGCCGCAAGGTTGTACTGGGACTGCTCGTAGCTCTCTGACTCCGCCATCGCTTCGATCTCGCCGTTGTGCGGGTTGAGCGTGACGATCGCCGAGGCGGGGTCTTCGGGCTCGTTGAGGACGTCCGTGATCGCCTTGCGCGCCTGGCGCTGCATGTTCAGGTTGATCGTCGTGTCGACCTTCAGCCCGCCCTGTTCGACGGTGCTCCTGCCATAGCGGTGGATCAGCTGCTCGCGCACGTATTCGAAGAAGAAGGGTTCGCTTCGTTGGGAGTAGTAGTTCCCATGTCTGACCTCCAGCGGCGCGGACTTGGCGGCGCTCGCTTGCACGCCTGAGATGTAGTGCAGTTCGGCCATCTTCGTGAGCACCTCGTTGCGCCTGAGCCTGGCGGCGGAGGAGTCGAGGAAGGGGTTGTACTGCGAGGGCGCCTGCGGCAGGCCGGCGAGCAGCGCGGCCTGCTCGAGGTTCAGTTGAGAGGCGGGCTTGTCGAAGAAGATGCGCGCGGCCGCCTGCACGCCGATCGCCGTCTGCCCGCCGACGGTCCCGTAGGGGACGCTGTTGAGATAGGTGGTGAGGATCGAATGCTTGCTGTGATGCTTGGAATAGTCGATCGCCAGCTTGGCCTCGATGATCTTCTGCCGCAGCGTGTGCTGGTCGCCGCCGAGATAGAGGTTGCGGATGAGCTGCATCGTGATCGTCGAGCCGCCCTGCAGGGCAGCGCCGTGGGTGACGTCCTTGATGGCCGCACGGAAGATCCCGGTGAGATCGACGCCGTTGTTCTTGTAGAAGCGCTGATCCTCGATCGCCACGGTCGCGTTCTTCAGATTTGCGGGGATCTGACTCCAGGAGACCGGGGTGCGCAGCTGGTCTGACTGGATGAAACCCAGACGCGTGCCGTCGGCGGCGAACACCTGCGAGGAGCCGCCGCCGAGGAGCGGACGCAGCGAGCTGATCGCGGGGGCCGACTGTGACACCGACACCACATACCCGACCGCCGCGATCACGCCGAGGACCAGCGCAAGCGTCAGCACGCCGCCGCTGACGAACAATATGCGGGTAGGTCCGGCGCGGTTGTGCCGGCGCCGGCGCTGTCGAGCTTGTCGGGACATCTCTTTGGCTCACCGAGATTACCGCTCGGATTGTGATTTCCTGCCATCTGCAATGCACGTGTCCCCCGCCTGGCGCCGGTAGGCCCCGCGCACACAGCGCCAAACGCTATGAGCCCAGACACCGTCGAGATGGTCATCGTGGACCCAGCGAGCGAGCTCGTCGCCCCGTTTGAGCCCACGCCGGCCGGTCCGCTGCCGCGCTTGAGCGCGCGCCTGCTGGATGAGCTGCGATCGCTCGATCCCGCCCGGACCCTCGCCGCTAGAGACTGCTGGCGAGCGCTGTGGAGCTCGCGGCTGCTGGTATGGGTTGCCGCGATGGGAACGGTGCTGGCGGTTGGGTTCGGTCCGGCACGCAAGGCGTTTGACCCCCCTGGCGTGACCAGAGGATTCAGTTGGCTGGGCAACCTGCTGGCAGCCCCGGCGGCGCGCTGGGACGCGGCGTGGTATCTGGTGATCGCCCACTACGGATACCGCCCCGACCTGGAGGCATACACGTCTTCGCGGACCGCGTTCTTTCCGCTCTATCCCCTGGGCCTGAGCGCGATCTCGCACCTCGGCGTGCAGCCGGTGCTCGCCGCCGTGCTGCTTTCGCTGCTCGCCTTCGCGCTTGCCCTGTACGGCATCCACCGACTGACCACGCTCGAGCTCGCGCGCGCCGGCCGCGCCCTCCCGCGCGCCGGCCGATCCGCGATCGCTCGCCCGAGGGGCGAGGAGGTGGCCCGCCTGGCGGTGATGGTCACGGCGTTTGCGCCGATGGCGTTCTACTTCTCGGCGGCCTACTCCGAGTCGCTCTATCTGGCGCTGTCGGTCGGGGTCTTCTGGTGTGCGCGCCAGGGGCGCTGGGCGTGGGTGGGGGTGCTGGGGGCGCTGGCCGCCGCCACGCGCAGCACGGGGGTGGTGCTGATGCTGCCGGCGGTGATGCTCTACCTGTACGGACCGCGTGAGGACCGAGCCCCGGACGTCCTCGCGCTCGCGCGCTGGCGGCCGAGCTATCGAATGCGTAGGGATTTCCTATGGCTGGGCCTGGTCCCCGCCGGTCTAGGGCTGTATATGGCCTACCTGGGGCTCTCCGGCGGCGAGGAGCTGATGCCCTTTCACGCCGAGGACATCTGGGGCAGGCACTTCGCGGGGCCCTATCTGGGGGTGTGGGACGGGGCGAAGGCCGCCTTCGCGGGCGCCCGTCAGCTGCTTTCCCTCCAGCGCCAGCACGTCTACTTCCCGGCGGCCGGCGGCAGCCCGTTTGTGAGCGCCGGACACAACCTGATGCTGTTCGCCTTCTTGATCCTCGCCATTCCCTGCCTCGTGGGCGTCTTGCGCATGCTGCCGCTCGCCTATGGCGTCTACGTGCTCCTCGCGCTCGCGCTCCCGCTCTCCTACCCCGTGACGTCCCAGCCGCTGATGTCGCTGCCGCGTTTTCTCGTGGTGCTGTTTCCGCTGAGCATCTGGCTGGCCGCCTGGCTGGCCGCCCACCCACGCGCGCGGGCGCCCACGCTGGTCGTATCTGCGCTGTTGATGGCGTTGTTCGTCGCCCAGTTCGCGACCTGGCATTGGGTGGCGTGAGCCGAGAGTACGGCCGCGGTGAGTCGTGAGCCCGGCTGCGCGTAAGCTGAGCGCGGCCGCGTAAGCTGAGCGGAGTCAGATGTCGAGCCTTCAGTCTCCCCCGGCTCCCGACGAGCCCTCCCCGGCGCCGGCCGCTTCGTTCGAGCAGGCGCTCGCCGCAGAGCGGCGGTCCAGAGAGGACCGCACGCCCGACTGGCCTGCCTGGATGGCCCCGGCGGCACTGTTCGGCGGGCTGGTCCTGTCGGCGGTTGGAAGCCTGATCGTCGATCTTCCCGCCGCTGCGTTCGGGGTCAGCATCACCTCCGCGCATGTTCCCGCCGGCCTGGAGATCGCGGACACGATCGTCCAGGACATCGGGTTCGTGCTCGTGGCGATCTTCTTCGCGCGGATGGGCGGACGCGCGGTTCGCTCATGGCAGTTCGGTCTTCGACCTCCCCGACTGCGGCGGCTTTGGACGATATTGCTGCCGATCGCTCTGTTGCTCCTGTTCGTCATCTTCAGCGTGATCTGGGCGGCCGTGCTGCACGAGAGCACCAAAGAGAAACTGCTGGAACAGCTGGGCGCCAACGAAAGCGCGACGCTGCTGCTGCTCAGTGCGGCGCTCACGTGCGTGGTGGCGCCGATCTGCGAGGAGTTTCTCTTCCGTGGCTTCATCTTCACGGCGCTGCGCAACTGGAAGGGAACCTGGCCGGCGGCGATCATCACCGGGCTGCTGTTTGGTGGCGTGCACATCGGCTCGGCTCCAGTGGTCGACCTCGTGCCGCTCGCCTTCCTCGGATTCGGACTGTGTCTGCTGTATCGCATCACCGGTTCGCTCTACCCGTGCATCGCCGCACACTCGCTGAACAACTCGATCGCCTATGGCAGCCTCGAGAGCTGGTCCTTCGGGCAGGTGATCCTGCTGCTCGGCGCCTCCCTCGCGGTGATCGGCGCGCTCGTGCTGGTGGCCAAGCGCGTGGGCGTGATCGCCGCCCCGCCGCTGTCATCCCCGGCCGCTGCCGTCATTGCCGGCGCATAGGATTTGTGCCAGTGCTCGTTCCCTCGCCTCCTCCTCCGCCCGCTGCGCCTCCCCCAGCAGGGCATATCAAGCTGGTTGTGCAGCGTGCGTTTGGCAATCCGCCCTTTGAGATCGTCGGCGGGCGGATGGTGGTGCGGGGCATCGTGCTGCCGTACGTGGCCGGCCAGCATGTGAAGGTGAGCTTCTACCGCGACGGTCGCAAGGTGGGAGTGAAGGCGGTGAGCGTGCTCCCGGTCGGCAACGGCGCGGGGCAGTTTCATATCAACTATGCGAGCGGCTCGCCGGGAGTCGTGGAAGCCCGTGCTGCCCATTATGCGACGGCGCAACAGGGGGCGTTCACCGGCCGCTCGCGGGGCGTGCGCTTCGTCTCCGCCAACCTCGGAGCCGGCGCGCGCGGTCCGTCGGTGCGCCTACTGCAGTCCGAGCTGAACGCCCTCCACTACGTTGTGCCGCTGAACGGGGTCTTCGACGAAGCCACCGCACGCGCCGTGATCGCCTATCGCAAGATGACTGCTCGCGCGCGCGTGCCCAACACCGACGCGCAGGTCTTTGAGCTGCTGCAGCGTGGCGCCGGCGCCTTCCACGTTCGCTACCCGAGCGACGGCCGGCACGTCGAGGCCGACTTGACGAGGCAGGTGCTCGCCGAGATCGAACCCGGCGGGCGCGTGCGGGCGATCTACACGATGAGCTCGGGCAAGCCCTCGACGCCCACCGTGATCGGCCGTTTCCAGGTGTACTCGAAGACGCCCGGAACCAACTCCGAGGGCATGGTCGACTCCAACTACTTCATCCGCGGCTACGCGATCCACGGCTACGCCGAAGTGCCCACCTACGCCGCCAGCCATGGCTGCCTGCGTGTACCGATTCCCAACGCGGCGGCGATCTACGGATGGGTCCAGACGGGGACGCCGGTGGACGTTTACAACGAGGGCGGCGGCGGAAACCACAACATCAGCGGTCACGCCGGTCCGTAAACGGCGATATTTGCAACGACGCCCGCGTGTGGCGCACGGTGACGGGTGCCGGAGGGCCGCCGATCAAAGATCGGCCAGCAGTGAGCGTGGCGTGCTATGCACGCGTGCTGGCCGATCAGTCGATTGCATCTGATCGATGATCGGTGAGGACGCAGACCGATCGAAGATCGGCCAGCGCAGCGTCCACGCGTCACACGCGCACGCGCAACGCGCGCGCGAGGTAGCCGAGGGCGAAGCCGTAGATGAGCAGCGCCAGCGCCGTCTTGCCGCCATGGATCAGCCACTGGCTGGTCGACCCCGAGAAGATGCCGGCGAAGGGCGAGGTGAACGTGTTGGACGCTTCGTCGATCGTCTTGTGCAGATCGCTCTCGTGTTTCGATGTGCCGGACGTGGTGGAGGCGCCCCCGCGAGTCAAGGCTTCCTGCTGGTGAGTGGAGGCGGCGCTTGTCTGGTCGACCACGAAGACCAGGAAGGAAGCGAGGACGATCAGGCAGATGACCCAGGAGGCCAAGCGCAGCAGTCCGGCGATCGAGGAAGATACGCCGGTGGGGGTCACGCAGCTAGATTAGACCTCTTGGTGGATGCCCTGGTCGAATCTACTGACGCTCTGGAGCGTGCGCGTGCGCGTCTCATCGAGGAGCTGCGTGAGCATGCGCTGGTGATCGGTGAGGTGACGCTCACGAGTGGAGCGCGCGCCGAGTACTACGTCGACGCCAAGCGCGCGATCCTGCGCCCGGCCGGTTTCGCTGCCCTCGGCAGCCTCCTGGCTGCGCAGGTGTCCGCGTGGGAGGGGACGGCGGTGGGGGGGATGACGATGGGCGCCGACCCGGTCGCCTGTGCCGCGCTGGCCGGCGGGAGCAGCGCAAAGGCGTTCTTCGTGCGTAAGGACGCCAAGACGCACGGGCTGCAACGGCGTGTCGAGGGACCGCTGCTCGCGCCGGAGGACCGTTGTGTGGTGGTGGAGGATGTCGTCACGACAGGCGGCTCCACGCTTGCGGCGATCGAGGCGCTGCACGAGGCGGGGCAGGAGATCTGTGGGGTGATCAGCGTGCTCGACCGGCTCGCCGGCGGGGCTGCGGCGATCGAGCGGGCGGCGGGCGCTCCCTATCGCGCGCTGACCACGATCGACGAGATCTATCCCGAACGCCCGGACCGACCGGGTCGCTGACCGCGATGGATTACCCCGCGCGTCTCGTCGGCCCGGTCAGCTGACGGTTATGGCTGCCGACGTGCCCAAGCCGCCGACGATCCGCCCGGCGCTGGCGGAGGACGTTGCCCTTTTGTTGGAGCTGTTTGGCGAGCTGGCCGAGTACGAGCATCTGGAGCACGAGCTGCGTGCCACCGAGCAGCAGCTGGCCGCGGCGCTGTTCGGATCGCACCCCGCCGCCGAGGCGCTGATCGCCGAACGGGATTCGCAGGCGCTCGGCTACGCCCTGTTCTTTCCGACCTTCTCGAGCTTTCTCGCCAGCACCGGGGTGTGGCTGGAGGATCTCTTCGTGCGCCCCGCCAATCGTGGCGAGGGCGTCGGCAGGGCGCTGCTGGCGGCGGTCGCCGCGCGCGTGCGCGAACGCGGCGGCGCGCGGTTGGAATGGGCGGCGCTCGATTGGAACGAGCTGGCGCTCGGCTTCTACCGGCGGATCGGCGCGCAGACGATGGACGAGTGGATTACCCACCGCTTGGACGGGGCAGCGCTGGCGAGCATCGCGGCGGAGGGCATCCTGGCGAAGGGCATCCTGGCGAAGGGCATCGCGGCGGAGTGACTCGCTCGATTTCCCCGCTTGAGGAGCGTCGGTGGACGGATGGGCGCCGGTAGCCTTCTCGATGGCCCTGCCTATACCGATGGGCCGCGCCCTCGTAGTCCAATGGATAAGACGACCGCCTCCTAAGCGGTAGATCCAGGTTCGACTCCTGGCGGGGGCATTACCAGGAAAGCCCTGCTATCGAGCAGGTCTTCGTAACCGTTCAGTCCCTTGGTCCCAGGGGGCCTGGTTCAGGCCTTTGCTGAGTGTTACTGCCGTGCTCGATCCCGTGATACAGGTAGTCATTTGGCGATGCGTCGAGGTGTCTGAGCGGTATGTTGGCTGCCAAGCTGCCGGACTTTGGCGTAGTCGCGCTCGCTAAAGATCGTCCCGGTTTTCTTGCGCATCCCGGTGATTACGGCGATCGCCGGTCCACGGAGACCGCGGGCGGTCAGGGTGTGCTTGTCGGCGTTCTCGAGTAGGCAGAAGAGTCGGTACTGCTCGCGGCCTGGTCCGGTGACACGGATCTCGTAGTAGCCGCCCATGTCGCCGTGCATGGCCTCCCACTTGCCTCCGCCGGAGAAGGAAGGTGGTGGGGCGCCCGCGACCGCGTCGAGCACGGCCAGGATAGTTCCCCGGACCTTCGGTGGGCAGCTGTCGAGGAAGTCCGCTCCCGGCACGGACTCCTGGGCGTCATGAAGAAGACGATGTCCCACGCCATCTCAAAAGCCTACGAGCCCCTGCGGCCGCGATCGAAGCGTTTCAGGCGGCGGCGGCGGCGCGAATGGTCCGCTTGCGGTTGGATCTCCGCGAGCGGGGCTTGATCTCGACGCTGGCGTCTAGGGCGTTAGCTATCGAGATGATCAGCGGCAGCTCTGGGCGTGCCTGCTCGGCTGTCAGGAGCCGCCTGATGCTGGCGGGGTTGCGTCCCACTCGTCGCGCCAGCTCGGCCTTGGACATCCCCGCGTCCACCCGCAGCTCGTCCAGCGAGCGAATGACGGCGTCGATCTGCTCGATCTCGTGGCGCGCTCGCTCGTACTCCGTCCGGGTCTCCTCGTTTGCGAGCCATGCCTGGCGGCGCTTGTCGTAGTAGCTGGTGTCGAGGGGCTTGGCCATGAGGATGTGGGAGCGGTTCGGATCGGACTGGTCTCCGTGACGGTCGCTCAGATGGAGTGTAACACAGGCGTTACAGTCGATCGACCTCCGACGCGACCGCTTGGATTCGCTTGGTGATCCCTGGGACACTCGACGTTGATGGGGAGTTGAGTTCCACGGATCCGACGCCTTTGGTGCGCGGCGCCCACGCCGGCTGGCGGGTACCGGTGCCCGGGTTGCGAGCCGTTTCGCTCGCAAGGGATCGCCACCGAGACGCTCGCCGTGTCCTGGACGATCTCAAACCCCCACGCCGACCTGGTCGTGCTCTCGGTGCTGCCCGAACTGCGCGGGCGCGGCATCGGAACCATGCTCATCGACGCCGTCCACACCCAGCTACGAAACCTCGACATCCACGACCTCGCGATCACGGTGATCACGACCAACACCAACGCCCAACGACTCTACGAACGCAACGGCGCCGTGCCCTACACCACGATCATGCTGCAGCAGGTGTCAGAGACCGGGGACTGATGGCTGCCCGCATCCCCCCGTGACAGCGAGTCGGTGGCGGTAGACCTGCATGTCGGCGTGGTTGAAGTCGGCGTGCGTCTGCGTGCGCAGCGAGGGCACGTCCTCGCGGTGGTAGGGGCTCGAGAGGCTCTCGTTGTGGCCGATTACATTGCGGATGGCTATGTGGTAGCGGCAGCGTAGCCAACGCACCAAACGCAGGCTCGCGCTTATCTGTGCGGGGTTGTCCAGCACTTCTTGGTCGCTGTTGCCGACGTGCTCGATGCCGATGGCGGTCCAGTTCAGCCCGACCGTGTGGCGGCACATGATGTCCAGCGAGACGAGCTGGTGGATGCCGCCTGCTTTGTCGATCACGAAGTGCGCACACGTGTTCGGGAGCTCGTGCAACTCGGGGTCGGGAGTGTCGGGGGCAAACGTGTTGTAGGTGGCCTGAAAGGTCGGCGTCTCGGTGTAGTGGATGACGATGACGTGGGGGTCGATGAGCTTGTACGTAGGCTTCATGAAGCTGCCGTAGTGGCGGCGGACGTAGGCGACCATCTGGGCCTTGCGTTCGGGCCCGAACGGGATCGGATCCCAGATGATGTGCGGTCTCGGCACGACTTTGGCCGGATGACCGACGGGTGGCGCAGGCCTGGTTGTGGTCTCAGTGGAAGTGGCCTGCGTAGCCGCCGAGACCGGAGCTGTTGCCGACGCGACGGAGGCGGGCTGTGTGATGGTCGTCGTGGTCGCGCCCAGCGAGCCGCAGCCAACCGCGAGGGCGAGACTGGAGGCCCCCATCGCTAGCGCCGTGAGGCGTAGCGCGGAGTGTCGAGTGAGGCGTGGCATCGTGGTCTATTCGCTGGTGCATCCAGCGCTGGGGCGTGCCAGGGCGTCCTCATGCCGGCATCGGCTGGCCAACCATCGTTCGAGCACGTCGGGAAGATACGAGGCTCAGCAGCAGGCTGCGTCCTCCTGGCTCGCTCTGGCTTATGGACCGCTGCTCGCACGAGGACTCTTCGACCAAGGACAACCGGGCGTGGATCCGTGCGCGGGTGTAGCGTTGGCGGGACACGCGCCGGGTGTACGGCTGAAGAGCCACCGGATGAGCGTCTTTTCGATCAAGGGGGAAAAATGACTAGGCAGCTGTCTACGTGGTTGGTTGTTGGACTTGTCGGCGTGTTTATCGCCGGCTGTGGGAGCAGCAGCACCACATCCAGCAGTCAGACCGGCGCGACGCCCGCGGCCAGCTCGACCCCGGCGGCCACCGGGACGACGTCGACGTCCGCCCCGACAACCACGCCCAGCGTTCCGACGAGCGTCCCCACGACCGCAGCGGGCGTGGCGGAGGCCGTGGCAGCGTGCAAGTCGATCGTCAAAAGCGAGCCGACGCTCTCGGCGAGCTTGAAGGTCAAGGTCGAAGGCATCTGCAACAAAGCCTCAAGCGGCGACCTGGCGGGGGCAAAGACGGCCGCCAAAGAAGTGTGCGCCGAAGTCATCAACGCCTCGCCGATCCCCGCCGCGGCCAAGGCACAGGCGCTCGCGGCCTGCCAGCGCAGCTGACGCCGGCAGCGAAGCCGAAGCGGAAAGCGGAAGCCGAAGCGGAAGCGGAAGGCAGGCGCTCGTCCCGCGAAAGAGGAGGCTGCGGCTATTCCGCCGCGGCCTCCTCCTCGGTCTCCTCTGCGTTCCCCTCGTCCTCCTCGTCCCCCGCATACAGCGACTCTCGCGCCAGCTCCTGGCCTTTGCCGCCGAACAGCTTGATCTCGAGCAGATCGTGGCGGTAGTCGTCGGGGGCGATCAGCGTGAAGCGCTCCTCGATCAGCTCGCACTGATCGACTGCCAGGTCGGCCAGCTCGGCGGTGACGACGCGCCCACCGGAGATCAGCGGGCGCCCCCATACGAGCGTCATTGCGGCGACCGCGCCCGCGTGCCCGCGCCAGGCGCCAATCACCTCGTCGCACAGGTCGAGCTTCCAGTCGGGGTTGTGCTCGGCGGTTTCCTCGGTGAAGTCGACCTGCGCGTAGAAGTCGCTCGGGTCGCCGTGGTGATCGCCCGGGGGGACGAACCGCACGTAGCCGAACAGCTCGTATCCGTTTGCCGTGATCGATGTCCCAGGCACGTACGTACGCCCATGCCAGCTGCGATCCGGGTACCAGCGAATCTCACCCGGCTTGCCCAGATCCTCCTCCTCACCGTCCAGTGCCAGCGCCGCGGCGAGGAACTCCTGGCTCAGCCGCTCCGCCCAGCGGCCGTACGGCAGCTCCTCCTGCGGAGGCTCGGCGGCGAAGCGGGGTGCGAAGCGTTCCTCGGGCGGCATTCGCGCAGCCTACCTACGCCTCGCGCAGCAGGGCGGCGGCGTGCTCGGGGGCGACGATGTTGAGGTTGACATCGGTGGACAGCTCCAGCCCGGCCAGGTGGGTCAGCCGCGGGAGCACGTCGATCCGCCAGCAGAAGTGCTCGGCGCCGAGTGGCGCGGTGCGCACGAACAGGTTCAGCGGCGGGCTCGATCCGAGCTGGCGTGCAAGACGGCGCAGCCCATCGTGCAGCAGCGCCGCGCCGGACGGACCGTCGTCCTCGAAGCGCGCGCGCGGGCGCCGGGGGGCGAGCATCAGCTGGAACGGCAGCCGCGAGGCATATGGCGCGATCAGCACCGCCTCGTCGTCAACGGCGACGATTCGCTCGCGCAGGCGCACCTCTTCGGCAACCACGTCACCGAGCAGGTTCTGACCCATCGTTCTCGTCGTATACGCGTTTGCGCGCTCGCGCTCGCGGGCGACGACGGCCGGCACGAAGTCCAGCGCGTACAACTGGGCATGCGTGTGCGGCAGCGATGCTCCCGCCTCGCGTCGCTCGTTGACGATCAGCTGCAGATAGGCGCTCCCGGCATGGGCGCGCATGCGCTCGCGCCACACCTCCACCGCGGCGATCACCTGCTCGACCGGCAGCTCGGCCATGGAGAGCACCGACTGTGGCCCGTTGACGATCACCTCGTGCGCGCCCGTCGCTGCCAGCGCGGTGAACAGCTCCGGCCTGCCCCGCGCTTGCTCGACGATCTCCGCTTGGCCGGCGCCGTCCTTGTCCTCGTGGTCCGCTGGAGTGAGCGCGGGGTAGAGGTTCGGCACCACCCGCACCGTCCAGCCGGGAGAGTCTGCCGGACCTCCGCCGGAGCGCACCGCGTAGAGCTCCGGCGGCGTGCGGTCCTCATGTCCCTCGGCGAACGGGTCGCGCTCGACGTCGATCGGCTCCGGCGGCGCGCAGCCGGGCTCGCCTCCGGGGCGGCGCGAGCGCTCGCCGGCGATGATCGTCTTGTGCCCGCTCAGCGGGTCGATCCTGATCTCAGGCATCGGCTCGATCTTCTAGCGCGTAGCGCCGGACGTCCGCTTCGAGCTTGGCCACGCTCAGGTATGGACCCTGGCGGATGTAGCGTCCGCCGCTGCGGTCGTAGAAGACAGTGACGGGCGTGGAGGAGGAGTCGGTGATCGCGGCGCCGAGCTGGCCGCTGTGGTCGTAGTAGCTCGGGTAGCTCTGCGGGAAGCTGCGCAGGAACCGCTGCGCATCGGCGCGGCTCGCGTCGCCGGAGTCAAGGCCGATGAACGCCACCTCGCGCCCCAGGCTCACCGCCGCGCGCTGGAAGGCGCCGGCCTCCGCGCGGCACGGTTCACACCAGGAGGCCCACTTGTTGATCACCGTGGGCTCGCCCCGCAGCGCCGCCAGGCGCGCGTCCAGGGCACGCGCATCGCCGGGCAGCAGGTCGCTCGCCTGGGCGTGCAGCGCGGCCAGCGGCGCCGGCGAGCCGGCAAGCCGCGCCTGCATCTGGGCGACGCTCAGCCCCGATCGCGCGGGAGGGGTGGGCGAGGAGTCCGTCAGCTGGACGAGCCCGATCACGAGCAGCGTGAGCACGGCGAGCCCGCCCAGGGCGATCAACGTGCGCCTCGCGATCTGCTTCGACGTGCGCTTCGAAGTCATCGCCGCTAAGGGTCGCAGAAAGATTGGGAGCCCCGCCCTCGAAAGATTGGGAACCCCGCCCTCCCTTCAATCGCGCCTGGACCTGCTATATCCTGAAGGGCACTGAAGGGCCGGGTTGCTCTCAGCACCCGACAAACCTTGCCGGTTGAGTGCCGGCTTTCCGAGCCACGCAGAAGCAATCTGCGGCGGCTCGTCTCGAAGTCCAGAGCCTTTATGGCCGAGCCCACTGCAGTGGCCCTTGCGGTCGCGTCCATTCCTAATTCCGCCGACATCTCCCGCGCGGAGAAGTTCGTGCGCGAGCGTTTCCTGCACGACGGCGAGGATCCCACGGTCGCGCTCGCCGCGGGCACGCCGCGCAGGCGGGCGCTCGACCAGGCGCTGCTCGAGCTGGAGGCGAATGCCAAACATCCCTCGACCGCCTGGCGCAGAGAGTTCTCGCTGCTGCTGGGACTAGAACGCGTGCTCTCCGAGGATGAGCCGCATCTGGCCGACGGCACCGTCCTGTCGGCCCACCAGGTCGATGCCCTGTCGGGCACCCTCACAGCGCTGCTGGCAGAGGCGCTGCGCGCTTCCGAGAACGGCAACGGCCGGGCCGGCCGGGCCGCGGCCTCGCCCGAGCTGTTGGCCTCGGCCGCGATCCTCGGCCTCGACGAGGCGACGCCGGCGGAGGACTTCTCCGCCGAGCCCCGCGCGGGCGACTCCACGCGGGGCGAGCTCGCGGGCGATGAGGACGAGGAGGACGAGCTCGAGGATGAGGATGAGGATGAGGATGAGGACGAGGAGGACGACGACGACCTCGGTCCCGTCCAGCGCGCCGCGCCCGATGAGGATGAGGACGAGGACGACGAGCTCGAGGACGAGATCGATCCGCTCGGCGAGGAAGAGCAGGAGCCCGAGCTGGAGGGCGATTCCGAGGAGGAGCCACGCGACTGGGTCGATGAGGACGGCGAGGAGGAGTCGCTCGCCGAGCAGCCCGAGGACCCCAACGCCGCCAAGCGCTTCTGGTTCGAGCACGCGACCGGCGCGGGCAAGACCGTCGCGGCGCTCGGCTTTGTGGAGGCCTCGCAGACCGGCGGGGTATTGATCCTCACCCACCGGCGCAACCTCGTCGACCAGTTTCACGGCGAGTTGCGCGACCGCGGCTACTCCAAGCGCATCAGCCGTCCGCTGCTGCAGGGGGAGGACTCGACCAAGGGTCCGGTGACGGTCGAGACCTATCAGTGGTTCGTGCGCAACGCCGGCAAGATCTCGAGCGCCTACACGATCGTCATCTGCGACGAGGCGCACACCGCGCTGGGCGAGAAGACCAGCGGCGCGATCCGCAACTGGACGGGGCCGATCTTCATCGGCATGACCGCCACCGGCGCGCTGATCGCACGCCACGTGACCGACCTGTTCCCGACCCAGACCTCGCGCTTCGATCTCGCCCAGGCGGCCCGGCGCGGCGTGATCTCGCCGCTGCGCTGCGTGCGGATCTCGCCCGGGACGGGCGTGCGCACGATCGCCAAGGTGCCGCTGCGCCGGGGCGAGGTGGACACCGAGTTCGACCAGGAGCTGCTGGCCGAGATGCTCGACCAGCAGCCCTTCAACATGGCCGCCGCCAACCTCTACAAAACGCGCTTCAACGGCGTTCCCGGTGTCGTCTACGCGGCCGGCGTGCGCCACGCGTACAACCTCGCCGAGGCGTTCCGCGCCGAGGGAATAAAGGCGCAGGCGGTCTCCGGGGAGACGCCCAAGCGCGAGCTCGCGGGGATCCTCGCGCGCTATGAGCGCGGCGACATCGACGTGCTGATCAACGCGCAGCTGCTCGCGGAGGGCTGGAACAGCCCGCGCGCGACCGTCTGCGTGCACCTGGCGCCGACCGCGTCCAAGCGCATCTATCAGCAGCGCGTCGGGCGCGTCACCCGTCGCCACCCGGGCAAGGAGGCGGGGCTGGTGGTCGACTTCGTACACCCCGCGACCAAGCACGACGACCCTGTGGTGACGCTGCACTCGCTGCTCGACCGCGACGTGTACCGCGGCGGGGCGATCGTCGTCGGCCCGGTGCGCCGCGGGCGGGGGCGCAAGATGCGGGTTGAGCGGCGCGTGCTGCCGGTGTGTGCCGAGGAGGAGCGGCGCTTTGAGGTATTCGAGCGCGAGCTGTGGCGGATCGCGGTCGAGCACCTCGACTACGGCGAGCAGCACGTGTGGGCGGCGCTGGCGGGCGCGCGCGTCGCGCCGAACGGCTGGCGCCGGGCGCGGGCGATGCTCCATTTCGACCGCACGGGCGAGCTGAAGAGCCGTTTCCTGATCACCGCGGTGCAGCGCAACAAGAACGCGCAGCTGCGGTTGCGGGCGCTGACCGACATCCCCGCGCTGGGCGACGCCGACGCCTTTGACACGGCGATCGACATCATCGGCGGCTGGCCGCGCGATGAGCGCAAGGAGGCCTCGAAGATCATGCTGCGCGCGCTCGTCGAGCGGCGCATCGGCCGCCGCGATCAGGCCACCGCCTGGATCTGGCGCCTGGCGGAATACACGCGTGACGTGCACGAGGAGTACGCGGTGCAGCGCTGGCCGGAGACCAAGCGGCTGCTCGGCCTGCTCGTCAACTCGGCCGGCGGCGCGCACGCGCGCAACGCGCGGCGCTTGATCCACGCCTCACGCAAGCAGGACCGCCGGCTGGCCGCGGCGCTGCTGGCCGCCGCGCTCGCGCATACGCCCGAGGCCGAGGAGGCGCTGCGCGGGGCGCGCACGCGGATGGCGCGCAAGCCCCCGGCGCTGGCCCGCGAGCTGCTGCGTAACTTCCCCAAGCGCCGCGCGCGCAACGCGCGACGACGACGCAAGGGAGCAAAGGGCGGCGCAGGCGGTGCGGGCGGGGCGAGCAACGGCAGACCGAGCACGCCGGGCAACGGCAGGCAAGGTACGCCGGGCAACGGCAGGCAAGGCACGCCGGGCAACGGCAGACCGGACGGCGCCGGCAGGGGCCGCCGGGCAAAGCAGCAGCGGCCGAGCGACGGGCGGCCGAGCGACCCGGCGCTGCGGGCGAGGGGGTCGAGCGGGGCGGTGGACGCGCAGAGCAACGGAGGCGAGCTGACATCGGGCGCGGGCGAGAAGCTGCAGCGCAATGTCGACGAGGCGCTCGACCACGCCGAGGAGTGAGCGGACCGTTGAGCGGATCGGCGCCCGACCCGCGTGGCGGGCGCCCTGGCCATAGCGCCTGAGTACGTTCAGCCGACAGGCCGCAGATGAATCTCCCCGGCGTCGAGCGTGATGTGGGTGCCGTCGGCCAGCGCCACGATCAGGTGCCCCGCGCCGTCTATCCCCGCCGCGCGCCCACCGCCAGAGCTCCAAGCGATCTCGCGTCCATACAGCACGTCGCGTGCGCGCCAGTCCTCGAGCGTCGCCGCCTCGGGCTCTGCCAGCCGGCGCGCAAGCGCGACGAGCAGCCGCTCGAGCAGCGGCTCGATCGCATCCGGCGAGTAGCCGAGGGTGGCCGCGCCCGCCCGCGGCTCGTCCGGCAGCTGCTCGAGGCGGACGGCCACGTTCAGGCCGATCCCGAGCACGGCCCAGCCCGCCTGGGGCCGTCCCTCGACCAGGATTCCCGCGAGCTTGGCAAACGCGGGGACCCCGGGCTTGGCATCCTTGGGCTCGGCATCCCGACGCCCGGCATCTGCGGGCCCGGCATCCCCACGCCCGGCATCTGCGGGTCCGGCATCCCCGGGTCCGGCATCCATACCGGCCGCGCTCGGGGCGCGCGCGAGGACGATGTCGTTGGGCCACTTGATCTGAGCCCGCAGGCCGATCTCCGAGCGGTCGGCGACATCGCAGACCGCCACCGCGGCGACCAGTCCCAGCAGCGGCGTGGGGGAGCGCAGGATGAGCGACATCAGCAGGGAGCTGTTCGCGGGCGCCGACCAGCGCCGGCCCTGGCGTCCGCGCCCGGCGCTCTGCACGGAGGCTGTCACGAGCGTGCCGTGCAGCGCCCCGGCGCTCGCCAGCTCGCGCGCGCGGACGTTGGTCGAGTCGGTTTGGCGCAGATGCACGCGTGGCCGACCGAGGGCGATATCCCCGTCGCCCCTCGGCAAAGCTTCGTCGTCGTCGGCCATCAAAGCCCCGCCGCCCGTCAAAGCTAGAGGAGGATCTCCTCGGGCGAGTCGATGATCTTCAGGTGCTCGTCCACGCGGGTCATGTTCATCAGCCGCTGGACCTGCCGCGGGCCGCGCACGAGCGCGAATGCCTGTCCGCGCTCGTTCGCGCGCTTGTCCAGCGAGAGGATCGTCCGTAGGCCGGTGGAGTCGATGAACTCCAGCCCGCGCAGGTCGAGCACGATCTCCGCCGGGTCATCGAGCATCGCGTTCTCGGCCTCGCCCTCGAGCTGTGGTACGCCGGCCAGGTCGAGCTCGCCGTCGAGACGTAAGACCACCCGCTTCCCCTCGCGACGGAGGTCAATCGAGAGGTTGCCCTCGGCCGCCATGGGCGAAAGAGTAGCGCACCGCTTTCGCGCGCCGCGCGCTTTCCTCGCGCGTCTGCGGGTATGCGACCAGGCCGAACGGGTTATGCGGTTAGGCGGAGCGCCAGCAGCGCGATGTCGTCACGGAGCCTTCCTTGAGCGCGCGCGAGGGCCGTCTGCTCGATGTGCTCGAGGAAGCGGGCAAGCGGGAGGCCGGGAGCCGCGGCGCAGAGTTCGTGCAGGCCGTCCTCGCCGAGCAGCCGGCTGGGTCTGCCCGCCTCGATCACGCCATCGGTGTACAGCAGCAGCGTCTCCCCGGCCGCGAGCGCGATCTCGCTCTCCTCGATGCGCACCGGGTTGACCACGCCGAGGACGGTGCCGCTGCGACCGACCTGCTCGACCTCTCCGCCTGCTCTGATCAGTAGCGGCGGCGGATGCCCGGCGAGCGCGATCGTGAGCCGCGCGCTGTCGCGCTCGCGCACGAGCATGATCAGGCAGACGGTGCACAGATCCGCCCCCGGCGGTTGGCGCAATAGCGCCTGGTGGAGCGTCGCGAGCATCTCCGCCGGCGACTGGCCGCCGATCGCGCCCGCCCGCAGCGTGTGGCGCGCCAACGCCGTCACGCCGGCCGCCCGGGGGCCCTTGCCGCAGACATCGCCGATCACGAGCAGCGTGCGGGCATCGCCGTAGTCGAAGACGTCGTAGAAGTCACCGCCCACCTCGTTGAGCTCACCGGCGGCCGCGTACAGCGTCTCGATCTCCACGCCGTCGATCGGCGGCAATGTCTCCGGCAGCAGCGCGCGCTGGAGCGTGTGCGCGATCTGCGCTCGCTCGACGGAGAGCGCGCTCTCGGCGAGCTGCGCGCGCTTGAGCAGGGTGACGTCCTCGAAGACGTTGACCGCGTAGAGCATCTCGCCCGTATCGGGATCGGCGACCGGCGAGGAGCGGGCGATGATCCAGCGCTCCTCGTTTGTCGCGCGGACGATGTTGCGCACCAGCAGCGGCTCGGAATCCTCACCCCGGAACAGGCGGCTGCCGGGCATGTCCTCGAGCTCGAGCTCATGTCCCTGCTCGTCGAGGACCAGGAAGCGCCGCATGATCGTGCCCGGCTCGGCGCTGGTCAGCTCGCCGGGCGAAGCTGCCCCGAGGAGCTCCGCCGCGGCCTGGTTGGCGAAGACCATATGGCCGCTGCGATCCGCGACCGTGATCGCCTCGGCGACGTTGATCAGGATCGCCTCCAGATGCTGCTCGAGCCGGCGCAGGTCGGCGAACAGGCGGCTATCGTCGCGATTTGACAGGTCAGCGCGCCCGGCGGCTTCTCGCTCGGACTCAGCCATCACGCTGCTCGCTCCCACTCGCGGGTCCGGGTGGGGTTCCTGATCCACCTGTCTGCTTCATCGAGAGTCAGTATCACAGCCTCAATCGGCAGAGCGGTACATCTGTGGCTCGAGCTCGGGCAGCTCTTGGCTTAGGCTCAGCAGCGGCTCGAACAGGTCGCCGTGGCGCTCGACTCGCCGCAGCAGTGCTCGCGGCTCGGCGCTGAGCTCGCGCTCGCGCCTGCGCCGCGAAGCCTGCTCGACCTCCTCCCAAATCAGGGGGGTGGAGATCGTCGGTCGCTCGCGCGCCCGCAGCGAATAGACGCAGACCGTCGTCTTGTGCTCGTCGTTCTGACTCCAGTCGATCAGGACCTTGCCCGTCCTTGAATCCTTGGCCATGCGCGAGAGCACGTGCCGCGGGTGGTGCTTCTCGAGCAGTCCGGCGACGGCGTGGGCGAAGGGCTTGGTCTGCGCGTAGCTGACCGGGGTATTGAGCGGTAGGTAGACCTGCAGGCCCTTCGCGCCAGAGCTCTTCACGCACGAGCGCAGCCCGAAGGTCTCGAGGAGCTCCCTGATCCACAGCGCGACGCGGCAGCACTCCTTCAGGCCCGCCGGAGCGCCCGGGTCGAGGTCGAACACGATCGCGGTCGGCGTGTCCATGTCGAGCGCACGCGAGAGGCTGGTGTGCAGCTCGATGCCGGCCAGGTTGGCCGCCCAGATCAACGTCGGCAGGTCTTCGGCGAGGCAGTAGTCGATCGTTCCCTTCGCGCGCTCGCTCTGGATCGCAGCGGTGTTCACCCACGCAGGTCGATGGGTGGGACAGCGCTTCTCGTAGAAGTACGGTTCCTCGACCCCGTCTGGGTAGCGCTTGAGCGTGAGCGGGCGGCGGGCGAGATGGGGCAGCAGCAGGGGCGCGATCGCGGCGTAGTAGTCGACCAGCTCGCCCTTGGTGAACCCAGTGCGCGGATACAGGACCTTCTCGCGGTTGGTCAACTTCAGGGTGCGTCCCTCGACCTCGATCTCGGTCGCGCGCTTGCTCTCGTGCAGGATCTCGTAGGGCGCCTCGGTCGAGGGCCTCTCCATCCGTGCCTCCGCTGCCGGCTTGTCCTCGCGCAGCCCCTTGTATACGGAGTGACGAAGGATGCGATTTTGGGTCCATTGACGGAACTCGATCTCGGCCACGAGCTGCGGCTCCACGAAGCGAGCCTCGCGCGGCGGTTGGGTTCCGGAGAAGGGACTGGATTGCCGGGCGCGCTTCTCGAGCTCTTCTCCCAGACGCTCGAGCTCGTGTTCGCTGAAGCCGGTGCCGACGCGACCGGCGTAGCACAGTACCTGGTGACCCTCCTGATCCGGCTCGTAGTAACCCATCAGCAGCGCGCCGAGCCGCCCGGCGCGGGCTCCCTTGCCCGGTAGCCACCCCCCGATCACGAGCTCTTGGCGGTTGACGTTCTTGATCTTCAGCCACTCGTCCGTGCGCCTGCCCGGCCGGTAGGGCGAATCCAGGCGCTTGGCCACCACGCCCTCGAGTCGCTGCTCGGCGGCCGCCGTCAGGAGCTCGCGGCCCTCGCCCGCGTGGTAGGCCGGTGTCTGCCAGGCGGGCCCGCGCAGCGCGAGCTGCGCGAGCAGGGCACGCCGCTGCCGATAGGGCAGCCGCATCGTGCTGTGGCCGTCGAGATACAGCAGGTCGAAGATCAGGTAGCTCACGGGCGTCTCGCCGGCGAGCCGGCGGATGAGACTCGGCGAGGAGACGTGCATCCGCTGCTGCAGGCGCTCGAAGCTGGGGCGACCCTGCTCGTCGAAGGCGACGATCTCTCCGTCGAGCACCGCCGAGTGCCGGCCGCTCTTCGAGCGCTCGAGCTGGAGTCCGAGCGCGCGCAGCTCGGGATAGCGGTCGCTCACGTCGTTGCGGTTGCGGCTCTCGATCCGCAGCCGCCCGGGCTGCCAGTAGGCGATCGCCCGCACCCCGTCCCACTTGATCTCAAACGCCCACTCCTCCTCGTGGACAGGCAGGCGCGCGGCGCGCGCGAGCATCGGCGCCAGGTGCTCGGGCATCGCCTCGCGCTCGCCCTCCCGCGGCGGGTCCATACGGCTGCCGCGCTTAGTCGTCGCCGAGCTCGCTGCTGCGCTCGTGGTCTGACTCCGAATCCTCCCGCGGCGCGCCCTGCTCCTCGGGCCGGCCCTGGTCGTGGAGGATCGCGTGGGCGGACTGCTGGTCGCCGTGCGAGGCGTGCTCGATCAACGCGCGCTCGGCCTCCTCAAAGCCCTCGGAGACGCCCCCGCCGGCCTCGATCACGGGGCGCTGGGCGGGGTCCAGCGACTCCTCGCCCGCGCCGATCAGGCCGCCGATGCCCGCGGCTTCCGCCGCCGCGGCATCGGCCTCTTCTTGCTCGGATCTGAGGTTGCCGGCCATCGCTCATCAAGCCTTTACGCTCTCGGGGTGGGTTGGCGCGACTCGCGCCGGGAGCGGGAGCTTGGTCGTGCGCCGTCCTTCTGCGCTGTCGGCTTGGTCGGCTTCTTCTCTGCCGTCTTCGCTCTGATTCGGGCGAGGCTCTGCTCGAGCGCGCCCATCAGATCGGGGGCGCTCGTGACGGGCTCCCTGGCGGGCGTGGCCGGCACGGGGATCTTCTTGCCCTGCTGCTTGCGCTTGATGATCCGCTGCAGGTGGGCGCGGTGCTCGTCGCGGTAGCTTTCGGGATCGAAGTCGACGCCGAGCTCCTCGATCACCGCGACGGCGCACTCGACCTCCTCGCGCGTCGGCTCGGCGGCATCGATCTCTGCGGCGATCTCCTTGGTGGAGCGCACTTCGTCGTGAAAGAGCATGGTCGTCAGCGTGAGCGCGCCCTCGCGCACGCGGATCCCCACCAGCCGCTCCTTGGCGCGCAGCACGAAGCGCCCGAGCGCCGCCTTGCCGGAGTCCCGCATGGTCTCGCTCAGCAGGGCGTATGCGCGCGCCGCTCCCTCGTCGGCGGGGACGAGCAGATACGAACGATCGAAGTAGACAGGGTCGATTTCCTTGAGCTCGACGAAGCGCTCGATGTCGATCGTCCGGCTCTGTCGGGGGGCGGCCGCCTGGAGATCCTCGTCGGAGAGGAGCACCCAGCGACCGTCTTCGAGCTCATAGCCGCGGGCGATCTCCGCCCATGGCACCGGTCTTTCCTCCTGCGCGCAAACCCGGCGGGTCTCGATCGGCGAGCAGTCCGGCGCGTGGAGCAGTTGAAAGTGGATGTCGCGATCGCGCTCGGCGCTGTAGAGCGTCACCGGCACGTTGACAAGCCCGAAGCTGATCGAGCCGGTCCATAGCGGCCTGGGCATCAGTGAGCGCTCCTCTGCTCGAGCGCGCTCCTCTGCTCGAGGCTCGCCTGGAGTGCCCCGAGCAGGTCGTCCGCCGGGGTGATCTGCTCGGCTTCGGGCGCTGTGATCGCCTCACCCTGCGCCTTGCGCTCGATCAGCTTGAGCAGTGCGTCTCGATAGGTGTCCTCGTAGGTGTGGGGCTCAAAGCTCGAGCTGAGCTGCTCGACCAGCGAGCGGGCGGCGGCCACCTCGGGCTTTGAGGGCTTGCGCTGCGGGGCGGGGATGTCCAGGTCGCCGGGCGAGAGGAGCTCGTCGGCGAAGCGCATCGTGTGCAGCGCGATGACCTCGTCGGTCGCGCGAAGCGCGGCCAGGTGGGCCTTGTTGTGAAAGACGAAGCGACCGATCCCAACCCGGTCTGAGCGCTCGAGGGCCGCATGGAGGAGGCGGTAGGGCCGATCTCCGAACTTGCCCGGGCCGAGATGGTAGGCGCGGTCGTAGTAGACGGGATCGATCTCCTCGCGGCCGGCGAAGTGCTCGATCTCGATCATGCGTGCGCCGGGCCCGTCGGCTGCGGCGATCTCCTCCTTGGAGAGCGTGACGTAGGAGCCGGAGCTGACTTCGAACCCTTTGACGGTCTCGCTGTAGGGCACCTCCCGGTCCTCCTTGGCGCATATGCGGCGGTGTTCGATCGCGGCGCCGTCGCTGCTGTGGCGCTCACGGAAGCTGACCGCCTTGGACTCGGTGGCCGAGTACAGCTTCACCGGCACCCGCACCATCCCGAAGGCGATCGTGCCATTCCACAGGGAACGAGGCATAGATTAAGGCTACTCCCCGGGGTGCGCCGCGTGCAAACCTGCAAGGCTCCTGGCTTCTTCCGCGCGAGCAGCCCCAGGACGCTCCCTCGCTGCGGGCGTGCCTTTGCCGCGTAGGCCGTGATTACCCTCCCTCGCGCGCGCGAGTAGCTCGCTCGACTTCTTCCCCCTTGGTGGTGAGCGTCCAGGCGTTGCGCTCGCCCTTGGACTGATCGTCGCCTGAGTTGTGGACGAGCTCGTGCTTCTCCAGGCGCGCGAGCAGCTTGGAGATCTGGCCTGGATCGGAGATCCCCGCGTGGTCGGCGATCTCACGGTTGGAGGGATCGGGTCGTCCTTGCCCACTGAGGGCGGCGATCGCGGCGAGCACGCGGAGCGTGCGGTAGGTGATGCGTATGCCGAGATCGTCCAGCGGGTAGCGCAGGGGGCGGGGCAGCTCAAACTGTGGGTTGGGTATCGGTCGCGCGAGTTCCTTCTTGGCGGTCGTCGGGCCGAGGTAGGGCAGCACGATCAGCGACATCAAGGGGTTGCACAGCTCGATCAGCGGCTGGTCGCGGTGTTCGACCAGGCGGGCGTGCAGCACGCTGAGGACGGCGCCGACGATCCCCTCGGCGGTGTAGACCGAGCGGAGCGCGATCAGCGAGCCACGGCCTGCTGTCGCTTCCGAGCGTCCCTGATCGACGATCTGGCTGAGGGTGGCGAGCCAGCGCGCGCGGCGCTCGAGGACTCGTGGCCCGGCGCCGAGCGCCTCGACGATCAAAAGCGTCCCCAATCCAGGCTCGTCCCCGATGAATTGAAGCACCGCAGACACGCCGGCCCTGACTTTCTCCTGCCAGCGACCCTCATGTTCGTAGGCCGGGCGGGCGACTCCGGCGATCCGGCCGACCGCTTCGTCGAACGCGTGGAGAAAGCAGTCTTCGCGATCGTCGAACAGCTCGTAGAACGTCTTGCGCGATACCCCCGCGAGGCCCGTCACCCTCGCCACGGACATTTCGTTGTAGCCCAGCTCGGAGATGATCTCCATCGCGGCGGCGATGATTCTCGCTCGCTGCAGCTCGGCGACCTGGATACCCGCCGGGCGACTCGTGCGCGGCGGCGCCCCTCGTCCACGCAGCATTCGCGCAGACCGTTTACCAGGCTTGGACATCGACACCGTAACCTCTCTTGCAGGCGACAATCGTTACTCCATGTAATCCAATCGATCGCATCCGCTGAATGCAAGGCCTGTTTTTCGGTTCCCGCATACCATTGTCCGTCCACTTGCGCATGGTCCCCGACCGCCATCGCCTGCAACATCGGGCAGACCGACGCTCGTCCTAAGATTCGGATAAGTAGAAGGTCTAGCACTTCGGAGGCCTCTTTGGACTCTGGCGGGCAATTATGCGGGTGGGACTTATTCCGCCAGTTCCATCGTCAGCACGCTTCAATAGCCTGATTAGTCCTTGTCCTTCCGCCCTTGTTGGAGCCACCGGAGGTTCTACATTCTCCCCGCTGGAAACGCTACAATCTCCCCGCTACAATCTCCGTATTCTCCCCGCCGGCTATCAGCCTAGGATCGTTGATCGCGAGTTCGCGGCTCGCTTGAGCGCTGTTGGCGCTGTCGTGATCGAGGGCCCAAAGGCGTGCGGGAAGACTGCCACCGCCCGGCAAGTCGCGGCGAGCGAGGTCCTGCTCGACGTCGACGCGAACGCCCGACAGGCGATCGCGGTCGATCCAGCGCTCGTGCTCGACGGTCCAACACCACGACTCCTCGACGAGTGGCAGATCGAGCCGACGATCTGGAACCACGTCCGCAGGGCGATCGACGACCGCTCGGACCCCGCCCAGTTCATCTTGACCGGCTCTGCGGTCCCGCCGGACGACATCACGCGCCACACGGGCGCCGGGCGCATCGCCCGTCTGCGGATGCGTCCGATGAGCCTCTTCGAGACGGGCCGGAGCACCGGGAGCGTCTCGCTGAGCGAGCTGCTGAATGGCAGTGTAAGCTCAGGCGCCGACCCGGGGCTGACGGTGGCGGACCTCGCCGAGGAGATCGCCTTGGGCGGATGGCCGGGCCTTCGCGGGCGCGGTGTCGCGGATGTTCTGCTTGCCGTGCGCGACTATCTCGACGAGATCGCGCGCGTCGATGTCGGCCGCGTGGACGGCATCCACCGCGACCCCAACCGCGTGACACGGCTTATACAGAGCCTCGCGCGCAACGTCGCCACCCACGCCTCGGCGACGACGCTCGCCAAGGACACCGGCGGTGCGGACGGCCCGTTAAAGGACGACACGGTGCGCGAGTACCTCGGCGCGTTGGAGCGGCTCATGGTCGTCGAGAACCAGCCCGCCTGGGCGCCGCATCTGCGCTCCAAGTACCGGCTTCGCACGGCGGCGAAGCGGCACTTCGTCGACCCCTCACTGGCGGTGGCGGCACTGCGCGCGACACCTGATCGGCTGCTGGGAGATCTCAACCTGTTCGGCTTCCTGTTCGAGTCGTTCGTCGTGCGCGACCTACGCGTCTATGCGCAGGCAGCTGACGCGCAGGTCTCGCAGTACCGCGACAGCGGCGGTCTCGAGGTCGACGCGATCGTCCAGACGGGCAACGGTCGCTGGATGGCATTCGAGGTGAAGCTCGGACACGGGCAGATCGACGACGCCGCGGCAAGCCTGACGCGGTTCGCCGAGCGGATCGACACAGCGAAGTGCGGGAGCCCAGCGCTGCTGGGCGTGATCGTGGCGACCGGCTACGGCTACCGTCGCAAGGACGGCGTGGCGGTCATCCCGATCGGCGCGCTCGGACCCTGAAGTTCGCCCGCGACTCAGACGTCGCAATTTCCGGGCATCAGGTACTCGTTCAGCGTGGCAGACCGGGATGTCTACTTATGGGTAACTCGGTCGAGGCGGAACACTTTGTTGAAGAAGCGGTAGACGAACTCCGGGAACCCCGGGCCGCTGGGTATGCGCATCGGCTCGAGCGGCGGCAGCGCGGGCGCCTGAGTGCTCTCCGTCGTGGTGTCCTGCGCGTCTTCGGCGGGGCTGGTGGCGGACATGAGGTCAGTGTACTCCCGTTCAGAGGTTGTGGGCGAGGATCAGCGGCACGCTCAGCAGGAGCAGGGCGATCGCGCCGCTGACGAGAAAGCTCTTGAAACGCACGATCCTCGCATTGGCGCCGAGTGCGTCGCTGAGGTTCTCGACGATCAGTCGGCGCAGCGCGCCGTCGGCACCATCCCCCTGCGTCGCGAGCAGCACCTCGGCGTCCTGGAGCAGGCTGCGCAGCGTGGCGCCGTAGTTCGGTGACGTCGCAATCACAGCGGCAATCGCGACAAGCGCCGAAACCGCGAGGACCATGACCGGCGCAAGCCACGGCGTTAGCACCACCAGCGTGCCGCCGATAGCGAGATCGGCGGCGAGAACACCAAGCGCCTGCGCGTCGAGGCCACCGGCGAGGGTCGCTTGGATCATGAGCTGGTTCAGCCCGACCTCGCGAAGCGGATCGAGCGTGTCAGACATCGGGGCCATACCCCCATACCGACGGCGCGCCCCAAACGGGACACCCTCGCCGCGGACTCTTCAGTTTTCAATCGACGTGTGCTGCGATGACTGACGAGGTGTAGATCGAGCGCAGCTCCAGCAGCGAGCCACGGCCGTTGCCGTCCGAGCCCTTCTCCTCGGTGGAGATCACGCGAATATTCTCCTCGCTGACGGGGCAGTCCGTCCGCGCGGGCACGGCTCGGAGCGGCGCATCCAGCGCGTGCCGCTACGGAACTGGCCGAGGAAGACCTCGACATCCCTGGCGGCCAATGCGCGGAAGTACATCTGCTGGCGCGTGGCCTCTTGGGGGTCGTCCGGCCGCGAGATGACGCGTGATGCCGGCGACGCTCAGCGAGCAACTCGCCGGCATGTTCGACTACGCCTGACGTTCCGTATCCTTAGAAATCAGTAAGCTGCTCGCCTCTGCTGGTTCTGGTCCGACGAATGGTTTGATAAATGCCCGGTATCTTCATCAGTCACGCCGCCGCGGACGCGGTCGTCATGGACGAGTTCGTCGACAGCGTCGTCAAGCTTGGCTGTGGAGTGCCGACTGATCTGATTTTCTACTCGTCAGGAGCGGACACCGGAGTGCCCTCGGGCACGGACCTGAACGCGTATGTGCGGGAGCGCGTTAGCGAGGTCGGTCTGGTGGTGTCGATGTTGACCCCCGCGTTTCAGACGCGTCCGTTCTGCGTGGCCGAGCTCGGCGCCGCGTGGAGCAGGGTGGACAACCTCTTCCCTCTCAAGCACCCAGAACTTGATCATGATGATCTCGACGGGGTACTCAAGGGGATGTTGGTCAGGTCATTCGACGACGAGGTAGCGCTCGATGAGCTGCACGAACGGATCTGTAAGACAGCCGAAACGAAAGTGACGGCACGTACGTGGACGAAATACAAGGACAAATGGCTTGAGGAGCTCCCGTCCCTTCTCAGCGCGCTCCCCACGCCGGCACCGGCTGGTCCATCCTCAGGGTCTTCTGGTATCGCCGTGGCTGGGCCGGGAAGCAAACGGTGGGGGCAGCTGTTCGACAGCTTCGTCGATGCCGCACTCTATACGGGCGATGACACGCTTGCGCGCGCCGAGATCGTCGAGCACGCCGAGGCGAAAACACTGGTGCCAAGCCGTTACCTGTATACGGGGGATTGGGGCGCTCACGGGTGGGTCCGCCTTTGCAAAGAGGGGGCCTACCGGCACTATCGTGACACTCGGAGGTTCTGGAGAAGCGATCGGGGACAGGCGATGGCCTGCGTTATTCGCGACCAATTGGGGCGGGAAGACTTCGACTACCTGAGCCTCGGGTCGGGCAACGGGGAGAAGGACGCGGCGCTGGTGTCGCACTGGTTGAAAGTCGGCTGTGACATCTTCTACTACCCGTACGACATCAGCCTGCCGCTGGTCTCGCAGGCTCACAAAGCGGTGTACGCCAAGAAACACCTCGGGGGCGGGGAACGACTCCGCATCAAGACGGTTCTCGCCGACTTCAACCACCTGGGAGCCGTCAGCGAGGTGTTCACGTATCGAACGAGTCCGAACGTGATTGCTTTGCTCGGAAACAGCCTTGGGAACATCGCCGACGAGATCAGCTTCCTCGAACGGCTCAAGGAGCACATGTCGAGCGAGGACTTGCTGGTGCTCGAGGTCCGCTTGAAATCCAGCGAGGAGCTGCGAGAGCTTGCGAGCGTCCAGGCCATGAAGTTCGACTTCGGACCGCTCGAGCACTACCTAGGGATGTCGTTTGACATGAATCTGATGAGAGCAAGCGAACGCCTGCCAGACCTGAGCGACATCGATGGCACCGTCACGACGGTGATCGGGTGCGAGCACGAGAAGTATGAAGAAATCAAGCTGAGCTACATACACGAGTACGAAGAACATTCATTCGTCCACGCGCTCAGCCATCAAGCTGGCTTCGAGGTGCTAGCGAGCACGCTTGGAGAGAAAGATGACTTCCTCGTATGCGTCGCGCGGCCGAAGCCGGAGGTTGCTACGACTTAAGCGAGCCCGCGGCTGAGCGAGGAGCCGTAGATAACGCGCAAACCGGGGAACCGGGTTAGCGAGTAGAGTCGTGTTACCGAATTGCTGACCGATTCTCGAGCAGATGTCCCTGCAAGTGAGCACAATTATCACGACCTTCGAAGAAGATCCTGCATCTCAGGAAAGTCCACTTCGTGGGACTTACCCAAACCAGCGTCACACCCGCTGTCTAAATGTTTGTTAAAGATGCGCGAGGGTGAAGGTTTGCGTAGCTCGGGAGCAGCGCGGCGCCGCAGGCTCCGATGCCGTGCAGTCGTGGGTCAGCCCAGCCCCGCGTTCAGTGTTGGGGTTGGGCCGTAATCGACACATAACCCGACTGAGCGGCAACCCGGGCCAGCCAGGCGCGAATCGCGGGGTGGCCGGAGAGATCGAAACCGCCCTCGTCGGCCACGTGCGTGTAGGCGTAGAGCGCGATGTCGGCGATCGTGTAGCGCTCACCGACGAGAAACGAGGTGGCCGCCAGCGCCCGCTCCATGGCGTCGAGAGCGGCGTAGCCGCCCATGCGCTTGGCGTCGATCTCATCCTGAGCTGGCGGGGCGTCGGAGATCGATACCCAGAATCGCACGATCGCGATGTATGGCTCGTGGCAGTACTGCTCGAAGAACAGCCATTGAAGCACCTTGGCACGCTCGAAATGATCGTCGGGGACATATCTCGTGCCCTCGCCGAAGTACCAGAGGATGGCGTTGGACTCCGCCAGCGAACGGCCGTCGTCGAGCACCAAGGTCGGCACACGCAGCGCGGGATTGAGATCCCCGAGGAGCTCCGCTCGATTCGAGCGGTCGATGACGTCTACTTCGCGTCGCTCATAGTCGAGGCCGAGGTGCGCGAGCAGCAGCCGAACCTTGTAGCAGTTGCCCGATACCTGGGAGTCGTAGAGCAGCATCGCGCCTCCTCGGCCCATGAGTTGGAGAGAAAAAGGGACGTCCGACGGGATTCGAACCCGCATCTTGCGGCTTTTAAGGCCGCTGCTCTTTAGTATCCGCACACGATCGTGGTGAGAGATCGGGCGACCGTACGTCCGGCGAAAGCCATTGCGAACCATCTGAGACTGCGGTCTCCACGCATCTCGCGCCGGCTCCACCTGATTCCCAGTCACGACAACATCCGGATACCGTGAACCCATTGAGCTACGGACGCACGGGTTTGCCCTGTTGACCACAAGGCGGGTGATACATCTGTCGATCATGCCGGTACCGTCTCGGCAATTGCCGCCTGCAAGTGCGGCATCATCCTGTCGCAGATGCGCCCGGCGATATCGAGGCGCCGCAGCGCCCCGAGCGTTATCGACCGCGTCGCCTCGGCGCGGTCCGCGACTATTGGTTGGATGACCTCCTGCATCCAATCCTCGGCATGCTCGACGTCGACGACGGTGTGCTCTAGGAGATATGTCATGTCTTCGTCGCGCAACCCCACCCGCCGCCAACCTTCGATCTGCCTCGAGAGGCGCCCGGGCGCCATCGACTCGGTGGCGAGCAGCATGCCGGTGAGCTGGGTCGCGTAGGACCTGACCGCGGCGCCCACGAAGTAGGCGTTCGCGAGCTCGATCTCCTCGAGCAGGAAGTCCTCAGCGTTCGCTTCGTGATCGGACTCCGACAGCTCGAGGCGGTCCATCATCTGCAATCGCAGCGCGCGATGGGTCTTGGCGGGGTCTCCTGCACCCATCTCATCCCAGAAGTTATGCGCGATCTCCAACTTCGGCCCGCCGTAGATCCCAGGCGCCAACGCTATGAGCATATCGGCGAAGTAGAGGTCGAGCGGAGTCTCCTGACGAAAGAACTCGCGGAGTTGCGCATGGGTAGCTTCCTCCGCGAGGAAGCCAAACAATGGGTGTTGTACGTTCGAGGCGTGCCCACGTACTAGGTCGACGACCCAGTCAGCGTACGCCGCCGGCTCCGTGGGAATCTCTCGAAGAACCGCCTCATGCCGCTCGCGGTCGGCATGATCCCACTCGCGCGCAAATATCCACAGGAACATCGCTATGGGTGGGTCGAGGATGTCGAGAGCGGCGTCAGTCCACGGAGGGCGATGGCTGCCCAGAAATATGCGATAGGCCGTGCGATGTAGCTCCTCCGCGGCCTGACGGTCATCGGCGAACGCGAGGCGGGCCATCTGCGCGGTCTGCTTGGCAACCAACTCGAGGTCCTGCGGTGTCCAGCCTGCATCCGCGTTAGATGTCGACAGCTGGCCTTCAAGGTGATCCGTGATGATCATTGCTAGCTCCAATCATGTGATTTGCGACTGGTAACAGACAAAATGCGTGTCCTCCTCAAAGCCCTCGATCTCGTAGAGATGCCGCGCGGGATCGTTGTCATGCGCGGTCCTTAGCTCGATCGAGACGGCGCCGGCCCGTCTCGCGTCTGCCAAGCACGCCCGAATCAGAGCCCGTGCGACTCCGACACGGCGAGCTCGCGGCCGTACGAACAGATCGTTCAGGATCCATGCCGGCGACAACGAAAGTGAGGAAAACGTGGGGTACATCTGCGCAAAGCCCAAGGCCGGCTGGTCTCGCGTCTGCGCTAAGAAGATGACTGAGTCGCGCTGGGCGATTCTCTCGCCCAGGAAGCTCCGCACCCGATCAGGGACAGCGCTCACGCCATAGAACTCCAGATAGCCGCCGAACAGCTCACTCGTTACACCGACGTCAGTGGACACCGCTTGTCGCACCTCTATCTTCATGCCGGATCGCTGTGTCATCTTGTCTCCTCGAATCCTCTTGTAGTGGCGCCCCAAAGATCGGTCCATCGGGCGCGCCAAGTGGCGTGCCGGGTGCTGGTGCGCTCAACGCCTGCACATCGACAGGTCGATCGGCAGCGAGACCAAGGAGCGCAGATAGCCGCCCGGCGCCGGTGGGGAGGACCGGCGCCGACCAAGCCGCCAGAGCAGCGGCAACAGCGAGTTGCGCAGCTAGCGCTGAGCGGTAGCTCGACTCTCCCTCGGGGCGGCTGCGCTCGTGCGCATGCACGTAGCCAAAGTCGATCGCGCATGCGACGACCTCGTCGAGCAGGGCGATCGCACGTCGCGGGTCGAAGCTGGCCACCGAGTATGCCTCGCGGAGCTCGTGCAGGATTCCCACGAGCCTTTTGGCCAACACCGACCAGCCGGAGCCCTGCGGTCGATCTGACGGCGCCGCGCCCCCGCAGTCTCGCTCTACCGCGCTGAAAAGCCTTTCCAGCCATCCGTTCCAGCATCTGTGCAGATGCTGGCGGCTACGTGTCAGCTCCGCTTCGCTGAAGCTGGTCTGCCGTCCGGTCGGGCGGTCGGCGAGCACGTGGAATCTGAGGACGTCGGCGCCGGCTTGCTCCAGAGCCTGATCCGCCCAAACCGCGTGATTCCTGCTCGTCGAGAACTTCTCGCCCTCCAGTTGATAGAACTCATTTACTATAAAAGCCTGGGGGAGAGGTGCCGCGGGACTGTATGCAAGCGACACCGCCGGCATGAGCAGGGCGTGGAAATAGCCGTTGTCAAAACCGAAAAACTGTACCGCGCCGGTGGTGGGTGGCTTTCCTGTCGGATCCTGCTCCAGTAGGTAGCCGAGGGCCATCTCGAACCATACGTAGATCTTGTGCGCGCTAAAGGCGTCGATCGGCACTGGTATACCCCACTCGCCAGGATGGCTCACGGCAATCTCCGGGAGACCATCGGCGAGCATTCCCTCACACAGCGCCCGCATGTGCGGAGGCATCTCTACCTCGCTCCAAAATGCCGTAAGGCGCTCGCCGAACGGAGCGAGCGGCAGGAAGAGCCGCTCGCACTGCCGGTTCTCGGCCGTGCACTCGCAAAGCGCGCAAACGGGATCGACCACGTCTGCGCATTCGTTCGGACGCCCGCAGCTCTCACACGCGTTGCCGTTGCATATCGCGCCGCACTCAGGACAGCGTCCGCCCAGGTAGGCCTCGTATAGCCAGCGCTCACACGAGCTGCAATACGGAAGCGGGCGGCTACGTGGCACGATCACGCCCGCGCGGTACAGCTCCAGAAAGGCTTGCCGTACGAATTCGCCGTAACCGTCATCGGTGCGCGGCTGACCTATTCGATCGAACACGATATCGGCCTCAGACCACGCGCGCAGGATTCTCTCGCCATACTCGTCCGCTAGCTCATGCCCGTCCCGGTCTTCGCGTATGGCGCGCAAATGCACATAGCTCTGGTGATCGTCGAGCCCCGTGGTCAGGAGCACCGCCGTCTCCTCGGCGGCCAGGTATCGGCGTAGGACATCCGCGGCGATGTACGGGCCGGCCATGTGGCCAACGTGCAGAGCCCCGTTTGGAGTCGGCGGGGTCGCCGTGATCCATATTCCGCCACGCATCAGTCGCCCACCTCGCCCGAGTCGTTGGGCACCCAGTAGATCGAGACCCATTCAAGGGTCTGCTCGCCCGAGTTGACCACCGTGTGCTCCTCGTTGGGCGGCAGAACGACCACGTCTTTCGGCGAAAGCTGCTCCCTCTCACCCGCAACGTCGAGCACTCCTGTCCCCGCCAGGACGATCATGACCTCTTCCTCCTCATGGCAGTCAGGCTCTGAGGTGCCGCCTTGCGCAAGGAAGCATGCCATCGCCCCAAACGGTTGCATGCCGTCTCGGTCCGCCCCGTCGAGTAGCCGTTGACACGCCATGCCAAACCCGGGGACCGCATGCGCATCGCTGATCTCGAACCTGGCGACCATCAGCCTCACCTCGCACAGTCGGGCGCAAGCTGATCGAAGCGCGGCTGCCGATGCTGCGGGCTGGGCGGCTCGGCGATCGCGTCCACGATCTCGCCGGCGCGCACGGCGATGTTGGACAGCAATGACGAGGAGATGCCGTGCGTGCTCTCGGTCGGGCCCTGCAGATAGATCCCGGCTCGTATCTCGGGCGCGGTCGCCACGCGATAATTCCGTCCAACCGCCAGCTGTCCATCTCGATACTCGCAGTAGTCGTGTAGCTCGCCGAGCAAAGCCGAGGGATCAACCGATCGATAGCCGGTCGCATAGACCAGTACGTCTGCGTCTAGATTGCTGATCTCACCAGTAGCAAGACACTCGACACGTAGCGAAACGGCATTGCCGATCTCACGAGCGTCGAGCACTCGCGAGACATCAAGCATGCGCAACCGTGGTATTCCAACCACGCTTTCTTGATAGGCACGATCATAGAGAGAATGGATCAGCCCAATATCAACGACCGAGTAGCTGGTGTTGCCATGTTGAGCCAGAAGTGCGCGTTTTACATGCTCAGGAGCGCCATAGAAGACGTCGACCGCGTCTGGGTCGAAAATGCGATTCACATACGGACTGTCGTCGATCGGCCGATAGCCGTAATGCGAAGAGAGCGCACAGACCTCAGCGGCTGGAAAGCTGCGATGCAGGTACTCCGTGGTCTCTGCCGCGCTCTGGCCCGCCCCGATCACCACGATCCGCCGGGGTGCGTCTCCAGATAATTGGGACGCTCTCTGTACGAGCTCGCAGTTGTGCCAGATCCGCTTGGATACAACCGATCCATCCGGGAGGCAGGGTTCGAGACCGAGCGCGACCACGACATTGCGAGCCCGATAGCCGCCGCTCGACCGATCGGCCCCTCCGCGCCCGACCACGACCTCGAAGCACGTGACGACCCCGTCTTCCCAAATTGGTCTGATGGCAATCACATCGGCGCCGTAGTCGACCACACGGTCAAAGGCGCTCGCGGCCCATTCCAAATAGTCGTTGAACTCCACCCGGCTCGGAAACCAGCATTTGCGGTTGATGAAGTCGTTTAACCGTCCCTTGCTCTCTAGATATGTCACGAAGCTGAATCGGCTCGCTGGGTTTCGGAGCGTGGCCAAATCCTTCAAGAACGGGACCTGCATGAGCGGTCCCTCGATCAGCATTCCTCGATGCCACCCAAAGCTTTGCTGCTTCTCGAGATAGCGTCCAACCAGAGCCCGATCGGGCGAGAGCTGCATGTTGTGCTCGTCCAGCGCTATCGCGAACGCGATATTGGACGGTCCGAACCCGACCCCCAGCACGTCGTATTGGCGCGAGCGGCCGTTCTCCGATAAGCCACGCGAGATCATTCTGTCTGGAGCCCGAGGGCGAGCGAGCCCTGATTGAGGATCGCAGATACTACATTCGCAACGCGCGCGGTACGCTCGCGCTGAAGATACCAGCGAGCCAATCGGCTGAGGTATCGCGCGAACGGAAAGACGTTGTATTGGGTGACGACCAGCTGCACGTGGTGCCGCATCGTTTCGGCCTGAATCACCGCGAACCGATAGGCTGGATCGTTCGCCGCCTCGTAGTCAGACGTTGTGGGTAGGCATTCCCGAGACCTCGCTAACGCCAGTAACCACCCCAGGCTGTCAAGCGCCGGTAGCAGCCCATCCGGGCGAAAGTCGACGGTCGCCGTTGCAGGGCGAGTGAGGAAGAAGCCGAGTGCCACGAGCACAGCGACTTTTGCCGGAGATAGCGTTGCCAGCTGTGGCATGGCTCCGGGAGCGCGCATGGCCGAATCTACCTGCGATTCGATTTGCGCTAGCCAATCATCGATCAGCAGTCCAGCGCCATTGCGTGACTTCACGACGTCATCACCCATTGTGACCATGCGGTGGAAGACTATTGTCGCGACGCGATCAGCTTCGCTGTCACCTCGTAAGACAGAAGATAAGAGATTCTGTGTGGATAACGTGTGTGGTCGCCACTCCTCACCACAGACGCGTATCATCCGCGACTCGTGCAATTCCGCGTGGGCCAGAACCCAATAGACGATCGTCCGCATATGCTGAGTAGGCACTCCGTCGGAGCGCACCAGCGACAGCGAGGCAAAGTCCGAGCGCCCGGTCCTATATGTGATGGCGCCATCTAGTTCCCGTACAAATAAGCCGTCGCGGACACCTTGTGCGGCGATCGCGCACGCCTTGTCAATATAGGTCGACTCGAGCACAACACGGTCGAGCTTGACGCCCAGGCGCGCGAGTGTGGCTAACTGTGCGGTCACGACGCTATCGCGCACCGTATGCCAGGTATCGATCACCTCACCGTCACTTCGCAGCATTTGCAACAGCATTTCGTCGGCGAGATCCCGTTGGACCGCGATCTCGTGCTTGAGTGGTATATCTACCGGGCTCGCCGGAGTCGGATCTGCTGTCGCGGTACTCGCTCCTCTGGCGTAGTGTCGGCCGACGAGATGGTCGGCCTTTTCGCCGCCGTTCGCCAGTTCCGCAGCGATCGTGTCCCGCATTGGCCACACTGCGGCTAACGTCTCGGCCATATTGCGGCCGAAGTCGCCGACCACACTTCGACGCTGCACGGTGGCGCCCGCGTACGCCAAGGCGGACGCGATCGCGTTGCCGAGGGCTATGTTCCGTAGATGGCCGATGTGGAGGGCCTTGGTCGCGTTCGGATCGCAGAAATGGACCACGTAGGACTTTCCTGCCTCTAAATCGTTCGATGCGGGGAACTCGCCGGCCTCGAGCTTGGCGCCCCTACCTTCAACGCTTACCGCGTCGACACGCACGTGGACCTGATGCTTTTTCCTCGGCTGTACGTCAGCGACCAGCTCCGAGGCACGCAGGCGATCGATGACGAGCGATGTCGCCTCGGGCGTCTGCGCCTCGCGACACATCGGTATCACGGCGAGGTCGAGGGCTGGATCAGGTTGGGCGAAGGCACGCACCTTCCAGAGAGGAAGGGATCCAGGTGGGCTGACTACGTTCTCAATGTCCTCGAGCAGATTCATTGCTCCTCACAGCAGTTCATAGCCGTCGATGGGCTCACATCGCCTGTGCCCGGTCGCCCGATGGCCGAAACCGGCCAAGTCCAGCCGACGGGGCGATCTGCGCCCCGTCGACGGGACAATTGGGAGGTTTAGCACAACCTAAGGGATCGTGTTAACGAATCGAGTAGATATTTCTTGGCGAAATGTGCCCTCAAATCGCGGGCAGGTATGGTGACGATCGAAGAAGTGCTGCATCTCAGGAAAGTCCATTTTATGGGACTCTCCTGGTGACGATGAACGGCCCGTGCCATAAATATTTGCTAAAGAGAGTGTAGAGACCCGGTTTGCGGGCGCTGCCCCCACCAGCGCATCTCCCAATCCATTTCAATGTGCGCGCTGCAACGTCCCTATCGAACTCCGTCTGCGGACGCTCGCGCTCGCCGGCTTGCGCGTCGGTGCCCGCGCTTAGGCTGGACAGCCTCCGGGATGTGTCGACAGGTGTGGCTCATTTGGCCTCCATCTTTTGGGCACGGTAGACGATGTCTTGGGGGATGCGTCCTTGTGTGAGTCTGCCGTGGTGCACGCGGTCGGTGTTGTAGAAGCGCAGGTAGGTATCGAGCTCGCGTTTCAGCCCGGTGTAGCGGGGATATAGGTAGCGAGCGAAGGCTGGCCTCCAGCACTCATCGAGGATTGTCTTGTGCAGTGCCTCGACGTGTCCGTTGGTCTGTGGGCGTCCTGCGTGAATGCGGGTGTGGCGCACCTTCAACGCGTCAACGGTCTTCGTGAAGTCGCCCTTGAACTCGTTGCCGTTATCGCTGAGCATCCTCTCGAGCTTCCAGCCGGTGGCCTTCAGCTCCCTGGCGACTCGTTGTGCGAGCTTGCTGGTCTGTGTTGCGGTGGGGTTGCCTTGCTTGCAGATCACGAGCTCCGCCCACGCGTAGGAGGAAGCGATGTCGATCGCGGTGAGCTGCCAGATCGCGCCCTCGGTGCCCTTCAGCCGCCCGACGTAGAAGCAGTCGATCCCGACCAGCTCACCAGGGCGCTGCACGTCGATATGGCGCTCTGGCTCTGGGGTTCTGGGTGGCTCATAGGGAGCTGCGTAGCCCGCGATCAACCCGAGGCGCTTGGCGCGTGTGTTCAGCCCATGGCGGCAGAGAACCTTCCACACGCCATTCGCTGAGACGATGATCGCGCCCCACTTCTCCCTGGCCAGCTCCGAGGAGACCCGTCTGGGTCCAAGCCCCGGATGAGCGATCGAGAACGACACAATCCGCTCCTCGATCATCTTCGGGAACGCGTTGGGCATCTGTGGCCGGCGGCGCTCCCTGGGGCGCAGCATCTCCAAGCCGTGCCGGTCGACCTGGCGCTTCCAGGCGTAGTAGGTAGAGCGGTGCACACCGAACGTCCGGCACGCCGCCGAGACGTTCGTCCTCGCTGCCTCCGCGAAAAGCTGCTGGCGGTAGCCGAACAGCACGTCATCCTTGGTCATCAGGCTCAACCTCTCTCTTCACTTGGCGGTGAAGGAGGCAGCCTGAGCCGAGGCACGGACGGGTTCCCCGATCGGGGAACCCGTCCAAACCTCAAAGATCTATCGAGCCCCCAACTGTCGGGAGCACCCGGAGACAGCCCATGCTAAGGCTCGTCAGCACCGATTCGCCCGCCAGTTTGCTGGGTACTGCGTTTGAGGGGTCGCTGTTGTTGAAACGGCGGGCCAGTCGCCGGCACCACATTCGACGGTGTGTCACCCGTGGCATGGACGTCGTGGCGCCACTGGGAGCAGGGACCGGACATGCGGGATTGCGGCGTGTCCGGGGGCTTCCTCGAGCGCAGCTGGAGGATCTGCGGTCGCTCAAGCTTTATAAGATCGCTTTCCACCCACCAAGTTCTTCCGCTCCAAATGATCCGGCTGGGGTCGGGCGATTGCTCTCTACCTACTGCTTGAAGGTCGCCTTCAAGGTCTTGGTCTGCTTCTTGCCCTTGCTCGGCGTGAAGGTCAGCTTTATCTTCGTCGCAAGCTTCCCAGATTTCTTCTGGTTCAATGTGAAGGTGAGGGCTTCTCGGCCGGTGTAGGCCTTCGTGCCGCTAGAGACGCCCTTGCCGGCTGCGGTGACTTTGCCCGCCCCGGGCGCATACACGGACAGGATCAGGGTGCGCTTCTTTACTCTGGAAGAAACAACGGAGAGGGAGCCGGGGCAGCCTTCGACTTCCACGCGATAGTTCTGGCTTACGACGGCGCCATTCTGGCCCGTCATGACGCTCGGCATCACCAGCTTCTGGTCACAGAGATCCCCGTTCGCCGCGAGCGCGGAGTAGGGGCCCTGGGGTAGGGTGAGTTCAAAGGTGCTGAAAGGGGCGTCGGGGACCGCTTTGAAGGTCGTCGTCGTGACCCCGGCTTTGCTGATGAACGTCGAGCCGACGAGGTCGATCGTGACGCCGTCGCCCTGGAGGAGCATCGTCAACGAGGGGAACGCTTCACCGCCGTGGGAGACGAAGATCGCGGGGCCTTCCAGCGCGACGGGCAGCTCCGGGGTATGAACGCTCGCGTGGCCGATCTCCGACGCTGCGGGGCAACCCGCGGGATTGGCTTCGAACTGCGCGGCAGTGCACGCCTTTTGCAAGGTCGTGAGCCTCGAGGGGAGCTGCTTGGGGAGGTCGACCTTGACCGCCGCGATGTCCGCCTGGGTACCCTGCGCCGCGTCGGGATAGGCGACCTTGGCGGTGAGGTTTGCGCCGTTGGCTTTGCTGGTCTTCCCGGACGTCGAGACCGAGAATCTAGGCGCGAATTCCAGGCCGCGACACGACCCGACCTGGAAATGGCTGGCGATCGGCACGGTCGCGCCCTGCGTGCCGGTGGCGCTGCCCGAGAATTCTTGCGGGTTGCAGTTCGTCGGGTTGAACATGAATTCGGGACGGTCGATCACGGTGTTGATCGTGCGCAGGTCCGTAGGGACGCCGTCGAGGATCGACGGGATCGCGTGTTCGCCCGAGGGGTCGGTCGTCACAGTGATCGCCGCGGTGAGCGGGTTCACTTCGATCTTCGCGCGCACAACGTTGAGACCGAGGTTGAACGGGCCCGCAATCACCGGCGTCGCGATCGACAGGCCAAACGGCGCGCCGTCGTACGGGCCCGTGAGATAGATATTCGCGGGAGGCTCACCCGGTTGGGGCACAACGAGCGGATAGGGGCCGGGGCCCGAAGCGACCGTTGCGTGACCGATCCGCGACGCTTCCGAGCACGTCCCTGACTCGGCTTGCGGTTCGGGACACAGCGGGACCCTGCTCAGCATCCCCGACAACCCCTCGGGGACTTTGAACTGCAAGGAGTGGATGCGCTGCTGATCATCGGGCGCCTGCAACAACAGCGAGAAGTCGGTATAGCCTCCCGCCTGGTCGGTCGTGGAGCCCGCGATCAACGACGGGCTGAATGGCAAAGGCGTGGACGCACACGGCGCGCCGTCCGTGCCATCGGTGATCACAAATGCACTGGTCGGGAAAAGATCGGACACGAACGGGCTGGCCCATGGCGTGAAGTCTGAGGTCGTCGTGTACGTTCGGCACCCCGTGGGAGTCGCAAGCGCCGCCTGCCCGCCACCGCTGAAGGACAATTTGAAGCTCGAGAAGGGCAGTTGCGGGATTTCGGAGACCCTGGTGATGAGCTGACCGGCTGTCGCGCATGAGGTTTCGTCGATCACTTCTCCTGCTTTTCTGCACAATTCCGTATGCAGGATCTGCTTGAGGTTCATGCCGTCGCCCGAGGCCGCCAGCAGCAACTGCAGGTTCGGCGGGTTTGACTGCAATACGTACACGTCGCCCTTCAACGCATGCGACAGCAGCGGCGTTTCGATTTCGTCTTCTCCGACTTTCGACGCCAACGGACACGACGGCGCACTATCCGTGCCGACACCATCCTGGTAGGACTGGCACGCCACCAGACCTGCCGCCTGCCCGGGGTTGATGACCAAGCCTTCGGGCAGCGTCACCGTCGTGTCCTTGATGTCAGAGCTCGCGATACCCTTCGGGGCGGTAAGGGCGCCCAGCAACGGGTTGACTTCGACAGTCAAGCCAGCCGGTGTATCCGCGTTTGAGGTATCGGGCCTGACCGTCAACGACGGGCCGAACGGCAGCTTTTCGCAGCCCGTTGGCTGTGGCGAAGACCCGGTTTCCGTGTGCCACGCGGGATCTTCCAGGTTCGCTTCGCCATCGGTCAGCAGCGTCCCCGGATCTTCCCAGGAGTCCGCGTTCACCCTCGTCGTCAGCGGGCCCGAGGAGCAGTTTGAAGGGTTCGTGAGAAACGGCGTTCTCGGCCCTGCGCCTGCTCCACCCACCGTTCCGGTGCCGCCTGCGCCCGTGACCTTGATCGCGCCTGGTCCGTTGTGTTCCGCCGGCACACCCCAGAACGTGGTCGTGACTTCCTTGATATCGTCACCCACTATGTTGTTGCTGGCCACGCTCACTCCGTAGTCCCCGTCGGTACGCACACTTCCTACGAGGTCCGCGACGGCCTCGGCAATTATGAACCCGAATTGCGCCGTCTGCCCTGGAGCCGGGACTAGATTGAACACTGGAGTCACAAGCGTGCCGTCCGGAGATTCGGGTGATTGCAAGCCTTCCAGCGCCGTCGCTATGACGGCATAGCCCACCATCGTGTCGCGCGGACAGCCCGATCCACTCTTCAGGGTTTCGTTTGAGCACTGTGGCACGGCTTGCGGGTTGCCGACGAACCCCGGCGGCAGCTGCACCACTACATCCTTGACTCGGCCAATCGGGATCGTCCCCACGGTGAAGCGTGGCTGCGGCGACACCGTTTCCGAGTTGAGCGCAAACGACACGGTTCCCGTTGGATGCGCGCCAGCCTGGGTTTCAACAACGCTGGACGCCGTGCACGTCACTTCCGCAGCGGCGCATGTACGCGCGGTGACCGAGCCCGGCGTGACACCGAAGCCGACGTTCGCTGACGCCCCTTCAGGCCACACCGCAGCATAGACCAAGCTCAGGGCGGCGCCGACGAGCGCCGCCAATATCAGCAGCATAACCGCTGAGCGTCGGGGCATCCTGACGTGAGCGCTTTGCCGAGCGAGGGTAGCCCTTGTAGTTTTCACGTTTATCAACGGCGAGTTGAATCGTTTCTCCGATGTAGTTACTTCAAGTCCGTCGTAACGTATCTTCACCTCATCCGTTAGGGCACGACACGTCTCACTCCGAACGGGACGCGACAGCGAGAACCCAGACTCTGTCGTCGGCCGCGACCAAGGCGGCGCAAGATCTGGCGGCCGGAAAAACCACTCAGAGTCCGTGGGGCGCATCAGTCATCGCTCCCGTCATGTTTCGCACGGTGTCCTCGCGAGAGGCTCATTCCCATCACTTCGCCTTCCGGCTAATGCTGCTGTGTTTGTGTGGTGGGCCGTACTTCTTGAGGGCTCCTGTGTCGCAAGCGACCCGCTTAGCCTTTTGCTTGAGCTTCTTAGCCTTCGCGCACTTGACGGTCTTCTTCTTCTTCTTCTTCTTCTTCTTCGTCTTTGGCTTCGCCGGCACAACAGACGCAGACGCCGCGAAGTTGCCGACACCGCTAAACGTCATGCTCGGCGGGGTCGCGAAGATCGGCGGCGGCGGCGGCACACCCTGACAGCCCGTGCCCGTACAAGCCAACAACGCAGGCGCCGGGAAGCCGCCGTCGACTCGTGCGTCGTACAACTGAATCTCTTCGCCCGTAGCCGATGGAACCAGCAGCTGCCGTGTGAGGAACAATACATGGTCACCGCCGGACGACATGCTTTCAAACTGGCTCGATCCTGAGCTCGTGCCTGTCGAGATCAAGTACTGGTGGCCGTTCTCGTACTCGTACACGTTGGCCTGGCCGTTGCTCGCCACGGAGACAAGCGGTTCGGATGTGTCGAAGAAGACCTCTGAGCCGTCTTCGTTCATAAACCGGGGGGTACCGTTGACTGCCGTGGAACCGTCTGCATATTCCACTCCACTACCGATCGGTGCGCCAGAAAGGTCGCACGACACACATGTAATCGTTCCGCTTTGTGCGGCATACTCGTACATCTCTGGATGGCCGTTGGCTTCATATTCTGTGAGGCTGTTGAGCGATATGAGCGCCAGGTGCTCCCCGTTGGCCGTCACGTCGGCCGGCTTTGTCTTGTTCTTAAGACCCCAGACTCCGCTGCCATGGGATTCGCCGTCTTCTGTGTTCAGTGCCGCCACATAGGTGATCGTCCCGTCGTTCCAGAGGTAGAGGTTGTAGGCGCCTTCGGCGGGTTCCTTTCCTTCCATGTTCTGAGCGCTGAGGACGCCTCTCGCGACGAAGTAGACCATGTCGCCGTTTTCGGATGTGCCGACAAGGCCCTGCACCTGCGAACCTTCCGGCGAGGTCAGTGCAGCGGAGGAGATGTCGGTCAACGTTTCGGTTTCTAGATCGTACTCATAGAGATCTTCCTCGGTGTCGTAATAGGTGTTGGCGTCGGTAGTCAGTGCTCCCTTGCCTATGAAGAAGACCTTTGAGCCATCGGGCGTCGCACCCACGTAGGTGGCGGCCTTCGGTCCTTCAGGATCGACGACGCCCGGGGCGGGCGCGGAAACCTCGACGGTGCGTTCACCGTCGATACGCACATAGAGCTGGGTGGGCAGTTCATCTTCGTTATGGGCCGGATCGGGGCTCTCGAAGAAGACCTCTAGCCCATTCGCAGACACCGCATTGAGGTTGGCTTCGTTGGCTGGCCCCGAGCCGACCGCCGCGCCATCCGGGGCGCCCGTCGTTTCGCCCGGCAGCACCGAGACCAGTGACAACCTGCCGTCGTGCCACCCATAGATCTCGCGGCCTGTACCGCCGTCGCCAAGACTTAGGGGAGCTTGGGGGAGCAGTTGCTGACGCGCTTGGAATACGACTGTTGACAGATCGGCCGTGCTGCCCTCGTATTCCATGTCCGATTCATCCGAGTACAAGGGCCCCCGGATCGCATTCTCGGTCAGCCATGTGAAGCTGGTTTTCGTGCTGCCCTCATAGACGTCGGGTGCATCGTTGGTGTCGGTGGGGTTCAGGGCATGCACCGTTATATAGACACCCTGCGAGCCATTTTCAGAATACGCTCTTGCTCCGGGATCGGAACCGTTGATGATTCCGCCGGTCCCTTCCACTTCATCGCCCAGCAGGGTCATGCCGGTCGAGACCCAGCCACCCGGTGTGGGTTCTGCTATCCAGTTGCTGCCCACGTCGCTCAGCGGCCCCGGTTCCTCAAAGCTCGTCCCATAGGATACGTGCGACCCGTCGGCCGTAAAGTTCCCACTAATGATGTCATCGTTGTTCGGCTGGGCGGTACTTACAAGCTCGTACGCACGGCAGTCAGGCAGCGCCGCCGAGAGGCCGGTGCGCAGGGCTTCGTTGGGACAGGCCCCCGCGGCGAGGGCCGACGGCGGCGATTGAAGCGCGAGGAGAGCGACGAGAAGCGCCGAGAGGACGGCTATTGCGCTTACGCATCGGGCGGCTCCGCAGGTTCTTCCTTGCATGGCAACAAAGTATCCGCCAGGGCGTGGTTGCGCGTCTAATGCGTGTCTATGGGTTACCATCGATCGCTCGGCTGGAGATCGGGCTTTGCGGCGCTGGGTTCTGCGACCGTAACCTAGCCACCAGCTGACAATCGTTTTCCGCAGTCGGCTATGAGGCGGTCCAGCGGTCGCCAAAAGGTTCGCTGGCTTGCCGTGGTTTGCTCGACCGGTCCGCCTGGATTGTCACCGGGCGCGTTAAGCAGACTGCGGCGCGATCGTGGAATCTGCCGCGCGTCGGCGATGATCGCTTGGGCGAGATTCGTGCCGCCGGGTATGGGATCACTCGGGCCTGCAACAAGGACGAGCCTGCTTGCGGCCGGAAGCTTTGCGGGTTCGCTGAGAGGGATGTTGGCAGTTGCGCTGAGGCTCACACCGGGAAAGACACCGTACACGGCGCAAGCCGACGGCAGCCCGGCGGCCGCTGCGCTTGTGGCATAGTCGATTGCCAGAGTGGCGCCAGAGGTGTGACCGGCAAGAACAACGGATGACGGCGCAACTGATAGTCGCTTCAACGCCGCTCGCACACTCACCTCGACATTCTTCGGCAGCGTGGCGAGAGCGGTACCCTGATACGCCGGGAAGATCACCGTCACGCCCTCGTCAACCAGATGCGACATCCACGCCTTGTAAAAAAAGGGGGTTGTCGGGCCCCAGCCGTGCAGGAAGATCACGATTGGTCGGCCGTCAGAGCCAGGACTACTTAGTATTTGAGCGGCCTGCGCTCCTTGCCCGACCTCGACTTGCTCCACTCCCGGGATCTGGATCACATCGCTGAGTCCCCCCGCACCTTTCTCCTGCGGCATGCTACTTCCCCGTGTGTTGCTTCGTCGTTGCCCATCACTGCAACCAGCGATGAGTGCCATGCAAGCCAGCACGGCAAACGTCGTGAAATGTTTCCATCGCAGTAGCGTCATAGCATCCTCGCCACATCAAGCGATGTCGGGGGACCGCCACTCCTGCTGTCCCCCGACATCTTCACATTGCGATCTCGTTATCTTCTAGTATGACTCTTTGACGCCTTCGCCTGCTGCCGTCGCGATCTTGTAGGTCGCACGGAACACCGCCGGGCTTTCGAGACCTGCGGCGCCCAGAATTGCTTCACAGACTGCTTTTGTTGCTGCCGTTGGGGCGAAGAACATCTGGTTGTTGATAAACGCTGTTGACGCTGTTGTGGCCGTCCCATTTTCATAGTAGCCTAATACGCCCTGAGCGTTTTCTGGATTGACGGTCAGCACGCACGTATTTGCTCCCGCTACCAACGTGATCGTGGCGCCCGCCTTTGGCACACCAATCGCAGCCGTCGTCCATGGAGCCGCGGCACTGTTCAAAACATTCAAGTTAAGTGACCATTTACCGTTTGTGCTATTGCTCGTCACCGTTGTGGTGGTAACGCCCGGCGTTGAGCAGGTTTCGAACGACGGGCTGCTCAAGTTCGTCAGCACCGATCCGCCCGCCAGTTTGCTGGGTACTACGTTTGAGGGGTTGCTGTTGTTGAACGGCGGGCCAGCCACCGGTTTTGTATTCGACGGTGTGAAACCCGTGGCATGCGAAACCGTACACGTGATCGACGCCGCGAAGATACCGTTCTCCGGCGTGAATGTTGCTGATGTGGTAGCCGCGAGGTTTGCTTTGAATTCTACGCCGGCCGCGCCGGACGGCGTCACTGTTGTGGCGACAGCCGGGGCCACGGCGAACGCCATAACGCCGAACACCGAAACCACGCCGGCCAAGAGATGCTTCTTCATGATGTATCATTCCTTTGCTGTATTGAAAGTGGCCTCGGGGCGCTCGTCTTTCCGAGAGGAAGCGCTCCGGGGCTATTATTCTGGTGTCCTTTCCGCTCCCTGCTGTGGCACGCGGAAAGCCATGTTGTGGTCCCCATCGTGGTCGGCGCCATCGCTTCCACGGCGACGTCGGCTGCGTGAAGTCCTCGGGAACCCGCAGTGTTCCGCCGCATCGAGCGGCGGGGCGAGTCTGCCATGAGAAGTTGCGGATCTGATCTAGGTTGCGGCCCTCCTCGTGATCGACTTCGATGATCTCGTCGGGCGGGGCAACTGCACGCCCCGACGACGGGACAAGTTGGTATGAAAGCACATCCGAACGGGGTTGTGTTACTGAGTTGTGTGAGGATTCACCGCATAGATGTCCCCGCAAATTGCGGACAGTTATGGTGACAATCCGAGAAGTCCTGCATCCCAGGAAAGTCCATTGGGTGGCACTCTCCCGGCTCGGGTAATCAGGACGTGACATAAATGTTTTCTAAAGAAGTGTTGGAGACGCGATTTGCGGAGGTTTGGGGAGAAGTGCGGTACGGAGGGCGCCGATGACGGTCAGCATCAGCGAGCGATTTAGGACGGAGCGCGAGGCTGAGAGCGTCGATTACGGCGAGCATCAGTGTGCGATCGCCAGACACGGCGATGCGCCCATGGGGTCGGAGGAGCTCGTCGAACCAGGTTCCAGGAGTTGCGCGGGCGATCGCCTCTGGAGGCGTCGCGGGGGCTTCCGGGAGGGCGAGGATGCTCCCCGCGCGCGCCGTGACGTAGACATCGGGTACGGCGGCGCCGTGCGCTTCGAGATGGAGCTGACAGATGCCGGCTGTCGATCCCGAGACGCGAGCGACGGGGGCGAGTATGTGCAGCAAGTCGATGAGGTCGCTGTCGGGTACGGCGTGCCCCGGCCTGGACCATTGCCATTCCCAGCGCCCCGCGAGCGTCGCCACGATCGCCAGCTGCCGTGCCCGCGCCGTCAGCGCGTAGCGCTGGACGCGGCCAAGCTCCTGGTGCTCGAGCAGGCCTCCGAGGGCAAGGTTGTGTAGCCGGCGCCGGAGCGTTGAGCTCCGCAGCTCGGGCAGCCGCGTACGGACGTCCCTGGCGGCCAGCGGACCGTCGGCGAGCGCGAGCATGATCTCGCGCGTCCGTTGATTTGCGCTGAGCCAGATCGCGGGGGTTGCCTTCGACGCCACCCGCTCGAGTTGCGAGCACCACGCCTGCTCCCAACGGTCGGCCTCGGCGATGACCTCGAACAGCATCCGCCCGGCGTCGGTCAGGCTGTAGTAGGCCCGCCGCGGGATTGCGGCGCATCCAGGGTGTGGAGGGGCGCCGGATTGATGCTCACAGCTCACGAGCCCGCTGTCCAGCAGACGACGCAGCCGTCGGATCACGACAGAATGACCGGCACGCGGCAGCTCTCGCTCGAACTCTGCCGGTCGGATCGGGCCCTCGGCCAGTCTCCGCAGGATCGAAACCATCCAATCCTCGGCGAGCAACTGCAACATGCGCAGTCCCAACGGGTTTTGTTCGGCCATGCTCCCTCGGCTCGCTCCAATTGCAGGATTACCGCCGGCAGATAACGTGCACCGCTGTCTCGGCCGGCGAGGCACTTGCTTACGCCAACAGCAGGGCAAGCGGGGAGGTCTATCACTTGCGAGGCGCGTTTTGGGGCCTACCGGACGGTTGTGCTGGAGCGATTTATTCCGATGGTTCCGTCATCTGTTCGGCTCAACCAGCCTGAAACCCCCCACCCGGGCCGTTTCGTATACAGTAAATGTTCTGGATTATCCGAAAGCGGTCCCGCAGGTTGTTTTGAGAAAGATCCGGTTTATCGCGACCTTTGGGGCTTCTATGCGAGCAGCGCGGCGCTCATACCTTTGAAGACGGCGTCGAAGAGCGCGTCGTCGCCGGTCGTGACGACCGCCGCTCGGTCGCCGTGCAGCAACCCTTCGCACCAGACCGTGGGAATGGCATGGGCGAGGGCTTGCGGGGCCGTCGTGGGAGCCGCGTTCAGGACGGCGACCTTGCCCGCCGCTGCCGTCAGATAGATATCCGCTTCGAGCGTCGTCTTTGAGTCCAGGTGCCAGCCGCACGCGCCGCTCACGTCGGGCGGTATGCGGACCAATGGCGCCAGTACGTGCAGCAGGCCCGGCAAGTCGCCGCGCAGGGCTCTGTCTGTTTGGGTTGCCCGCCGCCGCTCGCACTGGGCGGCGCGCAGCGGGAGGATCGCGAGGTGCCGGACGCTGTCCGCCAGCGCGTAGTGCACCTTCCCCGCGTGCCCTTCGCGGACCAGCACGCCCTGCTCGGGCAGGGTCTTCAGCTGGCGCATGAGCGTCGAATGCGCAAGCTGCGGAACGCGTGCCCGCAGCTCGGCGGAGCGCAGCGGGCCATCGGCCAGCGCGCGTACCACCGCACGCGTGTAGGGGTCCTTGACGATCTTCAGCGCCCACAGCCCCGGCACATCGAGCCACCCGCTCGGCGGCGGGCACCACGTCTGCTCGCAGCGCGCCGCCGCGACGGGGATCTCGAGCAGGAACTCGCGACCCAGCTCGGTCAGCGCGTATCGTGCCCGCGGCGGAGCCCGCCGACCGGTCTTGTGCGCGAGTGTCCCAGACTCGTTCGCGAGGCTCACGAACCCGTTGCACGCGAGCGAGTGCAAACGGCGAGCCGCCGTCCACCAGGGGATCCCTTGCGTGCGCGTCTCGATCTCGCGCGCACTCACCGGACCGCCGCTCAGCTCGCTCAAAACGGCGAGCATGCATTCGTCGGTGACGAGATCGAACGTGGCGTCGCCAAGCTGGTGTCGTTTGCTCGTGCCCGTCTTGGACTCCTTTGCTCTTCATGCACGCCGGGTACAGGCATGCGGCCGTCAAATAGAATCATCCCAGAGCATAGGACCATTTGACTGGTTTGCAAGTGGGTCCCTTACGCCCAACAAATGTACTACGCCGTGCTATCGGGACTGGCCGGCGAGGATCGCCTGAACGGCAGCCTCCGCGCCGATCGTGGGGGCGAGCGCCAGGTAAGTCGCGTGGCCGGCGAGCCCCGGCAGCAGCTGCATGGCGCCTCGGGTGACGTGATCGTGGACGATCCCCCAGATGGCGCCGACACTCGCTTCGGCCATCAGGCCCGAAGGTGCCCGTGACCGCGGCAGGCTCCGTACGAGTTGGTCGGCGAATTGGCCGAGCAGCCGTTCGCGGCGCTGGATGCCGGCCGCTCCGACGGCAAAGATCTCCACAAACGCGACGCGGACAAGCACCGGGTGGGTCGCGATGTGCCGCATGAGGGCGACGATCCCGCGGTGCACGCCCACCAGGCGGTCCTCGCTGCTCTGCGAGGCCCTCGCCGCGCACACGAGCGCTTCCAGCCCCAGACGGTCCAGAGCGTCCAGAAAGCACTGCTCGGTGCTCTGGAAGAGCTCATCGAACCTCGCTTCGGTGACTTCGGCGGCGCCAACGATCTGCGCGGGGGTGAGCTGGGCATAACCCCTGGTGGCCGCGATCTGAGCCGCACAACCAAGGATGCGCGCGCGATCGTTCTCAACGCGAGCCCGCGCCCGCCACAGCTCGGATCCCCGATCGTCGCGGGTGGGCGCGGCGACGGCCGGCGTGGCCGCGGCCGGAGAGCGATAGGAGAGCGCCCAAGCCAGCAGCTCATCCGCGAGCGCGGGCAGCTCCTTGACGTCGCCGGCGAGCAGCCGCCGACGCGTGATCCGCTCCACCCCGCACACGATTCCCCTGAGGATCAGCGGTGGCAGCGCCACCCCATCGGGGGCCTCGCTGAAGCTCGCGCCGATCAGCTGCTCAGAGATCAATCGCGTGCGCCGCATCCGCGCAACGGCGGTCGGGCCCCCACCGAGCGCCTCCACGAGCGCGACCCGAGCCGCCTCGGGCTCGTTGGCGACCTCTCGACCGAATTGCGCAAACGCGCGGCACAAGCGGCGTTCCGGGTCCTGCTCGCGGCGATACGCCAGCGCGATCCGTTTCATCGCGCGATCGACCACGTAGTCGTATGCGCCGAGGAAGCATTCCTCCTTATCGGCGCCGAACAAGTCATAGAACGTCTGTCGCGATACACCGGCCAGAGCGCAGACAGCCTTGATCGTGGTCGTCTGATAGCTGCCGCTCGCGGCGATCTCGACCATCGCCTCGTACAGGCGCGTGCGCTGGTGCCGTTCGACCTGGTCGCGGCTGAGTCCGTTGGCGCCGCGCAGTCCGGGGCGCAGCTTTTGGTAGCGCGCCTTCCTCGGTGGGCCGTGGGGCGTCTTGGTCAGGGTCGCAGGCATCGATCCTCCAGCCTTGGCTTCGATCCGCCGGCGAGGATCACCTGGACGGCGGCCTCAGCGCCGATCACGGGGGCGAGCGCCATGTAGGCGGCGTAATCGGCGAGCCCCGGTAGCAGCTGTGTGGCGTCCTGTGTGACGTGATGATGGACGAGGCCCCACACGGCGCCCACGCTCGCCGCGGCCGCCGGCTCGGACGGTCGCGTCGACTCCGGCAGGCCGTCCAGGAACAGGCCGGTGATCGTGCCCAGCAGCCGCTCCACACGCTGGACGCCATCCACGCCGACGGCGAAGAGCTCCACGCACGCGATCCGGGCCAGCACCGGGTCCTCCGCCATCAGGTCCATCAGCGCCACGATCGCGCGATGCACTCCGACGAGCCTGTCCTCACTGCTCTGCGACGCCCGCTTGGCGCACACGAGCGCTTCCAGCCCGATGCGGTCCAGCACGTCGAGGAAGCACTGCTCGCTGCTCTCATACAGCGCGCGGAAGGCCTCCTCGGAGACGCCGGCGGCGTGCACGATCTGCCCCGCGGTGAGTTGCGCGTAGCCTCCGCGCGCTGCAATCTGCGCCGCGGCGTGCAGGATGCGCACACGCTGACTCCGAGCCTGGGCTCGTGGCCGGCCTGGCGCGGGGCGCTTCTGGCGAGAGGACGCAGCGAGCAGCGTGGGGACGTCCGGAAAGCGATAGGAGAGTGTCCAGGCGAGCAGCTCCTCGGTCAGCGCAGGCAGCTCCTCGACGGTGCCGGCGAGAAGCTGTTGGCGCGTGATGCGCTCGATCCCACACACGATCCCCTTGACGAGCGGCGGTGGTAGCGTCACCCCGTCGCGGGCCTCGCTGAAGCTCGCGCCGATCATCTGCTCGAAGATCCGTCGCGTGCGCTGCATCCGCGCCACGGAGCCCGCGCTCGCGCCGAGCGCCTCTACGAGCGCCAGTCGCGCCGCCTCGGGCTCGTCCACGACCTCGGCCGCGAACGCCCCGAGCGCGCAACGCAACCTCGCCTGCCAGTCTCCCTCGGGCTCGTAAGCGGCACGGATGCGCTTGACGGCGCGCGCAACGATCGCGTCGTAGGTTCCCAGGAAGTAGGCCTCCTTGCCGGCAAACAGCTGATACGTGGTTCGCGTCGAGACCCCGGCCAGCTTGCAGAGCCCCGCCATGGTCGTCGCGGCGTATCCCTGCCGCGCGACGCTCTCGATCATCGCTCCGTACAAGCGCGCCCGCTGGTGATCGGCCACCACGTCGGGGCCAGGGCCGTTGGGACGAGGTCGCAGCTTCACGTACAGCGGCTTGGGCAGGGTGCGCCGTGGCGCCTCGGCTACCAGGGCTTCGCTCATCGCGTGCCCGCGGCGGCTGGTTGGGTGTGCCGCTGCCTCGAAAAGCGTGATCCTTTAGGTAGCCGTCTCATCCAGTCTCCATCTCTCCCCTTGCCCATAGACCTGCGCTTCTACTCATGATTCGGAATCTTTCTAATGAGCAGGAACTTGTTCCCTATACAAATGGGGGGAAGTAGCCGAGGGTTTCCTGCATGCGTCCAAGCCCGACACCACAGGTCGCCCTCGGTCGCGCGATCGGCCTGCGCCGCCGTGAGATCGAGCTCACCCAGGAGGCGCTCGCGGATGCCACCGGGCTCGACGAGACGACCATCCGTGGCATCGAAGGCGGGAAGGCGAACCCCACGTTGCACGTCGTCGACCGCATCGCGCGCGCGCTCGGCTGGCCGCTCTGGCGACTCGCCAAGCTCGCCGATGAGCTCGAGACCAAAGACCGACGACCGACCGACATGCCCCTGGACGACAATCTGTGACCCACCGATCCGCTCCCCGATCCCCATACCAATTGAGCATAGCGTTAATCAACTGACAGTTGTCTACTTGCGCACGTGCGCATCTGTTCGGCGGGCTCTCTCGCGTGGGAATCGGCCGCCGTATACGCACGCAGACCTGGGCAACGGGTCGCAGCTGGCCACGAAGTAAGAACGTGTGACCGGGTTGTCGTGTTTCTAACGACTCTTCCGTGCTTCTAACAACCCTGCGGAGAGGCCTTGATTCTCGCCGCCGTCGACGTATCGTCGTTGGCTCTTGCTACTAGCGACCTCGGCGCGGGCGGTAACCCGACGCCGAGGTCTACACAGGAAAGGTGCCGTTTCCCATGCAAGCTCAGGGTACTGGTACGCCCTCAGAAAGCGTCCTCATCCCGGCTGAGGTAGTTGATCTGCTGCGCGACGGGTTACGCAGTCAGCTGGCCGTGGCCGCGCGCCAGATCGCCGACGCCGACGGGCAGTTGGGCGCGCGCGAGCACCCCGAGCGCTACCAGGATCCCCTGCGCCGTATCGATGCCTCACGCGCGCTGCTGGAGGACCTGGGCTGGAGCGCCCCGCCGAGCGATCTGCGCGTCGACCTCCAGATCCATGCCTGGGCGCTGACAGCGGCTCTGCGGGACCAGGTCAGCGTGCACGCCGACATGCTCCGTGACGTCGATCGCGGCGACGAGCAGCACGAAACCCTCACGCGCGACAGGCAGGCCCTGGAAGCGCTGGCGCTCACGGTCCTGCTCAGCAGAACGCAAGCGCCCGCCCTGTGCCCCTCAGGCGGCTCGGGGGGACCGCGTCTTTTTCGCTCCTAGCGAAGATTTGGCCTTCTGCTCCCGTCGCGCTTGTGCCTCCTGCTTGAGCTGGGCCTGCTTTCCCGCGATCTCGGCGGTCTGCTCGGCGCGACGCTCCTGGGCGATGCTGCGCGACCGCGCGGCGTTAGCGATGTGATCCTGGCGTTTTTGCTGTTGGTCCATTTGCGTCCTCCTCGTAGAACACCCACTCTACGCGCATTGGAGGATCGTCCCGTCTTTCGGCTCTGGCCCACCCAAGGAGCAGTCGCTCTCGGCAGCTGGACAGCGGTCAAAACGTTTACGCGGTCAAATCCCGTCCGGTCGCGGAGCACAGCAGCAGGCAAGCTCACAACGCGGGGGTCGCCGAGGACCGTACTGGCGTAGCTGGATCCTAATCCTCCTCCTGTATAGCCGGCTCGAAGCTCCCCGCGTCTACCCCGCCACATCCGCCAGCACCGCCCGAATGACCCCGTCGATGTCATGGGTCGCGGCCTCGATATGCGGCTCCAGGCCGTGCTCGCGCAGGGTCTCGCTCGTGACCGGGCCGATCGAGACGATGCGCGTCGCCGGCGACAGGCCGGCGGCGCCACCTGCGGCTTCGAGGAAGAAGCGCACGGTGGAGGAGGAGGTGAAGGTGATGTAGTCGGCCGCCCGCGCAGCCTGCAGCGCGCGCGCGGAAAGGGGCTCGGCGACGGTTTCATACAGCGCCAGCACGTCCACCCGCGCGCCGCGCGCGCGCAACGCGTCCGGGATCACGTCGCGTGCCTGCGCCGCACGGGCCACCAGCGCGTGCGCGACCGGCGCGTCGGCGAGCGCCTCGACGAGCGCCTCCGCGACGAAGCGCTCGGGCACGATGTCCGCGAGGAGTCCGTGCTCGGCCAGCGCGCGCGCGGTGCCGGGGCCGATCGCCGCCACGCGCGCGCCCGCGAACGCGCGCGCGTCGCGCGGAGGCTGCGCGGCTCGCGAGAGGCGCTCGAACAGCGTGGCCACGGCGTTGGGGCTGGTGAAGCAAACGAGGTCATATGGCGTCAGGTCCGGTGGCGCGCCGGCAAGCGGTTGGCTGCGGATCACCGGCGCCTGTACGACGGTGGCTCCCAGCTCGCCCAGCGCTCGCGCCAGTCCGCTGGCCTGCGCGCGCGCGCGAGTGACGGCCACGGTCTTGCCGCTCAGCGGGTATTGGATTCCAGCCTCCCGCCCTTCCCGCCCCTCCCGCCACTCCAGCTGCGCGGCGAGCCCGGCGACGGGGCCGACCACGGTGATCGAGGGCGCTCGCACATCCTCACGCCGGGCGACCTCGGCGATGCTCTGCAGCGTCCCGCTCACGGTCCGCTGGTCGGGGAGCGTGCCGCGTTCCACGATCGCAACCGGCTCTGCGGCGGGGCGCCCGGCGGCGATCAGCGACTGCGCGATCTCTCCCAGCCGGCGCACCCCCATGTAGAACACCAGCGTCCCCGGGAATGCCGCGAGTGCCGGCCAGTCCAACGCGGACTCATCGGGACCATCGGAGCCGTCCGCTTGCGTGTGTCCGGTCACCAGCGCCACCGCGGTCGCGTGACCACGATGGGTGACGGGTATGCCCGCGTAGGCCGCGGCGGCCACGCCGGCGCTCACGCCGGGGACGATCTCGAAGGGGATACCGCCAGCGCGCAGTGCCAGCGCCTCCTCGCCGCCGCGCCCGAACACGAACGGGTCGCCGCCCTTCAGACGCACCACGCTCAGCCCCGCCTCGGCGCGCGCGAGCATCAGCGCCTCGGTCTCCTCCTGGGGGACTGACGGGCCGCCGCCCTCCTTGCCCACGAACAGCAGCTCGGCGTCGGCGCGCGCGCCGTCGAGCGCCGTGGCTGGAATCAGGCGGTCGTGCAGGATCACATCCGCCGTCGCGATCAGCTCCAGCGCGCGGGCGGTCAGCAGGCCGGGGTCGCCGGGCCCGGCGCCCACGAGGTAGACCCGACCTGTCACCGGGCGCGAATCGGCGTCGGGGCGCGGGGCTGGGGTCTCAGGCGTGCTCAACTGCCATCTCCTCCGCCCGGCGCAGCAGATCCTCGGCTCCCGCCGCCTTCATTCGCTCCGCCACCCGCCGCCCGAGCGCGTCGGGGTCGTAGAAGCCGCCAAGCAGCTCATCGCTGCACCACTCCGAGCCGTCGGGCAGCCCGATCCAGGCGCGCAGGGTCAGGCAGCCGCAGCCGGCGGGGACGGCATGCGCCCCGAGCGGTGTGTGGCAGCCGGCGCCCAGCTCGCGCGCCACCGCGCGCTCGGCCCGCAGGCACGCGAACGCGTCCGCGTCGGTGATCGCCCGCACCGCTCCCTCCAGATCGGCGTCACCCGTTCGGCCCTCCAGCGCGAGCACGCCCTGGCCGGGCGCGGGCACGAAGCGCGCGGGGTCGAGCACCGCCCCGATCTCCTCCTCGCGCTCCAGCCGCTGCAGTCCCGCGCGTGCGAGCACGATCGCCTGCAGGTCATCCTCGCCGGCGTGGCTCCCGCCTTGCCCTCTCCGCTCCCTCTGCTCCCCCTGCCCCGTCCGCTCGCCCCGCTCCCTCGGCTCCCTCCGCTCGCCCAACCGCCGCAGGCGCGTGTCGACGTTGCCGCCGATCGCCACCACGCGCAGGTCCTCGCGCGCCGCGCGCAGCTGCGCGGCGCGACGCACGCTGCTCGTGCCCACGCGTGCGCCGGCGGGGAGGGCCTCAAGCGTTGGCGCGCCGCACAGCACGTCCTCGGCTCCTGCCCGGGCGGGCGCCCCCAGCAGCGACAGGCCCGCGGCCAGCTCGCTCGGAACGTCCTTGGCCGAGTGCACCGCCAGGTCGATCTCGCCGGCGAGTAGCGCCTGCTCGATCGTGTCGACCCAGCGCGACTTGTCCTCGCCACGCGCGGGTGGGCGGGCATCGGAATCCCCGCTCGTCGTGATCGTGATCAGCTCGGCCCCGCCGAGAAGCTCGCTGACATGGCCCGCCTGGGCAAGCGCGAGCGCGCTGCCGCGGGTTCCGATTCGCATTGGGGCCCGGGCCCTCAGCCCTTGCGGCGGCGCTGGAGGTCGTGGACCTCGGCGAGCTGGGCGGGTGGGATCCGATCCTGCTCCTCGGCGGGCTCCTCGCGCAGCGCGAACAGCTCCCGCACGAGCTCCAGGCTTGCGTGGCCACGTGCCTCTGACAGGCTGCGCAGGCGGATCGTCGGCTCGTGCAGCAGCCGGCTCATCAGCGCGCGCGTGATCGCCTCCACGCGCGCGAGGTCGCGCGGCGAGGCCGATTCCCAGCGGCCGGCGTTCTCCGCCAGCACCTGCTCGACCAGCGTGTTGCCGTGCTCGCGCAGCGCGCTCACGGTGGGCAGCACGTCGAGCTGGCCGAGCCAGCGCGCGAAGCGCTGGATCTCCTCCTCGACGATCTCCTGTGCGCGCGGGACCTCGCTCGCGCGCGTGTCGAGGTTGCGCGCGACGACCGCCTGCAGGTCGTCGATGTCATACAGGCTCACCCCGTCGAGCTCGCCGCAGCCCGCGTCAATGTCGCGCGGCACCGCGATGTCGATCAACAGCAGCGGTCGTCCTCTACGCTCTTCCATCACCAGCTCGAGCTCCTCGCGGCCGACGATCGGGTGAGGCGAGGAGGTCGAGGAGAGCACGATGTCGGCCTGCACCAGCTGGTCGGGGAGGCCGTCGAGGCCGACGACAGAGCCGCCGAAGCGCTGCGCGAGGCTGAGCGCGCGGTCGGCGTGGCGGTTGGCGACGAAGATCGTGCCCGCCCCCTGGTCGGCGAGCGCGCGCGCGGTCAGCTCGCTCGTCTCGCCCGCGCCGAGGATCACCACGTGGCGCTCCTCCAGGCCGCCGAGCACGCTCAGCGCGAGATCGACCGCAACCGAGGGGACGCTCACGCGACCGATCGAAGATCGGCCAGCGCCAATCCCGGTCTCCGAGCGCACGCGCTTGCCCGTCGTCAGCGCAGCGGCGAACAGGCGGTTCGAGAGCGCGCCCGTGCAGCCCGCGCGCATCGCCGCCTCGTGCGCGCGCCTGACCTGACCCTGGATCTCCGCCTCGCCGACGATCATCGACTCCAGGCCCGCGGTCACGCGGTAGAGCTGGCGCGCGGCGTCGCAGTTGCGCGGCGAGTAGATCGCCTCGGCCAGCTCCGTCGGGCGGATACCGGCACGGCGTGCCAGCAGGCCGAGCACGTCTCCCTCGGCCTGCACCGTGTCGCCCACCACGAGGTAGACCTCGGTGCGGTTGCAGGTGGAGATCACGACCGCCTCGCGCACCTCGGCGCTCGCCGTCAACTGCCGCGAGAACTCGCTCGCCTCACGCTCGGTGAACGCCAGGCGCTCGCGCAACGCCACGGGCGCCGTCTTGTGGGAGATGCCGAGCGCCAGCAGCTCACTCATGCCAGCGTCGACTCCGTGCGCGCGGCGCTCTCAGGGCTGTCTATGCCCGTGCTCCCCACGCGGCCGGCGATCGTGCCCCTCGTGTCGTCAGGCTCGCCGCCGGCATGCGGGGGTTGGCGGTCGCCACCGGCCAGCTCCAGCAACTCGCCCAGCTCGCGCTCGATTCGGCTCAGGCGCACGGCCATGATCGCCACGTAGATCAGCACGATCACGAACAGCACCACGTAGGCGCCGGCCACGTACTTGCCCGCCTCGTGCAGCGGCAGCGCGGGTGCGAGCGCGACGATCATGCGCCCGCGCCTCTCGGCGCCGAGGCGCCCGTCGCAGGCGACGCGTAGGGGCCCGCCGCGGGCGACAGCGTCAGGCGCGGCTCGGCCGATCGTCCCTGCGGCGTCCGGCTACCGGCCCCGTCGCCGGCCAGCCGACGCCGCAAAGCACGCAGCTGCGCGCGGGTGTGCTTGGCGGTCAGCTCGTACTTGCAGAGCGTGCCGTACAGCAGCGCGATCGCGAGCAGCGAGACGAGAAACGTGAGCTGCATCTTGGCCGGCAGGTTGGAGGAGCTGCCGAGCACGCGCGGGTGCAGGTATTCGGTCGAGAGGCGCACCGCGAGGAAGTTCAGTGGCACGAACGCCCCGGCGACGATCGCGAACACCGACGCGTAGCGCGCCTGGCGCTCGGGGTCTTCGATCGCGAAGCGCAGCGGTTGATAGGTGGCATAGAGCAGGAACACGATCAAAAAGGAGACGAGCGTCGGCTCGCTCCACACCCACCAGTGTCCCCACGACCCCCGCGCCCAGATCGAGCCGGTGATCAGCGTCGCGACGGCGAAGATCAGGCTCATGTGGATCGCCACGTATGCGCGCATGTCCCAGCGGGGATCGCGCGTGCGCAGGTGCTGGATCGCCAGCAGCGCGCCGAGCACGAACCCGCACAGGGTCACGATCGCCAGCGGCACGTGCAGGTAGAAGATCTTCTGCAGGAAGCCTTCTTCGGCTTCCAGCGGCGCGTAGAAGAACACGAGCGCGAGGGCGATGCCCATCACGGCGACCGTGGCGATGCTCAGTGTGCGAAGGCCCCGTCCATACATGGGGAGATCAGTCCTCCAGGAGGAAGTCGAAAACGGCGTAGGCGATCAGCCCGAACACCAGATCATAGAGCCCCAGCGTCAGCAGCCAGCGCGCCGGCGGGTGCTCCGCGTGGGTCAGCCCGAGCAGCGGCGAGGTGGCCCGCGCGCCGGCGATCACGACCGGCACGAGCAGCGGCAGCGCCAGCAGCGGCCCGAGCAGGTCACGCGCGCGCGTGCGTACCGCCAGCGCCGCGACGAGCGTGCCGATCACCGCGACCCCGAGATCCGCGAGCACGAGCACGACCAGCAGCTCCGGCAGCGCCTGCCCCAGCGACGGGCCGAGCAGCAGGAGCCCGAAGGCCGGCACCGCGACCAGCTCGAGCACGAGCAGGTAGGCGAGCAGCGCCAGCGCCTTGGCCAGCAGCATCGCCGAGCGATCGACCGGCGCCAGCAGGAAGGCGTCGAAGCCGCCCTGGTCCTCGTCGGCGACGAACAGGCGGTTGACGCCGAGCATCGCGGCGAACAGCAGCGTCACCCACAGGATCCCCGCCGCCTCGTCGCCTGAGACGCTGTTTTGGTTGAGCGCGAAGTGGAAGACCACGAACGTCGTCACCGCGAACAGAGACATCCCCGGCACCGACTCCAGCGTGCGCAGCTCCACCAGCAGCTCCTTGCGCAGCAGCGCGCGGATCGCCTGAGTTGTTCCGACCTGCCCTTCCTTGCCCGAGATTGTTTTTGTCTTTGCGCTCACCGGTACAGCTCCGCTATCTCTTCGGGATCGACATCCCCGGCCTCGCGCAGCAGCGCCGGCCGCCCGGCGCGCAGGCCCAACACCAGGTCGGCCTCGCTCAGCCCGCCGCCCGGATCGTGGCTGGAGATCACCCGCGTGCGGCTCGACGCCGCGCCGATCAGCGGCTCGACCAGTTCGCTCGCCGCCGGATCGAGGTTCGCACGCGGCTCGTCGAGCAGCAGCAGCTCGGGGTCGTGCAGCACCGCGCGCGCGATCGCCACGCGCTGCACCATCCCGCGCGAGAGCGCTCGCAGCGGCTCCTGCGCGCGGTCCCTCATTCTCACGGCTGCGAGCAGCTCCTCGACGCGCTCCTCGCCGACGCCGTGCAGGCGCGCGTGAAAGCGCAGGTTCTCTCGCGCGCTCAGCTCTCTGTAGAGCAGTGGCTCATGGCCTAGCAACCCAACGCGTCCGCGAACCGCCCATGCATCTTGCGGTAGCCGCCGATCGAGCACCGTCACCTCCCCGGAGTGGGGGCGGAGCAGTGTGGAGAGCACTCTCAGCAGAGTTGTCTTGCCGGCACCATTTGGTCCGAACACGACCAAGGTCTGTCCGGCGGCAAGCGACAGCGACACATCGCTCAGGGCCTCGCGCTCGCCATAACGGCGGACGAGCCCGTCTAGCTCGATCACACGCCCGTTCTCTGCGGCTCGTGCCGGGTCTGCGCCGCCGCGATCAGCTCGCGCACGGCGGAATCGCCTGTGCCCGTCAGGGTGCCGCCGCCGCTACCACCGCCGCCTCGCAACAACTCCACCGGGTCGGGGTCCCCATTGACGATCCCCTCGAAGAACTCCTTGCGGTCCTGGTAGGTCTCAAGCGTCGCCTTGGCCCAGCCGCGGACCTCGTTCAGCAGCACCGCCAGGCGCGCGTAGGGCTCGCCGTACTCCTCCGCGACCTGGCGCTTGATGCGCTTGGCCAGCGCCGGCGAGGCGCCCGCCGTGGAGATCGCGATCGCCAGCGGCCCGGTGCGCACGATCGCCGGCAGGATGAAGTTGCACAGCGGCGGCACGTCGACCACGTTCACGAGCATCGCCCGGCGCTCGGCGTCGTCGTACACCGCGATGTTCACGTCGGTGTCGTTCGTCGCCGCGATCGCCATGAACACGCCCTCCAGGTCGGGTGAGCCCGCGTACGCGCGCCGCTCCCAGCGGATCGAGCCCTCGTGCGCGTACTCCTCAAGCGCCGCCTCGGCCTCGGGCGCGATCAGCGTGACCTCGCCGTCGCACGCGAGCAGCCCCTCGACCTTCTCCAGGCCGATCTCGCCGCCCCCCACGACCAGACAGCGCCGGCCCGTCAGCTTCAGGCAGGCGATGTAGAACGGGGTGTCGAGCATCCCCTGCACACAGCTCTGGTCGCAGATTCCCTTACGCAGCTGGCAGACGCACTCCTTGCCTGCATAGGCCTGGGCGGGCATGCTCAAAGGGTAGCCATCTCAGGTGGCAGGGTCGCATGCGACCCTGCCCGGGGAGGTGCATGCACCTCCCCGCCGACGGCGCATGCGCCGTCGGAACAACAAGCTCCCTACCGCGGCACCCCGCGCCCCAGGAGCGCCCGCGCGCCCACGCGCGCCAACCCACGCGCCCCGTGGCGCCAGGCGTGCTCGCGGTCGGAGTCGCGGGCCGAGCGCAGCTGCGCCACCGCGCGCGCGCCGCCGGCGAGCACCTGGTCATAGGGCCCCCACCACAGCCCGCGCGTGCCCGGGCGGCTCCAGACGATCAGCTTCTCCTGCGCGCAGGCGCGCAGGCCGGCCTCGCCGAGCATCCGCCCGAGGCCGCCCCCCGCCGCCGCCCCCCAGGGGCCGCGGGAGACAGCCGGGCTTGGCAGGTGGTCGTTGAGCCAGACCATCCCCGCGTGCAGCTCGCGCGCGACGCGCAGCCCTCGATAGCGGTCGGCCGTCCACACCGACGCGCCGAGCCCGTAGTCGCTGTCGTTGGCCAGCGCGATCGCCTGCTCGACCGAGTCGACCGTCATCACCGCCAGCACCGGTCCGTCGACGGGCTCGCGCATCAGCCGCATCGCGTGTGTCACGCCCGTGAGCACCGCCGGCGCGTAGAACGCTCCCGCGCACCCCGCGGGCGAGACCGGGCCGCCGCAGTGCAGCCGCGCGCCCTGTGCGACGGCGTCGTCGACGAGCTCGCGCACGTGCTCCAGTCGCCGCGCGGAGGCGAGCGGGCCGACCTGCGTGCGCGCGTCCCGCGGGTCGCCCACGGCCAAGCCCTGGGCGCCGCTCACCAGGCGCGCGACGAACCGCTCGGAGACCTCGCGCGCGACATACACACGCTCGATCGCCCCGCGCGCCTGCCCCGCGCCCGCGCAGCCGGCCCACAGCGCGCCTTCGGCCGCGCGCGCGACGTTGCAGTCGGCGAGCACGAGCATCGCGTCCTTGCCGCCGAGCTCGACCGTCACCTCCTTCTCGCGCGAGACGCACGCGCGCGCCACCGCCCGCCCGACGGTGGGCGAGCCGGTGAACAGGACCTTCGCCAGCGGCGCCTCGGCCAGCGCCACGCCGACCTGCGCGTCGCCGTGCGCGAGCGCCACCAGTCCCTCCGGCAGACCCGCGCGCGCGAGCACCCGCGCGATCCGCTCGGCCGTCAGACAGGCCCGCTGGGCCGGCTTGAAGACCACGCCGTTGCCGGCCAGCAGCGCCCCCGCGATCTGCCCCAGGGGCTGCGCGAACGGCGCGCTGCCGGCGCCGATCACGCCGATCACGCCGTAGGGCTCGTATGCGAGCCGCGCGCGCCGGGCGAGCGACATCGAGCGGTGGATACCGACCCCGCGCCCGCCCAGCAGCGCGGCCCCGTCGTCGGCGATCCAGATCAGCGCGTCGATCGCCGCCAGCAGCTCGAGCGTCGCCACCTCCGCCCGCGGCCGGCCCTGCTCGCGCGAGAGCAGGTCCTCCAACTCGTCGAATTCGTCGATGATCGCCTGCGCCATCCGGCGCATGTACCGCGCGCGGTCCTCCACCCGCAAGAGCGCCCACAACGGCTGCACCTGCCCGACCGCCGCGACCACCTCGTCGATCCGCTCAGGCGGCGTGATCCTCACGCTGCCGAGCACCGCGCCGCTCGCCGGGTCACGCGACGCGAACGTCTCCTGCGCTTCGGTTCCGGGGCGAGCTTGGCTCATCTGAGGCGATTATCGACCACGCATCGCGCGAATCTGAGCCAAGCGCCGCGCCAGCTCCGCCTCCGCCTCGTCCGGCTCATAGAAACGCGTGCCCGCGACGCCCTCCGGCAGCAGCTCCTGCGGGGAGACGTGCCCGGAATGGTCGTGCGGGTAGTCATACGGTTGGGTGGTGCTCTTGTCCTGTCCCGGCTTCGGCCCCGAGCTCAGCCACCCCGGCACCGAGGCCGCGCCGTGCTCGCGCACGTGTCGCTGGGCGGCGGCCAGCGCGCGTCCCGCCCCGTTTGACTTCGGCGCGAGCGCCAGGTAGATCGCGGTCTGCGCGAGCGCGTAGCGTGCCTCGGGCAGCCCGACGTGCTCGACCGCCTGGGCCGCCGCGACGGCGACGCCGAGCGCCGCGGGGTCGGCGTTGCCGATGTCCTCGGAGGCGAAGATCACCATCCGCCGGACGATGAAGCGGGCGTCCTCGCCGCCCTCGAGCATCACCGCCAGGTAGTACAGCGACGCGTCCGGGTCCGACCCGCGCGTGGCCTTGATCCAGGCCGAGATGTAGTCGTAGTGGCGATCGCCCTTTTTGTCGTAGAGCACCGCGCGACGCTGCAGCGCGTCCTCTGCCCGCGCGGTGCTCACCCGCTCCTCCCCCAGCTCCGCCGCCGTGGCCAGCGCCAGCTCGAGCGCGTTCAGCGCCGTGCGCGCGTCGCCTTCAGCGCGCGCGGCGAGGAAGTCGATCGCCTCGTCATCGACCGCGATCGCCTCCCCGTCCACCCCGATCTTCGCGCTACGGTTCGTGCCCGCCTGTCCGGGATGCTCGCCGTCCCGGCTCTCGTTCTGAGCCGCCGCCCTGCGCAGCACTTCGCCGACCTCCTCCGCGCTCAATGCCTCAAGCGCATACACGCGCATGCGCGAGAGCAGCGCGCCGTTGACCTCGAACGCGGGGTTCTCGGTGGTGGCGCCGATCAGCGTCACCAGACCCTCCTCGACCGCCGGCAGCAGCGCGTCCTGCTGGGCCTTGTTGAAGCGGTGGATCTCGTCGAGGAAGAAGATCGTCTGGATCCCGCCCACCCCGCCCGCCCCGCCGCTCGTGGCGCGGCGATGGGCGGCGCGCGCGAGCACCGCGCGCACCTCGGCCCGGCCCGCCTGCACGGCGCTGAGCTCCTCGAACACGGCCTGCGAGTGCTCGGCGATCATCCGCGCGAGCGTCGTCTTGCCGGCGCCGGGCGGGCCGTAGAGGACCATCGAGTGGGGGTGCCCCTGCTCGATCGCCGTGCGCAGCGCCGAGTCGCTGCCGAGCAGGTGCGTCTGACCGACGAAGTCGGCGAGCGTCGTCGGTCGCATGCGCGCCGCCAGCGGCCGATCGTCGTCGGTCGGGGCGCCCCCGGGCTCGGGGGAACCGACGGGTTCGCCGGCGGCGTCGGGTTCAAACAACGTGTCCATCCGTCTCAGTATCGCGCCCCCGCACTCGCTCCCCGCCGCGGCGCTCTCATTCGCGCCCCGCCATTCGCGCCCCGCCATTCGCGCCCCGCGCAAGCACGGCGCGCTCCATGCCCGCGCACCGCTCAGGCGCCCCTGCGGCGGTGGACGGAGCACGTAGCGGATGGCCATGGATTTAGGTTGCGGAGAAGGTTGTCGAGAAGGGCGTGTCGAACTGATGCATCCAGTGTTTGTCGTGTATTTGCAAGCAGATTCGGCTATTAGGGAGAGATCGAGAAGATGAGCATCGGCGCTGCCGAGCTGTGGGGCGGGACGGGGGCCGAGACCCCCGGTGACTTTGAGTTCCCGCTCGCGGGGGGAGGCGTCGCGGCGCTGTCACCGCTACAGCTTTTCTGGCGCCGTTTTCGCCAGGACAGGGTCGCGCTCGGCGCGCTGGTCTTCATCGTCGCCCTGGTCATCGTCGCGATCGCGGCGCCGCTCGTCGTCAAACTGCTCGGCCTGCCGGGCCCGTACGTGCAGAACCCGAATCTCACCGACTCGTTCGGCAGCCCGCTCGGCCCGAGCCTGGCGCACCCCTTCGGCGTCGACCAGCTCGGCCAGGATGTGGCCTCTCGCGTGATCTACGGAACGCGGGTCGCGCTCGAGGTTGGCATCCTCGGCACTGCCGTGGCGACGCTGATCGGCGTCGTCGTCGGCGTGCTCGCCGGCTTCTATCGCGGCTGGGTGGACACGCTGCTCTCGCGCTTGATCGACGTCGTGCTGTCGATCCCGATTCTTTTGCTCGGCCTCGGCATCGGCGCGGCGTGCGCCGTGCGCGGCTGCGTGGGGGGCACGGTCCAGCCCGGCCTGGGCCTGGTCATCTTCCTGATCGCGCTGGCCAACTGGACGTACATCGCGCGGATCGTACGGGGGCTCGTGCTGTCGCTGCGCGAGCGCGAGTTCGTGCAGGCCTCGCGTGCGCTCGGCGCCTCCAACGCGCACATCATGTTCCGCGAGATCTTTCCCAACCTGCTCGCGCCGATCATCGTCTACGCGACGCTCCTGATCCCGCTCAACATCCTGCTCGAGGCGGGCCTCTCGTTCCTCGGCGTCGGCGTCCGCCCGCCGACGGCCAGCTGGGGTCAGATGATCGCCGCCGCCACCCCGATCTTCAACACCGCCTGGTGGTACATGACCTTCCCGGGCATCGCGCTGCTGCTGACCGTGCTCGCCTTCAACCTGCTCGGCGACGGTCTGCAGGATGCGCTCAACCCAAGGACCGCGCGGTGACGCCGATGTCCGCTCAACCCAAGGACCGCGCGGTGACGCCGATGTCCCACGCACAAACAGAGGAGACACCCTGATGGGCTCGACCAGAATGTCCCTATCGGCCGCATTCGCGGCGGCACTCGCGGGCGCGCTCGTGCTGGGCCTCGCCGCGTGCGGCTCCAGCGGCTCGGTCTCGGGCGGCAGCGGAATCACGGTCGCCAAAGGGATCCAGACGCCGCAGAGCGAGGCCCAGAGTGGCGGCAAGCGCGGCGGCACGCTGACCGTGCTCAACCAGACGGACTTCGAACAGGTCGACCCGGGGCAGGCGTACTTCAACATCGACTACCAGGTCATCTACGCCACCCAGCGGCCGCTGTTCTCCTACAAGCCGAACACGTTCGCGAACCCGAGCCCGGACATGGCCTCGGCGCCGGCGCAGATCTCAAGCGACGGCAAGACGATCACGATCCAGATTCGCGGCGGCGTGCACTTCAGCCCGCCGGTCAACCGCGAAGTGACCTCGGCCGACGTCGCCTACGCGATCGAGCGCGGCGCCAACCCGAACGTCGGCAACGCCTACTTCGAAGCCTATTTCAGCTCGCTGGTGGGCTTCAAGCAGGCGACCGGCGGTCCCTTTCCGGGCATCAGCACGCCGAACAAGTCGACGATCGTCTTCCACTTGAGCGAACCGAAGGCCCCGATCGTGCTCGCCGCGCTGGTGCTGCCGCTGAGCGCGCCCGTGCCGGCGGAGTTCGCCAAGCCCCTCGACGCGAAGAAACCGACCGAATACGGCAACTACCAGGTTGCCACCGGTCCCTACATGCTGAAGTCCAACAGCGCCGGCAAGGTGCTCGGGATTGGCTATCAGCCGGGCAAATCGGCGACGCTCGTGCGCAACCCCAACTGGAGCTCGAGCACGGACTCGCGGCCGGCCTACCTGGATCAGATCGACATCAAGATCGGCGGCGACCCGACGGTGATCGGACGCCAGGTCCTGGAAGGGTCGGACATGGTCCAGAACGAAGCTCCCGCGCAGTCGATCGTCAAGCTCGCCTATGAAAAGTTCCGCAGCCAGCTGCAGATCTCCCCGGGCGCCGGTGACCACTACATCGCGGTCGACAACAAGCAGGGCCCGTTCGCCAACGTCAACGTGCGCAAGGCCTTCTGGGCGGCGCTCGACCGCAGCGCGATGAACAAGGCGCGCGGGGGTGAATTGGTGACGAACGTGATGACCCACTTCATCTACCCCGAAATCCCCGGCTTCGAAGAAGCCGGCGGCCTGAAGGGTCCGCAGGTGGACTACAACGACTATCCCGAGGGCAATACCGCGGTCGCCGCGAAGTACATGCGGCTCGCGGGCTACCCGAGCGGAAGGTACACGGGCGCAAAGACGCTCGAGATCGTCGGCTCGACCGGCAGCCCCAGCGCCGAAGACGCCGAAATCGTCAACCAGACGCTGAAGAATCTCGGTTTCAAGACAAAGTTCAACCTGGTCGATTCCTCGGTCATGTACGCGAAGTACTGCGGGGTGCCGGCCGAAGCGATCGATGTCTGCCCGAGCGTCGCCTGGATCGCCGACTTCGGCGACGGCCAGGCGGTGCTCGACGTGCCGTTCAACGGCAAGAACATCGTCGCGACCGGCAATAACAACTGGGGTTTGGTGAACGACCCGGAAATCAACAAGGCGATGGACGCCGCCGAGCTGGTTGTCGGCGTTCAGGCGCGCGCGGCGGCGTGGGCTCAGATCGATCGGAAACTGGTCGCCCAGGCCGCGGCGATTCCCTTCGACTGGGATAAGGCCCCGGGCATCGAGTCCAAGGATGTCGCGGGCGTCGGCGACCTGTGGAACAGCGGTGGGTGGGACTACAGCTACACCTCGCTGAAGTGACGTGACGCGCTACATCATCCGCCGCGTCCTGTGGGGTGTCCTGCTGTTGATCCTGGTCACGGCGCTGATGTTCGTCCTCTTCCGGATCCTGCCGACGGGCGACCCGGCACGGCTGCGGGCGGGGCGCAACGCGAGCCCGCAGGTGATCGCCGCGCTGCGCCACAACCTCGGGCTCGACAAATCGCTGCTCGCGCAGTTCTGGATCTACATGAAGGAAGTCTTCTTTCACTTCAACCTCGGCTACAGCTACTACAGCTCGGCGCCGGTGCGGGGGCTGATCGCCGAACGTCTCGGACCCACCGTGTCACTGACGGTCGGGGCGAGCATCGTCTGGCTGGCGACCGGGCTGCCGATCGGGATCATCTCGGCCCTGCGCCGGCGCTCGCTGCTCGATCGCGCGAGCATGGGCACGGCGCTGGTGTTCGTCTCGGCGCCCGAATACTGGCTCGGCTTGATCGCCCTCTACCTGTTCGCGGCCGATATCGGCAAGGTCAAGATCTTCCCCGGCTCCGGCAGTTACGTCGCATTGACGAGCGACCCGTGGAAATGGTTCACCTCGCTCCTGCTGCCGTGGCTGGTGCTCGCCGCGGGCTCGGCCGCGATCTACGCGCGGCTGATGCGCGGCAGTCTGAGCGAGGTGATGGAGGAGGACTACATCAGGACCGCCCGTGCGAAGGGCCTGAGCGAGCGACGCGTCGTCCTGCGCCACGGCGTGCGCGCCGCGATCAACCCGATCCTGACGATCCTCGCGCTCGATGTCGCGACGCTGCTCGGCTCAGCGATCTTGGTCGAAGTCGTGTTCAACATCCCCGGCATTGGCCAGCTCAGCTACACCGCGATCACCCATTCGGACTTCCCGATCGTGCAGGGCACCGTGCTGCTCGGCGCGCTGTTCATCGTCGTGGCGAACATCCTCGTCGACATCGCCTACGCCTATCTGGATCCGCGGGTGCGCTTTTCGTGATCATCTCGACGCCCCTGGCTGTGTCCTCGATCGCTCGTGTGCAGAGCACACTTCGCTCACTGCGTCCTTGCCAGGAACGACGATCTGACCCCGAAAAGAAGCGTCGTGAGAGATCAGTGGAATCGTGAACACCGATCTTGAGCCATTGCTGCGCGTGGAGGACTTGCGTGTCGAGTTCCCGACCGAAGACGGGGTGGTGAAAGCGGTCGACGGGATCTCCTACGAGGTGGGGAGCGGACGCACGCTGGGGGTCGTGGGAGAGTCGGGCTCGGGCAAGACGGTGGCGGCGATGACGATCCTCGGCTTGACGCGCGCGCAGGGCGCGCGCATAACGGGGCGGATCCTGTTCGCTGGGCGTGATTTGTTGAGCCTGGAGGAGGCGGAGCTGAGAAAGGTCAGGGGCAACGAGATCGCGATGATCTTCCAGGACCCCCCGACGGCGCTGCATCCGCTGTACAAGATCGGCAGCCAGCTGGTGGAGGCGGTGCGGGCACATCAGGAGGTATCGAAGGCGCAGGCGCGCAAGCGCACGATCGAGCTGCTGGGGCTCGTGGGGATCCCCGATCCGGACAAGCGCGTGGACGATTACCCGCACGAGTTCTCCGGTGGGATGCGCCAGCGGGCGATGATCGCGATGGCGCTCGCAAACGAGCCAAAGCTGCTGATCGCGGACGAGCCGACGACGGCCCTGGACGTGACCGTGCAGGCGCAGATCTTGGCGTTGCTGCAGCGGCTGCGAGAGGAACTGGGGATGGCGATCGTGATCGTCACGCATGACATGGGCGTGGTCGCGGAGATGGCCGATGAGATCGCGGTGATGTACGCCGGCAGGATCGTCGAGGCGGCTGCGACCGAGGCGCTCCTGGGCAGCCCCGAGCACCCGTACACGTGGGGTCTGTTGCGCTCGATCCCGACGCTCGAGGGCCCGCGCCTGGAGCGGCTGGAGCCGATCCCGGGCAGTCCTCCAAGCCTGATCGACCCGCCCTCGGGCTGTCACTTTCACCCGCGTTGCCCCTACGCTCAGCCCGAGCACGCGCGGATCGACCCGGAGCTGCGCCCGATTCCCGGCCCCTCCGGCGAGGGGGGCCATCGGGTGGCGTGTTTGCTGGAGGGGGAGGTGCGTCGGCGGTTGTGGTCGGACCGATCGAAGATCGGCCAGCAAGCAGGGCGCATGCCGACGCAGGCGCTCACCGCGGCGGGACTGCCGCGGGCGCAGGGTGCTGCCGTGTCGGCGGAGCCCCACGCCGTGGCTGAGCCACGGGAGCCCATGCGATGAGGGCGGGCGAACCACTGATGGAGGTGCGCGAGTTGGAGAAGCACTTCCCGCTCACGCGGGGGGTGCTGCTGAGGCGGAAGGTCGGTGCGGTGAAGGCCGTCGATGGCGTGAGCTTCGCGGTGATGAAGGGTGAGACGCTGGGGATCGTCGGTGAGACGGGCTGTGGGAAGAGCACGACGGCGCGGCTGATGATGCGACTGCTGGAGCCGACCGCCGGCACGGTGCGGTTCGACGGCAACGACATCACCCACCTGAAGGGGGCAAAGCTGAAGGCGACGCGGCGCGAGCTGCAGATGGTCTTCCAGGATCCGTATTCCTCGCTGAACCCGCGCAAGACGGTCGGCGCGATCGTGGCTGAGCCGTTTGCGATCCACGGTCTGCACCCCGAGCGGGCGGAGCGCAGGAAGAAGGTGAGGGAGCTGATGGACACGGTCGGGTTGAACCCCGAGCACTACAACCGCTACCCGCACGAGTTCTCCGGCGGCCAACGCCAGCGGATCGGCGTGGCCCGCGCGCTGGCGCTGGGACCGAAGCTGCTGATCGCCGACGAGCCGGTGTCGGCGCTGGACGTGTCGATCCAGGCGCAGGTGTTGAACCTGCTGCGCGAGCTGCAGCGGGAGATGGGATTGACGCTCGTGCTGATCAGCCACGACCTCTCCGTCGTGCGGCACATGTGCGACCGGGTGGCGGTGATGTACGCGGGCAAGATCGTCGAGCTGGCGGACAACGAGGCGCTCTACCGCTCGCCCGAGCACCCGTATACGAAGGAGCTGCTCGCGGCCGTGCCGGGCCCCCGTCGCGGTCAGAGCTGATCGCGCCGCCGCCGCGACGTCGCTCGGGGCGTGTGGGGATCGGCGTACGATCCCCGGATGGGTGGGCCGAATGAGGCAGGGCGAGAGGCGACAGAGCTCCTCCAGAATCTAATCCGCTTCGACACGGTGAACCCGCCGGGAAACGAGCGCGCGGCGCAGGAGTATCTGCGCGATCACCTGACGGCGGCGGGGTTCGAGTGCGAGCTGCTCGGCGCCGAGCAGAACAGGCCGAACCTGGTGGCGCGGTTGCGCGCAGATGAGAGCCCCGGCCACCCGGATTCGGATCCCGACCACCCCGGCCCGACGCTGTGTTACCTGGGCCACGTCGACACGGTGCTGGCAAATGCAGAGGAGTGGGGCGCGCACGGCCCGTGGTCGGGCGATGAGGCCGAGGGCTTCGTTTGGGGCCGGGGGGCGCTGGACATGAAGTCGCAGGTCGCGGCGGAGGTCGCGGCGGCGGCGGGGCTGGCGCGCTCGGGCTGGCGCCCGGCAAGGGGCGAGCTGCTGATCGTGGTGGTCGTGGATGAGGAGACGGGGGGCGAGCTGGGCGCGCAGTGGATCACGCGCGAGCACCCGGAGAAGGTGCGCTGCGACATGCTCGTGAACGAGGGCGGCGGGGCCGTGTTCGAATATGGAGGCCCGCCCGCCCGGCGCCACTACGGGGTGTGTTGCGCGGAGAAGGGCGTGTTCCGCTTCACGGTCACGACCGGCGGCGTGGCGGGACACGCGTCGATGCCGCGGATGGGCGAGAACGCGCTGTTGAAGATGGCGCCGGTGCTGGAGCGGCTGGCGGCGAGGCAGCCGTCATACGAGCTGACGGCCGAGCCGGAGGCCTTCCTGCGCGCGCTGGGCGAGGACCCGGCCGATCCGGAGGGCGCGATCAGACGGATGGGAGCAGCCGACGAGCGCCTGGTGACGATGTTCGAGCCGATGCTCGGCGTGACGTTCACGCCGACGAAGATCAGGGCGTCGGAGAAGATCAACGTGATCCCCTCGAGCGCCGAGTTGAGGGTTGACTGCCGCGTGCCGCCAGGGCTGGGCGAGGAGGAGGTGCGGCGGGGGATCGCCGAGGTATTGGAGTCCGCCCACCCGGGCGATGGGGCGATCGCCGAGGCATTGGAGTCAACCAACGCGGACCAGGAAACACGCGCGGGCGAGGCTGGGGTCGACTCCGGCCAACCCTGGGAGATCGACTTCACCGAGCGGATCGTCGGCAACCGCTCGCCGCTGCAGTCGCCGCTGATGGACGCGATCGGGGCGTGGGTCGCAGAGCACGATGCGGGCGCCGATGTGGTGCCGGTGATCCTGCCGGGTTTCACCGACTCGAGGCACTTCCGCGCGGCGTTCCCGGAGTGCGTGGCGTACGGGTTCTTCCCGCAGAAGCACCAGACGCTGTTCGAGGCGGCGCCGCTGATCCATGCGGCGGACGAGCGGATCGACGCGCGCGACCTGGCGTTCGCGACGGAGTTCTTCAAGGATCTTGCGTTACGCGTGCTTGACCCTTAAGCTGCATAATGGACGAATAGCCAAGGATGGGGACGGTGCGATGGTGTCAGGGACGACGACAGGCAAGGTGACTACGGTTCCCGCGACGCATGCGGCCGGGGCGCACTCGTCCGCGGTGCATCCGCTTGCCGCCCATCCGCTCGCCGCGCACGCCCTCATCACGCACGCCGCGGTGCATGCGCACGCGCACGCGGCAACGGTCGTACGGTCGCCGCCGGTGCCGGCGCCACATATCTCGTTCGTGCAGAACCTGCAGAACTGGGCGCTGAACTGGGAGCCGGTGATCGCAATCGTGTTCTTCACGGTGATCATCGTGGTGATGTGGCGGATGCTGAAGGTGATGCCGCGGGTCAAGCCGCAGCAGATCAAGCCGGCATCGAGGGAGGCGGTCGGCTGGAAGGACATCGCGGGCGTGGACGAGGCGCGCGGCGAGCTGCAGGAGATCGTGGAGTTCCTACGCGACCCGAAACAGTTCGAGGCGCTGGGCGCGAAGGTGCCGAAGGGGATTCTGCTGCACGGGCCGCCGGGCACGGGCAAGACGCTGCTGGCGAAGGCGGTCGCGCACGAGTCCGGCGCGCAGTTCTTCGCCCAATCGGCCGCGTCGTTCGTGGAGATGTTCGCCGGCCTGGGAGCCGCGCGCATCCGCCGGCTGTTCGCGATCGCCCGCAAGCACGAACCGGCGATCATCTTTATCGACGAGCTTGATGCTGTCGGGGGACGCCGGGGGATGGACATCTCCGGGGAGAAGGACCAGACGCTGAATCAGCTGCTGGTGGAGATGGACGGGTTCGCCGGGAGCGGCCGCGTGGTGGTGATCGCCGCGAGCAACCTGCTGGACAAGCTCGACCCGGCGCTGCTGCGCCCGGGGCGCTTCGACCGCCAGGTGTTCGTGGCGCCGCCGGACGTGAGGGGGCGCCAGGGCGTGCTGGGGGTGCACACGCGGAACAAGCCGCTGGGGAAGGTCGACCTGGGGCTGGTGGCCCAGCAGACGAGCGGCCTGACCGGCGCCGACCTGGCGAACATCTGCAACGAGGCGGCGATCTTCGCCGCGCGGCGGGGCGCGCAGCGGATCGACGACGAGGACTTCGACAGCGCGCTGGAGCGGGTGATCGCGGGGGTGCAGTCGCGGCGGGTGCTGAACGAGCACGAGAAGCGCGTGGTGGCGTTTCACGAGGCGGGGCACGCGCTGTGCGGCGAGCTGCTGCCGTCGGTCGACCGCGTGCACCGAATCTCGATCGTCCCGCGCGGGCGCGCGCTCGGCTACACGTTGAACCTGCCGGCGGAGGACAGGTATCTGAAGACGCGCGAGGAGCTGCTCGACTACATGACGGTGCTGCTGGGAGGGCGGGTGGCCGAGCAGGTGGTGTTCGGCGCGATCACCACGGGCGCGTCGGACGATCTGAAGCGTGTGGCGAGCATCTCGCACGAGATGGTGCACGATTACGCGATGGGGACCGCCGGCGTGGGGCGCTCGCCCGACGGGGATGTGAGGCTGTCGGAGACGACGCTGCGGATTCGCGACGAGGAGCGCCAGGACCTGATCGAGGAAGCGCGGCGCGCGGCGCAGCGGACGATCGTCGGCCATCGCCTCCAGCTGGACGCGCTCGCGCGCGAGCTGCTGGAGCACGAGGTGCTCGACCGCGAGGCGATCGACCGGATCATGAAGGGCGTGCCCCGCCTGGAGCGCGCGCCGGGCATGGGCCTGAGGGTGGTGGCCGCGGCGAGCGCGCTGGACGCGACGCCGGGTGAGGGCGGCACCGCCCTATAAACTGGGGGGCATGTTCAGGCGGATCGACCATATCGGCGTGGCGGTGGAGGAGATCGAGGCCTCACTTGCGCTGTGGCGAGACAGCTTCCAGATGGCGGTGGCCCACCGCGAGGTGGTCGAGGAGCAGGGCGTGGAGGCCGTGCTGCTGGACGTCGGCGAGAACCACGTGGAGCTGCTCGCGCCGCTGGGCGCGGAGACACCGGTGGGGAGGTTCCTGGCGAAGAAGGGCCCGGGACTGCACCACGTGGCCTACCAGGTGACAGATATAGACGCGACGCTGGCGGCGCTGAAGGAGGCGGGGTTGGAGCTGATCGACGAGCGGCCGCGGGCAGGCATCCGCGGCTCGCGCGTCGCCTTCCTGCACCCGCGGGCGACGGCGGGCGTGTTGACCGAGATCGTCGAGCCGGCCGCCGGCCTGGGGGGCCACTGATGGCGTCGGTCGCGCCGCGACGGATCAGCGTCGGCTTCCAGGGCGGCCAGGTGCTGGCGCTGCGCGTGAGCGACGACCAGCTGAAGGGTTTGTACAAGGCGCTCGCCGCCGGCGGCTGGCACGAGCTGGAGACCGAGGACGGACCGGTGCGGCTGTACCTCGGCCAGGTCGTGTACGTGCGCGCGGAGGATGAGGATTCCCGCGTCGGCTTCGGCGCCTAGCGCCCCGCAATCGTTGGACGAGCGCCTGCTGCGTGTGGCGCGCATGTGGGGGCACGGCGACGAGCGGGTCGAGCGTGCGGTGGCGCGTTTCTCGCGGCTGGGGGAGCACGGCGGCGTGTGGCTCGCGCTCGGCGCGGCCGGGTACGCGCTCGACGGAGCCAGACGGCCGCAATGGCGCAAGGCGACGAGCACGGTCCTGGCGACGTACGCGCTGAACACCGCGCTGAAGCTCGCCGTCCGCCGTCCACGCCCGGAGCTCCCAGGCCTGCCGGCGCTGACGAGCACGCCTACGCGGCTGAGCTTCCCCAGCGCCCACGCCGCCACCTCGTTCGCAGGCGCGCGCTGCTATTCACGGCTGGGCCTGCCGACGGTCCCGCTGTACGCGCTGGCGAAGGGCCTGTCCCTGTCGCGGCTTTATCTGGGGGTTCACTACCCCTCCGATGTGCTGGCCGGCGCCCTGCTGGGCACCATGGCGGCGGCGCCGCGGTGAGCACGAGGATGGGCACCATGGCGGGGGCGCGGCGGTGAGCACGAGGATCGGCATCGTGGGGATGCCCAACGCGGGTAAGTCCTCGCTGTTCAACGCCCTTACAAAAGCGGGGGCCGAGGCGGCCAACTACCCGTTCACCACGATCGAGCCGAACGTCGCGGTCGTGCCGGTGCGCGACGAGCGGCTCGAGCAGGTGGCGCAGACGGTCGCGGCCGCGGGGATCGTCTGGGACACGATCGACTTCCACGACATCGCCGGGCTGGTCGCGGGTGCCCATCAGGGCGAGGGGCTCGGCAACCGCTTCCTCGCGAACATCCGCGAGACGGATGCCCTCGTGCACGTCGTCCGCGCCCACCGCGACGAGGGGGTCATACACCCCGAGGGCCGCGTCGACCCGATCGCGGACATCGAGACGATCGAGACCGAGCTGATCATGGCCGACCTCGAGCAGGCCGAGCGCCGTATCGATCGTGTGGCCAAACAGGCCAAGGGGGGAGACCGCGTGGCGGCCGCCGAAGAGGTGTGGCTGGGCGCGGTGATCGCCGCCCTGGGGGAAGGCCGTCCGGTGCGCGACATACCGCTGCCCGAGGAGGCTCCCAACGCGGCGCGCGACCTCGGATCGCTGACGGTCAAGCCGGTGCTGTTCGTCGCCAACGTCGACGAGGGCTCAGACGCTGTCCCCCCGGAGATCGCCGCCCACGCTGCGGCGCAGGGCGCGCGCGCGGTCGCCGTCTCCTCGCGGATCGAGTCCGAGCTGGCCGAGCTCGAGGACGAGGACGCGGCGGCGATGCGCGCCGAGCTCGGTGTCAGCGAGTCCGGCCTCACCCGTGTAGTGCACGAGGCGTTTGCGCTACTGCGCCTGATCGCGTTCTTCACCGCCGGCGAGGCCAAGCCGGCCCAGTGCTGGCACCTGCGCGAGGGCCTCACTGCGTGGCACGCCGCCGGCCAGATCCACTCCGACATCCAGCAGGGCTTCGTCCGCGCCGAGGTGATCGGCTGGCAGGAACTCGTCGACGCCGGCGGCTATGCGGGCGCCCGCGAGCGCGGCACCCTGCGCGTCGAGGGCCGCGACTACGTGATGGCCGACGGCGACGTGCTCACCGTCAAGTTCACGCCGTAGCTGCGCTCAAACGCGACGGCCACCCCAGCATCCGGTCGCGCGCGGTGGCCGCGAGCGTGCTTGTGGAGTCCGCGCTGGCCGGGCTCGCTGGTTGGACACACGGGCCCAGCTACCGGACACACAATTTGAAATGCTGGACACACGGGATGATATGCTGGACACATGGGATTGGTCCTCGGTCGATCGGCGAACAGGGTCGGGTGCAGCGAGCGCACGCTGCGCCGCTACATCAACGGTGGCCTGCTGCGTGGCCGCCGGGTAGCCGGCGGCCAGCTCGAACTGTCGCACGCGGAGGAGGCCTACCTGCGCGGCCACCGTGCCCTGCTCGGCAAGCTGATGGCAGCGCTGCGCACCGAGCGCGACGTGCGCTTGGCCGTGCTGTTCGGCTCGACCGCGACCGGCGAGGACACCCCGGTTTCCGACGTGGACCTGCTGATCGTCCACCGCCGCTCCGGGGGGATGGTACAGGCAGGTCTGTGTGTACGCCTGGGGCGCGCGCTCGGCACGCCTATCGATGTCGTGATGCTGGAGCAGGCCGAGGCACAGCCCTCGCTGCTCGCCGATGTCATGCGCGAGGGACGCGTGCTGGTCGACCGCGACGATCTCTGGGGTGTCCTGCAGGAGCGCCGCGATCAGATCCTGGCGGCGGGCGCCCGCGAAGATGAGCAGATCATGATCGGTGCGCGCGCGACGTTCGCTGCCGCCAGGGAACGATTGGCGCAACGCAAAAGAGGGACGGGTGCGCCCGGGATTGTGGCGCGCGCGTGACGGAAGAGCATCGCGCATCCAAGGGCCAGCGCCGGATCGGGGCGATCCTCCGGGAGATCCCCGCTGTGCATGAGCAACTGCTCGAGACGATGCAGGGGTTCGGGCCGGACTTCGCGGAGGAGCGGTTTGTCGCCGCCGCGCAGTCGCCGGACGTGCCCGAGCGCAACCGGGTGACGGTCGTCGAGCGTCTGTACGAGGTGCTGCTCAACTGGCTGCACGAGCTCGCTGCACGCGCCCTCGCCGAGGGCCAGCGCCTCGGCGTGGTGGACAAGTCCCCAGGCCGGCCCTGGGAGCGGCTCGCCGCGCTCGGCGTCATTTCGCATGAATCAGCCGCGCGCCTGCAAGAGGCCATGAAGTTGCGCGACATTCTCGCTCACGCCTACCCACTGGACAGCTGGAAGACGCTGCACGAGGGCGTCCTGGTCCTCGTGGACGAGTTCGACCGCTATCTCATCAGTATCGAGCGTTGGGTATACGAGGAAGAAATCCTCCCACCCGTCTGAGCCGCCGTCAGCCGGGCATCTCCGCCATCCGCTCCAGTCGCGTTGCCAGCTGCTTCATCCCCAACCCCTCGGCGGCGCGGGCGCCCCGGGCGAAGTCGGTGGTGCGATCGGGCGGGCGGACGATGCCGTCGATCGGCACGAGCGTCGCGATCTCCTTGAACGTGCGCAGCAGCTCGGCATGCTCGAGCAGCACGGTGGCGATCCGCAGGCGCATGTCGCTGTAGTCCGCGGCGGCGGCCGTCAACACGTCCTCCAGTGCGCCGTATCGATTCAGCAGCTCGGCGGCGGTCTTCGCGCCGATGCCCGGGGCGCCGGGCAGGCCGTCGGAGGGGTCGCCGCGCAGGGCGATCAGGTCGGTCACCAGCTCGGGGGCGATCCCGTAGCGCTCGCGCACCTGCGCCGGCCCGATCTCGACTGGGGCGCCACCGCCTTTGCCCGGCGTCACGACAGCGACGCGATCGTTCACCGCCTGGAACAGGTCGCGGTCGCCGGTCAACAGCAAGGCCCGGCTGGCCTCGGGCCCTGTGAGCGCCCGGCCGGCGTCGTGCCCTTTGCCGTTCGCGTCCCCGTCTCCGCCCTGGCGTGCGTCTGCCGCGGTCTCGGCTAGGGCGAAGGAGAACATCACGTCGTCGGCCTCCAGCTCGGCGTCGGTCGCGAGCGTCCAGCCGAGGCTCTCCAGCAGCGCCGGCGCCTGCACCCACTGCGCGGCCAGCTCCGGCGGCATCGGCTCGCGCTGCGCGTGGTAGCCGGGGTA
>DATCBT010000064.1:0-3264 GCA_036511695.1 Solirubrobacteraceae bacterium | reverse complement strand
ACGAGGGCGTCGAGGTCGTCGGCGAGACAGCGGGCGGCCGACTGGTAGCCGGCGTGCTCGAGATCGTTGATCAGGACCTGGAGGCGGAGCTTGCCGTCCTTGACGCTGGTCGCGTCGTTGAGCGCTGACCAGTAGTTAAAGGGGCTCCCGGCATCGATGTAGGTGGCCTGGCGTTGGGAATCGCGGTGTGAGGGGGTCTGACGGGGCTGTGGAGCACGCTGCCGGTCGTGATCGCGTGGCTTGTGGCGGAGCGGGGTGTCTGCGCGAGGGGGTCGCTCGCCGGCATGGATGCCGGCGAAACTGGGCACGGATGAGGCTGGCGCCGCGACGCGGTTGAGGGTGACGCGCCCGCCGTCCGGGCCCGGCAAGCTGCTGGCTGCTTGAAGGTCATCAGCTCAACAGGAGGACGGCGATGCGCGTCAGCGCGGGATTCTCGCGCCTGCTGCGCCTGGACGGGATCTGGGTGCGCGGGGTGCAGTTTGACACCGACCGGGTAGTGGTATGGGTGGCGCTCCGCCGGCGGCGGCTGATCTGCCCGTTGTGCTCGTTCTCGACGCCGCATCGGCACAACCTCCAGCAGGTCGAGTCCACATGGCGGCATCTCGATCTCGGCGTCTGGAAGCTCGAGCTCCGCGCCCAGCTGCGGCGCGTGGAGTGCCCGGAGCACGGCGTCCGCGTCGAAGGTGTCCCGTTCGCTCGCCACGGCGCTGGATTCACCCGCGACTTCGAGCAGCTGGTCGCGTGGCTCGCGACCCGGACCGACAAGACGACGATCCGGCGGCTGGTGCGGGTCGACTGGGACACGGTCGGTCGGATCATCGGCCGCGTCTGCGCCAATGAGCTCGACGCGGACCGGCTGCACAACCTGTTCGAGATCGGGGTCGACGAGGTCAGCTGGCGCAAACAGCACCGCTACCTCACCCTTGTCGCCGACCACATCCGCGGCCAGATCGTGTGGGGCACCAACGGCAACGGCGCCGCCGCGGCCGACCGGTTCTTCACCGAGCTCGGCAAGCCTCGCTCGCAGGCGATCGAGGTGATCTCGCTCGACATGGGACCCGGCTACGCGAAGTCCGCGCGCGAGCATGCGCCCCAGGCGATCATCGCGATCGACCCGTTTCACGTCGTCGCGCTCGCGAACCGGGCGCTCGACGATGTCCGCCGCGCCTACTGGAACGAGCTGCGCCAGATCGGCGACCGTGACGCCGCCCGCCGATTCAAGGACGCACGCTGGTCGCTGCTCAAAGCGCCGAAGAACTTGTCCGAGAACCAGGCGGCGACACTCCGCAGGCTGCGACGAGCCGGCGGCGAGGTCTGGCGCGCCTACACGCTCAAAGAAGCCCTCCGCGCGATCTTCGCACCCGGCCTCACCATCGACGACGTCACGGTGCTGATCGACCGTTTCATCAGCAAAGCGACCCGCAGCCGCCTCGAGCCCTTCATCCGGCTGGGCCAGACGATCCGCCGACACCGCGACGGGATCCTTTACGCGATCCGGCTCGGGATCAACCAGGGCCGCACCGAAGCGCTCAACAACAAAGTCCGGCTGATCACCCGCCGCGCCTACGGCTTCCACTCCGCCAACGCAGCCCTCGCGCTCGTGATGCTGACCTGCGGACCGATCACGCTCCGGCCACCACACGAGCCCCACCAGTAACTCGGCCTTCACCTACATCGGTGCCGAGAGAGCCACAATTGGCACGGCCTAGGAGACGAAGCGCTCGCCTTGACGGATCTCGTCCAGGAATCGGGAATCTGCCTGGTCTGGGTCGACGTTGCCGGGGACTACCGCTTCGACCCGACCGCTAGCAAGGTCGCCGCTACACCAGGCTCCTCCTGTTGGCAAGATGCGGGTAGGCGGCGCGGACTTGCGGCGCACCTCATAGCCTTTCACGTTGGTGGGGAGCCTCGGTGTCGACGGAACACAACGGTTGGTGAGATCGTTCCGGACGATGAGGCGGCGTCGACGCGCCCGGCTCAACGCTAGCCGCCATGGCGAGAAGCCGACAGATCCTGCGCTCGCGCCTTTCGACGACAGCGGCGCATGTCCTCACGCTCAGAGGCCAGCATGACGCGCGCGCAGATTTCCGCAAGGCCGCTGCACCACCGCCGCTGGCACAGCTCGGGCTTCCGTCGTTCCAGCACTACGCCTGCGAAGTCCGTAGATAGCCGCCGTTCCTCGGCCGTTGCATACGGATGCATGCCAGCGCTTGGAGTGGGACACTCACTTCGCTCCCCATAGGAGGACGATTCGATGGCGTTCGGCAAGGCGTTCCGTGCAGTCCTGACTCCCGGCGCAGAGTTGGGGAGCGACGGCGTTGGAGCGCGATCAGCGCCTATGACCGAGCGGTCGGAGGTCACGCGTTCTGATCGCCAGCGGCCCGCTTCCGAGACAGTGATCTCGGCCCGCGGGTTGCGGATCTCGTATGGGGATTTTGAGGCCGTGCGGGGGATCGATCCGGAGGTCAGTCGGGGGGAGGAACTCGACACCCTCTTGGCACACGCACCGGTCTACAACATCGCTAGATACGAAGTGCATCCGCTGGCCGAGATGCGGGGCCCTGCCACGGTCGGCACGACGCAGGCGGAGTAGCGTATGCCCTGGACGCGCACCGTGCTCGTGGTGGCCAACGTGACGGCGACGTCCAGTGAGCTCGTCGGCGCGCTGAAGGAGCGAGCGGCGGGCGGGCCGGCGACGTTCACGCTGATCATTCCGGCCACGGCCGGGCGAGCAGCCGCGCACGCGAGGCTCGCTGGGGCGCTCGAGCATCTGCGCGAGCACGGGCTCGAGGTCGATGGGAGCGTCGGCGACGCGGATCCGGTGGTCGCGGTCACCGAGGCGTGGGATCCCAAGCGCCATGACGAGGTCATCGTCTCGACGCTGCCGACAAACATCTCCACGTGGCTTCACGCAGGGCTCCCGCACCGGATCGAGAAGCTGACCGGCGCCCCCGTCAGGCACGTCGTGTCGCGGCCGCCACGGCCGCCGGTGCAGGTAACCCCGGCTCCCGCGCACGGGCGCCCCGGGGTGGTGTTCGACCCGCTGTCCGTCCTCGGCAGGGGCGCGCCCCGGGAGGTACCGGGTCGTGCTTCAACCGAGGCACCGACGATCGCCGAGCACGAGGCCGAGCACGTCGCGCAGGCGAACGCATCAGGCCGCGAGCCGGTGGTGTTCATCCATGGCCTGTGGCTGCTGCCCAGCAGCTGGGACCGATGGGCGAGCGTCTTCCACGAGGTCGGGTACGTGGCGCTCACCCCCGGTTG
>DATCBT010000063.1:0-16736 GCA_036511695.1 Solirubrobacteraceae bacterium | reverse complement strand
CGCCTGGGGCAGCCGGGCGATCTCGCGGCCCGTGGCGGGGTCCAGCGTGGCAAACGTGCGCCCGTCGGTCGCCTCGGGGCGCTCCGCGCCAATCAGCAGGCGCTGAGGACTGGAGATGAACGCGCGCGCGGCGTCTCCCAGCGCGTCGGGGAGAGTGTTCGGGCTTGCGGCGTCGACTGCGGCGGTCATAGCGGCTCCTTGCACGTGGTTCAGGGCTCGAATGAGCTCACGGCTTCAGCACGATCTTAAGCGCCTCGCGCCGGTCATACAATGCGTAGGCCGCGGGAGCGTCATCGAGCGACATGTGATGGGTGACGAGCGGACTCGGATCGAGCAGGCCGGCGGACATCATCGCGAGCACGCGGTCGACGTGGGCGATCACGTTCGCGTGGCCGGCGCACAGTTGCAGCGACTTGATCCACAAGAGGCCCATGTGCAGCTCGCAGCGCTCGGCGTAGACCCCGATCGCCTGCACCGTGCCGCACTTGCGCGTCAGGCGCAGCGCGAGATCAAGCGCCTGGGGATGGCCGACGGCGTCGATGCAGACATCCACCCCGCGTCCCTCGGTCGCCGCGCGCGCGGCGCCCCGCGGGTCTCCCTCGCTCAAGTGCACCGCCTGCGCTCCGAAGGACTCCGCCATCGCGAGGCGCTCCGGGACCGAGTCGACGGCGATCACGTGCGCAGCGCCGGCCGCTTTCGCCGCCTGCACCGCGCACAGGCCGACCGGTCCGAGGCCGAGCACCGCGGCGACATCGCCGGCGCGCAGACCGCTCTCCGCGACGGCGTGGTAGCCGGTGCCCATTACATCGCCGGCGAACAGGGCGGTCTCATCGCTCATCCCGGCGGGCACCTTGCGCAGCACGAGATCGGCGTTCGGCACGAGCGCCCGCTCGGCCTGCGTGCCCGGGAGGGCGCCGAGCGCGGCGCCGTGGCCGAACGTGCGTGAGTGATCGCACTTGTGAAACCAGCCGCGGCGACAGAACCAGCAGCGCCCGCAGGCGGTTTGAAAGCAGCCGAGCACCCGGTCGCCGACGGCCACGTCGCGGACGTCATCGCCGGCGGCGATCACCGTGCCGACGTACTCGTGCCCGATCGTGAAGCCGGGCTCGATCTGCACGCGGCCGTGGTAGATGTGCAGGTCCGAGCCGCACACGCCCGTCGCCTCAATCCGCACGATCGCATCCCCGCCATCGATCAGCTCCGGCTCGGGGACCTCCTCTACGCGAACCTCGCCGGGGGCTTGGAAGGTGACCGCGCGCATCGCAGACGGGAGCCTAGAGAAACCGGGTCGATCACGATGTTCGGAGGGGCACATGTGCCCCTCCGCGCAGGGCCGCATGCGGCCCTGCGTTCCGGGTCATGCATGCATGACCCGGCGGGGCGGCGCATGCGCCGCCCCGGACCGTGGCGCATGCGCCACGGTCTATATAGAGATTCCGTATCCTGCGGCGATGACCTCCCGATCCAAGGCGGTGCTGATCACAGGCTGCTCTTCGGGGATCGGTGAGGCCACGGCGCGCCGTCTGGCCGCCGGCGGCTGGACCGTCTATGCGACCGCCCGCCGGCTGGAGGCGATCGAGCACCTCAAGGACGCCGGCTGCCGGACGCTCGAGCTCGACGTGACCGACGAGGCCTCGATGCGCGCGGCGGTGGCGGAGGTGCAGCGCGCCGAGGGCGCCGTCGGCGTGCTCGTCAACAACGCGGGCTACTCGCAGGGCGGTGCGATCGAGCAGGTGCCGCTGGAGGCCGCGCGGCGGCAGTTTGAGACGAACGTGTTCGGCCTGATCGGAATGACTCAGCTGGTGTTGCCCGCGATGCGTGCCCAGCGCTGGGGCAAGATCGTCAACATCGGCTCGATGGGCGGCAGGCTGACATTCCCCGGCGCGGGCCTCTACCACGCCACCAAGTACGCGGTCGAGGCGATCTCAGACGCGCTGCGCTTCGAGGTCAAGGGCTTTGGCATCGACGTCGTGCTGCTCGAGCCGGGCCTGATCGTCACCGATTTCGCGGCCACGGCCGTGGCAAAGGCGAGCGAGGCGAGCAGCGACGGCCCCTACGCCGAGTTCGACGCGAAGGTCGCGGCGCTAACGACCGGCGCCTACGAAGGCCCGATGCGCCACCTCGGCGGCGGCCCGGAGGTCGTCGCGAAGGCGATCGAGAAGGCGATCTCCCGCCGCCGCGCGCCCACGCGCGTGCCCGTGACGCCGTCCGCGCGGCTTTCGATCCTGCAGCGCAAGCTCACCCCGGATCGTCTCTGGGATGCGGCGATGCGCACCCAGTTTCCCCAGCCGAAGTAGGTTAGTCGACCGCTTATCCAGACGCGATCTCTCGCGGATGGATCGTCGTTCCTGGCAAGGACGCAGTGAGCGTGGCGTGCTACGCACGCGTGCGATCGAGGACGCCGCCAGGGGCGACGAGGCGCCGCGAGAGCGGATGCGGCCGTCCGACCTCGAAACCCTGGGCGTAGTCCACGCCGTAGGCGCGCAACAGCTCGAGCGTTTCCCCGTCCTCGACGTACTCGGCGATCGTCTGCTTGCCCATGCCGCGGGCGAGTTCGACGAGCGCTTTGACGACGAGCTGGTCCTGCGGCGAAGTTGGCAGGCCGCGGATGAAGTCGCCGTCGATCTTCAGGTACTGAAACGGCAGGTGCTTGAGGTATTGAAAGGAGCCGAATCCTGCCCCGAAGTCGTCGAGCGCGACGGCGCAGCCGAGCGCTTGTACGCCCGCGCAGAAGGCCCTCGCGCGTGCCATGTCGGAGATCGCCGCGGTCTCGGTGACCTCGATCACGAGCTGTGCGGGATCGACCCGCGCCAGCGCCAGCGCGCGCTCGACCTGCGCGAGCATGCCCCCGTCGGTGATCGACAGCGACGAGCAGTTGATCGCGATCCGCACGCCGTGCGCGCCACGCGCGCCGTGCTCGTCGGTCGAGCTGCGATCGGCGAGCAGCGCGATCGTCTTGCCCAGCACCATCCGGTCGATCTCACGGATCAGCCCGTAGCGCTCGGCCGCGGGCAGGAACCTGCCGGGCGCCACCAGGCCGCCGCCGGGCTCGTCGGCGAGCCGTACGAGCGCCTCGTAGTGCGAGACGCTCCCGTCCCGCAGCGAGACGATCGGCTGGTAGTGCAGGACGAACAGATCCTCCGCCAGAGCGCGGCGCAGACGCGCCAGCCACGGCCGCCGGTGCAGGCCGGCGGCAGATGACAGCCCGCCGCCCGCAGAGCTTGGCGCGGCCAGGCCGGCGTAGCGATGGTGCGTGGGCTGTGGCGGTGTCCGCAGGAGCAGGCGGGGCGTCGCCGCGATCGTCGAAGTCAGCACGGCCCAGGTTTTCGACAGCGCCCGGGGCTCACCTGCGCGGGCCCGGGTCGTGAAGGCTCTCGCCCAAAAACGTCAGCAAACCCCCACAGACGCCGAGACGCCCAATCGCCGCCCGATCAGCTCCGCGCGTAGGGTCGCCGCGCGCGCTCGGAGACGACCAGCAAAAGCGCCAGCAGCACGAAGTTCATCACCACCGAGGAGCCTCCGTAGGCGACGAACGGCAGCGTCACGCCCGTCAAGGGGATCACGCGCGTGACGCCGCCGACGATCACGAACACCTGTATCGCCACGATGAACGACAGCCCCGTCGCGAGCAGCTTGGAGAAGGAGTCGCGCGCCAGCATCGCCGTCTTCAGGCCACGGGCGATGAACAGCAGATACACGAGCAAAAGCGCCGTCGCGCCCACCAGGCCCAGCTCGTTGGTGATGACCGCGTAGATCATGTCGCTTTCGGGCACCGGCAGGATCGGGGCGCCGCCGTGGGGCAGGCGCAGCAGCGACTGGTCAAAGCCGGTCCCCAGCAGCCCGCCGTCGGCCTGGGCGAAGAGCGACTGGGCGAGCTGATAGCTGCCCCCTTCCAGGCGATGGTAGAGCGCCGGCTCGAACGGGTGTTCCCAGGCGAGCACGCGCGCGTGCACGTGGCTGACGTGCACGGCCACGAACCACGCGCCGAGGGCGAACAGCACCAGGCCGATCAGCGGGAAGGAGAAGCGACCGGTCGCGACGTACAGCAGCGCGAGGAAAGCGCCGTAGAACATCAGCGAGGTGCCGAGCTCGCGCGTCAACAGCAGCGTCGCCATCGCCGCCCCCCACACGATCAGCATCGGGCCGAACTGCTTCATCGGCGGGATCGTGACCCCCAACACGCGCCGCCCGGCGGTCACGAGGATCTGACGGTTGTCGCGCAGGTAGCTGGCGAGGAAGATCACGATCGCGATCTTCGCCAGCTCGGCCGGCTGAAAGGAGACGCTGCCCACGTGGATGTCCAGATAGGCGCCGTTGACCTGCTCGCCGATCCCGGGTAGGCGCGGCAGGACGGCCATGCCGATGCCGACGGCCGCGATCGTGTAGCGGTAGCGCTCGAGCACCCCCACGCCACCGCGGCGCAGCGCCAGGATCGTCGCCGCGAACAGCACCAGCCCGATCACCATCCACAGCGCCTGCTGGCGCGCCAGCGCGGGGTTGATGCGATACACCATCACGATCCCCACGCTGGCGAGCACGGCCCCGAGCGGAAACAGATAGGGGTCGGCGTGCGGCAGCGCGAAGCGGATCACCAGATGCGCGGCCAGGCACAGCCCCAGAAAGACGGCCCCATACGTGAGCGACACGCCCGAGGCGTGGTTCAGCGTGAAGTTGGTCGAGGCCCCGGGAGAGTTGTTCTCGGCCTGGATGAAGATCGCGGTGAAGCCCGCCGTGACCAGCAGTGCGGCGGGCACCAGGCCCAACAGCTCGCGGTTGCGGGGGCTCAGCATCGGTCGAGGGTAGCCGCCTGAGCGGCGTGGATGCTCCGGCATGGCAGGTACCCTTGGCCGATGACCGACGACGAGCGCCCGCCCTCCCTGGGGCTGGGCATGTGGAAGCGTTTCCTGATCGGCGGCGTGCTGATCGTGCTGCTCAGCGGTGGCGCGACCGCCACCGTGGCGCTGAATACCGCCAGCGGCCTCGCGCACAAGATCTTCGCGAACGTCATCCACGTCCCGAAGGGGGTCGTCGTCCCCGAATACAACGGCGGCCCGGAGACGTATCTGATCCTTGGCTCGGACAGGCGAGCCGGCTCGAAGGACAACCTCGATCGCACCGACCCGCCGCACAGCGACACGATCCTGCTCGTGCGCTTCGACCCCGAACAGGGCCAGACCTCGGTGCTCTCGATCCCGCGCGACCTGCTCGTGAACATCACGACCGACAAAGGCCAGTACTACCCGCAGTCGAAGATCAACGCGGCCTACACCTATGGCGCGCAGATCGGCGGCGTCAGGGGCTCTATGGTGCTGGCGGCCGAAACGATCAAGAAGGAAGTGTTCCCCGGACTGGAGCTGAACGGCATCATCGACATCAGCTTCACGGGCTTCATCAAAGTCGTCGACACGCTCGGCTGCGTCTACGTCAACGTCGACCACCGCTACTACCACGTCAACACCGGCGCCCCGGAAGAAAACTATTCCGAAATAAATCTCCAGCCCGGCTATCAGAAGCTCTGTTACAACAACGCGCTCAGCTACGTGCGCTACCGCCACGGCGACTCGGACTTCGTGCGCGTCGCCCGCCAGCAGGACTTCCTGCGCGACCTGCGCGAGGGGATCTCGCCCGAAAACGTGATCGGCCAGATCGACAACGTGGCCAAGGGCGTCGGCAAGGCGATCGCCACCGCCGGATTCAGCTCTACGGGCGACCAGCTGATCGAACTGGCCAAGCTCGTCGGGTTCTCACAGTCAAAGCCGCTGCGCCAGGTCAAGTTCCAGACCGCGAACGTCAACTATGTGCTCAAGGGGGGCTCCTACGTCACGACCACACCGGCTCTCGCGAATGCCACGCTCGAAGACTTCCTGCACGGCCACCAGAAAGTCGCCCCCGAACGGCCCAAGAGCCCCAGCCGCTCTCAACACTCCCACCACGGCCACCGCGCGAGTGCCCCCGGCGCCCCGAGCGCCGCGTCGCTCGGCCTGTATCCGACCCCCTCCTCAGACCAGAATGAAGTTGTCAAGGCCGCCGTCGAAGTGCCTTTCCCCGTCCTCTACCCGGCGCTCGCGACCGGTCCCGCCGAACAGCTGCAGACGCGCGCCTACACGCTCGAAGACCCGGAGAAGCATCGCCACCACGCCTACGTCGTGGTCTGGCGGCAGAACGGACTCGGCGGCTACTACGACCTGCAGGGCACCGACTGGCAGAAACCGCCGATCATCGCCCACCCCGAGGAAACCCGCCAGATCGGTGGCCGTCCATACATGCTCTTCGAGGACGGAGACCACATCCACATGGTCGCCTGGCGCAAAGGTCGCGTCCTCTACTGGCTCACCAACACGCTGCTCGAGGACCTCACCAACCAGCAGATGCTCGCTATCGCCCGCTCGGCCCAGCCGCTGCACTGAGGCGCCCGCGCCGCCGCGGTGTCTCCTAGCCCGAAGCCGCCGCGCGCGCCTGGTCCAAGGCGGCGTTGACGAGCGCGTCGGCGTGCGCGTTCTGCGCGCGTGGGACCGTTCGGATCGACCAGCGCTCGAACTGCTTCAAGGCCGCCTTCGCTTCGCTGTGCAGGGGCTTCATCGCCGCGTGCTTGACCTTGTAGATCCCTCGCACCTGCTTGGCGATCAGCTCCGAGTCGCCGATCACCTCGATCTCGCTCGCGCCCAGCTCGCGCGCGCGCTCCAGGCCGAGCAGCAGCGCCCGGTACTCGGCCACGTTGTTCGTGACCGTGCCGAGCAGCTGTGCGTGCTCGCCCAGCACCTCGCCCTCGGGCGAGGTGATCACGCACGCGGCAGCCGCCGGTCCGGGGTTGCCACGGGCGCCGCCGTCGACATGCACAATCACCTTCATCGCCGCTCAGTATGTCGATCGGCCAGGACGGCCGTGGCTCCAGCGGGGCACAACGCGGGAGCGTGGAGATGCGCCGGCTATGAGGCTGCGCGTGCGAGCGGCGGCATGTCGCCGGCCACGCGGGCTCTGCGGCGATCGCGGATCACGCGCCGCGGCGTACCCTCGGGCGCCGGCGCTTGCGCGACCGAGCTTCCCTGGCGGGCGCGCCGGTCGAACTCACGCCGATCGACGATCACCGTCACGTTGTCCTCGTGCTCGTAGTGCTCGACGAGTTTCGGATACAGCTCGTCGGCCAAAGGCTTGGGAACCACGCAATAGATCATCGTGGTCGCGATTCTACTCGCTGAGCGCGAATAAGCAAGCCGTGCACCCGCGCGACCGGGAGCGGGCCTAGAGTTGAGCATCCTCGCCCGCGGGCCGGCGATGCTCAGAGCGTGCTCTCAGGCGCTGATGCGTGCGAGCGCGCCGTGCTCATCGGCCGTGGCGTTCGCGCGCCGGTCCTCCTGCGGGAGCTCCCCCAGCTCGGTCCCCTGCGCCGCCACCAGCGCACCGGCCGCCTCGTCGCCGAGGTCCACCTCGTACCGGTACCAGCAGAGCTCCCAGGCGACCACGATCGCGACCACGCTGCCGGAGTCGGCGAGGGGGCGAACGACGACGCTCGGCTCGCCCAGCGAGCGGGCCACGCCCGCCACGCGCCGGGGGTGCTCGCCGGCGTTGAACACCTCGAGCGCCCGCTCAATCTTCACCTCACCGCCGGTCAACACGGCCGACTCTTCGACCGGCACGATCGCTCCCGCCGATGCATCCTCGGGAGCCACGGCGATAGCTTCGAGAAAGTCATAGGACTCGGTCTGCAGGCCCTCCTCCGGCGGCGCGATCTCAAGCCCCTCTCCTCCCGCGAAGTCCTCGGCGGGCAGCGCGGAGTTCGGCGCGCGCTGTGTGCGCAGACGCTCGAACAGGTTGCGCCCGCGCCTGGAGCGCGCCGGCGGCAGGCTCACCGAATGGCGGTCGGCCTCGCGCAGCCAGCCCTCGTGCGCCGCGCGCGGCGCGCACAGCTCGCACACCGTGCGACGCCTGCCGCTCGCCAGGAACACGTCGGGCAGCTCGCCGCGCAGCAGCCGTCGCTCGCACACGTCGCAGGCGACATCCGGCTGGGAGGTGACGATCGTGCGGGTGGCCATCGGTCCGGAGACTACTCGAAGATCAGCCGTCGAACGAATCCTCCTGCATGCGCGAGCGCAGACGCAGGACGGCCTTCGTGTGCAGCTGGGAGACGCGCGACTCGGTCACGCCGAGCACCTCGCCGATCTCGCGTAGGGTCAGGTTCTCGTAGTAGTAGAGGGCGATCACGAGCTTCTCGCGCTCGGGCAGCTTCGCGATCGACTCGGCGATCCGGTCCTTCAGGTCGCCCACGTCGAGCGCCTTCGCCGGGTCGGGCGCCGCGTGGTCCTCGATCGTGTCCATCAGCGATACCTGATCGCCGCTGGAGTCTGAGACGCTCCAGAGCTCGTCCAGGGCGACGATCGAGGAGTGCGAGATCGCCAGCAGCGAGTCGTTCAGTTCCTCGACCGTGATCTTCAGCTCGGCCGCCAGCTCCTTGTCGGTCGGCGCCCGCTGCAGGCTGTGCTCGAGCTTGGCGTTCGCGCGCTCCACTTCGCGGGCGCGCGAGCGCACGCTGCGCGGCACCCAGTCCATCGCGCGCAGCTCATCGATGATCGCGCCCTTGATGCGCATGATCGCGTACGTCTCGAACTTGATTTCGCGCGCGGGCTCGAAGCGCTCGATCGCGGAGATCAGCCCGACCAGCCCGTAGGAGATCAGGTCGGCCTCCTCCACGTGCGGGGGCAGCCCCGCGGCGGTGCGCCCGGCTACGTACTTGACCAGCGGCGAGTAGGCGAGCACGAGCCGCTCGCGCGCACGGCGATCATCGTCGGTCTTATACCGCCGCCAAACTTCGCGCAGCTCGATCGCTTTGACACTAGTCTCCAATGTCTTCTCCCCCCGCTCAGGCCCGAGGGTGGCTGCGCGCATAGGCGCTCCTCAGCCTTACGGACTCTACTCGAGTGTAAACCTGGGTAGTAGACACGCTGGCATGGCCGAGCAGCTCCTGGATGCTGCGCAGGTCCGCGCCGCCGTCGAGCAGGTGCGTCGCGAAGCTGTGTCTGAGCGCGTGCGGCGTCGCCCCGCCTGGTATTTGGGCGTGCGTCGCCCAGGCCCGCAGGCGCCTGCGGACGTCGCTCGTGCCGAGCGGTTTTCCGGTCTTGCTCAAAAACAGCGCGCCCGTCTCTCCTCCACGCCCCCCCGGGGCGCATGGGGTGCCCGGGGCGCCCGGGGCGGTGAGCCCGGGGCGACCTTGCTCGAGGTAGAGCCTGAGAGCCGCGATCGCGACCTCGCCGATCGGCAGATAGCGCGTCTTGCGCCCCTTCCCCTCCACGCGCAGCTGCTCGCCGTCATGGTCGATGTCCGCGGTCTTCAGCGACACGAGCTCCTCCGCTCGTAGCCCACACGAGTAGGCCAGCTCGAACAGCGCGCGGTCGCGCAGGATCAATGGCCCTGACTTGACGGGCGGGCCGCCCGCCCCGGGCGCCTCGACCGCCGGCCCACCCGCCTTGATGGGCAACCCGCCCGCCCCGGGCGCCGCGATCGCGTCGAGCAGCTTGGCGGCCTCCTTCTGCTTGAGCACGCGCGGCAGGTGGGAGGAGCGTCGCGGCGTGCTCACCAGGTCGGCGGGGTTCTGGGCGATCAGGCCGTGCTCGCGCTGGCTTGTGAAGAGCGCGCGCAGCGCCGCCAGCTTGCGCCCGGTGGTGCTCGCGGCGGCGTTCTTTTCAGAGAGCAGCGCGATGTAGCGGCGCACGTCGCGCGGACCGACGGACTCCGGCTGTAAGCCCCTCCCTTGCGCCCAGTGGGCGAACTGGGCGAGGTCGACGCCGTATGCGCGGCGCGTGCGCGGCGCCGCGTCGCGGCGGCTCAGATCGTCTTCGAGCAGCGCGAGCGCGTCGTTCCAGGCGGAGATCCCCATGCGGGGCTAATTCGCCGCTCCGACCTTCATGCCCTGCCTGCTCAGGAGCGGCCCGAGCAGCCGCTCGAGCTCGGGCCAGTCGCGCGCGCCGAGGATGCCCTCTTCCTCGCACAGGTCGCTGTTCCAGGGGTGCAGGATCGTGGCGGCGGCGATGCCCCGCTCGAGTGCCGCGGCGAGGTTCAGCGGACCGTCGTCGATCAACAGGTCGATCTTCAGCTCGACGCAGCGGGAGACCTTGTCGTAGGAGCAGTGCAGATCGTCGCAGGGCAAGCCGATCTGCGCAAGCCAGGCGGCCGTCGCGGGCTTGCGGTCGACGGCGCGGTGGCTGGTGATGTGCACGAAATGGCCTGCCTCGTGCCAGCGGCGCACCGCGGGCACGGCGCCGGGGTAGGGCGTGCCGGCGAGGATCCGCGCATCGGAGTGGCTCTCCTCGATGCACAGCTCAAGCTGCTCGGGGCGCAGGCGGGTGATCCCCCAGGTGAACTGCTCGCCGTAGGGCAGCTCGATGCCAAAGCGCTGCACGGAGACCTCCGAGAGGATGTCCCAGTAGTGGTGCAGCGTTGAATCGATGTCGATCGCGATCCTCATAAATACGCTGATCCTCGGGTAGGTTGACCGGTTGTGAGCCCGCCAGCCACAGCTTCTCCCTCACTCCCCCGGCTGGATCGTCCAGCAGTCTACGGCCCGCACGGGCGTTCCCCCTGGCTGGATGTCGACTGGCGCGCGCACCAGCGCTGGGTAATCCTAGACGCTCAGCCCGTGAACGTGATCGAGCTCGGCTCCGACCGATCAGCGGAGATCGGCCAGCCGCTCGTGTTCGTCCACGGCCTGTCGGGATCGTGGCAGAACTGGCTCGAGCAGCTGCCCGTGTTCGCGGCGGCCGGCGATCGCGTGATCGCGCTCGACCTGCCCGGGTTCGGGTACTCGCCGATGCCGAGCGAGCGTATCTCGATCTCGGGGTACGCGCGCCTGCTCGACCGACTGCTGGACAAGCTGGGGGTCGACGCCGCGGCGGTGGTGGGCAACTCGATGGGCGGCTTCATCGCGGCCGAGCTCGCGATCGCGTTCCCGCAACGGGTAGAGCGGCTCGTGCTCGTCTCCCCCGCCGGTATCTCCTCGTTCGAGGACCGCAGAGGCCTGCGCGCGGTGCCGGTCCTCGAGCGAGTCGACCGCATCGTGACGTGGTACGTCGCCTGGATGGCGTCGAAGTCAGAGGCCGTCGCCCGTCGCCCCCGCCTGCGTGAGGCGACCCTGAGTCTCGTTACCCGCCATCCATCCCGCCTGCCCGCCCCGCTGGCGGCGGAGATCCTGCGCGGCGCCGGCAAGCCGGGCTTCACGCAGGCGCTGCTGGCGAACCTCGACTACGACTTTCGCGAGCGCCTGGGAGAGATCGCCTGCCCCACGCTGATCGTGTGGGGCGCGAAGGACCGCGTGATCACCCCACGCGACGCGTCGGTCTTCGCGGAACTGATCCCCAACTCGCGCGTGGTCGTGTGCGAGGACACCGGACATATGGCGATGATCGAGCGCCCGATGGCGTTCAACGCGCTGCTGAGCGATTTCCTCGGCGAGTGAGCCGGCGGGTGTTGGTCTCCCCTCTAGCCTGCCCCAAACTCGCGTTCTGAATCAACCTGGAGCAACTGCGTGCCGCCGTGATTCAGGGGGAGAGAGTGGCTCTCCTGAAGAGCTTCCGAACCCACTCGATGGGGAATATGGGGCCCGATCCGAGACTGGGCAGTTTCGTGTGCTCTATGTGCAGCGTGCCCTGGGTCGTCTCAGCCGTGCCGGTCTCGGTGGCATCCGTGCGCTGAGAATCGGAGGCGGGCGGCTGGCTGACGGTGGGGTGTTCCATCGGTGTCATTGTAGTCTTCCTACAAGCTCGATCACGATCGCGAGCATCAGGAATGCCAGAGCCCCATTGAATAGCGGAGCTATGCGAGCCAGGGCCTGTTGGTTTGTGCGAACGTCTTCCGCGAGGCCTTCGAAGAGTAAGTCTTCGAGCCCGGAATCGTCTTGGGTATCGCGAGCATCGTGTAGGCCTGCGACCGAGGGCCCGGTCTGCTCGGCGCCTGGGAGGCGCAGGGCCCCTACAGCCAGCAAGAGAGACAGGCCGAGCAGGGCCAGCGCGACGATCCAGAAGTGGTGGGTACCCCCGATGCCGATGGTGATCGTGGCGATGGCCGCGTCGACGGCCATAACACTGAGCGCTCCGCCGTCGAGCGCAGCGGAGCGCGCGGTCTGCATCTGCAACTGGCTCTCGGCCAGCGAGCACAAACCGTCAGTAAGCCCGGGGCTGATCCTTCGAGTCGACATGACGAAGCAAGCTACTCAGCTCCTGGGACGGGAGAGCCAATGTGGCCGGGGCGACCGCAGGCCACGACGCCGCTGATGCCGCCGTGGCTGCCCAACACGGAACCCGGCTATATGCGCTGGCGCCAACAGGCGATCGCCCGCCGCGCGTAGCGCTAGATCGCGCCCTGGACCTCCTTCCCCTTGGATGTGAGCGTCCAGATGTTGCGCTCTCCCTTGGCGTGTCCGCGTCCGCTGTTGTGGGTCAGCCCGAGCTTCTGCAGGCGCGCGAGGAGCTTTGAGATCTGCGCCGGGTCGGAGATCCCCGCATGATCGGCAATCTCGCGGTTACTCCCGCCCGGCAGCGCGGCGACCGCCGCGAGGACACGCAGCGTGCGGTAGGTGATGCGCGTATCGAGCTCGTCCAACGCAGAGCGCACACGCGGGCGCGGCGCGCGGCGCGTTTTCGCCGTCGGGCGCTGGAGTTCCCTGGCCGCGGCCCCCTGGCCGAGGTAGGGCATGACGACGATCGCCATCAACGGGTTCAAAAGCTCTGGCAACGGCCGGCCGTCCGGGTCGATCATCCGCGCGTGCAAAACATTGAACACCGCCCCCACCACACCCTCGGCGGTCATCGGTGGCGGTCCTTTGCCCACTTTTACTTCCGAGCGTCCCTCATCGACGATATCGCTCAAGGTTTCGAGGCACTGCGCGCGGCGTTGCAGGACCCGTGGCCCGGCGCCGAGCGCGTCGACGACGACAAGCGCTCCCAATAGCGGCTCATCCCCGATGAACCCAAGCACGCTCGACAGGCCGCCCCTGACCCGCTCCCGCCAGCGCCCCTCACGCTCAAATGCTGGATGGGCGACCGCCGCGATCCGGCTGACCGTGTCGTCGAACACCGCGAGAAAGCAATCTTCGCGATCTGCGAACAGGTCGTAGAACGTCTTACGCGAGACACCCGCGCGAGAGCTGACGCGCGCCGTGGACATCCCGCGATAGCCCACCTCGGAGACAACCTGCACCGCGGCCGCGAGCAAACGCGCACGCTGCAACTCACTCACCGGAGCATGCGACGCGCCGTTAAAGCCCGCCGCCCGCGCCCGTCCCGCCCCGGGGTGAGAAGCTTCTCGCCTCGGCCTGGATACAGACACGATCACCACGCACCAACCGAAGGCCCCCGGAGAGAGCCCCTCCTACTTCTTCCTCTTCGCCTTGGGTTTGGGACCAAACCTCTTCCGAGAAGCCTTCTCGCACGCCACCCGCCTTGCCTTGACCCTATCCCTCCTGCACTGCTTCAAAGCCCTCGCCAGCTTCTGCGCATTCGTCAACGGCTTCGACTTCCGTTTCGTCCCCGGTTCGAGGACTTCCTTGAACGGCGGGGCGGTTTGATTCCCGCCGCCGGTGAACGTTTGACTTCCCGGGGTTCCGAATGCTGGTGATGACGATTGGGTGCCCTGGCAGGCTTCGCCTGAACAGGAGGGTTCGGGCGTCGGCGCCGGGAACCCGCCGTCCACCCTCGCGTCGTAGATGTCCCCGAGACCATCTGTGTCTTGATGGACAAGTTGCGCCCAGGTTTGAAAAAAGATGTTCGAGCCGTCGGCGGACATGCCCGCGTAGATTGTCCCTTCCGGGTTCACGCCGTCCGAGATCAAGTCGACTTCCCCGGCGTTCCCATCGGCACAGACTCCTCCGCTGCATTCCTGCCAGAGGTAGACCTCGCAGCCAGGTCCGAGATCGCGTTGCCCATGCACACAGGTCGTGTTCGTCCCGGCGGCGTGATCGGTGTCCTGAAGTGCTGCCGCGCTGACGAACGCGACCGTCTCGCCGTCCTCGCTGATCGTCCTGCTCGTTTCGTTGACTGCTGGAGAGGCCGGGCTGCCGAGGAGGTCGGCTGGCGCGATGACCGCTTCGTAGCCGGCCACGTTGCCGTCCGCGGCGAACCCTTCGTGGCCGACGGAGACCCGGATCAGCGCCCCGGTTTGGAAGTCGTACCTCCACACCTGCTGCGTGCCGCTGGTGTCCGCTTCGGCTCCGCTGGTAATTAGTGGGGCGGCTGTGTCGAAGACGAGGTACTCGCCGTTCGGGGTGATCTGCGCAAGATGGCTGTCGGCGGTTCCGTTGCCAGACAGGGTGCTCTGTCCCCATAGCTGGCTGTCGGCTCCACTCAAAGCGGCCACGAACTTGGTTTCGTGGGTTTCTGTGTCGTAGCCGTACAGGTTGTCGGCAAACCGCTGCGCCCTCTCGCCCCTACCGTTGGGCAGCGTCGTGAGCACACCGCCCGCCGCGAAGTAGACGTGTGACCCGTCTTCCGAGACTCCGACAACACCTTCGACGTTGGCGCCTGCGCCGGGCGTAGCGTCGCCAAGCCCACCCGCGGACACCTGCGTCAACGCGTGTCCGACGGGTTCGCTGAAAGCGTACTCATAAAGGTCGATGGCTTCGTCGGTGTCACTGCTGACGAGCTGCTGCTTGGTCGTGAAGAAGACCGTTTCTCCATTCGCAGAGGCGCCCTGGAAGCGCCCTTCGTAGGGTGTCGGATTGCACGTTGTGCACTCCGCGGGTGACGGATCGGAAATGTCAGCCGTTTCTTTGCCGTCAATCCGCGCGTAGAGCGTCGGCACACCTTCGGCGGGCGTTGCGGTAAAGAATATCTTTTCGCCGTTGGCTGAGATCGCTTGATATGCACCGCCGTACGGTTCCTTTGAGAGCGCTCCGACGGCGTTGGCGTTTTCTGGGCCGATCATGTTGCCGGCATTGTCCACGTCCACGAGACGAAGTTTAGGTTCCGGTCCACCGATGCCGGTCACCTCATATATTCCGCCACATGAACTCCCCGAACCTTGGCATGAGGAGATGTCTGCCGACGTGAAGGGTACACCTTCTTCTCCTTGAAGAACGTATACGTTCCCGGTTCGCGAACCGCCGAACGTGATCATATGGAAAGGTGAGTTTGTCAGGTCCGTGTAGGTTGGCGTGAACGTCCAGGTTCCGTCTTCACCTCTGACCCCACAACGAAAACTCGGGCCTTCCTCATCGCTAATTACCTCAGTGGCTCCGCAGACCATCTCGGTTGTGAGCTCGGCCGGATACAAGCCGCTCCCACCGAACGCCTGAAATGGCTGGACGATCGTGCTCGCCGACGGGTAGCCCGATCGCGTGGTCCACCCAGTCGACGTGCGCGTCGCGACGTAGGGATTGGTCGGGAAGGAGGAATGCACCTGATAGTTTTCAGCGCCGGCGTAGTCGCCTTGACCAGTCCACTCGATTCCATCGCCGTTGCCGGCGACGATCGCTGGTTCACCTTCCCTATGGTAAAGGGCATCGAAGCCCTGCTTGTCGAGCGGCGTGACCATCTCGTACGCCCGACATTCCGACAGACTCAAATCGTAGGGCTGGCCCGTCGTTGGATTGATACTGGATTCGTCACGGACCTGTTCGTTGGGGCAGCCCCCGGAGGCTAGTGCTGACGGTGCCGGCAGCAGCAGTATGACCATGAGCGCCAGTCCGGCGAGTACGAGCCGGGGGAGGATATGGGTTCTCTGGTTACGCATTTACTTGCTCCTCCGGTTCGCCTTCTTAGATTTCTTGATCGGCCCGTACCGGTTAAGAGCCTGCTTTTCGCACGCGAGACGTTTCGTCTTCTTGCTCTTCGTCCTGTACTTCGTCCGGCACACATGCAGCGCCCGCTTGAGCTTCTGCGCGCGCGTCAACGGCTTCGTCTTCACAGCAGCGCACCCTGTGACCGTGATCTTCGTCTTCTGGACGATCTGCTTGCCGTTCTGCGCGGTGATCGTCGTCGGCATCGTCAGGGACTGTCCGCAGAGGCTGCCTTTCGCGCTCGCGGGAATGTCGGTCGCGAGGATCGAGTGCGGACCCTCCGGCAGCGTCGTCACAAAACTGCTGATCGGTGCGTCGGGAACCGTTTCGAACTTGGAGTAGGTGATCCCGCCCTTGATGTTCGTCTTGCCGTCGAGGACGATCTCCACGCCGTTTTCGCCCTGCAACAGGAACTCGAGATCCGGGAACGCCGCACCACCGTGCGATACCAGAATTGCCGGGCCGGAGAGCGGCGTGTTCAATATCGGCGTCACGGCCGTCGCCATACCCACAAAGGAGTCGGCGGGACAATCGGCGGGGTTCGCGTTGAACTGCGCTTCGGTGCACGCGTCCTGCAGCGTCGGGATCAACCTCGCCGGCAGCGTCTTGGGCAGCTGCACATCGACTTTGCCGATGTTAGCCTCACCCGCAGCCGACTTGACCGTGATCGTCAGGCTCGCCCCACCAGCTTTACTCGTCTTGCCTTGCGTGGAAGCGGAGAAGCTCGGGCTGAACGGAAGGCTCTGGCAGCCGCCAACCTCGAATGGGCTCGACACGCTCACGCTCGCGCCCTGCGCGCCCGTGATGCTCGCGCCCACACCCTGCCCTGCGCAGCTTGTCGGGTTCAGCATGAACCCTGGACGGTTGACTTCGACGTTGATCGTGCGCAACCGCAACTGCACACCATCCACATACTGCGGCAATGAGTCGGAGACGATCGTCAACGCCGCCGTGGAGGGGTTCACCGCGATCGCGGCCC
>DATCBT010000062.1:0-9846 GCA_036511695.1 Solirubrobacteraceae bacterium | reverse complement strand
GTGACGATCGCGTTCTTCGACGGCTATCTCAAGCACAGGCCTGGGGCGCCGGCACGACTCGTCTCGCTCGGAAGCGTCCCCGGGACGGCGTCGCTACTCGCCGAACCCTAAGAACATTTCACCCGGCTAAACCCGCGAGGTTCCTAATACAACCCGTTTGTCCTAAGGTGATTCTCACCAGGTCTTTCAATGTCCGTTAGACGCGGCCGCGAATCTGCCAACTAAGTGATTGTCAGCTCTCCGCAAACTTCCTCGGCGCCGCTCGGTGCACTCCACGGTGCGATCGCGCATCGAACCCAAGCGAGACTCTCACGCACCATGGTTCGGATCGGGCGCAGGCGCATATCTATGCCTCGCTCGCTCGCGGGCGTAATGGCGGTCAGCCTCCTCGGAGCGACAATCGCTGTGGCTGGGTGGATCGCGCTCTTCTCGACGCCAGCGCCACAGCGCGCACTCGCCGCCGCTTCGCACGGCTGCCCAACCCCCGCCGCGGCGTCTCGCGCCGGCAAAGCGTTCAACGCCGCCAGAGCGCGCTACCTTCTCGAGTCACAGGGCATGGTGATCCACACCGATCTGCGACAGATCGCAAACGACAGGGTCCTGATCGGGGCTTTGAGTGTCGGCAACCTCAATGCGGCGCTGGCTGAGGCTAATCGCCAGCTGGTCAGACACGTCGTGCGGATCAGGGTGCTGCGAGGCGCACATGTGGTCCTCGACGCCAACTCGACCTCGTTCGACGTGGCGGGGTCCGGCATGCAACTGCACGCCGCAGACGGCCGGAGCCTCGGTCGGCTTCAGATAACGGTCCAGGACGTGATCGGCTTCATCAAGCTAGTACACAAACTGGACGCCGCCGACGTGGTCGTGCGCGGTACCCTCGGGGACATGCGGACCTCGCTTCCGGCTGCCGCGAAGCTGTCGCTGCCGCGGTCTGGATGCACGCAGATCGGGTCGCGCCAGTATGTCGTGCGCTCGTTCAGCGAGACGAGCTTCACAGGCGAGCAGCTGACCATCTGGCTGTTGACCGCCGCGTAGATCGGGACGGCGCGAGTGAGACATCGCGCCACGAATCATCGACGCTCCAGAAGAAGGGCGCGTTCCGCCGCCGGGCGCGCCGAGTGACCGCCGCGACGAGCGCGTCGTCTGGAGCACCCCGGCCGGCTCGTACGCGCATGCGTATCGCGGGTGTGGCGGTCGGCTTGGCGATGGCGCTCGTTCTGGCCCTCCACCTGTTTGGAGGCAGCCCGAGGGACGGGTCCGCGTTGGTCCCAGTGTCGGTTTCGATCGACGTACGTCATCCCGGGGCGCGGGTTCCGCGAGAGTTTCTCGGACTCTCGTTCGAGCTGGCAAGTCTGCCCCAGATCGCCCGCTACGCCAGCGGCGGGGACTTTGCGAGCATGCTGCGCTCGCTGGGAGCCGGCGTGCTTCGCTTCGGCGGCGCATCGGCCGACACGCGAGTCGCCTGGACCGACGTGGACACCCCCCTGCCTGCTTGGGCGTCCTTCGCTCTAAGGGCCGGCGACCTTCGCCACCTGCGCAAGCTCGCAAGCGAGAGCGGCTGGCACATTCTGCTCACGATCGGCCTCGCTCACTATGACCCGCGCGCGGCGGCACGCGAGGCGGCCGCCGCGAAGATGGCGCTCGGGGGGTGGCTGGCCGGCATCGAGATCGGTAACGAGCCGGATTCATACGCGCGGCACAACCTCAGGACCGCTCCGTGGACCCCTGCCCGGTACAACGCCGAGGTGAGCAGCTACCGGCGAGTGATCGCCCGTGTCGCGCCGGGGCTCGCGCTGGCAGGTCCGGGGGTTTCGGGATCGGCGGCGTTCACGCGCTGGGGAGCTGCCGAGGCGAGCGCACAGAGGCCGGCCCTGCTCACGGGGCACCACTATCCGCTGGGCTGTCACCAGCTGCCCGCGCCGACGATCGCCCGGTTGCTCAGCACGCGGACCCGTCGAGCGGAGGACGCCTCCTTGCGCCGCTACCTATCGGTGTCGCGTGCCGACGCGACCGCATTTCGCCTCGACGAGACAAACAGCGTCTCCTGCGGTGGGCAGCCCGGTGTCAGCAACACGTTCGCCTCGGCGCTGTGGGCAGTGGACTACATCGCTCGAGCGATGCTCGCCGGCGTGGTGGGTGTCAACTTTCAAGGCAACCCAGCCAACTGCCGGGGCTACACGCCCGTGTGCACGCCGAGCCCCCGGCAGCTGGCGCGGGGGGCCCTGAGAGCCCAGCCGGAGTGGTACGCGCTGCTGCTGAGCAAACAACTCATCGGCGACCGCCCGGTGCGCGCCACCACCTCCCCGAGTCCGGCGAACGTCGACGTCGTCGCGCTGCTGGGTCCTCGGGGGAACCTCCACCTCGTGATCGTCAACGACGACCCTCCTACAGCCAAGCACGTCACCGTCAAACTGCACGTTGGAAGCCGCTTTGGAGCCGCGACGATTCTGCCGCTTACGGCGCCCTCACCCACCGCGACGACAGGCGTCCGCCTGGGAGGTTCGACTGTCGGAGGCGATGGCAGATGGCACGCACCGGCAAGTCCGGAGCGCCGTCCAAATCGAGCTGGCACGATCACGCTGGATGTCTCGCCCGACAGCGCAATACTCGTCACGGTGGCATCCGGTCGCGCCCCGTCTGGCTAGATAGACAGCGCCGGTCGATCCCCCTGGCCAAGCACATAGGTCAACCGGTCGGTTGAGCGGCGACGGAGTTGCGAGGGGGAGGCACTCATCGATCTCGCAGTGCACTGCGCGCGGCCGATCAGACGGGTGGCACGGCGCGTGCCGACATCGACGAGGTAGGCCTGTCCGTACGCGCCGCCGACGCCGGCAGCTAGGGGGCCTCGTGGGCCACACGTGACGCTCGTCGCAGCGGCTACCGGAACGCCGAGGAGGGTCGGGCTCGAGTAGGACATCCGCACGGCGCTCGTCAGATCGATGGTCGTGTTGAGGACAGGGATGCTCGGGCCGACGGTCTGAGGCGCATCGAAGGCGTAGATGACCGCCGACTGCGGAAGTCGCGGCAGTGCCACGTGCATGTCGGCCAGCAGCCGGCGCTGATCGGCCGCCGCCGCGTCCCATGCGCGTGCGTCGGCCGCCGTCTGCCTGACATAGGCAGTGCCGAGCGCGAGCGCAGCTGCCGTGGCGCCGAGACCGGCAGCGGCACCGGGCAATCGCACGAGTCCGACGAGCATGCGCGCGAGCAGCACGAGGCAGGAGTAGACGAGGATCACGATGCCGATGGCCGCTGCAGCGTTCATGCGGTTGACGGTGCCGACCGCGGTCGGCGAGTAGTGATCGGGTGCCGGCACGTATACGGCCCATGCTGTGAGGGCGACCAATGCTCCGGCGCCGGCGATTGCGAGCCACTGCCCGAGCTCGGCGCGGACGGTATCGCTCCTCGGCAGGCGCTGGTGCAGCGCGGCGGCAGCGGCGATCACGACCGCGAGCAGCCCGGCTCCGACCCACGACCAAGCGTCGCCGGCGGCGGGTAGCGCCGCGGCCCCCGCCAGCCGCATCCCGTGAACCGCGATCGAGCCCGCATGGGTGGCCATCCCGGCGAGCGACTGCGTCCGCGAGGGGGTGGCGATGTCGATCGGCAGCACGGTTCGCGCGAAAGCGAGCGTGGCGCCGATCGCGACGACATCCAGCGCCCAGCGGACCCGAGCGCGGCGAAACCCGACGGCGCGAACATAGAGCAGCCCGGCCAGGCAGCCGGCGACGGCGAAGACCTCGTAGCTGGCGATGCTCGCGACGTACAGCGCGAGCGAGGCGGCATGCAGCGCCCGCGCACGGAGGCCTGAGCTTTCGAACGCGCGCAGGGCGAGAATCACGCCCAGCAGCGAGGCGGCGATCGCGAGGCTCGTGAGCGAGAGGATGCCCCATAGCCAGACGCTGTCGCTGAACGGGAATGTGAGCGACAACGCCGCGATTGCGACGGCATGGCGCACGGCGAGACCGAGGTGTCGCAGCAGCGCGTAGAGGCACGTCGCCTCGATCAGGACCATCGCGGCGGCGAGCGCGAGCCGGGGCGCAGCGTGGAATCCGAGGCCTTCGTCGAGCGCGGCGTAGTAGAGAACCTGCCCGGGTCGCTGACCGTAGTCGAGCCAGAGACCATGAAGAAGGCCGCCCGACGGCGGGAAACGGCCGAGCGCGAGCACTCCCCAGTCGTCGTAGTAGAAGCCCCCGTGGCGGATGTGCACGGCGCACATCAGCAGCGTGAGCAGACCCAGCCCGAACCCGCAGGCGACCACCTCCCCGCGCACCCCGCGTGAGTGCCTGGCGGTGAGGGAGCGCAAGCTGTCAAAGCTCGGCGCCACCTGCCCATCGGCGGAGGCTGTGCTAGCGGGAGTAGACAGCGAAGAAGTCCCGATCGTTTGGCGTGAGATACCGGGTGGCGGGGCTCTAAGCTAAGCGCCCGGAGATCCAACCACATCTTGATCGCCCGGAAAATTAGAGCACTCTCACTAAGAGTAGTCTCACCTCTTGAAGGTGAAATTGAGCCGGAGATGCAGTAGTCATGTGGAACCGTATTGGAGGGCAGCGCAGTCGTGCTGTATGCCAGCCGTGGGCCTGATCGGAGATCTAGACATTAATTCACTTCAAGCGATAGCAAGCGCCGAGGAGACTCGAGCCCCGTCCATTGCAGGCGGGTTGGAGGCGCATGAGCAGGCGCCGATTCAGCTGCGGCCCACGGCCCGGTCCCCCGCCCGGGTGATGCTGCGGGCGTGCCGTCCCCGCCAGTGGAGCAAGAACCTGCTCGTGCTGGCGGCACCCTGCGCCGCAGGTGTGATCGACCAGCCGCTCATCGCGGCACAGGTCGCGGGGGCTTTCCTCGTGCTGTGCCTGCTGTCGAGTGCTACATATCTCGTCAACGACGTGCGCGACCGCGAGCAGGACCGTCTGCATCCACGTAAGCGCTCACGGCCGGTGGCTTCAGGCGATCTCTCACCCCGCGCGGCTCTCCTCCTCGCAGCGGTGCTGGCGTTTGTGGGCATCGCTTCCGCGACTGCGATCACACCCGGCCTGGGCGCGGTCGCCTGCGGCTATCTCGCTTTGACGATGAGCTATTCGCTGTGGTTGCGGCGCGTGGTCATCCTCGACATCCTGGCGATCGCCGCCGGTTTTGTGCTGCGCGCGATAGCCGGGGGTGTTGCGACTGACATCTACCTGTCTCGCTGGTTTGTGATCGTGACGGCATCCTGTGCCATCTATCTGGTTGCCGCCAAGCGGTATGCCGAGCTGCGCGAGCATCCTGGCTCCGGTGCCGCGCGGTCGACCCTGCGGCGCTACTCGCTCAAGCATCTGCGCCTGACGCTCCTGGTGGCAGCCACCGTGGCCGTAGGCGCCTACACCGGGTGGGCGCTCACACGACCGTCCCATGTCCTCTGGTACGGGTTGTCAATAGTCACGCTGGTGCTGTGGCTGGGTCGCTACGCGAGCCTGATCCGCGCCGGCGCCGGCCAGGCGCCGGAGGAGCTGATCCTGCGCGACCGAACGCTGCTGGCCTTGAGCGTCGCATGGGCCTTCCTGTTCCTCGGTGGTGTCTATGTCGGTCGCTGAGCTGACGACACGCCCCCCGCTCGTGGGCGTCGAGCGCTCGCTGTGCGGCTGGGGGCGAACGAGGCGAAGCCGCTGCCGAGTTCTTCAGCCGCGTGGCGTGCAGGACATCGTCGATGCGCTCGCGTCAGGAGCGCGGCCGGGGGCCGGCGTGATCGCCAGGGGCGCTGGACGCAGCTATGGCGACGCCGCTCAGAACGGCGGCGGGGACGTACTCGACATGACCAGCCTGGACCGGATCGTCTCGATCGACGCCGAGCGCGGGCTGATAACCGCGCAGGCCGGCGCGACGGTGGCCCAGTTGATGGCTGCACTCGCTGCCCACGGGCTCACCCTGCCCGTCGTGCCCGGGACCCGCCACGTCACTCTCGCCGGTGCGATCGCGAGCGACATCCATGGCAAGAACCACCACCGCGACGGTGGCCTGGCCAGGCATGTAGCGGCGATCTCTCTGTGCACGCCCGCCGACGGCCTGGTCGAGGTTTCGCCCGAGACCGACTCCGAGCTGTTCTACGCGACACTCGGAGGGATGGGTCTCACCGGTGTCATCGTCGAGGCGACGCTCCGCGCGGAGCCGCTCGACAGCCCGTGGGTGGCGGCCGACGTGGACCGCACCGACGGCCTGGAGCAGACACTCGAGCTGATGAGCGGCTCCGAGCGCCACCGCTACTCGGTGGCATGGCTCGACCTGCTCGCCGACGGATCGAAGATGGGACGCGCGATCGTCAGCCGGGCCGACCCGCTTGCAGCCGATGCAGCCACTCCGCCTGCCCGGAGACGGCGAGCGGCGCGCGGCGCATATCCCGGAGCGCTATCGCGGCGGCCGGCGTTCGAGGTCCCGCGTGGCTTTCCCGCCGCCCTGATGCGCCCGGCGAGCATGCGCACGTTCAACGCGCTGCGCTGGCGCGCCACACCACGTCGCGAGCGCGGGCGCCCGCTGGCGATGGCGCCGTACTTCTTTCCCCTGGACGCGCTCGGGGGGTGGAACCGACTGTATGGCCCAGCTGGCCTGATCCAGTACCAGTTCGTGATCCCCTCCGGTCAGGAGGCCGCGCTCGAACGCTGCTTCGAGTTCATGCGCACGCGCCGGCTGCCCGTGTATCTCGCCGTGTTCAAGCGCTTCGGTCCCGCGTTCGGCGGACCGCTCTCGTTCCCGCTCGAAGGCTGGACGCTCGCGGCCGACCTACCGGCGACGGCACCCGGGCTGCGGGCAACACTGGATGAGCTCGACGAGGTCGTCGCCGGGTGTGGCGGCCGCGTGTACCTGACGAAGGACGCCCGGCTGCGACGTGAGACGATGCTCGCCATGTACCCCGAGCTGGACCGTTTCAATGCTCAGCGGGCGAGAGTGGACCCCAAGGGGATACTCCGCTCGGACCTCGCACGGCGTCTGGGGCTATGCGAGGCCGCGCTGTGAGCGCCGCGAACGCCGGCTCGGCCGGCAGGCGGGTAGTGGTGCTGGGAGGCACCTCGGAGATCGCCCTCGCGATCGTGCGTGAGTTGCAGGGAAGGGCTCCCCGCGAGGTCGCGCTCGTGGGACGCGATCCCGACGCGCTGGCGCGCGTCGCCGAGGATCTAACAAGCGCCGGCTGTGAGCGGGCGCTGACGTTCGAGCTCGACGCCCTGGACCTCGAGCGCCACGAGCGGGTCATCGGCGAGGCATTCGACGAGCTCGGGGGCGCCGACATCGTGATCCTCGCCGTGGGCGTCCTCGGTGAGCGCGGTGGCCTGCCCGACGACATCTCCAGCGCGCTGGAGGTCCTCCAGGTCAACATGGTGGGAGCCGGCTCGCTGCTGATCGCAAGCGCGCAGCGCCTGCGCGCGCAGGGCGCGGGGACCCTTGTCGTTCTCTCCTCGGTGGCCGGCGAGCGCGCCCGGGCCGCCAATGTCGTCTACGGAGCATCCAAGGCCGGCCTGGACGCCCTCGCCCAGGGTCTCGGCGACGTGCTGCACGATCAGGGCGTGCGGGTCCTGGTGGTGCGCCCCGGCTTCGTGCACACCCGCATGACCCGAGGCCTGGCACCCGCGCCGCTGTCCACCACACCGCAGGCGCTCGCGCTCGACGTCGTCAACGGACTGGACCACCGCGCTCACACCGTGTGGGCCCCGTCCGCCCTACGCTGGCTGATGCTCGCCGTTCGCATGCTTCCCCGCCCTCTCTTCCGCCGCCTGAAACAGTGAGCGCCGCTAAGCCACTGAAGGACATGTCCCAGCTGCATGCCCGCCGCCGTCAAGCGAACAGGCGCCGTTACCTCTTTCGTGTGGACATCGGTCTCGGGCTGCTGATCGCGGTAGCGGCGCTTCTGCTCGCGCCGGGCGTGGCGATCGTCGCGGCCGTGGCGCTGCTGGTACTCGCCATCTGCAGCGTCTCGATCCTGCTCGGGCGATGGCGCTCACGTCGACAGTGAGTTGATGAAATTTTACTCATACGCGGTCACGGTCGTCCGCTGCCGTTAGGGTCTATAGCGTGACATTTCGCTCACTTTCTCTCGTGGCGCCTGCTGTTATGGCGCTGGCCGTGACAGCAGCTACAGCCGCGTTTGCAGCCGGCTCGTCGGCCCGACCGGCGACCAAGTCCGAGCGTTCGGCGATCATGGCGTCGTTCACCGCAAACGACGGCAGCTCCTCCGAGGTCCACGGCGTGTACGTCTCGCGGTCAAACTCCAGCCTCGCCGTGGTATGCGTGCGCACGCCGGAAGCGGGCACGCAAGCGTTCGTCTTCCGTCACGCATCGCGCTCTTGGCGTTATGTGACGAGCGGTTCAGCCGGCAGCGCCGGCAGCGCGGCCGACCGGCTCCTCGAGCGAGCTTGCGGCTAAGACGGAATCGGTCTCCTATGGGATGAAGTCGACGTGGACGGCGCCGGCGCAGCGGGCGGCTGCGTGAGCGATGTGGCGCCTTGGACAGCGAACAGGCGCCAGTGAGGCGAGTGCCACAGCTCGCGCAGATACGGCAGTCCGCCGGCCACCAGCTTCCCCTCCAAGCGCCCCGCGCCGTCCAGCGGAGCATCGGGCAGCGCCACATAGAAGACCCTGTTTTCCACCAACCACATGCGATAGGCGGACGGGCTCAGCGTCGGGCGATAGAAGATCGCCCCATAGAGCGTGTCCAGCTGGCGGTCCCAGCCGCGCGCCAGCGAGATTCCGTCATGCCCGGCCAGGTACGCCGCTTCCCAGTGCGATTCTGTGAGCGGCACCTCCACGATCGTCGGCATCCCGTGACGCAATCGCCGCAGCTCTGAGAGCAGCGGCGCATAGTAGGAGGCGCTCGCCGATGGGTTTCCCGCGCTTGCCGCGACATCGTCGATCGGCGCGACGAGCTGCCAGTACACCAACAGCGGCGCCAGCGCCAGCAGCGCCGCGCGCCGGTGCTCCCACAGCACCCCCGCGAGCAGCGGCGCCGCGAGCGACGGCCCCAACCGTGCGGCATTGCCGCCGACGGGCGTGGCGATCACAAACGAGCCGATCAGCGCGAGCGCGTACAGGGCGGCGCCGGCGCGCACGATTCGCCGTCCGCGAGCGCTCAGCGATCCCTGGGGAAGCAGCAGGGCGATCAGCAGCACCCCGGCGAGGCTCATCCAGAAGACCGCGGGCGCAAATGGCTCATAGCCGCCTTCTGGAAATGCAATGCTCAGCACGATGATCGGTGTCAAGCTGGCCGCCACGACCGCCAGGCCACGACGCGCGTCCACTACCGCATAGGCAAGCCCGGCGAGCGCCAGGAAGGCCCCTGCCACCGGGCTCGCGACGCTTGTAACGACGGCGAGGGTCAGCGCGAGTGGCGCGGCTCCGCGGATCAGCGCGAGCACCGCTCCGAGCCCCACCGCGAAACCCAGGTCATAGGGCACGCGCCCGGAGAGCACCTCGACACAGAAGCCGACCGCGAACGAGATCGCGGCAATATGCGCCGCGGTCCCGTCAAACACTTCTCGCGCGATCATCCCAAACAGCACACAGGCCGCGAGCGCCGACACAACGAGCAGCAGATGGACGCCAAGCAGCCAACCCAATGCCGGCGAGAGCAACGAGTAGCCCGGCAGCCAGTGGCCATGCGCCGCATACCAGCCGCTGTCCCAAGTGCTGAAGCCCACCCGCCCGAACAGGGCGCTGCGATAGGTGGCCGCAGCCAGATCGCCCGCCGGCGGCGAGACGATCAGATAGACCGCCGTCAGCGGCAGCGCCACCGCCAGCGCGAGCGCCCAGGGATGAGCGGAGGGACGGTCCATCCACATGTCAGGTGGCGAGGATCGTGAAGAAGTCGCGAGAATCTGCTCATGGTGACTACTT
>DATCBT010000061.1:0-40638 GCA_036511695.1 Solirubrobacteraceae bacterium | reverse complement strand
TGGCGCTCTCCCGGTGGTGGTCAGCTATGTGCGCTGAGTCTCAGGCCTCGCTCAACCAGCGGTCGAGCGAGATCTCCCTCTCTCGGAAAGAAAACGAGAACAACCTCACCACCCAGCAACCAGAGGTTGCCCTATGAGCGACACACCGGCACAGCGGGCTCCGCTGGTGCTGGTGAGCAACCGCGGCCCGGTCACCTTCCATGCGGGCGGCGAGGTCCAGCGCGGCTCGGGCGGGCTGGTGACGGCGCTCACAGGACTCGCCTCGCACCGCGAAGCGATCTGGATCGCCTCGGCGATGAACGAGCACGACGCCGAGGTTTCGCGCGTCAACGCGGGACGATCATTTCCGGTGCGCTCACCCGCGGGCGGCGAGTTCCAGGTGCGGCTCGTCGTTTCCGATGCCGAGGCCTACGACCGTTTCTACAACGTCTTCGCCAACCCGATGCTGTGGTTCATCCAGCACTACCTCTGGGACCTGTCCAACGCCCCGGACATTCGGCGTGAGGAGATCGAGGCCTTCGAGTTCGGCTACAACGTCGTCAACGAGGACCTCGCGCGCGCCGTCGTGGAGGAACTCGACGGAATGCGGGAGCCGGTCGTGATGGTCCACGACTACCACCTCTACACGCTCCCCGACCTCGTGCGCAAAGCACGACCCGACGTCTTCCTCCACCACTTCATCCACATCCCCTGGACCCAGTCTGACGCCTGGCGGGTGCTGCCCTCCCGCATCCGCGAGGAGATCTTCACGGGCCTGCTCGCCAACGACATCATCGGCTTCCACACGCGCTCCTACCGGCGCAACTTCCTGCAGTGCTGCCGCGACCTGATGGATCTCGAGGTCGACTTCGAGCGCGGCCTCGTGAAGTTCGGCGAGCGCGAGATCTGGGTGCGGGCATATCCGCTGCCGATCGACCACAAGGCCACGCGCCTTACCGCGCAGAGCACGCGGGTCGGCGAGTTCGAGGACGAGCTCCTGCACCGCCGGCGCGACTTCCTGATCCTGCGCGTCGACCGCGCGGATCTGAGCAAGAACGTGCTGCGCGGCTTCTCCGCCTTCGACCTGTTCCTCGAGCAGCACCCCGAGTTCACCGAGCGCGTCACGTTTATCGCGCAGATGATGCCCTCGCGCACCGACGTGCCCCAGTACGCCGAGTACCTGGAGCGGATCGAGGCGCTGGTGGCGGTCGTCAACCACCGCCACGGCACCCCCGACTGGATGCCGATCCAGCTCAAGCTGCGCGACGACCTCGAGGAGGCGATGGCGGCCTACAAGCACTACGACGTGCTGCTTGTCAACGCGATGTTCGACGGCATGAACCTCGTCGCCAAGGAGGGCCCGATCGTCAACGAGCGCGAGGGCGTCTCGATCCTGTCCGAGAACACCGGCGCGCACGAGGAGCTCGGCGAGTACGCCCTCTCGGTCAACCCCTTCGACATCCAAGAGCTCGCCAACTCGATCTACGCCGCGCTCACGATGTCCTCCTCCGAGCGCCGTCGCCGCGCCGAGGGACTGGTGGAGATCGTCACCTCGCGCGACCCGGGCGACTGGATCGACGAGCAGCTCGCGGACATTCGCGCCAAGGGCGAGGACGAAGAAACAGCCTGAACAACCTTATGACGAGCCGTCGCGGCGCGCGTCGCGGGGCGCGCGTCCGAGGCCGAGCGCGTGCGCGCGACGGAGCGCTTTCGTCACGCGCTCATCATCGATGCACTGAGCGCGCGACGCAGACCCGCTAATCTTCCTCGACGCCGATCTCATGACCCTGCCCGCGCCCACATATGACCTAGTGCTGATGCTCGACCCCCAGGCCGAGGAGGCAACGCGTGCGAAGATCGTCGCCGACGCCCGCAAGGCGATCGAGGCGCAGGGCGAGCTGCTGCGCCACGACGAGTGGGGCGATCGGGCGCTGGCCTACCAGATCGATCACAAGACCAACGCCGAGTACCACCTGCTGCAGTTCCATACGACACCGGAGTTGCTTGGCACGCTGAACCGCACGCTGCGGATCACCGACGAGGTCATCCGCTTTCGCGTCGTCAAGCTCGCGCCCGGCACGCCGGCGGCGCCGGAGATGCCGGCTGCCGGCGTGGTCCTCCCGCGGAGCGAGGCAGAGCCCGCGACTGAAGTGCCGGTGGCCGCTGAGGTGCCCGTGGCCGCTGAGGTGCCCGTGGCCGCTGAAGTGCCCGTGGCTGCTGAGGCGCCAGCGGCTGAAGTCCCAGCCGGCGAGCCGGCGTAGCATCCCGCCCCGCCGCGGCGCTCACCCGAGCCCGCCCGGTGTCTCCCGCCACAGCACCTACGCGAACGTGCCCGGCACCTTCCGCCACAGCACCTACGCGAGCGTGCCCGGCACCTTCCGCCACAGCGCCTACGCGATCGTGCGTGGTTTTTTACGTTGCGACGCTTACGTAAAGCGCGAGCGGGTAAAATTGCCCGTATGGCGTGGGCCGAAGACATGAGCGACTCCTCAGCGAGCAGGGCCGACGTGCTGCGGGCCTCCCCGCCGATGTTCGACTCGCGCCTGCTCGACGCCCTTTCGCGCGTGCATCCCGCGGTGCCGGTGCTGATCTTCACGCCCACGGTGCTCGCTCTGGCGGCCTGGGAGCTCTCCAGCGCGAGCGTGGTGGGCACGATCGCACTGGTGCTCGCCGGCTATGCGCTGTGGACCCTGTTCGAGTATTGGCTGCACCGGGTCGTCTTCCACTTCGAGCCGCAGGACGGGATCGGCGCGCGACTGCACTGGATCATCCACGGCGTCCACCACGACCATCCAAACGATCCGTTGCGCCTGGTCATGCCACCGGCGGTGAGCCTGCCCTTGGGGGCGGTCGTGTTCGGGGTCCTCTACCTGATCTTCGGCGCTCGTTACGCGCCCGGCCTCGGAGCGGGGTTCTTCGCCGGCTATCTGGCGTACGACATGATCCACTACTACGTCCACCACTTCCGCCCGCGCGGCCCGCTCGGCAGGATGCTGCGCGAGCGGCACATGCGCCATCACTTCCAGGACGAGACGCGCGGCTTCGGCATCAGCGCTCCCTACTGGGACGAGGTCTTCAGGACCTCCTCACGCGGACGCGGCGCACAGCCCATGCCTGCCCCACGCGAGTCGAGCAAGCACTGATTGACTAAGTCGCGCCCGCCCGCGACCGCCTCTCGCGCCCCCCTGCCCACCCCGCACGAGCCGAGTAGCAACCGAAAAGTGTTGTACGCGAGTCGCAATCTTCGCAACTAGCGGGTCAGGGCGGTCTCGATCGAGAGTCACGCCCGAAGGCGGCTCTAGACTTGGAGCTCGCAGCACGCGAAGACCGACGAGCCTCCGCGAGCGGGGGAACCAGCCCGAAAGGAAGAACACCATGGCCGCCACCAACATCAACCGAGTCGTGATGACCGGCAACCTGACCGCCGATCCCGAGCTGCGCTCGCTGCCGAGCGGCATGTCCGTATGCAGCCTGCGCATCGCCTGCAACACGCGCCGCAAGAACGGAAGCACGGGCGAGTGGGAGGACAAGCCCAACTATTTCAACGTCACCGTGTGGGGCGCACAGGGCGAGAATGCCTCCCGCTACCTGTCCAAGGGGCGCCCCGTCGCGATCGACGGGCGCTTGGAGTGGCGCGAGTGGGAGAGCCAGGACGGCACAAAGCGCCAGGCAACCGATATCATTGCCGACTCGGTGCAGTTCCTGGGCTCCCGTGACGAGGCCGCAAGCGGCGGCGGATTCACGGGCAATGGAGCTTCCCAGGGCAGCGACGTCCCGGTCAACAGCGGGGACTTCCAGCCTGCACCGGCCGCCGGCGGTGCCGGCGACGACGATATTCCGTTCTAGTACAGCGAGGTTCTGTGTCTCCCACCAACGATAAACAAGCACTCGGTCGTAACAGCGGCGGGGGACACTGATGGCAAAAGCGCGCGGTCGCGGCAAGCCGGTTCGCCGTCGAGACAAGAAGGGCGGACCCGGCAGCGGCCGGCGCAAGCCGTGCCAGCACTGCCGTGACAAGGTCGAGCAGGTTGACTACAAGGACATCGCGTCGTTGCGCAAGTTCATCTCCGAGAAGGGCAAGATCCGCTCGCGGCGGATCACCGGGTCGTGCCGGCGCCATCAAAGTCAGATCGCCCGTGCGGTCAAGCGCGCGCGCGAGCTGGCGCTGCTGCCCTACGTGAACGAGGGCGGCCGCGAGGACAGCCCACGCGATGGACGGGGCGGTCGCGATCGCGACCGCGACCGGTAGGTAGCGGCCGATGCCCGAAGCCATCCTCCTTCAGGACGTCGAGACGCTCGGCGAGCAGGGCAAGGTGATCGACGTAGCGAAGGGCTACCTGCGCAACTACCTGATCCCGCGCAAGCTGGCCCAGCCCGCCACGAAAGGCGCGATCGAAATGATCCGCGAACGCCAGCTGGCGGCTGAACGAGCGGCGCGCAACGCGATCGAAAAGGCCCAAGAGAACGTCAACCTGCTGAACCGGACCGTGCTTACGATCCCCCAGCAGGCGGGAGCCGACGGACGGCTGTTCGGGTCGGTCACCGCCCAGGATATCGCCACCGCGGTGCGCGAAGCGCGCGGTCTGAAAATCGACAAACGCGGTGTGCACATGCCCGAGCCGATCAAGAGCGTCGGGACCTACATGGTCGTGGTCGAGGTGGTCGAGGGAGTGACCGCGACGATCAAGACGATGGTTGTGGCGAAGAAATAAAGCGGGAGGGGCCCATGGGGAGGGCCTGCCATCCCCATGCTGAGTGATGGTCGTGGCGAAGAAATAGCCCCCGGGGCACCGTCCTCTCGTCCTGCGAACATTTGTTCGTGGAACGCAATTTAGTCCGAGATAGCGGGGTAAGGCCAGAGGCCAAAACGGACGCCGACCTAGACTCGCCGAAGCTATGTGCGCGATCTCGGTAACCAACGCCAACAGCACGGCCAGCCCCCCGGCGGGCGTGGTCGCACCTCCTCACAACCTCGAGGCCGAGCAGTCGGTGCTGGGCTCGATCCTGCTGTCAGACCGCTCGCTGTACGCGCTGGTGATCGAAGAGGGGCTACGCGCGGAGGACTTCTACCGCGAGCGGCACGGGACGATCTACGAGGCGATGCTCGCGCTGTACAACGAGTCAGAGCCGGTCGACGTGCTCACGGTCACCGACCGTCTGCGCCAGAGCGGCAAGCTGGAAGGAGTCGGCGGGGTCGCGACGGTCGATGGCCTGACCGGGGTTGTGCCGGCCGCCGGGCACGCCCGCCGCTACGCGCAGATCGTGCGCGAGAACGCACTGCTCAGGCGGCTGCTGGGGGCGTCCTATGAGATCCAGGAGAGCGTGCTCGGCCACCGGGCCGGCCCACGCGAGCTGGTCGAGCAGGCGGAGAAGGCGATGCTCGAGGTGGCCCGTGACGATCGCCAGCAGGACTTCAGGGCGATCGAAGAGGTGCTGCACGAGGAGCTCGACAAGCTGCACCGTCTGTCGATCGAAGGCACGTCACTGACGGGGACGCCCTCCGGGTTCAAGGACCTCGACGAGATCACCGGCGGCTTTCAGCCGGGGAACCTGATCATCATCGCCGCCCGTCCCGCGATGGGCAAGAGCGCGCTGGTGTGCAACATCGCCGAGAACGCCGCCGTCGAGCACGGCAAGCCCGTGGCGCTGTTCAGCCTGGAGATGGCCGAGGCCGAGCTGGCCCAGCGATTCGTCGCCTCGCAGGCACGGATCAAGGGCGAGGAGCTGCGCAAGGGGCGCGTCGCCGAGCAGCGCTGGCCGAAGATCCTGAAGGCCTCACAGCGCCTCGCGGCGGCGCCCCTGTGGGTGGATGACTCCAGCGACGTGGGGATGCTGGAGATCCGCGCGAAGGCGCGGCGGCTGCACAGCCAATGCGAGAACGGACTGGGCTTGATCATCATCGACTACCTGCAGCTGATGCGCACCGACAGTCGCTATGACAGCCGCGTGACCGCCGTCGGCGAGCTGAGCCGTGGCCTGAAGATCCTCGCGCGTGAGCTCGGCGTGCCGGTGATCGCCCTGTCGCAGCTCAGCCGCGCGGTCGAGTCGCGCCCGGACAAGAAACCGCAGCTCTCGGATCTGCGCGAGAGCGGGAACCTCGAGCAAGACTCCGACCTGGTGATGTTCATCTACCGCGACGAGTACTACGACGAGGACTCCGAGCGCCCCGGCGAGGCGGACCTGATCATCGCCAAGCATCGCAACGGCGCGGTCGGCAAAGTCACGCTGACCTTCCAGAAGGAGTACCCGAAGTTCCTCAACTACGCTGGCGAGCGCTACGCACAGTAGGCGGTGGCACGTATAGCCTTCGTCGCTCTTTGTCCTCGGGATCGCCTTGGCCACCAGCCAAGGCGGGTGGGTGGGCCGCTTCCGTGCCTCCGACTCGACTCTACGCACCACCGCGGGTGGGTGGGCCTCTCCCGACCCTCGTAAACTGCACTCGGCATGCCTGGAATAGTCATCGTTGGCGCCCAGTGGGGCGACGAGGGGAAGGGGAAGATCACCGATCTGCTCGCCGAGCGCGCGGGCGCGGTGGTGCGCTTCCAGGGCGGCAACAACGCCGGCCACACGATCGTGCGCGGGGACGTCGAGTGGAAGCTGCACCTGATCCCATCCGGCATCCTCTACCCGGGCAAGCGTTGCGTGATCGGCAATGGTGTGGTGATCGACCCGAAGGTCCTGATCGAGGAGCTCGACGGCCTGCGCGCCCGCCGGATCGATGTGAGCGGCCTGCGGATCTCCTCCAATGCCCACCTGATCATGCCCTACCACCTGCTGCTCGACTCGGCCGGCGAGGCGAAGCTGGGCAGCCGCCAGATCGGCACGACCCGTCGCGGCATCGGACCCTGCTACGCCGACAAGGCCGCGCGGCTGGGCATCCGCGTGCAGGATCTGCTCGACGAGAAGATCCTGAAGAAGAAGATCGTCGCGGCGATGGAACCCAAGCGCCTGTCGCTGCGGCCCTTTGAGAAGGACCCGGCGCTCGACCTGCACGCGATGACCGAGGAGTACCTGACCTACGGCCATCGCCTGGAGCAGCACATCGCCGATACGGCCAAACTGATGTGGGACCTGCTCGACGAAGGCCAGAAGGTGATCTTTGAGGGCGCCCAGGGAGCGATGCTCGACATCGACCACGGCACATATCCCTTCGTCACCTCCTCCAACCCGCTCTCGGGCGCCGCGACCGTGGGGACCGGGGTGGGACCGAAGGACATCGACGAGGTCTGGGGGGTGTCGAAGGCGTACACGACACGCGTCGGCGCCGGCCCGTTCCCGAGCGAGCTGCACGAAGAGATGGGCGAGCTGATCCGCAAGCGCGGCGGCGAGTTCGGCACGACGACAGGACGTGCGCGCAGGATCGGTTGGCTGGACCTGGTCGCCCTGCGCTACGCCGCCCGCCTGAACACGCTCACCGCGCTCGTGATCACCAAGCTCGACGTGCTCTCGGGCCTCGACCGCATCCAGGTGTGCACGAGCTACCGCGGCGCCGAGGGCGCCGAGTTCGAGGACTTCCCCTACCACCAGACGGTCCTCCACCACACGACCCCCGAGCTGACCGAGCTGCGCGGCTGGCAGGAGGACCTCGGCGAGTGCCGCACGTTCTCCGACCTGCCCGAGGCAGCACGCGAGTATCTCCAGTTCATCGTCGAGCAGATCGGCGCGCCCGTGACGCTCGTGGGCGTGGGCCCCGGACGCGAGCAGGTGATCTGGACCGATGAGGGCAAGCAGACGATCATCGGCGGCGAGGGCTTGCCGGTCGCCGCATCGTCGCCTGGCTGAGGTTCGTCAGACCAGGACCGCCCGTGGGCTCTCGCAGGAGGAGGTCGCCCACGGTGCTGATCTCCACACCACCTGGCTCAGCCACATCGAGGCAGGGCGCAATCCCGCTTGGGGCACCGTACGACGGATCGCTGCGGCGCTTGGGACGGAGGTCTCGGAGCTTGCGAAACTGGCGGAGGAGATCGATACCACCTAACGACAAGCTCGCACTCGGATGTTGAAGACCTCGGACGCGACTCAAACGCCGTCGCTTCGCCCGGTCATCCTGAGCGGCGGGGACGCGACAGGCGTCAGCGCTGACTTTGTTCTCGGTTGGGCAGCGGAGGCGTTCGTCATCATGTGCGCCGTGGGCGAGGAGATTGACATTGCCAAGGCGGGTGCTGAGATGGTCGCGACGCTGGCTGAGGCGTCCGGTTCGCTTGAGCCGTCGAAGGCGTTTTGGGGTGCGATGACTAGCCGGATCGACGCCTACTTCTACCCGCGAACAGTGAGGCTTGCGATGAGGATGGCGGAAAGATCAAGGCGTCGGGGCTGCCGCCGAAGGCGTACAGCGAGATCAAGATTCCGCTGGTCAAAGCGATCCTTGAGGCAGCCTCAATGGAGGACGACCCCGGCATGCAGGAGCGGTGGGCAAACCTGCTCGCCAACGCGCTGACGGTGACGGGAACACTCCCCGTCGCGCTCGCACGCATCCTCGCTGACCTAGAGCCCGTTGAGGCGGCGACGCTCGACCGCATCTCGACCAACGAAAACGCCGATGGCACCCAGGTCGTGGACCTACCCAAGTGCAGATCGTGGTTTGGCATCAAAGCCGCCGGGCTCGACAACCTCACTCGCCTAGAGCTTCTGAGGTACAACCTCGTCACCCCGAGGACGATCAACGACTTTGAGACAGACAACGCCGACGCGAGGATCAGGGGCGTCGCGATCACGGATCTCGGCGGGCTCCTCGTAGCCGCGTGCCGACCACCGGTTGTCGCTCGGGCTGCTTCACCCTAGGGCCTGAAGGTCGCGGTCGGCACCGGCTCGCCGTGGCGCTTCTCGCGATTCGCGAATCCAGCGCTCTCAGCGGTGCCGCTCGACAAGCTCGATTGCCATCTGCGGGTACTTCAGATCTAGCGGTAGCGGCTTACCGGGGAACAGTTTGTGCCACTCGGCAGCAGGGCTGAGCTTTTCCGCCTGTCGAAGGTTCCAGCGATACGTCGCGCCTCCCACGGTCGCGACTACTAGGAACTTCTTTCCGAGGTCCCGGGCCTCCGCGAACACGTACGCCTCGACGCGAGGAAGGACCGGCATGCTGATGATGTAAGTCCGAGACTCGCCTGATTGCCAGTACGTCGTCGGCGGAGTGTTGTGCGTGAACCCGAACTCGCCGATTGAGCCCATAATTCGGACCTCACGAGCGGACGCAGCGAGGTTCACGATGGTGAGCCGCATTTGATCGTTCGGCACGTCGCAGATGACCTCGACGTGTAGCTCGGGGATAAGGCGCGCGCGGCGGTCCTGCTCGACTCGCCGAACGGAGAGCAGCGCGGCGAGCGCGGTGACGGCCGTGAACAGTGCGATTGCGATCTGTGCCCATTCGGCGAGCATCCGGCGACCCTAATCGGCGGTGCGGTCATTTTTAGCGATCTGAGGCTCTGGACCGCCGACCTCCCAATCCCTCGGATACCCGCAGCCGTCCAGCTGTAGCCAGGTGTAGCCCGCGCGGAAACGGCCGGGACCGGCCCGCAAGCGCTCCTGGCCCGACATCTAGGTGCCTCTCGCATCAACGACGGGTGGGGTCTTTACGCCCAAGCCGTTCACGGCGAGACTCCAGCAGTCGTGCGCCGTCCCACTCAGCGTCCGCTACAGCCCGCGAAAGGCACTCGTCACGAGTGCTTGACGGATCGCGGTCACGTTGCAACACTCCGGGGCATGATCTGGGAGATTCGGGTGCTCGACGGCGAAGGCATGCCGCTTGAGTTACCACTGGGTGAATCCTTTGCCGTCGTGGCAGGATCGGAGACGTGTCGAGGTCTCGTAAGCGGATGCGATCCGCATGGCGGCGTGATCAGCGTGGAGTTTGATGATAACGACTACCACGCCATCGTCAAGGCTCAAGAGGCGAAGAGGGCATCCCCACGATTCAGAAACCGCGAAGTGTGATCATCGAGCAGCCGGAGTCACGCAGGCCGTTCAGTCATATATGGGGGAGCCTGAGCGTCAACGGTTGTCGGTACGCTCTGCGGTATGCCGCAATATCGTGAGACGACGACCGAGGACGACTATCTTCGCTTGAAGGCAACAATGAAGGAGCTGGCGGCTGGCGGCCAGTTCGATGCCAACGATGCCCTCGCATACGCCTTCAGACAAGGGATCACGTCACATGCTGGAGATGTCGCGGCGGTGCTCGGCGACCTGGCCGACCTCGGTGATCTCCGGCGTGCAGGGCGTACGGGGGATAACGGCGCAGAGCGCTTCGAGTTGCCGCTGTAGGGCTCGACTGCCTGCAACATCGGCCGCGAATACTCAGGAAGCCGGTCGATCCTCAGAACTTGTGTCGTCCGCCAAGCGTTGGCTCAACTTCTCCAGTTGCGGGCGCAAGACCGGCAATTCACGCTCCACCACGTCCCAGACGAGCACAAGATCCACGCCGAAGTATTCGTGGATGAGCTTGTCGCGCATACCGGCGATCTGCCGCCACGGTACCGCTGGCTCCAGGGCGCGTGTGTCATCCGAGATTCCCTTGACCGCCTGGCCGATGATCTCGATGTTGCGGATCACGGCATCCTGGGTCTTGCCGTCTGAGAAGAACGCTTCGCTGCCATCGACGGTGTAGCTGGAGATCGCGTCGATCGCTTCGATGGCGTGCAGCAGATAGGCACGTTCGTCCTTCACAGCGACACGGCCTCGGCGAAGATGCGCTCGCGTAGATGTGGGCTCACACCGCCGTCGCTGAGCACATCGACGTGGGTGCCGAGCATGTCCTCCAAGTCCTGCCACAGCCCCACAAGGTCGATCAGGCTCCGCCCCGGCTCCATCTCGACCAACAGGTCCACGTCGCTCGACGCGCTCGACTCGCCGCGCACCACCGAGCCGAACACGCGCACGTTGCGCGCGCCGTGGTCAGTAGCGCAGCCCAGGATCTCCTGCCGCCGGGCACGCAGCCGTGGAAGGTCGATTTGAACAGGTGCGGAAGCCATGCGTGCGACTACGTTACCGCCGCTACGGGCGTCTCGTTTCCTCAGACCCAGTGCCCTACACGAGCTAACCAGCGCCCTCTTGGGAGCCCATCTCAGCCCTTTCAGCGGGCGAGAGGCCAAATCCGACGACAAACCTCCCTGGGATGCCGGCCATGTGCCATCCGGGCCGTCTCCTGACTCGGGAGCAAGTCGCTCCCGAAATGCTCCCGAAAGCTCCGAGACAAGGCAATTCAGACGGTGTCGTCGTGCATGCCGCTGCACCCCGAATGAGCATAACTTGCAGCATAAATGCAGGGCTTCTGCGTCTCCCTGCACGCACCTGCATCATTCGGTCATCTATGGGCCGTGCAGGAATCGAACCTGCAACCTTGGGCTTAAGAGGCCCCTGCTCTACCGGTTGAGCTAACGGCCCGTGAGGGCGCCGGCGAGATCGGCCGGCTCGGACTGCGATTCTAGCCAAGCTGAGGCGAGGGCCACCGCCTGGGGGCACTCAGAAGACGATCGTGCGTCGGCCGTCGACGATCACGCGGTCGTCGAGGTGCATCGAGACGGCGCGCGCGAGGACCAGGCGCTCGATGTCGCGGCCCACGCGCTCCAGGTCGCCGATGCTCTGGCGATGATCGACGCGGACGACATCCTGCTCGATGATCGGTCCGTCGTCGAGCTGCTCGGTGACGTAGTGCGCCGTGGCGCCGATCAGCTTGACCCCCTGCTCGCGCGCGCGGCGGTAGGGATCGGCGCCGGCGAACGCGGGCAGGAAGGAATGGTGGATGTTGATCGCGGGGACCGCCACCCGCGCGAGGAAGTCGCCGCTGAGGATCTGCATGTAGCGGGCCAGCACGAGCAGGTCGGCGTTACCCGCGAGCAGCTCGAGCATCCGCCCCTCCGCCTGCGCCTTATGGCCCTTCTCGACCGGAATGTGGTGATAGGGAACGCCCACCGCCAGCGTCTCGCGCTGCAGATCCAGATGGTTGGAGACCACCGCGACGATCTCGGCGTCGAGCTCACCGCGACGCCAGCGCCAGAGCAGCTCGACCAGGCAGTGGTCGTGGCGCGAGACGAGGATCGCGATGCGCCGGCGCTCACCCCACCAGCGGATCCGCCAGTCCATCGCAAAGCGCGTGGCGACCTCGGCCTCGAACTGCTCGTGCAGACGCTCGCGCACGGCGACCTCAGGCTCTGCCTCCATCTCTGCCTCCACCTCGGTCCCGGCCGCGGCCTCCACCTTTGCCTCCACCTCGGTCCCGGTCCCGACCCCGGTCTCGGGATGGCCGCCCGTGGCGGCGACTGCCCGCGAGGACCGCGGGAGGAAGAACTCGGTGCGCAGAAAGAACCGCCCGCCGATCGGATCGGTGGAGTACTGGTGGGAGGAGACGATGTTCGCCCCCTGCTCGAACAGGAAGCCGGAGACTGCCGCGACGATCCCCGGGCGATCGGCACAGCCGATCAGCAGGCGCGCGGTATAGGCCTGCGGGAGGCCCGCGCCACGATCATCCGTGGCGGCGGCAGCGCGTGTCTCGTGCGAGACATCCACGCCGGGCGCTCGCTATTTCTTGGCCGCCGTCGAGGTGCCGGTGGCGCCGGCGGGCACATGGATGGGATAGGTCTTGCCACCGATCGTGACGGTGCCGTTGGAGCCACCCGCCGCGCCGCCTGTGCTCACCGCGCCGCCTGTGCTCACCGCGCCACCGGCACTAGCCGCGCCGCCCGTGCCCGCCGCGCCGCTGGCGCTGGTCGCGGAGCTCTTCTTCAGTTCCGCCAGTTCTTTCTTCAGCCGCACCCGATCAGCGGACGGAGCGAGCTTGACCGCCTTGGTGGCGGCCAGGTCGCCCTGGCGCGTGTTCTTGGCTTTGTAGGCGTACTCCGCGAGCGCACCGAAGAGGGAGGCGCTTTGCGGCTCGGCGGCGACGACCAGCTGCAGCACCTGCACCGCGGCAGCCGGCTGGTTGAGCCCTTCTTCGCCAAACACCCGCACCATCTCCTTCGCCAGCGTCACGTTGGGCTTCGCGGGGTTCAGCGCGAGATAGCTGTTCCACGACTGACCGATCTGCGAGAACAGTTCTTTGCCCTTGCTCGTCAGCTTGTTGTTGCTGACAAACGCTTCGCCGCCGGCTTCGTGCAACTGGGCGTTGGTCAGGCCTTCCCAGGCGCTCACGTTGTTCGGCTGCTTGGCGACGAGCTTCTGGTACTTCTTGACCTGGTTGGCGAAGCTCGCGCTGCCGCCGCCTTCGTTGTTGCTCGCGGCGGTCAGCAGACCACCTCCGCCAAAGCCACCGCCGATCCCAAAGCCGATCAGCCCGACGCCCATCAGCAGCGCGAGGCCGACGTAGATCACTTGGACGGTGCGGCGACGGCCGCGTCCTCTCAGGTCGAAAAGCATGAGGTGAGTGATTCTACGGTTCTACGGACGGTGGACGCTACGGCAGAGCATGCCCGCGGTTGGCGCCCACCCGTCGAGACGCTCAGGACAGCTCGTGATCGATGTGGTCGATGATCTGTCTCACATCGGGCTCCATCTCATCGTCGGCGCCCACCTCACCATCAGCGCCCACCTCACCATCGGTTGCCGCGTCGCCGTCGGTTGCCGCGTCACCATCGGCGGCTTCTGAGGAGGGCGCCGCCGGCCGGCCGACACCACCGGCCGGCGTGGGCGAGGGACTCGCCGGCACACCACCTGGTCCAGAGGCGCCGCCCGAGGGCTCATCCCCACCGGCGGCTGCGGCCTGTACCCGCTTGGCGTCGCGGCGGGCGACGAGCGATGCGAGCAGAATGCTCAGCTCGTAGAGAATGTAAAGCGGAACGGTCTCGAGGATCAGCGTCACGGCATCGCCCGGTAGGAAGGCTGCCACGGTGGCGCAGACGAGGAGCGCGTAGCGGCGGTTGTGACGCAGCTGCTGGGGCGTGACGATCCCAAGGCGCGTGGCGGCGAGAATCGCGACGGGCACCTGGAAGACCAGCCCCATCGCCAAAAGGATGGTTGCGACGAATTTGTAGTACGGGCTGGCCTGCACGAGGACGTTGAACTCGCTGCTGTTGAAGTTCTGGAAGAACCGCAGTGCGGCGGGCAGCACGACGAAGTAGCCGAACGCGACTCCGATCACGAACAGGAACGGGATCGCGGCGAGCAGCGGCATCGCGATGCGTCGCTCGCGCGGGCTGAACGCGGGCAGCACAAACCCGTACAGCTCGAACAGGATCACCGGCATGGAGATGATCAGGGCGAAGAACAGGGTCACCGTGATCGTGGTCGTGAACGGCTCGCCGATGCCGAGCGTCACGGGCTTGTTGCCTTCCGGAACGCGGGGGATCTTGGCGACCGCGGCGCGCAGGCTGGGAATCTCGCGCGCGAGCTGCGCGCGCGTGGCGGGCGGCAGGCCACTCGCCGGGGCGCTGAGCGCGAGCACGATCGCCTGGGTGTCGCGCGCGACTTTCAGCACCCCCTGCTGCGCAAGCGCGGTCTGGCCGAGCGGGCCGTTGCCTTTGGCGACCTGTTTCTCGGTCTGCTTGCTGAGGGGCTTATTGACAAAGTGCAGGAGCGCGTGGTTTTGCCACAGGCAGAAGCCGAAAGCGATCGCCAGCGCCACCGCGCTGACGATCAGGCGGGTGCGCAGCTCGTCGAGATGGTCCACAAGGCTGAGGCGCTCCTCGTGGCCGATCGCGCGAATCGTGGTGGCCATGGCTCCAGTGAACGTATCACCGGTGGGCGGAGCCGGTGGAGCAGCGCTGCGCAAACCTCCGAACTACGGGCAACGTGCTAAAGGCGGCCGGCGCGGAAGTCGATGACGTTCGGGAGCAAGCCATGCAACCCGAGCGAAACCCTCACATCCGTCATCGCGTGCAACTGCCAGGCGGCAAGCAGATCGAGGTCGTCTACCGCGACCGCCTGCGGGCCGCGGCCGCGGAGGAGGCCTGCGCGCCTGAGTCCTTGCACGTCTGCTTCCACTGCGCCGGCGAGCTGGCCTATCCGCTGGACTGGGTTGAGGAAGGACCGAGGCACTGGCGAATCGTCCTGCGCTGTCCCGAGTGCGAGGCCCGGCGCGAGGGTGTCTTCAGCCAGGCGGCCGTCGAGCGGCTCGACGAAGAGCTCGACCGTGCCTCCGGCGCGTTGCTGAGCGATCTGAAGCAGCTCACGCAGGCGAACATGGAGGAGGAGATCGAGTTCTTCATCCGCGCGCTCGATGCCGACCTGATCGTCCCCGCGGACTTCTAAAGCCTCACTTGTAGCAAGCCTGATCGTGCTCGCGGACTTCTAGAGCCTCACCTGGCTAGCACGCGTACTGGCCGATCGGAGGTCCCGTCGATCTCCGATCGGTAAGGACGCAGACCGATCGAAGATCGGCCAGGCCGCTCAGCGGCCGCCTAACGGTAGCGCTCGACAACCGCGTCGGCTACCAGGTGCAGTAGCGACGAGCGACCTGGCGGCAGGCTCGCCGGCAGCGCCGCCTTGGCCTCGGCGACGACCGCGAGCGCTCGCTCTCTGGCCTCGTCGAGCGCGCCGGTGGCGGCAATCCGCTCGCACAGCTGCTCGGCTTTTTGGGGTCCGCCCGCCCCGCCCAGCGAGCTGAGGTCGAAGTCGGCGAGCTCGCTGTCGCGTTCGCGCGCGAGGATCAACGGCAGCGTGACCGTGCCGTCGAGCAGATCCGTGCCGCGTGACTTGCCGGTGCGCTCGACCGGTCCGGACACGTCGAGCACATCGTCGAGCATCTGGAAGGCGAGCCCGATGTGCCGGGCGAACACGCCGAGCGCGTCCGCGAGCGCGGGCGAGGGTTCCACCGCCACGAGCGCCCCCAGGCGACAGGCGGCCTCGAACAGCGCCGCTGTCTTCAGCTCACAGCGCCGCAGATAGCGCTCGACCGCGACGTGCGCGGCGTAGGCGTCCTCGTGCTGGAGCAGCTCGCCCGCGGCGAGCGCCGAGCTGGCGTCCGAGAGGGCACGCAACTGGGCGAGATCGCCGTTGCGCGCGAGCTCGGCGAAGGCGCGTGAGAAGAGCAGATCGCCGGTGGCGACCGCGACCGCGCGTCCGGCGACGGTGGCCACCGTCGGGTGCCCCCGCCGCAGCTGGGCGCCGTCGATCACGTCATCGTGCACGAGCGTCGCCGAGTGCACGAGCTCGACCGCGACCGCCGCACGCACCAGGCACTCCTCGCCCAAGCCGGGGTGGGGTGAGGAGGGGGAGGTTGTATCGAGTGGGCTGGGGGGAGCAGGACGGGTGGGGGGAGCAGGATCGAGTCGGGTGGGCGGAGCCGGATCGGCGCCGGGCGCGGGCAGAACCCCGCCGGCGGCCTCGGCGGCGAGCACGACGAGCAGCGGGCGCAGCCGCTTGCCGCCGGCGACGATCGTGGCGTTCGCATGGGCAGCGAGCGGCGTGCCGGCCGCGGCTGTCACCCGTTCCAGGTGCAGCTCGATGCGGGCCATCCGCTCGCGCAGGCCCGCGCCGCCGCGGCGCATGATCACCTCGACAGCGTCGATGTCCCCAGTGGAGCTATCCCCAGTGGAGCTGTCCCCAGTGGAGCTGTCCCCAGTGGGACCATCCCCGGCGGGGCTGTCGGCGGCGGTATGGCCCACCGCGCTTGTCATCCCTCCTCCGGTGGCACCGTGCCGAGGTGGATCGCGACGATGCCTCCGGCGGTCAGCAGGTAGCGGATCTCGCGCAGGCCCGCGCGCTCCAACTCTCGCGCCAGGGCGGGTGGCGCGGGGAAGCGCTTGACCGAGTTGGGGAGATAGGTATAGGCATCGGAGTCACCCACCAGGCGCCCGAGCAAAGGCACAAGGCGATCGAACCAGAGGCGAAAGAAGAGCGACAGCGGCGGCCTGGTCGGCGTCGTGAACTCCAGCACCACGACCCTCCCGCCGGGGCGCACCACCCGTGTCATCTCTCCCAGGCCACGCGAGAGGTCGGCGAAGTTGCGTGCTCCAAAGCCCACGGTGGCGGCGTCGAAGGCCCCGTCGGCGAAGGGCAGCTCGAGCGCGTCGCCCCACTCAAAGCGCGGGATCACGACCGCCTCCCCCCCATCGCGCGCCGGTGGCGGCGCCTTGGCGCGCGCGCGCGCGAGCATCGCCTCGGAGAAGTCGCTGCCCACCACCTCACCGCCGGGCCCCACGCGACGCGCGAGCTCGAGCGCCAGATCGCCGGTGCCCGTGGCCACGTCGAGCACGCGGCTGCCCGGCCCCACACGGGCGAGGTCCGCCGCGCGCTCGCGCCAGCGGTGGTGGAGGCCGGCCGTCATCACGCTGTTGATCAGGTCGTAGCCTCCGGCGACGCGGTCGAACATCGCCCGCACCTGGCTCGCCTCCAGTGTTCCCGTCGACGGGTCGAGGGGCTCCTGGCCCCCCTGCGCAGACCCATTTGCGCCACTCGGCCCGACGCCGATCGCAGATCGACCAGCGCCGGCACCTTGCTGAGCGGGCATGGCCGGGACGCTACTTCAGCTGCGAAAGGAAGGCGACGACCGCGTTGAACTTCTGCGGCGGCAGGTTCTTGAACGACGGCATCGGCGCCGTGGGGTTCACGAGCGTACGTGCGATCCCCTGGGCCGGCAGGCGCGAGGCGATGTGCGTGAGTTCCGGCCCGGGTCCGTTGTTGCCGTTGTCGCCGATCTTGTGACAGGCGAGGCAGCCAGATTGAGCGACCACCGCCTTGCCGGCGTTGTAGGACGCAAGCGTGGCTCCGCCTGCTTGCTGGACGGCCTTGGGCGTGACCATTTCGATCGCGGTCGGCGAGCCCGCGCTGGCGCCCTGGTAGGTGAGGAACGCCATCGAGCCGATCACGATGATGCCGGCGAGCGTCGCGATCGGACGGCGCTCGGGCCGGCGCTCGGGGCCACGGTCATAGAACGGGAGCAGGAACAGGAAGATCATCGCCAGCGTCGGCACGCCGATCCCGGCCAGCCCCACGAGGCTGGGAGGCTTGAGCACGCGAAAGACCTCGAAGAGGAAGAAGAAGTACCACTCCGGGCGAGGCACGTAGGTGGTGGTGGTCGGGTTGGCCTTGGGGCCCAGCTCGGCGCCGAGCACGAGCGACATCGTGATGATGACCGCCATCACGACGCACGCCATCGCCGCGTCCTTGGCGACCGCGTAGGGGAAGAAGGGCTTGCCCTGCGACTTGAGGATCGCGTACTCGCGCAGGTACTCCTCCTTCTCGCGCTGGTTCACGCTTCCGCCTCGCGCAGCTCGGAGGTCTGCTCGGCCTTTGTCCACGGCGGCGCGGTCGTGCCGAGCTTCGCCACCAGGTAGAGGTGGGCGCCGATCAGCGCGACGAGCGCGCCGGGGATGAGCAGCATGTGAATCGCGTAGAAGCGCGAGAGCGTGGTGGCCCCGAATTCGGGGCCGGCTCTGAGGAAATCGCTCAGGTAGGGCCCGACGAGCGGACCGAGGCCATTGATGTTCACTCCTACGATCGTCGCCCAGTAGGCGCGCTGGTCGAACGGCAGCAGGTAGCCGGTGAACGACATGACCATCGTCAGGATCAGGAGGACGACCCCGATCACCCAGTTGAGCTCGCGCGGATACTTGTAGGCGCCGAAGAAGAACGTGCGCGCCATGTGCAGGAAGACGAGGACGACCATCACGCTCGAGCCCCACTTGTGCATGCCACGCACGAACTGGCCGAGGAAGACATCGTTGGTGACGTAGCGAATCGATTCGTATGCGCCGCCGGAGGCATCCGGGCGGTAGTACATCGCCAGGAACACCCCGGTGACGGCCTGGGAGAGGAAGGCGAACATCGTGGCCGAGCCGAGCGTGTAAAACCAGTTGGTGCCCTTGGGCACCTTGCGGAACATCAGCCAGCGGGCGCCGCCGCTCAGCGAGGTGCGCTCGTCGACCCAGTCGACGACGTTGATCCCGGCCGCCTTCGCCTCCTCGGCCACGCCGGTCTTGCCGTTGCCGTCCCCGGGGCGCGGGGGAGGCGCCTTGAGCGGGGCGGGGAGCGGGGGGGCGGGAAGCTTGGGCACGGGCTAGAGTTTGCGCGCGGAGGGGCGCGAGGGGTAGAGGTACTGGCCGATGCCGTCCAGCGGCTCTCCCGGGTCGCGCGGCGAGAAGCGACGCAGCTCGCTGTTGACGCTGAAGCGCCCGCTGTACAGTTCGACCCGGTCGCCGCGCAGGCGCGTGGGGAAGCGGTCGAGCGGCCTGACCGGGGGCCCACCCACCCGCCTGCCGAGCAGGTCGTAGACGCCGCCGTGGCAGGGACAGATGAAGCGCTCGGCGGCGTCGACCCAGCGCACCGGACAGCCGAGGTGGGCGCAGCGGGTGGAGATCGCGATGTAGGGCGTGTTGCGGTCGTAGGGATCGGTGTCGATCAGCCGGTTGAACTTGCGCACGTAGGCCGTCGACTTGCCGGCCTCGCCGATCCCCTGGGTGATCGTGATGACAACCGGGACGTAGTTGTCGTCGGTGAAGTCAGCGGTGGAGCCGATGTCCTCCCAGAAGTGCTTCGGCTGTTTGAAGATCGGGCCGATCGCGAAACCGAGCGCGGGCAGCGCGAAGGAGGCGGCGGCGATCACGCCTGCCGTCTGGGAGCCCACGGTCATGAACCGCCGCCGCGTAACCGTCTCGCCCTCGAAGGCGCCGGGGATCATCCGGTCGGCGGTGTACTTGGACTTGTGCTGGGTGTGCTTGTCTGGCACTGCGCAGAACAATATCGAGGCGCGATTCAGGGCGACGCGGAGAGGCCCGCGGCGCTTGTGCGCATCGCCTCGATCGCCTCGGGGGCGCCCGCGAACGCGAGGTCCTTGGCACGCCTGTGGGCGGCGCTCGATCCCCAGCCGACGGCGCGGGCGCCGGCCGTCCAGATCGTGGCGGCAAGCTCCGGTGCGCCCGCGCCCTGGGCGAGGGCGCCGAGCGTGATCGTGTCCGCCAGCTCGGCCACGGCCGCCGTGTCGCCGAGGTCGACGAGGCGGGCCAACCCGATCGCGTACAGCTGATCGCCCGCCAGCAGGGCGACGTCGGCCTCCGGCACGCGCATTACGCGCGGGGTTCCATAGTGCAACAGGTAGCCCTCGTAGATCGCCTCGACCACCAGCTCGTAGTGCTCCCTGGCGTCCTCGGCGCGCGGACCTGAGGCGGCGAGCTGAGCGGGGCCTCCCTGCGCGGGGCCCGCAAGACGATCGCGATCGCCTGGAGGCGCAAAGGGGGAGCCGACGAGGCTCGCCATCATGCCGCCCTCGTCGAGCACGAGCGCGCGCAGCCGTTGGAGGGGGTGCGCGGTGGAAGAGACGCTCATGGGAGCTCCGCGAAGGCGGCGGTGGCGGCGGCGATCGTGCGCTCGAGCTGCTCGGGCGTGTGCGCGAGCGACGGGAACCAGGCCTCGAACTGCGAGGGAGGGGGATAGACGCCGCGCGAGAGCAGCTCACGCGACCACGCCGCATGGGCCTCCAGGTCGCATGCGCGGGCCTCAGAGAAGTTGGTGACGGGGCGGCTGCTGAAGAAGACCGTCAAGAGACCGGGGACGCTACAGACTTGCACCGGATACCCGCCGGCCCTGCCCCCGGCCGCCGCGGCCGCGTCGCGCAGACCCGTGGCCAGCCGCTCGGTGATCGCGGAGAGGCGCAGGTAGGCGGGCTCGTCGAGGAGGGAGAGCGTCGCAAGGCCGGCGGCGACGGCGAGCGGATTGCCCGAGAGGGTGCCGGCTTGGTAGACCTCGCCGGTGGGGGCGAGCTCGCGCATCAGCTCCGAGCGGCCGCCGAGGGCGGCGGCCGGGAGACCGCCGCCGAGGATCTTGCCGATGATCGTGAGGTCGGCTCGTATCCCGAGCATTTCCTGCGCGCCGCCGCGCGCGACGCGGAAGCCTGAGATCACCTCGTCGAGAACGAGCAGGGCGCCACAGGCATCGGCGCGCTCGCGGAGCAGCTCGAGGAAGCCCGGGCGGGGGGGGACGAGGCCCATGTTGGCGGGCAGCGGCTCGGCGAGGATCGCCGCGAGCTCGCGGCCGTTCGATCCGTCGGTGGCGGCGAGCAGCGCCTCGGGGTCGTTCCAGGGCACGACCACGGTGGCGGCCGCGGTGCTGGGGGGCACGCCGGGACTGGAGGGAAGCCCCTGGGTGGCCAGGCCGGAGCCGGCCTCGGCGAGCAGCGGGTCGAGATGCCCGTGGTAGGCGCCGGCGAACTTGAGCAGCCGCTCACGCCCGGTGGCCGCGCGCGCGAGGCGCACGGCGGTCATCGTCGCCTCGGTCCCGGAGGAGGTCATGCGCAGCATGTCGATGCTCTCGACCCGGCGCGTGACCTCCAGCGCGAGCTCCACCTCGGCGGGCGTGGGCGCGCCGAAGCTGGTGCCCTTCGCCGCCGCGGTGGCGAGCGCGTCGAGCACGGCCGGGTGGGCGTGCCCGTGGATCAGGGGCCCCCAGGAGCAGACGTAGTCGATGAAGCGGTTGCCGTCGACGTCGATCAGCTCGGCGCCCTCACCGCGATCGATGAAGATCGGTGAGCGGCCTATCGCGCGCATCGCACGCACGGGCGAGTTGACGCCGCCGGGTAGCACCTCGAGCGCCCGCAGGTACCACTCGGTCGAGCTCGTGTCAGTGAGGGAGGCGGTCACGGATGGCGGTGGGGAGCTCCGGGGCGCGGAGGAGCGGCTTGCGTGGGAGCCGGGCGGGGCCGATCACGCGTGCCGGCTCTCCCAATTCTTGAAGTCCTCTGTGAAGTAGAGGAGACGAACCTTCTTGAACTCGGTGGAGGAGTAGAGGGTGGCGCGCTCGTGGATGCCTGTCTGCGCGGCGATCGCGTCGAGCACCGCGTCGCACTCCTGCTTGGAGCGGCCGTGGGCCATCGTGAAGACGGAGTAGGGCCAGTCCTCGTAGGTGGGGCGCTCGTAGCAGTGGGAGATGCCGCGGAAGGACGCCATCCGCGGGCCGAGCTCACCGATCTGCTCGGGGGAGACCTTCCAGACGCCCATCCCGTTGGCGGAGAAGCCGGCGCGGCGGTGGTAGAGGATCGCGGCGACGCGGCGCAGGAGTCCCCGCTCGCGCATGCCCTGCATGTGCGCGAGCAGCGCGCCGGTATCGATGCCCAGCCGCGCGGCGGCCGGGGCGTAGGGCTCGGAGATCACCGGCATGTCGCCCTGGGTGGCGCGGATCACCTCGCGGTCGAGCTCGTCGTAGGGAACGGGCTCGAGGTCGACGGGCTCCACGGCGACGCCCTCGCTGGTGAGCGCCTTGGTGCCGCCCTCCATTTCGAGATCCATGCGGATCTTGAACAGTTTGAGCGTGGGCAGCTGGCGGATCGACTCGGCGCCGGTGAGCCGCTGGAGCACCTCGAGCGTGCCGTCCAGGCCGAGCAGCGAGTCGGGCTCGACGGCGAGCGTGAACCACATGTTGAAGTCGTGGTTGCGCAGGTAGTTGTGCGAGACGCCGGGGTGAGAGTTGACGATCTTGGCGGCCTGCCAGGGGTTCTCGGGGTCGACCTTGGCGGCGACGAGCATCGATCCGTAGCCGAGCGCGCGGGTGTCGTAGATCGGCGTGACCTGGCGGATGATGCGCTCGTCGAGCAGGCGTTGGACGCGGGTGAGCACCTGGAGCTCGGGCACCTCGGCGGCGTCTGCCACGGCCGCGTAGGGCTGTGGCTGGAGGGGAAAGGAGCCCTGCATGAGGTTGAGGAGCTTGCGGTCGAGGTCGTCGAGCGCAACTGCCGCCCCGTCCTTGCGCGAGCGGATCTTCGGCAAGGCGGCGCTCGCCCGGTCGCGGACCGCGGCGCTCGCGACGTCGCCTGGCGCGGGCACGGCACTCGCGCTGTCGCCGTTTGCGGGCACGGCACTCGCGGTGTCGTCGGTTGCGGGAACGGCGCCGTTTGCGGACACGGTGGGCGCCGCGGGGGGGGGTTGGGGGGTCAGCTCTGGGCTAGCCATTGGGCGGCATCCTTGGAGTGGTAGGAGATGATCGTGTCGGCGCCGGCGCGGCGAAGGGAGGTGAGGATCTCCAGTACCGCGGCGCGCTCGTCGAGATAGCCGGCGGCGGCGGCGGCCTTGACCATCGCATACTCGCCGCTGACGTTGTAGGCCGCAACCGGCAGGCGCGTGGCGCGCTTGACCGCGCGGATCAGGTCGCCGTAGGCGAGCGCGGGCTTGACCATCACCATGTCCGCGCCCTCCTGCAGGTCGAGCAGCGCCTCGCGGACCGCCTCGCGGCCGTTGGCGGGGTCGAGCTGGTAGGAGCGGCGATCGCCCCAGGCGGGGGTCGAGCCGGCGGCCTCGCGGAAGGGGCCGTAGAAGGCGGAGGCGAACTTGGCGGAGTAGGCGAGGATCGGGGTGTCGGCGAAGCCTTCGTCGTCGAGTGCGGCGCGGATCGCGCCGACGCGCCCGTCCATCATGTCCGAGGGGGCAACGAGGTCGGCGCCGGCGCGCGCGTGGCTGACGGCGACACGCGCGAGCAGCTCCAGCGAGGCGTCGTTGTCCACCGTGGGCGGGTGGGACTCGACTTCCCGCAGGACGCCGCAGTGGCCGTGGTCGGTGTACTCGCAGAGGCACACGTCGGTGAGCACGAGCAGCTCGGGAAGCGCGCCCTTGAGCGCACGGACGGCGGTCTGGATGACGCCCTCCTCGTCCCATGCGCCCGAGCCTTCGGAATCCTTGACGGCCGGTATCCCGAACAGCAGCACGCCCCCAATCCCCAGCGCGGCGACCTGATGAGCCTCTTCGAGCGCGGCGGAGATCGACAGGCGCTCGACGCCCGGCAGCGACGCGATCGGATCGTGCGCGGAAGAACCGGAAATCCCCTCATCAACGAACAGCGGCAGCACGAGCTGGCCGGCGCGCAGCTCCGTCTCGCGCACGAGCCCGCGCAGCGAAGCGGAGGAGCGCAGGCGACGCATGCGCGTTTGGGGAAAGGCCATCGCTACCCGAGGATACTCGCCTGTTGACTGCCGTATATCGAGCCGTGGCGCGGGATGCGCCTCGGAGGAGAGCCCGATCGGAGCGCGTGCGCGAAGCGAAGCGCTTGCGACACGCGCCCGGCCCCGATGCAGTGTGCGTGCCTCACCCCGCGGCGCAACCCGACGCGGTGCCTCAACCCGCGCGGCGCAGCCCGACGCGGTGTCTCAGTCCGCGCGGCGTAGCCCGACGCGGGCGAGCGCGCCGAACAGGAGGGCGAGCGCGGCGAGGTGCAGGAGGGAGACCGGGAGACCCGGGGAGGACTGGTTGACGGCCGCGTCGAGCGCCTGGAGGGAGGCCTTGAAGGGGAAGATGAAGGAGACCGCGGAGATCGCGGAGTAGAGCCCGCCGGCGACCGATCCCGCGGGGACGAGCGCGAGGAAGGCGAGGGGGAGCGAGAGCAGGAAGGCGAGCAGCGAGGCGGCGCGCACCTCGCGGGCGAGCACGCCGATCGCTACACCGAGCGCGGCGAAGGCGAGGGCGGCGAGGGCGAGGGCGACCAGCCAGAGGGGAACGCGCGACCAGCCGATCGGGACGAAGGCGGCGATTCCGGCGAGCATCGCGAAGGCGAGCAGGAACGAGCAGGCGGCGGCGAGCAGCGCCTTCTCGGCGAGCAGCCCCTCGCGTGAGATCAGCGCCCCGCCCGATCGGCCTGGGCGGGCGGGGTTTCGATTCCCGAGACCTCGACCCCCAGCCGTGCCGCGGAGCAGGCGGGAAAGGACGTGCTCTTCGCGCTCGAGCGCAACGCCGCCGGCGGCGAGGAGCACGCAGACGAACATCAGAGAGACGCTGACGGCGACGACGACGGCAAAGGTGTTGAGGGGGGTGCGGCGGCCGTGGAGCAGCTTGGTGTGGACGGCGATCGGCTGGCTGATGGTCGAGAGGACGGTCTTTGAGAGGGTGAGGTTCTGGGCGGCGAAGGTGGCGAAGACGAGCGTCCGTTCCAGCGCGGCGCGATCGGGGCCGGGGGGCTGACGGGCGATCACGCCGCGTAGCAGCGGTGGGATCTGGCTGAGGCCGATCAGGTTGGGTGGCGCGCCGAGCACGCCGAGGTTGCCGCCCTTGAGCAGCAGCCCGATCGCCTGGGCGGCGGCTTTCTGGATCTGTTCGGAGAAGCCGAGGTTGGCCTGCGCGAGCGCGGAGTTGAGCGAGGACTGCACGAGCGACTGCTCGAGCGCGTTGCCGTTGTAGAGCACTTCCAGATGGGCTTGGGAGATGCCGGAGGCGAGCCGGGCGGCGATGTCATGGGGGATCACGACGGCGGCGAGCACAGCGCCGGATTGGATTTTTGCGACGGCCTGGGCGCGCGTGGCGGTCGGCACCGCTTCGACCTGGTCGAAGAGTTGTTCGGCGTACGCGCTGACGTTGACGCTGCGCCCGCCGACTTCGACCTTCGCCCCGGGGGTGGTTTCGTTGACGATCGCGACGCGCGGCTTGGTGGGGCCGCGCGAGAGGGCGAGCCCGATCAGGAGCGCGATCGCGATCGGATAGACGACAAGCAGCGCGACCGTCAGGCGCGAGCGGCGGAGGATCAGGAGGTCCTTGCGGAAAAGCCACCTCATTGATGCCCCGCCAGCAACAGCTGCCACCTCATCGATGGCCCTCACGCAACAGCTCGGTCATTGCCGGCCCTTGAGCGCCGGCAAGGCTGTTGATTGCCCGTGCGTGGCGCCGCCTCATTGACGACCCCGCGCGCGTAAGAACGAGACGAACGCGTCCGTGAAGTCTTCGATCGGACTACCGGCCCCACGCTCGGCGGCGGCGAGGAAAGATGCGGGGGAGCCGTCGAACAGCAGCTCGCCGTCGGCGAGGACGAGCGCGCGTGCGGCATGGCGCTGGACCTCGTTGACGTCGTGGGTGGAGAACACGACGCTCGTGCCCTCGGCCGCAAGCGTGTGGATGAAGGTCCAGAGCCGCTCGCGCTGGCCCGGGTCGAGCGCCGTGGAGGGCTCGTCGAGCGCGAGCACGGGCGGGCGTGAGAGCAGGCCGATCGCGACGTTGACGCGCTGGCGGTTGCCGCCGGAGAGGCGCGCCACCTGCTCGCCGGCGCGCTCGCGCAGGCCGGTCTGCTCGAGCATCCGCTCCACCGCGTCCAGCGGGTCGTCGACGCGCTCGAGGCGGGCGAACAGGGCGAGGTTCTCGGCGACCGAGAGCTTGGAGTAGAGCGCCGGCTGCTGCGGCACCCAGCCGACTTCGCTGGGGTGTCGGTTGACGCTGCCCGCGCTCGGGCGCTGGATGCCGGCGAGGATCGAGAGCAGCGTCGTCTTGCCTGCGCCGTTGGGGCCGACGACCGCGACCAGCTCGCCCGGAGTGGCGTCGAAGCTGACGTCGCGCAGCGCCTCGCGCTCGCCGTAGCGCTTGGACAGGTCGCGGACACTGAGAATCGGTCCGCGAGGCCCCGCCCCGCCAGATGCGGCCCCGCCAAGCCCCGCCCCGCCAGATGCGGCCCCGCCAAGCCCAGCCCCGCCCGGCCCGACCCCGCCAGACGCGGCCCCGCCGGGCCCAGCGCCGCTCGGCATCTCGCTCACAGCAGTCCGTCGCGCGGGTGCTGCCACGACTCGAGCTTTAGGTGGCGGCTGAGGTAGAGGGCGGTCTCGCGCAGGATCGAGAGGATCGGCAGCGCGAGCAGCGCCCCGACCAGCCCGTAGAGATGCTGGCCGAAGAGCAGCGCGAAGATCACGAGCAGGGGATTGATGCGCAGCGAGTGGCCGAAGATCTGCGGCGCGACGATGTGGCCCTCGAGCTGCTGGATGCCGACGAACAGCAGCGCGACCCAGAGCGCGGAGATCGGGTTGGTCAGCAGCGCCACGAGGATCGGCGGCAGGGCGCCGAGGAAAGGGCCGAGGTAGGGGATCAGCTCCATCAGCCCGAAGAACACGGCGAACACGACCGCGTACTTGCTGCCGGCGGGGAAGATGCCGAGCAGGCCGAACAGGTACAGCGCGACGCCCGCGGTGGTGCCCATGATCAGGCTGAACAGGAGCTGACCCTGCACGTAGTGGGAGACCGCCCGCTGGACGAGCGTCGGATAGTCGTCCGCGCGCGTGCCGTCGCCGGCCGGCATCGCGCGGCGCACGAGCTTGCCGATCCGCTGGCCATAGACGAGCATGTAGATCGAGAGCACAAACACGAGCACGAGGTCGAAGATCGCGCCCGCGGCTTCGGTCAAGAGGGCGCCGCCGAACGACACGACCGAGCCGCCGCTCTTGGAGAGCTGGTCTGAGAGGGTCTGCAGCGCCGTCTTGCCCTGCTCGGCCAACTTGACGTGGATGCCGACACGATGCAGATCGCCTTCGAAGGCGACAATCGTGATATTCGCTTCCTTGACGAGGTGTGGCAGGCTGTGCGTGAATGACTTCACCTGGTTTGAGATCGGATTGGCCAGCAGCACGCCGATCCCGGCGAGCACGAGGAAGAATGCGAGGTACACGGTGAGTACCGCCAGCCCGCGCGGTAAGCGCGAGCGCTGGAGGAAGGCGACAGCCGGGTTGAGGATCAAAGCGATGACCCCTGCCACGACGAAGATCAACAGCACCCTCCCCGCGGCTTTCGCCAGCGCCCAGGCCGCGAGCAGCGCCAGCGGCAGCAGCACCAGCTGGATCCAGCGGGGAACGACCACGCGCGGTGGCTCGCGCGCGGTGGGTGTCCGCGGCGAGTCCGTCAGCTCCCGCTCCTCTTGCGCGGGCGGGGCGGCCTCGGGCGGCCGCTCGGATACGCCGCTCATCTGCCTGCCACCATCGCCAGAGTATGGCTGAGCGCGAGGCGCCCTCGGCCCGCGGGCCGGACGCGAGCGGGGGGGCGAGCATCCTGTTCGTGGGCGATCTCGTCGGCAGCATCGGCCGGCGCACTCTGCTCGAGTGCCTGCCGCTGCTGCGCGAGCGTTTCGACCCGACGTTCGTGGTGGTCAACGGCGAGAACGTGGCGGGCGGGCTGGGGATCACACCGAAGGCCGCCGACGAGCTGTTCAAGGCCGGGATCGATGCGATCACGCTCGGCAACCACACCTACCATCGCCGCGAGATCTGGCCATATCTGGATTCCGAGCCGCGGATCGTGCGCCCGGCGAACTTCCTGCGCAGCCAGCCGGGTCGCGGCGCCTGCGTCGTGGAGAGCGCCGATGGGGAGCGCCTCGGCGTGGTCAACCTGAGCGGCAACCTCTATTTGCGCGCGGGTCGCTCGGCCTTCACCGAGATCGAGGTGGCGCTGGGCGAGCTCGGCGCGGTCGACCACATCCTCGTGGACGTGCACGCCGAGGCGACGAGCGAGAAGGTCGCGATGGGCTGGCACCTGGACGGGCGCGTGACGGCGGTCGTGGGCACCCACACGCACGTGCCGACCGCCGACGCGCGCGTGCTGCCGGGCGGGACCGCCTACATCACCGACGTCGGCATGACCGGTCCGCGCGGCGGCGTGATCGGGGTCAAGCGCGAGCAGGCGATCGAGTCGCTGCTGACGCAGATGCCGGTGCGCTTTGAGACCTCCGAGGAGGACCCGTGGCTGATGGGAGCGCTGATCCGCTGCTCGGCTAGCGAGCCGCTGCGAGCGGACTCGATTGAGCAGGTGCTGATGCCGCGTCCGGCAGCGCGTCCCGCGGCGTAGGGACATAGTCGCGGCTGACGCGGGCGCCGAGGAGAGCGAGCATCACGAGTCCGAAGAACCAGGGGATGTAGAGGTAGAACCAGTGTTCGATCCCGAGCTGGACGGCGATGATCACCGCCGCGCAGGCCGCCGCTAGACCGACCAGGTCGAGGCGGCGGGGCACGACGGCGAGCGCGAGGGCGAGCGCGACCGCGGCGAGCTGCACCGCCAGCTGGAGGCCGTGCAGGGTGGGCGTGTCTCCATACAGGCCCCAGACGGAGAACGGCGAGTTGCGGTCTGACTGATAGAGGATCGTGCGCTGGAAGATCGTGTGCAGCGAGTCGTGGGTGAAGGCGGGGATCGAGACGAGCGCGAGCGTGGCGAGGAAGGCGAGTCCGAACAGCGCGAACGCGCGCGAGCGGAGCGCTGAGATGCGCAGCCACCCCTCATGCTCGCGCAGACCATGGGTCGCGAGCAGGGGCGCGAGCGCGAGCGGCGCGAACTTGGTCAGGCCGGCGAGCGCCGCGAACGCACCCCGGGCGGGCGGGGAGGTCGCGAACAGGAGCGCCGCGAGGATCAGCACGGCGACGAGCGTGTCGTTGGAGTTGCTGTCGAGCGCGAACAGCGTGAAGGGATAGGAGACCCAGGCGTAGGCGAGGGCGATGCCGAGCGTCGGGCCGCGGACGCGGCGACCGAGGAGGAAGAGGAGCGCGACCGCGAGCAGGTCGAACACGACCGCGGCGGCGTGGGCCGCGGGTAGGTCGTCCCAGGTGCCGCTCCAGCCGAAGATCTGCTCGAAGGGGACGTAGGCCTCGTAGTTGACGGGGCCGTAGGTGTCGCCGTGTTCGTTGTCCGCCGGATAGCCGCCGTATAGAGCCCCACCCGCCCCACCCGCCCCGCCGTCGACGACCCGCTGCGCGCCGATCACCCCGGCGTAGCCGACGTCGATCACGTTGGAATCGGTCACGTTGAGGGCGATGCGAAAGCCGAGCAGGAAGACCACGCCGAGCGCCAGCCAGGGCGCGGGGATGAGCAACCGCAGGGGGCGGCCGCCGGGCCCGGCGGCCGGGACGGGCGCGAGCGAGCCGACCGGAGCCGGCGGCACGAACGACGCATCCGAGGCCGACCCGACCGGCCCAGCCTCGATCGGCGGCCTCTGCCAACCCCGCCGCGCTGGACACGCGAGCGCGAGCATCCGCGCGAGCAGGTAGAGCAGCGGGGGATAAGTAAGGGGCACCGAGGCGTAGATGTGCGCGTGGTTGAAGAAGGCGAGCGAGACCGAGAACGAGAGCAGGACGAGCAGGTCGAGGTGGAGCAGCGAGAACGGCCGGCGCCAGTCGACGAACGGGAGCAGGAACAGGATGCAGAGGGGCAGCCAGATGTAGAGGGCGTTGACATGGCGGCCGAACGCGCCGGGATAGCCGCGTGCCATCGTCCAGGCGACCTGAAAGCCGGTCCACTGTTCGAGCACATGACCGGAGGCGTCGTCGATGATCACCTGGCCGATCTCCTTGGCGCCCTTGCGCGAGAAGAAGCTGACCTGCCAGTGCAGGGGCCCCTTGAGATAGGAGCCCCCGTAGGAGCCGGGGTATTCCCTGCGCACGGCGCGCATCTTGGGCAGCGCTTCGGCGATCGCCAGCACCCGGTCGGCGGACAGGTGGCGGCCGGCGGGCGGGATCTCGGAGGCGGGTACGGGGATCGGCGCTTCGGCGACCGTCGCTTGGGGAGCAGACTTGGTCGTCGCCGTCTTGGTGGCGCCCACGTGTGCAGCAGTGCCCGCGTGTGCAGCAGTGCCCGCGTGTTTGCTGACGCCCGCGTGTGCAGCAGTGCCCGCGTGTGCAGCTGTGCTCGCGGGCGACGGGGCGCTTCCAGCTGTGCTCAGCGAAGCTGTGTGTGACGGTCCCGCGACCGCCGCGGCCGGGGACGCGGCGGCCAGACCGAGTGAGACGGCAACGGTGGCGACGAGGGATGCTCGAAAGCGCATCCGTCGAGGTTAACGGCGGTTTGCGGCCCGGGGGCCTCTTCACCGGGCTGCTCGGGCCTCGCGGTGACCACGAGCAGGGGGTATGACGGCAATCCCAGGTTTGTTCCCGCTACCGCGTACATGTCAGGCGCTCAGTGCCAGTTCGGGTGCCAGTTGGGGTGCCAGTTCGGGTGTCCGCTCGCGTGTCGGCTCGGGAAGGCCGAGCGTGAACGACCGGGCGTCGCGCTCTGCCCGGTGCGCGGAGCAGTAGACGCCGCGGACCCGCCCGTCCGTGAGGCCATACGCAAGCCACACATCGCCGCGCCAGGCGAAGTGGAAGAACCCCTCATGCCAGGGGTTGAGCTCCAGCTCCTCCTGCCACGCCGCGTCGACAACGCCGGCCGGGATACGCAACCGGCAACACCGCTCGTAGTCAGGATGGCTGGTCCACACGCACTTCAGCAGATGCCTGCCCGTATCGGGTACGTCCATGTCGTTCTTTTCGACCTTCATGTCGTTCTTTTCGGACGACAAGCGGTCAAACGAAAACTGAGGCGGATTTTTGGACAATCGTCCTACGCGGCCGGTCGCGGTATAGCTCGCGCGATGAATAGCGTGAGGGTGCTCCAGTCTGACTGTTGCGGGCGGGCGGTCAGCTCGCGGGCGATCGCTGCGAGGATCGCGCCGAACTCGCCGTGGTCGATGCCCACCACGATCGCGCAGCCAGGGTGCGCCCTGCCGGCCTCGGCCCAGCGGCGCGCGATCACGGGGAAGTCCTTGACGTCGAGCGTGAGGAAGATCCGTCCTTCCTCTGCCGCGAGCGACAGCAGCTCCTCATCGGTGAAGCCGTCGAGCTCGCGCTCCTCGTCTGCGGCGCGAACATCGTGGCCCTGGTCGCGGAGCGGCGCGGCGACACGCCGCGCCGAGATGTGCGCGTCGAGGAACAGCTTCACGGAGCGTCTGGCGCCCGTTTAGTCCTCGACACGGCTGACGACAATGAACGGGAACTCCTCTTCAGTTGGCGCGGGCCCTTGGCACCGATGAAGCAGCGTGATTGCTGACCCTCAGGATACCCGCGGGCGACGAGAAAGGGGCGCCGCGGCCGGGGATAACAGCCGCGACGCCCGGCGAGACAGGGATCCCCCCGGCGCGAGAGGGTGCTAGCGCCATCGGGTTCCCCCCGAGCGCCACCGACAGGAGATGAGGGCGACGCTCAAGCAGTGCAGGATCCGGAGGTTTCGTCCCGGCCGGCCGACTTCGCGGGCCTATCGGCCGGGACGAAATCCGGACCTGCTTGGCTGATTTGGAAATTGTTATCAATTAGCGCACCAGCACCGTCACGCTGGTTTTCAACTTGGCGCCGTGCGTGGGGGTGAACTGGAGGGTGATCTTGGTCTTCAGCCTGCGGCCGTGGCGCTTGACCAGGAAGGCCTGCTCCTTCTTCGAAAGCCTGAGCTTGACCGTCACCGTCCCCGCCTTCCCCGCCTTGCCGGTCGCCTGCGAGAGGCCCTTGCCGGCTGCCACGAGCTTCCCAGCCGACGGGACGCTGACCGCGATCGTCGCCGTCTTGCCCTTCACGCTGTGGTGGATAACCGCGATCGCCGGCTTGCAGCCGGTGACCGCGACCTTTGTCTGCTGGGTGATCTGCTTGCCGTTCTGCGCGTCGATCGTCGTCGGCATCACGAGCTTGCTGGTGCAGAGATCGCCGTTCGCGGCCAGCGCGGAATCGGGCCCCTCGGGGAGCGTGAGCTGGAAGCTCGAGATCGGAGCATCGGGGACCGTGTTGAACGTGGTGCTCGTGATGCCCGCTTTGGAGATGAACGTCGACCCATCGACGACGACCTTGACACCCTCGCCCTGGAGCACGACCTCGAGGTCAGGGAACGCCGCGCCGCCGTGCGAGACGAAATACGCCGGGCCCGTCAACGGCACGCTCAACACAGGGGTGACGGCGACGGCGGTACCGAGCACAGACGCCGCCGGGCAACCGGCCGGGTTGGCTTCGAACTGCGCCGCGGTGCACGCCTTCTGCAGCGTCGTCAGCCTCGACGGCAGCTGCTTGGGGAGTTCGACCTTTAGATATTTGATGTTCGCCTCAGACCCCTGCGGGTAAGCAACCTTCACCGTCAGGCTCGCGCCATCCGCCCGCGAGGTCTTACCCTGCGTGGAGACCGCAAAGGCTGGATTGAACGCAAGGCCCGCGCAGCCACTCGCGTTATAGGGACTCGACACCAACGCGGAGGAGCCGCTCGTGGCCATGAACCCTTCAATACCCGCCAGTGTCGCTTCGACCTTCTGCGGGACACAGTTGGTCGCGTTGAACATGAACCCGGGGCGGTTGACGTCCACGATCACCTTGCGCAACCTGATCGGGACGCTGTCCACGACCTGCGGCAACGCATCGCTCGTGACCGTCAACGCAGCCGTATGCGGATCGACCGCGATCGTGGCACGCACGACGACGTTCCCGAGGTGGAATGGGCCGGCATTGGCGGGGACAACGATCGACAGCCCAAACGGCGCGCCCTTGTACGGGCCAGTCAGATACACCCGGCCGTCGGTGATCGCGAACGGGTCTTCGCCGGGACCAACCACGGCGCTCGTCGTCCCGATCTGGCTCGCTTCCCCGCACGCACCCTGCGCTGCTTGCGCTTCGCCGCACAACGGGATGCCGGAGAGGTTCCCCAACAGCCCAGGGGGCATGTGCACCGAAATGCCGGAGAGATCCTGTTCGCGATCCTGACGCGAGAATTCGACCGACAGTGGGCTATACGCGCCCGCCGCTGAGCTCGCCGTACCCGCCGTGAACCCAGGACTGAACGGCATGCTCGAAGGACACGCGCCGCCTTTGCCGTCCCAGTCCACGTTGAACGGGGATTCCGAGGTCGCGTTCGCGGAGAACGGCGCGCTCCACGGTTCGAGCACGCTCGTCGTCGTGTAGGTGCCGCAGGTCTGCGGGTTCGCAAGCGACGTGCGCGGACCTTCCTTGAACTTGAACAGCAGTTCCCCGAACGGCAGCTGCGGATTGTTCTCGAACACCGCACGCAGCTGACCCGGCGCCAACCCGTGCGCGGCACTATAAGCGCCGTGCCCACCCGCTTCCACGTCGCCCGGAAGCTTGATCACCGCTTCACCATCCAATTCCATGTCAAGACCAAACAGCTTGCCTTCTTCAGCTTCAGCTTCCCCGCACGCAGGCTGGCCATCCCCACCACACTTCGGCTCCGCGAGATACACGTGACCCTTCAACGGCTTTTCCAACAGCGGCGTAGTCACTTCGACCGTCCCGAGCTTCGAGCCATCAGGACAATGCCCCGGTTCCCCGGAGGCGGGATCGAGCTGCGCTTCGGTGCAACCTTCGAGCCCGTTCGCTGCCGAGGCCGACACCGACAGGCCCGCGGGCAACGTTACCGTCGCGCTCTTCAACTCCGGCCGCGATAACGTCCCAAACGTCTCGACCTGCGGGATCTTCAAGCGGCCTTCATAGGCCGAGGGCTCATCCGCCTGCGTCGTACCACCCGCCGCAGGCTGATGAGCGCCTTCCAGCAGACCACTCGGCGCCAATTCGAAATGCGACGGATTGAATTCAAGGAGGTTGCAGCCTTCGACCGGCGGCAGCACCGTCGAGGCTTCCTTCCAGTTCGAGTCGCCGAAATTCGGGGTGCCATCGGGGTTCTGCGCGCCGGGGTGATACCAGGAATCCACGTGCATCGTAAGCGTCCGCTGCGCTTCGCTTGCCTGACAGTTGGTGGGGTCGATCAGGAACGGGAGTTCTTCTGTGTCTTCAAACGGGCGTCCGTCCGTGCCGACACCGGGATGGTCGAAGGCCCCCACCGGATTGCCAAAGAACGTCGTCGACACGCTGTTTACATAGGCCCTCGGGACCGGCACGACGAGACGTACGACGCTCCCTAAGGGGGTGCGCACCACCTCCCCGTAGAGCACCACGAGGCTGTTGCCGATCGCATTGAACGCAAACTCGCCCGGACGACCGGGTTCAGGGACGACATTGAACAGCGCAAACGGTCCCGCGAGACCCGGTGCCCCTGGGCCTCCACCGAGTGCGATATGCAAGTACACGATGCCCACCTGGGTATCGCGCGGACAGGCGGTTTTGTTGAGTCCCCCTTCCGCGGCTACAAGGGCCAGCGAGCAGCGCGGCGTCGCGAGCGGGTTTCCGACCAAGCCTAAGGGAAGATCGAACGCTAGTTCTCGCGAGTCGTCTTCGGCGACGGAGTTAAAGGCGACGGCGTTACCAGGTGCGGCGCCTATCTCGCCCTGTTCGGTTTCCGAGTTAAAGCCGAAGTTCACGGTCACGGCGTAAGGATGACCTCCGGCCTGCGTAAACGGGAGCCCAACTTCGTCGCTGACCAGCGCGCTGAAATATGACACACCGAAGGCCGGCGGCGTAGAGGAGTTGAGCGGATTGGAAGCACTGACCGAAGCGCTCGCCGGCGCTCCACCACCCGAGATCGTGGCGGTGTTCGTAGCGCTCCCCGACACATTGGCCGAGACCGTCACGGGGATCAGTATCTGAACTGTGCCCGCCCCAGGATCGGCGGCGTTGTTATTGTTGTACGATGCGGTTGGCGCCGCCACGATCACCGGTTCACCCTTACACGTCACTTCGCTCAGACCCGCCCCGGAAGTGCAGACGAAGCCCGGTTCTATTTCGCCATTCGGTAGTGTTAGTGTTGGTAGCGATGCCGCGGTCGTCGTAACGCCGGGCGGCAGTTTATCGGTGACAGTGATCATGCCACTGGAGGCGCTACCGCCGATGTTCTCGACCTGCACGTCGTACTCGTCGTTGGTGGCGGGCGTTACGGTGGCTGTATGAGTGCCGCCGGTGAGGGAAGAACTTTCCGTTGTGATCAGCGGGACGTTCTGCGCCCGGAGAGCGCCAGCGAACGTTATGACGAAACCTTCTTGTTGCCCTGCCATGTGAAAGATTGTATTTCGCTTGACGGTTACGCTGCCACCAGCGCCTCCGATCGTGCTCAGCCCATCAAGCGCCGACTGTACTTCTCCTGCACCTGGGATAAAGAAGAGGGGGCCCGTCGTCTGGCCCTCGAAGGTCAGGGTGTAGGTGCCGCCTGTGGCGTTCACCACGAGGTCTTGCGCCTGGTGGGTCGTGTCCGAGGACTGCATGATCGTCGGCGCCGCGACCGACTGGATGCTCCACACCGGCGGCGACGCTGCGAGAGCGGGCGCGGCAGAGAACAAAGCCACGACAGTGACGCCCGCCGCGAGCGAGAGCGCTGCCAGGGCCAAGCGTGTGAAACGGGAGACGGTCGGTTTTTTGATCTGGCTCATCTGCAACGCCTCCTTAGAGCTTGACGCTGGTCGTCTTGGCCACGGTCTGTTTGCCGACCGTCAGGCTGACGCGCAGCCTTGTCTTCTTGCGGTGCGCCCCGGCTTTCCGGCCCGCCTTGGTGAGCTTGACCTTGATCTGATGGGTCCCGGCCTTCAGGCCCTGCTTGATCGTGGTGGCCAGGCCCTTGCCGCTGATCTGCACCCTGCCCTTGGCAGAGGTCCTGACCGTCACGAGCAGCGTGGTGGCTGTGACCTTGATCTTTAGGATCTCGACCGTGGGCTTGCCAGGGGGCGCTGGCGGTGGTGTGAGGTTGCCAGCGCCGCTGGAGGACAGGCTGCCCGGTGACAGCGGGCCCGGCGGCGCGCTCAGCGCTCCCTGACACGCTTCACCAACACATTCATCGTTCTTGGGCGCCGGGAAACCACCGTCGACGCGAGCGTCATAGACGGTTGAGAGTTCGCCGGTGTCCTGGCTCACTAGCTTGGCTGCGGTGGTGAAGAACACGTTCTGCCCCGAAGCGTCGATGCCGACCAGGCCCGCTTCGGGAAGGCTCGTTGCGCCTTTTCCCGAGTTTTCGCCTGCGGGCGTTCCGTCGGAGATCAGAGACACATTCCCGCCACGCCATAGATACACGTTGTTCGTGCCACCGTGAACCTGCGGCGTCAACGCGTCACTGCTTTGAAAGACGACCGTCGAGCCGTCTTCAGAGATCGTTCTACGTTCAGCTCCCGTGGCGATGGCAGCCCCCTCAGTGGTCGTGTTGCCGTCGTGGTTGAAGCCGTCCTGTCCCTTGGAGACCCGTATCAGCGCTTCGTGCTGGGCTTCATAGAGAAAGACCTGGTTGACCGTGCTCGTGTCATCCGGCGTCAAATCCGCGGTGCTGGTGAACACAAACGACTTACCGTCGGGCGTCGCCTGGCCCCCTTCGCCCTGTTCTGCCCCGAGGGCCGCGGAGGGCAGCGTCGCGATGAACGCCGTACCTCCCTGCGGATAGCCCGCGCTCGGCACCTGCCACACATAGAGGTTGTCCTGGCCCGGCGTGGGACTGTTGTGTTCCGCGTTCTCGCCGCTCAGCACGCCCTTCGCGATGAAGTACACGTGCGACCCATCCGCAGAGACCGCGGCAACGCTCTGCACTTCGGCGCCCGCGCCTGACACCGGAATCGACACTCGCACCAGGTCCGGACACGGGTTGACCGGGGTCATCCTGATCAAAGGAGCGCCGGAGTCACCCGGCAGCCGGCACTCATACAGGTTGTTCGTGGGGTCCGTATCGCCCGAGACCAGTTCAGGCTGTTCTGAGGTGAAGAACACCTTCGAGCCATCCGTGGAGGCGCCCTGATACTTGACAGCGTTGGTCACGTTGCACGAATCAAAGGTCGCGGTCGCACATTCTGAGGTCCCAGCGACGTTGACCGTCACGGCACCACCGACCGCAGCGCCCACACCAGGCACACCGACGCGCGCAAAGAGCTGGTCTTCAAGCGGGCCCGTACCTGCCCCCGTGCTACTGGCGGCTTCGCATTCAGCATCAGCGGCCCGCGCGGTGAAGAACACAGTCGAGCCATCCGCGGAGATCGCCCCTGCCGATTGACCTCCTCCTGCTTCGGTGCCGCACTGGCTGATCAGAGCGCCCGTGTTATCGACGCCCACAAGCGTGGGAACATCGCCACCTTCACCAGTATGGCCGGTCCCGGCGTACTCGTACAACGGATAGATTTCGCGCCCCAACCTGCCTGCGGGGGAAAGCTTGGTCTGGTCAAACGGCCAGCGGAAGGCCCCGACCCTGAACAGCACGCGAGAGAGATTTGCCGATGCACCAGGAGACGAGACCTGTCCTCTGCCTTCCGCAGGGACGCCACGGTCTGACAGCGGCACGGACGGACCAACCTCAGCCAGAGTGGTGCCGTTGGGTTCAAGCAGATAGATATTGCCCTGCGGATTGACAATCGCCGCAAATGGCATATTCGAATTGGTTTCACTAGGCGCAAAGCCCGCACCGGTCCAAATACCATTGAGACCGAGATCAGCCCCATCGGGAACCACGAAGGGGTCATAAGCTCGCAAGTCTGAGGCCGACGGCACCTCCGGCTTGAATCCCCAGCCAGATTCGCCGCGCGTGACCTTGTACCTGACGGCTTCTTCGGCGGCCGTTGTGATCAGATTATTGTTAGCCGGCTGTTCTGCTCCCGGCCAGATGCCTGTAGATCTGATCAGCACGGTGGAGCCTTCCAGGCCCGCCCTCGCCACACTGCTAACGGAGTCGATGGCCGTACCTTGCGCGACACTAGTAAACGGCGCCCCGTTCGTCAACGGCGGGGAAACCATCTCATAGGCCCTGCATTCAGGGAGCTGCAGCGAGAACGGCACGCCTGTTTCGGGATTGACGTCGCTTTCGGAGCGGACCCGTTCGTTCGGACAGCCGGCAGCTCCAGCGTTCGAGAACGTAGTGAACGTCTGGTCGGGTGTGGCCGTGGGCGGCCCGACGCCGTTGCTCGCGAGGACACGGAAGTGGTAGGTCGTGTCGGGTGCAAGGCCCGCGATCGCCTGAGAGACCTGTGTCGGCGTGCTGCTGGCGCCGAGGTCTCCTTCGCCGGCCGGCACGGTGCTGCCATAGGAGGCGGTGGGCCCGTATTCAAAGCGGTAGGTGGTGGGGTTGTTTTCGGTGCGGATCGTCGCGTGCAGCGTCGCTGCGCCGGCGGTGATAGCCGTCGCGCCGGTCCCGGACACCTGCTGAGGGGCCGCCAAGGTCGAGAACGTTTCTTCTGAAGAGGTGCTGGGTCCACATCCCGTGGTGCCGCCGCTACAGCGGTTTTCCGCGGCCAGGCGCACGCGATAAGGGCTATGGCCGGTCAGGCCGCTCACGGTCTGGGTGACCGGCACCCCGCTCGTTTCTTCCCCGGCGCTTTCTGTCGGGAGCGGGGTCCAGTTCACGCCGTCGGCGGAGTATTCGAACTGGTAGGTGGTTTCTGCCCCGTTGGGGTTGACTTCGCCGTTGAAGGTCGCGGAGTGTTCGCCGATCGGCGCGACCGGAGCGATGCTGACCGTCGGAGGTGACACGACCTTGCCCAGCGTCGTGAACGTCTTTTCTTCACCGGCGGTCGTGCCTTCTGAGGTGGTGCTCAAAAGACGGTAGCCATAGGTGGTTTCAAGCGTCAGACCCGAGATTTTCGCTTCGACCGCGTTCAGGCTGGAGGAGAACGGTCCCGCGGGTTCGCAGGCTGCTTTCAAGCCGTTGCCGTATCTGAATTCGCAGGTTGCTTCCAGGCCACCGGCCGGTTCGATGCTGCCGGTCAGCGTGGCTGTCGTCGCTGTCGTCGCTTCGACTGTCGAGGTCGGACCGGTCGTCACGATCGGCACAGGCACCGGTTCGGAGAACCGATCCACGAAATAGCTAAATCCGAAGGAAAAGAAAAACCCGGCCTCGACATACACCTGGCCACCCGGCACGGCCACAAGCTCGCCCCCAGGCTCAAACCGGCCCTGAGGCGTCGCACCGCCTTCAAACTGCGAGAGGTAGGTCCCGGCCGAGCTGAACCTATCCACCAGGCCACCAAGCCCGGGCGCGCCACCGTCCACGTACACATCGCCGTTGTTCCCGGCGACAGACACCCTGCTCGGTTCAAATTCGGCCTGCGGCGTCGTGCTACCACTGAGTTCCGCCAGCGGTATGGGTTCGGATTTGCCAGTCGCAGGCGGGCTGAACTCGTCCACCACGTGGTGTTCTCCGTCAACGACATACACATCGCCGACATCGCCGCCGGGGCCGGGATTGACCGCGATCGCTTCCGGAGAAAAGCTTTTTGCGAGCGTTTTGCCGCCGTTGAATTCCGCCAGCGGTACGGGTTCGCCGGTCGGGGACGGGCTGAACTCATCGACCACGTTGTGCGGCGTTCCGTCAACGACATATACATCGCCGCTCCCATTGACCGCGATGGCCTTCGCGGAAAAGGATTTCGCCGTCGTTTTGCCGCCGTTGAATTCTCCCAACACGGCGGTACCACTCGGGTTGAACTCGTACACGGCGTTGCGTGCCCCATCGAGGACGTACAGATCGCCGCTCGTATTGACAGCGATCGCGCCGCTATTTTCGCCGTCAAAGGATCGTCCCGTCGTTTCCTTGAATTCGGCCAGCGGCGCGCCGGTCCCAGACGGACCGTACTCATACACCGCGCGATGTTCAAAATCGACGACGCCCGCGTTATGTTCAAATTCGACGACGTACAAGTCGCCGCTCGAATTGACCGCGAGGCCACCCGGTTCGAAAGCTTTGAACTGCGACTGGTAGGCGTTGCCGGTGGCCGCCAGGGCTGGGGCGGCGCTCAGCGCGAGCGTCGCCATCACAGACGCGAGCACCCCCAGGACAAACACGCCAACCGACACGCGCCTACTAGAAACCAGGACTCTGCTACTCATAGCTCTATCCCCTCCCGGAATGAGCCCCCACACGGGGCGTGAGCGGATAACCGCTCGTCCTCTTGACAATCGTTGCAGGGGCAAACACCCTCTCCACATCCCATCCTGATTGCGATCATCCAGCGATCAGCGCCCCATAACAAGCCTGCCCCTAGAAGTTTCTAGTTTGTGAGTACCCCACTGATTTTCAGCTGTTGTGCATAGGCGCACGTCGCGTGGTACGTTAAACACGCTTATGGGAGTCGTGGTAGGGACGGAGAGAGGCGTTGCGGCGATGCGATCGCCGGTCAGTTGGGCGCTCTTGGGGCTCGTGATCCAGCGCCCGAGCTATGGGTATGAGCTCGTGCAGCGCTTCGAGCGCACCTATGGAGATGCGCTCGAGCTGTCGAGTCCCTCGCAGGTCTACACGGCGCTCGACACGCTGGCGCGCAAGTCGCTGATCGAGAAGATCCCCGCGGAGCGCGTGCCCGGCGGCGTGGTTCGCCAACCGAAGCCCCATTATCGCGCCACCGCCAAGGGCGAGCACGACTTCCAGGATTGGCTCGTCGCGCAGCTGTGCGACG
>DATCBT010000060.1:0-20384 GCA_036511695.1 Solirubrobacteraceae bacterium | reverse complement strand
CCCCGTCAGCGCGCTGATCCACGCCGCGACGATGGTCACCGCCGGCGTCTACCTGATCGCGCGCATGCACGTGCTCTTCGAACTGGCCCCCGCCGCGCAGGACACGGGCGCCGTGATCGGCGCCGCGACACTCTTGATCGCCGGCACGATCGCGCTGACGCAGACGGACATCAAGCGCGTGATCGCCTACTCGACGATGTCCCAGATCGGCTACATGATCATGGGCGTCTCCGTCGGCGCCTACGCGGCCGGGATGTTCCACCTGATGACCCATGCGTTCTTCAAGGCGCTGCTGTTCATGGGCGCCGGCTCGATCATCGGCGCGATGGGCGGCGAGCAGTCGCTGGAGAAAATGGGCGGCTTTCGCAAGGCGCTGCCGTTCACGTTCGCCTGCTTCGTCATCGGCGGCCTGGCTTTGTCCGGCATCCCGCCGTTCTCCGGGTTCTTCTCCAAGGACGACATCCTGCTCGTCACGGCCGAGCGCGGCGGCTGGCACTGGGCGCTCTACGTGGCCGGCTACCTCGGCGCGTTCCTGACGGCGATCTACACCTTCCGGATGATCTTCAGGGCCTTCTACGGCGAGCCGGTCGCCGAGGCGCGCGAGCTCGAAGGCGGTCATCTGCACCACGCGGAGGTCCCGACGAATCCGGCGAACGGCGAGGTCGAGGACACCGACGTCGGCTTCCCCGGCCCGCACCACACGATCGCCGAGCGCGCCATGCCGATGAAGGTCGCGATGACCGTGCTGGCGATCGGCGCGGTGGGCGCCGGCCTCGTCCAGGTCCCCGGGGTTGACGATGTGATCGTCAACTTCCTGCGCCCGACCTTCGCCGGCTCGCCGCTCTACGAACCACACACCAAGGATGGCCTCTTGATCTTCGGGATGGTGCTCGGCACCGTGCTGGGGCTCGCGGGGATCGCGATCGCCTACCGCATCTGGGTCGCCAAGCCGGGGACGTCGGCCGCGATCCAAGCTCGAATGAAGCCCGTGTATGAGCTGCTCGTGAACAAGTGGTACTTCGACGAGCTGATTGACCTCGCCGTCGTGCGCCCGGCGGCCGCAACGGGGCGCTTCGCGATGAACACCTTCGAGCAGGTGTTCGTGCAGGACACGCTGATCGGCGGTACGACCGGGCTCGTGCGGGCAGGATCGGCCGCGGTGCGCGCCGTGCAGAACGGCTTCCTGCGCTACTACGCCGCGCTGCTCGTGCTCGGTGTGGCGGGCGTCGGCTTCTACTTCCTCTTACAGGCCTGATCCCGCGGACGACCTGAGCAGATGCCACCTCTCTCAATCCTGATCTGGCTGCCCGCGCTGTGCGGCGTGCTGGGCGCACTCGTCCCCGCGCGTCTCCTCCGTATCCCGAGCGCGCTGGCACTTGCCGGGTCGGTTGCTGCGCTGGGGCTCGCGATCGGCTACATCGCCGACTTCCACAGCGCCGGCGCCGGCCTGCAGCACGTGACCGACGTCGTCTGGATCTCGACGCTGGGCATCCACTACAAGCTCGGCGTGAGCGGCCTGAACGTGTTCCTCGTGGGCCTCACCACGCTGCTGTTCGCCGCCGCTACGCTCGCCGCCAACCTCCGCTCGTGGGAACGCCCGAAGCTCTTCTACTTCCACTTCATGCTCGCCGAGTCAGCCGTGCTCGGCGCCTTCCTCGCCCAGGATCTGGCGCTGTTCGTCGCGTTCTTCGACCTGATGCTGATCCCCTTCTACTTCCTGGTCGGCGGGTGGGGCACCGGGCCCGACCGCGTGAAAGCGACGGTCAAGCTCGTGATCTACACGCTCACCGGCTCGCTGTTGATGCTCGCCGCCGCGATCGCCACCGGCGTGCTCGCCTCCCAGCAGGGCGGCGGTCACATCACGTTCGTGCTCTCCTCGCTGCAGGCATTGCCCCTGAGCAGGGGCTCACAGGAGTGGATCTTCCTGTTCTTCGCCGCCGCGTTCCTCGTGAAGATGCCCGCGTTCCCGCTGCACGGCTGGATGCCGGATGGATATAGGGCGATGCCGATCGAGGTGCTGATGGTCTTCTCCGGCGTGCTCTCCAAGGTCGGGGCGTACGGCTTCCTGGCGATCGTCCTACCGCTCTACCCGCAAGCGGCGGCGCACTTCCAGGTGCTGATGCTGCTGATCGCGCTCGCCTCGATCATCTATGGCTCGGTGCTCGCCTTCTCGCAGACCGACGTGCGCCTGATCGCGGGGTACTCCTCGGTCGCGCAGCTCGGGTTCATCACGCTCGGGATCTTCGCGCTGAACCCCCAGGGCGCCCAGGGCGCGCTGCTGCAGATGCTCAACCACGGGCTCGTCGTGGCGCCGCTGTTCTTCATCATCCTGCTGCTGTCAAAGCGCGCCGGCGGCTCGGAGGACGTGCGCGAGATGGGCGGCATCGCCTTCCGCGCACCGGTGCTCGCCTCGCTGTTTTTGATCGTCGCGCTCGCCACGCTCGCGATCCCCGGCTCGAGCAACTTCGTGGGCGAGTTTCTGATCCTGCTGGGCGTCTTCAAAGCCAAGCTCGCGATCGCGGTGATCGCCTTCAGCGGCGTCGTCATGGCGAGCGTCTACGCGCTGCGTCTGTTCATCCGCGCGATGCACAACCGGGTCGGGCCAAAGGTCGAGTCCCGCGACATCACCCTGCGCGACGGCTTGGTGCTGGTGCCGCTGATCGCGGTGATCGTGTTCCTCGCGCTCTATCCCCAGTTCGCGCTGCAACGCAGCGAACGCTCGGTCAAGCAGTCGGTCGCCACCGCCCAGCTTCTCAGCGCGCCATCGCTCGGCGTCGCGAGCGTCCAATCGGATCGATGCCTGCCCGACACGACGTTGCTGGAAGCCGGCGCACCCTGCGTCGCCGTGCCCAAGGGAAGACCGTGACCGCCATGACACTGAACACGCTCGCCACCGCCCACCTGCAAGGCCCGCACGTCGACTTCGCCGGCCTGTCGCCGCTGATCGCGCTGCTCGGCGGCGCCGTGGTCGTGCTGCTCGTCGGGCTGCTCGGCCGCAAGGAGGCGCGCGAGCAGGCCGTGCCCGCGCTCACCCTGGTGGCGCTCGGCGCCGCGCTGGGCCTGACGATCTGGCAGTGGAACGCGCAGAAGTCGATCGTCGCCGGCGCGCTGCGGATCGACGACCTGTCGCTCGTCCTCAACCTGATCCTGATCGCCGGCGGCGCATGCACGGTGCTGCTCGCGTGGCGCTCACCGGCGACACGCGAAGCTGCCCACGGCGAGTTTCACGCGTTGCTGCTGACCTCGATCGGCGGCATGTCGCTACTAGCCTCGGCCCAGAACACGGTGCTCGTATTCCTCGGCCTGGAGCTCCTCTCGATTCCCCTGTACGTGCTCTGCGCGAGCGAAATGAGGCGGGAGCGCTCGCTGGAGTCGGGGCTGAAGTACCTGATCATCGGCTCGGTCGGCTCGGCCACGCTGCTGTATGGCCTGGCGCTGATCTACGGCGCGACCGGCGCGACCGACTTCACCGCGATCGCCGCCGCGCTCTCGAAGGGCAGCCTCGCGACCGACCCCCTGACGCTGACGGGGATCGCGCTGTGCGTCGCGGGCCTCTGCTTCAAGGCCTCTGTCGCCCCCTTCCACCAGTGGACTCCCGACGTGTACGAGGGCGCGCCGACGCCGGTGACGGCGTTCATGGCGGTGGCCACGAAGGTCGCCGCGCTGGGCGTGTTCCTGCGGCTGTTTGACGTCGCGCTGATCGGCGCGCAGAGCAGCTGGGGACCGGCGGTGGCGGCGCTGGCGGCGATCACAATCATCGTCGGCAACGTCGGCGCACTCGGACAGTCCTCGCTGAAGCGGATGCTCGCGTACTCCTCGGTGGCGCAGGCCGGATACATGCTCGCCGGGGTCCTCGTCGCGAGCAAATTGGGCGTACAGGCGACGGTCTTCTACCTGGCGGTGTACGTGGCGATGAACATGGCCTCCTTCGCGGTGATCGTCGCGCGCGAGCGCGAAACCGATCTGGGCGACTCGGTCGAGGCGGTCGCCGGCCTGGGCCGCGAGCGACCGTGGCTGGCGTGGCCGATGACGATCTCGCTGCTCGGGCTCGCCGGCATCCCCGCGACGGCCGGGTTCATCGGCAAGTTCTACCTGATCGACGCGGCCGTCTCGGGCGGCTACACCTGGCTGGGCGTGGCGATCGTGATCGGCTCGATGATCTCGCTCGGCTACTACCTGCCGGTGATCGCGGCGATCTGGATGCGCCCCGCGCCGGAGAGGGCCTCGGCGCCACTCGTCAAGGGCGCCCTGCCCGTGCTGGCCGGTGGCTCCCCCGAGTCCGACGCGCTCGAGCGCCCGCAGCCGGAGGTCCTCTTCGTCGCGATCCTCGCCGCGGCGGCGACGCTCTTCTTCGGCATCATCCCCCAGCCGCTGTTCGACCTCGTGAGCCACGCGGGCGGCGCGCTCGGTGGGCTGTTCTAAACGGATAAGTCCGTGCAAATCTCTAGCTACGGTTTATAATTGCACGGATGGTAGAGAGACGGGTAGCTTCTGAAGTCACCGCGCTGCTGGACCAGACGCCGGCCGTTGCCCTCCTCGGCCCACGGCAGTCCGGCAAGACCACGCTTGCCCTCACGATCGCCGAGGGGCGGCCATCGGTCTACCTGGACCTGGAGTCCGCCGCGGACCGGGCTCGCCTGGCTGAGCCTGAGCTCTACTTCGCCGACCATGCACAGGAGCTCATCATTCTCGATGAGATCCAGCGCGCACCCGGCCTGTTCGAAGTGCTGCGCGGTGTGATCGACCAGGCAAGGCGCGAAGGCTCCGGGTCCGGCCGGTTCCTCCTGCTGGGCTCCGCCGCGATCGACCTGCTGGCCCAGTCGGGCGAGAGCCTGGCGGGGAGGATCGCATTCATTGAGCTCGCCCCGTTCGACGTCACCGAGGTCGGCGCGGAGCAGCTGGACCAGCTGTGGGTGCGAGGCGGCTTCCCGGACAGCTTCCTCGCGGCGAATGACGCGATCAGCCTGCGATGGCGCCAGGACTTCATCCGCACATACCTGGAGCGCGATATTCCACAGCTGGGCCCGCGGATTCCGGCTGAGACGCTGCGACGGTTGTGGACGATGTTCGCGCACCATCAAGGTGGGCTGCTCAACGCCGCGCAGCTCGCACGCGGACTCGGTGTGAGCGGGAGCACCATCGCCCACTATCTCGATCTGATGGTCGATCTTCTGCTCGTGCGACGTCTCGCGCCCCGATTGCCGAACGCCGGCAAGCGGCTGGTGCGCTCCCCGAAGGTATACGTACGCGATAGCGGCCTGATACACGCCCTGCTCGGGCTAGCCGACAAGGAGGCGGTGCTCGGACACCCCATCGTCGGACCGAGCTGGGAGGGCATGGCGATCGAGAATCTACTGGCGGCGGGCGGGCATCAAGTACAGGGGAGCTTTTACCGCACCAGCCATGGCGCAGAGGTCGACCTCGTCCTTGCCTGGCCCGGCGGCGAGGAGTGGGCGGTGGAGATCAAGCGCAGCCTCACGCCCACACCGGAGCGCGGCTTCCACTCCGCGCTCGCCGACCTGGCACCACAGCGCGCACTCGTCGTCTACCCCGGTGCCGAGAGCTACCACCTGACACCGGCGGTGCAGGCGATCAGCCTGCCCGAGCTGTGCAAGCAGGCCCAGACACGCAGCGCCGGGTAACAGTCACTGCGCGCGGGGGGCTGTTCTGAGCTATAGCCTTCCTGAGGCCTCGGCCGCCGCTTCGGCCTCCTGCAGCTGGCGCTCGACCAGATCCAGCCCGGCCTCCCAGAAGCCCGGGTCGGCCAGGTCGATGCCGACGATCTGGCCCAGCTCCTCGGGGCTGCGCGAGCCGCCGGCGGCGAGCATCTCCAGGTAGCGGGGCACGAGCTCGGGCCCCTGCTGCTCGTAGCGCTGGTAGACCGATAGCGCGAGCAGTTGGCCGTAGGCGTAGGCGTAGACGTAGCCGGGCGAGCCGATGAAGTGCGGCACGTAGGACCACCAGGAGCGGTAGCCGTCGGTGATCTCGACCGAGTCGCCGAGCAGCTCACCCTGGCTCTCGGCCCAGAGATCGCCGAAGCGCTCTACCGACAGCTCGCCCTGCTCGCGCCGCGTGGTGTGGACGAGGTCCTCGAAGCGGTTCATCGCGACCTGGCGGAAGACCGTGGCGATCGTGTCCTCGAGGTTCTCCGCGAGCAGCGCCAGGCGCGAGGCAGGAGTCGAATCCTCGCCGAGCAGCCGCCCGAAGACGACGGTCTCGGCGAACACGGAAGCGGTCTCGGCGAGCGTCAAAGGCGTGCTCTGGTGAAAGACGCCCTGCTTGGCGGCGAGCGCGAAGTGGACGCCGTGGCCGAGCTCGTGCGCGAGCGTGAGCACGTCGCGCCGGCGGGCGGTGTAGTTGAGCAGCACGTAGGGGTGTCCGGAGGGGACACCCGACGCGCAGAAGGCGCCGCCGCGCTTGGCCGGTCGCACCGGCCCATCGATCCAGCGCTCGTCGAAGAAGCGTTTGGCCAGCGCGCCGAGCTCGGGTGAGAAGGACGAGTAGCAGTCGAGCACGATCTCGCGTCCCTGGGCGAAGGAGAAGCTGACCTCGTCTTCGGTGACAGCCGCCATCCGGTCGTAGTCGGCCAACTTCTCGACCCCGAGCAGGCGGGCCTTCAGCCGATACCAGCGCCGCGCGATCTCATAGCGCCCGCGGACCGCCTCGATCAGCGCCTGAACCGACTCGTCCGAGGCCTCGTTTGAGAGGTTGCGCGCCGCCAGCCAGCCGGGGTAGCGACGCAGGCGGTCGTCGGTCGCCTTGTCGGCGAGGAGCGTGTTGAACAGGAACGCCCGCGTGCGCAGCCCCGGCTGCAGCGCCGCGGTCACCGCCGCGGCAGTGCTGCGACGCAGATCACGGTCGCCCGACATCAGGTTGCTCAAGGCGACATCGAGCGCGACGGTCTCCGCGGCCCGCGGCGGCTCGCCCGCACCCTCGGACGGAGGCTTGCCCGCACCCTCGGACCGCGAATCCTCTCCCGCCGTGTGCCCTCTGGGTATACCCGGGAGGGTGACCTCGATCGCCGAGGTCAGCTCTTCGAACAGACGCGACCAGGCGCTCGCGCCCGTGAGATCCTTCTCGGCGAGGATCTTCTCCTCGGGCTCCGAGAGCAGGTGCTCGCGATAGCGGCGCACACTGCGCAGGTGGTGACGGCAGAAGTCAAGGCCCTCTCCGGCCAGCAGCGCCTCAGCGCGCTCGTCGCTCAGCGCCGCCCACTCCAGCTCGAAGAACAGGAGCGTGGTTGCGATCTGCGTCTCGCGCTCCTGCACCTTCTGCAACAGCGCCCCGTTGGCGGGAGCCGCCGTGTCAGCGGAGAAGCGCAGCGCCGCGTAGGAGCCGGCGCGGCCGAGCAGCTCGTAGATCACGGCCAGCGCCGCCATCGCCTCGGCCAGGCCCGCGCTGTCGAACTCGCCGAGCTTGCCGGAATAGCGCTCGGCAAACGCCTGCGCGCGCGCGAGCGCGTCGTTCAGTCGGCTCTCGACGCCCCCCTCGCCCTCGCCGTCGACGAGCGGCTCGAGGTCCCAGGCGGTCTGCTCCAGCTCAGGGTCGGTAGTCGTCGCGGCCATGCTCACGGCAGCTTATCCGCCACGGCCGCCCCTACTCGTACTGCAGCGCCTCCAGCACGTTCAGGCGGGCGGCGCGCCGGGCGGGGAAGATCGCGGCGAGGATGCCGGCGAGAATCGCGGCGATCACGAACACGACGAGCGTGCCCACGGGAATCGTGAACGTGGGGTATTCGATCGCCTGCCCGACCATGATCGCGAGCACGATCCCGACGGGGATCCCGAGCGCGGCGCCGATCAGGGCGGTGACGATGCTCTCGTGACGGATCATCCGGCGCAGCTGGCGGCGGCTCATGCCGACAGCGCGCAACATGCCGAGCTCGCGCGTGCGCTCGAAGACGGTCAGCACGAGCGTGTTGACGATCCCGAACAGGCTGATGATGATCGACAGCGAGAGCAGCACGTACAGCAGGTTCAGCAGCGTGTCGATCCCCTGCTCCTGGCTTGACTTGAACTGGCTCTCGGTCTGGATCTTCGCGTCCGGGAAGCCCGCGAGCGCGCGCTGCAGCCTGAGCGTGTTCGCGGGCGTGACGCCGCCGGCGACGTCCACGAACGTGTAGACGTTCTGCGGGTTTTCGTATTCGGCGTCGAAGCGCTGCGTGGAAATGGTGACGTCCCCGTACGGCGAGCCGCCCTTGGGGGGTGCGTAGATGCCGCGTAGGTCGAGATGCATGACGCGCCCGGCGGGCGTCTCTACGGCGATCGGCGAGGAGACGTGCAGGTGCAGTTCTTTGGCGTAGTCCTTGGAGACGAACGCTCCACTCCGACCCAGTTCAGCCGGCACGGTGGACGATCCCTGTTGCCACTTAACGTCGATCACCCTGCCGATGTCTCCCGAGACGCCGCTGACGTTGATTTTGCCGCCGAACGCCCGGCCCTGTCCGGCGCGCACGCCGGAGACCACCCGCACCCCGGGCACGCCGCGCAGCGTCTGCGCCGAGGCGATCGACACGGGCGAGAAGTTGTTGGTGGCCGTGAGCGCGTAGTCCGCCTTGAAGATCTGATTCACGGAGCTCTCGAACGTCGCCTTCAGCCCGGTCGCCAGCACCGAGACAAGCGTCACGAGCGCGAGGCCGATCATCAGCGCCGAAGCAGTCGAGGCGGTCCGCGTGGGGTTGCGCATCGCGTTCGCGCGCGCGAGCTTGCCGGCGGCGCCGCCGATCCTCGTCGCGGGCCAGCCGAGCACGGAGGCCAGCGGGGGCACGAGCACCTTCGCGAGCATCGCCACGCCCACGAACAGGCCCGCCGCGCCGAGGCCGATCGCGAGCAGCCGCGATCCCGTCGAGAGCCCGCCGACGAACAGGCCGACCAGCATCAGCGCGACCGCTACGACGATCGTCAAAAGCGCGGCGGGGGTGCCGAAGCGCGCGAACCGCGACGGCGGCAGCAGGGCGCCCTCGCGCACCGCGGCGATCGGCTGCACGTGCGTGGCGCGCAACGCCGGGCGCAGCGCCGCGAGCGCCGTGATCAGCACGCCGACGGCGAGCGAGACGACGATCGTGCGCGTCGCGAAGATCGTGCTCGCCTGCGGCAGGTCGATGCCGAAGGAGACGAACAGCGAGTTCAGTCCCTTGGCGAGGCCCAGGCCGAGGAACAACCCGACCACCGATGCGAGCAGCCCGATCACGAGGGCTTCGAGCAGCACCGAGCGCAGCACCTGGCGACGAGTCGCCCCGAGCGTGCGCAGCGTCGCCAGTTCGCGCGTGCGCTGAGCGATGGTGATCGAGAGCGTGTTCGCGATCACGAACGCGCCGACGAACAGCGCGACGCCGGCGAACGCAAGCAGGAAGTCCTGGATGATGTTGAGGAACCCGTTCGTGTTGCTCGTCGCGTGTTCGGCTTCAGCTTCGCCCGTGCGCGCCTGCGTGCTCGCCGGCAGGATCGCGCGGACTTCGCGCACGACCCGCGCCGGCGTGTATCCGGGCCTGTCCGCGATCGAGATCGAGTCGAGCTTGCCCACCTTGCCGAATAGCCGCTGGGCGACGGAGAATTCGAAGATCGCCATCGTGGCGCCACCCAGCGAGGACACGCCGCCGATCTTGGCGATGCCCGCGATCCGCATGCGCTGCTTGGCGCCGCGCGCGATCACGCCGATCGCCTGGCCCGCGGCGTAGTGCTTGGTTTCGGCCGTGTTCGCGTCGATCGCCACTTCGCCGGGTCCCGACGGCCACGTGCCGGCGACGAGCGCCAGCGGGTTGAAGCGCTGGTTGCCGTGCGCGTACACGCTGAACGCGAGACTCGGAGCGCCGCCGCTCGATATCACCTTGCCGTCGCGCCCCACCAGCTGGGCCGTGTCAGCGATACCGCCCTGCGCTTCCTGCACCCCGGGGAGCCCGCGCACGGTCGCGAGCAGCGATTCCGGGATGGAGGGCGTCGTCCTCGCGCCGCCGCCGCCCTGTTCGTCGCCGCCGATCGCGCTCTTGCCGGTGACGACGACGTCGGTGTGCTTGTAGACCTGCGTGAACACCGTCCCGAACGCGGATTTGATCGTGTCGGTGAGGATGTAGGTGCCGCTGATCATCGCCACGCCGAGCACGATCGCCAGGGCGGTCAGCGCCGCGCGGAGCTTGCGCCGCGCGAGGCCTTTGAGCGCGACCGCTATCACGTGGAGAGACCGCCCATCACCACGGTCACGCCGACAGTTCGCCCATCACGGCCAGCACCTCGGCGGCGCTCGCGCCGGTGAGCTCCTTCACGATCAGCCCGTCGGCGATGAACAGGATGCGATCGGCGATCGCGGCGGCGCGCGGGTCGTGGGTCACCATCACTGTCGTCTGGCCGAAGGCGTCGACCGAGGCGCGCATCAGCTCGAGGATCTCCCCGCCGGTTTTGGAATCGAGGTTGCCCGTCGGCTCGTCGGCGAGCAGGATCGTCGGCCGCGTGACCAGCGCGCGGGCGATCGCCACGCGCTGCTGCTCGCCCCCGGAGAGCTCGGCCGGGCGGTGGCCGCGGCGCTTCTCCAGGCCGACCTTCGCGACGAGCTCGTCGAGCCACGCCCGATCCGGGCGCTCACCGGCGATCGAAAGCGGCAGCAGGATGTTCTCCTGTGCGTCGAGCATCGGCAGCAGGTTGAAGAACTGGAAGATGAAGCCGATGTGCTCGCGGCGCAGCCGCGTCAGCGCGCCGTCGCCGAGCGCGCCGAGCTCCGTGCCGGCGATCGTGACCGTGCCCGACGTCGGCTGGTCCAGGCCCGCCAGCAGGTGCATCAGCGTCGACTTACCCGAGCCCGACGGCCCCATCACGGCGACGAGTTCTCCCGAGCGCACGTCGACGTCCACACCGCGCAGCGCATCCACGGCGGTGCCGCCCTCTCCGTAGCGCCTCCTCAGCGCGCGCGCCGCGACCGGCGCTCCGGGTGGCGCCATCGCTGCAGCTGTCTCCCCGACCGTTGCCATGTATGGCTTGGAGGCTACCCGATGCGCCGTTGCGATATGCGACGCCCGGCGTGGTATGTAGCATCGTCCGCCCGATGCACGAGACGACCCCGCAAGTCTTCCTGATCGCCCGCCCGTCGATCGATGTCGAGGGGATGCGCGCCTACCTCCAGGCCGTCGGCGGGGAGTCGTGGCTCGACCTGCGCCTGGGCGAAGAGGAAGGTGGGGCGGGCGGACAACCCAGTCATGGTGAACTGCTGCTCGAGTTCGGCGGGCGTGCCTGCTATCGCAGCTGGGAGCCCGGCCTGAACCCGAACGTCTCGAAGATCCGCACCGACCGGCGCGAGTACTTCGCGAACATCCTGCGCAGCGGGCACGGGAGCGTGCTGGAGCACGCCAACTATTCGTTCGCGCTGCGCAACGTGAGCCGCGTATTGACGCACGAGCTTGTAAGGCATCGCGCCGGCTCGGCCTTCAGCCAGGAGAGCCTGCGCTACGTGCGCCTCGCCGATATCGGCTTTCGCGTGCCGCCCGCCTTGGAGCCCGTGCGCGAGCAGGTGCTATCGATCGTCGAGCAACTCGAGGAGTTCCAGATCAGCGCGGCGAAAGAGCTCGGGATCGACGAGGACGGCGTGCCCTTCCACATCAAGAAGGAGGTCACCTCGGCGCTGCGCCGCCTCGCGCCGATCGGCCTCTCCACCGACATCGTGTGGACCGCCAACGCGCGCACGCTGCGCCACGTGATCGAGATGCGCACGGCCGAGGGCGCCGAGGAGGAGCTGCGCCTGCTGTTCGACAAGGTCGCCCGCATCATGCAGGCCGAGGCCCCCGCGATCTTCCAGGACTTCGTCCGTCAGGACGATGGTTCTTGGACCCCCGAGCACAAAAAGGTCTAGGACGACCGCTGAGCGGCGCGCTGCCGACCGGCTCAGTCCTCGGTCGCCTGCAACTCCTTCACGCGCCCCTCGAGCTGGGCCATGACTTCCGGGTCGCGCAGCGTGGTGACGTCGCCGAGGGCCCGGCCCTCGGCGATGTCGCGCAGCAGCCGGCGCATGATCTTGCCCGAGCGCGTCTTCGGCAGATCGTCGGCCCAGATGATGCGCTTCGGCCGCGCGAACTTGCCGATCCGCGTAGCGACCGTTTCCCGTATCCCCTCGACGGTGCTCTCGTCGCCCTCGAGGTCACCCTGGAGGGTGACGAACGCGACGATCGCCTGGCCTGTGTCCTCGTCATGCTGGCCGATCACGGCCGCCTCGGCCACGTCGGTATGGGCGACGATCGCCGACTCGACCTCGGCGGTCGAGAGCCGATGACCGGAGACGTTGACCACGTCGTCGATGCGGCCGATCACCCACAGGTAGCCGTCCTTGTCGCGCCGCGCGGCGTCGCCCACGAGGTAGGTCCCGTTGCCAAAGCGCGAGAAGTAGGTCTCGATGAAGCGGTCGTCCTCCTTGTAGAGGGTGCGCAGCATCGACGGCCACGGGCGGGTGAGCACGAGCAGGCCCTGGCCCTCCTCGATCGGCTCGCCGGTGGACTCGTCGCGCACCTCGGCCGCGACTCCCGGGAACGGGTGGGTGGCCGAGCCGGGCTTGGTGGCGGTGATGCCGGGCAGCGGGGTGATCATGATCGCGCCGGTCTCGGTCTGCCACCAGGTGTCAACGATCGGGCAGCGTTCGCCCCCGATCACCTTGTGGTACCAGAGCCACGCCTTCGGGTTGATCGGCTCGCCGACCGTGCCGAGCAGCCGCAGCGATGACAGGTCGTGCTCGCCCGGCCACTGCGCGCCCCACTTGATGCAGGCGCGGATCGCGGTCGGCGCGCAGTAGAGGATCGTGACGCCGTAGCGCTCGATGATCTCCCACCAGATCCCCTTGTTGGGATAGTCCGGCGCGCCCTCCCACATCACCGAGATCGCACCGTTGCAGAGCGGCCCATAGACGATGTAGGAGTGCCCGGTGACCCAGCCGACGTCGGCCGCGCACCAGTACACGTCCTCCTCAGGCTTGAGGTCGAACACGTAGCGGTGGGTGGCGGAAACGCCCGTCAAATAGCCGCCGGTCGTGTGCAGGATGCCCTTCGGCTTGGCGGTCGAGCCGGAGGTGTAGAGGATGTAGAGCGGGTGCTCGGCGTCCAGCGGCTCGGCCGGGCACTCCGGATCCGCGACCGCGCAGATCTCGTCGTAGAAGACGTCGCGCCCCTCCTGCATATGGCAGGGCACGTCCTTGCTGTTGACGACGACGATCTTCTCGAGCGTCGCGAGATCTCCCATCACCTCGTCCACACGATCCTTGACCGCGGCCAGCTTGCCCTTGCGCGAGGCGCCGTCGGCGGTGATCAGGACCTTCGCCCGAGAGAACTCCATCCGCTCGCGCACGGCCTCGGCCGAGAAACCGCCGAAGACGACGTTGTGCGGGGCGCCGATGCGCGCGCAGGCGAGCATCGAGACGACGACCTCGGGGATCATCGGCAGGTAGATCCCCACCACATCTCCCGGCCGCACGCCGAGGTCCTTCAAGGCGCTGGCGAAGCGCTTGACCTCGGCGAGCAGCTCGGCATAGGTGATGTCGCGCTCGGAGCCGTCCTCACCGCGCCAGTGAAACGCCACGCGCCCACCCCGCCCCGCCTCGACGTGCCGGTCGAGGCAGTTTTGGGAGACGTTGAGCTTGCCGCCGGTGAACCACTTGTAGAAGGGCGGGTTGGAGTCGTCGAGCACGGTGTCCCACTTCTCAAACCAGTCCAGCTGCTCGGCCTGCTCGACCCACCAGGCCTGGGGATCGCGCGCCGCCCGCTCATAGACCGCCGGGTCGTTCAGCAGCGCGCGCTCGCGAAACTCAGCCGGGGGGTCGAAGCTCTCGACATCGAGTAACCCGGCGAGCTCGCGATCGAGCGCCTCGCCCGTGACCGGCTCATGTTCAGTCGCCATCGACGCTCCACCTTTCTCTATCTACGGTCTTTTCAAGGGCACAAGCGGCAGGACGACCCTCCCGAAGGTCGAGTTTGTCACAGCGGCAAACGACGCATACCAGGCCGCCGCAGCGGTCGCCAGGCCGAGGTAGCCACCCCAGTGCGTGATCGTTTCATGCGCGCCCGAGGCGCCGATCGCCAGCAGGATGAACGTGACCGTCAGCAGCGCGAACACCACCAGCACCGCCACGCTGGTCCGCAGCGCCGCGACCGTCATGTACGCGGTGAAGATCGCCCACGCCCACAGGTATACACCGACCGCATGGCCGACGTTGCCGGTGATCCCCTTGGCGTAGAACACCTCGAGCGCCCAGAACGAGATCCAGAAGGCGCCAAAGGAGCAGAATGCGACCGCACCGAACGTGTTTCCGGTGCGAAACTCCCACATCCCCGCGAGTAACTGCACGATCCCGCCATAGGCAAGAGCGAGCCCCAGCACGACCGGCAGGCCCTTGGCATCGACGAGGTTCGAGTTGAACATCGACAGCACGAACGTTGTCATGGCGAACGCCCCCAGGCCAAGCGGGCCGGGATCCGCCGGAGTCCACCCGGCGCGCGCGGTTTCGCCCTGCGTCGGATCTTGATCCCGCGCCGCATCCTGACGCCGAATTGTTGCTGCCTCCATGGGAACTCCTCCTCACGCCACCCTATGCCCGGTGGCATAGACGATGCTTACCCCTTGGTTATTCCCGGCTAGGAGGAAAGTCAATCATCCGCGCGCGCCGCGCTTGCGCCGGCGCTTGCGCGAAGAGCCGTTCGCGCCAGGCTGCGCGGGCGCGGGCGCGACATCCGCTCCCGTCGTCGTGAGCACCTTGCCCGCACCCGCCCGTCTCGAGGCGCGGAGATCTGCCTGGGAGGGCCATGGGCGAGCCTCGCCCGTGGGCCAGGCCGGCGGCTCGCCGTTCGGCCAGCGCCCGGCATAGAGCAGGCCCATCGCCACAAGCCAGAAGGAGGGCACGAGCTCGAGCGTCGCTCCTCCGATCGGCAGCAAAATCAACACGCCCGTGAGGATGCCGATCACCCCCATCCAGCGGGTGAGCAGGCCGACGCGCATGGCCCCCACCATCGCCGCGATCATCCCCGCCGCGAGCGCGAGCCCGGCGAGCAGATCGAGGTAGTCGCTGATCGTGTTCGCGGTGCCCTTTGTGAGGGCGAGATCGACCGCGTGGTTGGAGAAGTCGTGGCCCACCGCGAAGTGGTGGGTGGCGATCGCGCTGACAATCTGGTGGCCGATGCTGACCAGCGCCACCGCCGACCCGCCGAAGATGACCAGCGGACGGATCCGCGCAGAGGTCGCGGGCCGGCGAAAGCGCGTCGCGTCGACGAGCAGCACCAGGACCAGCGTGAGCGCGATGATCGCGATCGCGGCAATCGTGCTGCCGGTGATCAGAGCGAAGGTGTGGTGGCTGATGAACCTGACCTCGCCGGCGCGCGGGCTCACGGCCGGGTTGGCAACACCTGAAAGCGCAGGTTCCAGGCCCTGCAGCAGGCCCACGGTGGGCGCGCCTTTGAGCGTCGAGCTGATGATGATCCCGCTCAGCAGGTAGAGCACCCCACCGGCGAAGGCCGGCACGCTGAGGCGGCTGCGCCGTTCGGTCTCGCGGGCCACCCATGCGGAGATCTCGCTTGCGCTGGGCATCGGCATGGCAGTGTACGCGGGCTCGCAGGCGGGCGAGGGTCAGAGGCATAGGCCGGATGGGCCGGCGCAAGGAAGTATGGGACGGCGCAAGGGAACCAGGGGCGAACGACGGGCGAGCGCCGAGGAAAAGGATGGGCAACCGCAGGAGAAGTCGCGATGCGATCGCTACGATGAGCAGATGGAGAGTGGTGGCCTGGGAGATATGTTCGGCGACCCCGAGGAGCTGCAGCGACGCTTGGTTGAGTTCGCCCAGCAGATGCAGGGACAGCAGAGCTTGGCCTGGGCGGACAACGCGATCAAGCTCGCGGTCGAAATGACGGTCGCCGCCGTGGAGCGCATCAACCTGCAGGGCAACGCCGAGGCCCAGGCCGAGCAGATCCGCACGGTGATGGCGACGGTGTTCCCCGAGGCCGTGACGCTCGTGCGCGAGGCGCGCGAGGGGCTTCAGTAGCGCGGGCGCAGCCCGCGGGAACGGCGCGCGTCCGGCGGTGGGGGGTCCGGGGGGTCCTCGTCCAGCAGTACTCCGGCGCGCTCGGCCGCACGCTCGGCGTCGCGCGAGGCGCGCCCGGCGTGGAGCACCTCTTTGAAGGAGCGGAAGCGGAAGATGAAGACCACCGCCCCGAGGCCGATGAGCGCGGTGAACGTGGCGATCGCGAGCTGCTGGCCGACCGAGTAGGCCGCCACGACAGCGGTGGGAGCGGAGGTCGAGAAGACCTTCACGAGCAGCGCCTGCTGCACACCGGCCCCGCCCGGCGTGAACGGCACCGCGCCCGCCACCTGGTTGACCGCGAACACGAGCAGCACGTTCCTGACCGAGCCGCCGACACGGAAGGCTTCGAGCAGCAACCAGAATGAGGCGAAGCGGCACAGCCAGCCGAGCGCCTGCAGGGAGGCGACCTCGCGCAGGTAGCGGGGTCGGTCAGAGAGGATCGTCACGCCCTGGCGCACGCGGGCCCAGAACGCGCGTGCACGCACGGACAGCAGTGCGAAGGAGACCAGCGCGAGGATCGCGAGCGCGGTGATCAGGAAGAGCGTGAAGCGGAAGTGCGCGGCGAGGTAGGAGATGTCAAAGGAGTTCAGCTTGGAGAAGTCCGGCGGCTTGGGGAACACCCCTTGCGTGAACGCGAAGATCAGCACGAGCACACCGACGGTGATGTCGAAGACCGACTCCACGAAGAACGCGGCCGCCACGGTCGGATAGCTGGACCCCGGGATCGAGGAGCGCGCGAGGAACAGCTTGATCAAGTCGCCCCCGCGCGCGGGAACCACGTTGTTGAAGCCGACGGCCGCGAAATAGGCCCCCCAGATGCGCCGCCAGCGAAAGCTGACCGCGGGATAGGCGGCGCGCAGGCTGTTGAAGAACGCGCGCGAGCGCAGCGTCAGGTTCAGCCCGAAGAAGACCAGCCCCAGCGCCAAGGCACCCCAGCGCACCGCCTCGAGGTCGGAGAAGAACTGGCCGACCGCGTCGAAGAACGAGCTGAGGCTGTGGCCGACCGAGGCCGACGCAAGGAGTGCGTACACGACCTCAAGCGTACGGAGACTCCCCCGCCGATGGTGGGCCTCCCGCGTTGCAGAGCACGAGATCTACGCGACCGACGGGCTTGCCTGCTCCAGCGCCGCCAGGACCAGCGCGTCGTGCTCGGCCGGCTTGACCTTGCGCAGGACCGTGGCGACCTTCCCGCCGGGATCAACGATGAACGTCGTGCGCTCATTGCCGAAATACGTTTTCCCGTACATCGACTTCTCCGCCCATACGCCGTAAGTGTCGGCCACCACGTGGCCCTCGTCGGCGAGCAGGGCGAAATCGAGGTCGTACTTCTCGTGAAATTTCTTCACCTTCTTGACCGGGTCGGGCGAGATGCCGAGCACGACCGAGCCGACCTTCGCGTAGTCCGCGCGACGATCGCGCACGCCACATGCCTGCGTTGTACAGCCTGGCGTATCGGCCTTCGGATAAAAGTAGACGACAACCGGTTGGCCGCGAAAATCCGAGAGCTTCACGGTCCGCCCGTCCTGGTCGGGCAGCTCGAAGTCCGGCGCCACTTGTCCCTGCTCGATCATCGGGTTCCTTTCTACTTCAATAGCTTGGACAGCCGGCGATCCTTGAGCACCCGGCCTTCGGTCTGACAGGTGGGACAGTATGCGATCACGTAGCTCTCGAAGTGGACTGCCAGGAGAGTGGTCCCGCAGCGCGGGCACGGCTCGGTCTCGTGCCGGTGTACCCGCAGGGGCATCGGCAGCTTGTCGGGGATCGGCAGCTTGAGAACGTCCTCGTAGTGAGCGATCGCGCCCGCCAGTGTGCCGATGATCGCCTCCCTCAGCTCCTCCAGCTCCGCGGCGTCGAGATCGGAGCCGCGCTTGTAAGGCGAGAGCTGTGCCTCCCAGAGGATCTCATCGACCCACGAGCGGCCGATACCGGCGATCGTGCGCTGGTCGCGCAAGAGCGTGTGGAGGGGTCGCGGCGCGTCGAGCACCGCGCCGAGCGCCGGCGGGTCGGGCCACGCTTCGGGTCCAAGCGTGGCGAGCGCCGGGTCCCGCTCGAGCGCATCCCCGCGCAGCAGCTTGACCCAGGCGGCCTGCTTGGAGCCGAACTCGCGCAGGCGCAGCTCGCGTCCGTCTGCGATCCGCAAGAGCAGCCGCGACGTGCGGTCGCGCGGACCAGCGCGCTTGTCATACAGCTGCAACCGGCCGGCCGACATCAGGTGGATCAGCAGCACCAGATCGATTCGGTCCATCCCGACTCGATCCCGCCCCTCTCCCCCACCTCCATCGACCCTCACCACCAGATGCTTGCCGCGCCGCGCGACACCCAGCACCGTGCGCCCTGCGAGCGTTTCAAGCGGCGGGTCGAACGTCTTCAGCGCGTTGATCCCCGGCGCCACCGCGGACTCGATCTCCGCCCCGCGCAGCGCCGAGTCCAGCAACCGCGCGGTTATCTCGACCTCGGGAAGCTCAGGCATCGCCTCCCATCGTAGGGAGACGACGCCGAGTCAATCCGTCGGTCAGTAGGCGGCGATTGGCGGACCCTCGTACTTCACTCCGGCCGGGCTGACCCAGCGCACGCGCCAGGCGGTGCCCTTGGTGGAGGAGTTGAAGGACCAGTAGCCGCGCGAGTTGGTTTTGACCGTCTTCAGCGTCCGGTAGCTCCTGGCGCCCTTGCGCCGCACGAGCACGGTCAGCTTGGTCGGGCCGGTAGCCAAGCGGGCGAGGCCCCAGAGGGAGAAGCCGTGGCCCCGCTTGCTGACGGTGAGCGGCACCGGCCAGGCGGAATAGAGCGGCTTGTGCGCGCCCCTGACGGTCTCGAGACCGCTCTGGAAGCCGATGAAGCCGCCACGCGCGCTCGCCCCGGGTTCGCCGCCGATCGGGTCGTCCTTCAGGAGGTACTGCGAGAACGCTGCGACGCGCGGGTTGCTCCAGGCGATGTGTTCATCGATCGCGTCGAACTGGGCCTGCTGGGCGAAGGAGACGCCGAGCTGCCTGTTCGGCGGGTTGGTCTGCACCCCGAACTCGGTCAGGTAGATCGTCAGGCCCGCCGTGATCGCGTGCGCGTGGGCGGCCAGATCGAGCGCACGGGTCAGGCGCGAGAGCACGCCGATCGTGACGTCGTCGGCTTCACTGCCGTGTGAGGAGGGCTTGTAGTAGGGCCCGGCGGGCAGCGTGTAGGCGTGGTGGGCATAGCCGCTGGCCTGCAAGCGGCCGCAGGAGCCGGACTTCTTGTAGTGGGCGTTCAAGCAGAGCACGCCGCGCAGGAAGGCGAGCGGCGCGACGTCGTGCACCAGCGCCTTCGCTCCTTCCTTGCGCACGTTCACGCTGTCGTAGCCGAACGGCGCGGTCTCGCCGATCAGCACCTTCGGATGCGCGATCCCCGCGGCCTGCAACCCTGCGTAGCCGGCCTGGTAGAGGCCGCGGTAGATGCGGGGCGAGGCGGGCGTGTTGTTGCTGTTGAACTGCGGCAGCAGGAAGGCCGGGTGGTTGGGCTCGTTCCAGATCGAGTAGAGCGAGACCTGCGAGCCAAAGTGGCGCGCGACGGCGGTCATGAACTGCTGGAAGTCAAGATCGTCGGGCCGCGTGATGTAGGGGGCTTTGCGGTTCGACGTCGCCCACCTCGGCACGGGCGAGGTGACGGTCAGGAGCAGCCGCCAGTGCAGCCTCTGGGCTTCGGCGAGCACCGGGTCGTACACGCTCCAGTTGTAGCTAGCGGGGTTGGTCGCGTCGAAGCTCGGCTTTGTCGCGCTGGTCTGGCCGGGCGCGACTTCGTACCAGCTGAGCTCGACGCGCAGGGCTTTCACGCCGAGCGCCTGCAGCTGCAGGAAAGTGGCGGGGCGGGTGACCGGGTTGAGCAGCCCGTTGGGCGCCTCGAAGTAGACGGCCTGGCCGTGGGAGGCGAGGGCCGGCGCGGGCGTGGCGAGGACGCCGAGCGCGAGGCTGCAGATCAGGGCGGGGAGGAGGGGAAGCTTGTTTTTGAGCATGGTGGCTTAAGACACGGGCGCAGCGGTGAGGTTGCGGTCGTTCTTACGATTTCGTGTCGCGCGCCGGTCTCCTGCATGCAAACACCCGATATCGCCGCCCAGCCCACCGCTATCGCCGCCCAATCGACCCAGGCCTTGCCACCCGCCCCGGCCTCGCCCACCCGGCCCCCGGCCTTGCCACCCGCCCCGGCCTCGCCCGCCCGGCCCCCCGGCCTCGCCCACCGGCCCCCGGCCTTGCCACCCGCCTCCGCCTCGCCCACCCGGCCCCCCGGCCTCAGCCAACCGGCCCAGGCCTGAGGTAGCGTTTGCCTGTAATGAGCACCGCGATCGCTCCCGATGACATCGTGCGCACCCACGCTGAGGTCGCCGCCGGCGG
>DATCBT010000059.1:0-19770 GCA_036511695.1 Solirubrobacteraceae bacterium | reverse complement strand
TAGCACCCCCACCTGCTCACAACCCAAACCGCCCTCACCGTGACCGGGCCCAAACACAAGGTAGAAGAGTTCGCCCGGGGCTTGAAAGCCGAGGAACTGGCGACCTTCCGCGCCGAGCGCGGGGTTATGTTGAGCTCGCTTTAGCGAGCCGCCCAAGCCATATGTGAGTAGCGCCGTCCGCTCGCTGCCCACACTGCGCGCGTAGCGAGTGGTGGGCAGCATCACCAGCCGATGAGACAGGCGGGTCTAGGGCTCGAGCTGACCGGCGTAGAGCGCGAAGATCGCGCCCTGCGGATCCGCGACGACGGCGATCTTTGCGATCCCGATGTCGATCGGGCCCGCGTGCTTGGCGCCACCGAGCTGCACGACCTTGGCGATCCCCGCATCGATGTCATCGATCGCAAAGTAGACGAGCCAGTGGGGCGGTGGGCCCTGAGGGTCCAGCTCGCGGATGCCGCCGTTGTTCTTCTCGCCGTTCTTGATCGTCAGGTACGGCTGTGGGCTGCCCTCGAACGGCTCGACGCTCCAGCCGAACAGGGACGAGTAGAACGCCTTCGAGCCATCGAGGTCGGGCGAGGCGAGCTCGTTCCAGCTGAGGGCGCCAGGCGCGTTCACGAGCGCCGCGCCGATGTGGCGATTGGCCTGCCAGAGCAGGAAGTGGGCGCCCTGTGGGTCCTGGATCACCGCCATCCGGCCGGCCTCCATCACATCGAACGGCGGCGCATGTACCGTCGCGCCGAGCTCCGTCGCCCGGTCAGCGACCGCGTCGACGTTATCCACCGATATGTACGAGTTCCACATCGGCGGCACGCCCGCATCGCGCTGTTGCTGTGGCTGCGGTGAGATCGCGGCGACATCCTTGCCGTCCACCCGCTGCATCGAGTAGTAGACGTCCTCGCCGACGGGCATGTCCTCGGCCTCCCAGCCGAAGAGGTCGCCGTAGAACGCCTTCGCCGCGGCCTGGTCGGTCGTCGTCAAATCGGTCCAGCTGAAAGTCCCCGGTGCGTACTGCGTACGCTCGCCCATGATTGGACACTAGCGCGATCGATTCTCAGACAGTCTGCTCGGTAGGGCTGATCAGGATTTCGTTGCTACCGACATGCACGGAGCGACCGAGCTCCTCTCGGCAGCTCTCGGGCTGGTCCACAGACCGTGCTAAACTTAGCCCAGCGACTTAATTTAGCAGAGGAGCTAACATGCTATGAACCAAACCGAGTTCAAGAACCCCTACCGACCCGGCGCGGGGCACATGCCGCCCCATCTTGCTGGCCGGCAGCGCGAGTACGCAGAGTTCGATCGGCTCCTGGAACAGGACGAGATCTTGGAGAACATGGTCCTTACTGGGCTCCGTGGTGTTGGCAAGACCGTCCTCATGGAGACGTTCAAGCCACGCGCGATGAGCGGGGGATGGCTGTGGGCCACGGCCGATCTGTCAGAGTCGGCGAGCATCAGCGAGACTGCACTCGCGCAGCGCATTCTGGCCGACCTCGCGTTGATAACGTCGTCCATTACGGTCGAGGAGCCGCAGAAGGGCAAGCCGACCGGCTTCACCGTGCCCACCGCGCCGCGCCGCGTACCGCTATCCCACGAGGTCCTTGCGTCCGTCTACACAAGCACTCCCGGCTTGACTTCCGACAAGATTAAGGCAACGCTCGAATTCGCGTGGCACCATCTCCGCCAGCACGGCCAGCACAAGGTGATCTTTGCTTATGACGAGGCCCAGAACCTCGCGGACCACGCCGAGAAGGAGCAGTTTCCGTTGTCGGTGCTTCTCGATGTCTTCCAGTCGATCCAGAAGAAGGGCATCCCGTTCATGCTCGTTCTGGCCGGCCTGCCGACGCTGTTTCCGAAGCTCGTGGACGCACGGACCTACTCCGAGCGCATGTTCCGCGTGGTGACGCTGGGCAGGCTCGATGAGGCTGAGAGCCGAGAGGCCATCCTCAAGCCGATTGAGGTTGCTGAATGCCCGATCAAATTTCAGCAGGAGTCGGTGGACACCATCTGCCACGAGTCCGGTGGCTACCCCTACTTCATCCAGTTCATCTGTCGCGAGGTGTTCGACGTTTTCATCCAGCAGCATGCGAACAACGACGTCGGCATGGGGGTGCCCGTTGACGCCATTCAGCGCAAGCTCGACACCGACTTCTTCGCGGGTCGCTGGGCAAAGATCACCGACCGGCAACGGGAACTGCTCTGGGTGATCGCCAGTCTCAATCACTCGGAGGAGGAATTCACGATCCAGGAACTCGTCGAGTTGGGTCGGACGCTGCTCGCCAAGACGTTCTCGCCCAGCCACGCAAATCAGATGCTCGTCAGCCTCGCTGAGCGCGGCATGATCTACAAGAACCGACTCGGCAAGTATTCGTTCGCCGTGCCGCTCCTGGGGCGCTTCATCCTCAGGACCTACGAGCCGCCCAACGAGCCCGCGCTGCATGCTTAGCCTGCTCGGAGCGCTCCTCAGGCGTCATCTTCGCGGGTCGCGCCCTTCCGCCCTTGAGGCCGCCTTTGCGCCCGAGGGCGACAGCCGCTGAGTCCTTCCACGCGGGCTCCTGGAGAGTCGAGGAGACGAAGTACTTGGGCATGCTGTTGAACTTGTCCGCGAACTCGCCCTCCATCGACGGCCACGCCGCGGCAAAGCCCTCGTAGGTCACGCGCCCCAGCAGCAGCGCCTCGGCATCGAGGGCCTCGTCGAGCTTGAACTTATCGCCCTCCGCTCCACGTGAGATCGCAAAAGTCCAGCCCGCCAGAGCGGGCCTTAGGCATGTCAAATGTCTACAACAGGGAGTCGATCTTATGGAATAGGTGGCGAACGCCGATTAGTGACTCAGGATGAGCACTAAACGCGCTAATTCGGGAAGTAACGAGATACGAGTCCCATCGCCGCCGGTTGCTCCCGTGGAGTGGCCCGGGGAGGATCTCTGTCGTCTCGGCGAGGTGCTTGAGACGCGCGCCGCGGATGTGCTCGAGATGACGGTCGCGCGAACCAAGGGATCGGGCCACGAGCTCGACGCCCTGGTCCAGGACAGCTTCGAACGCATCAGCACGAACTCCACGATCGCGGTGGCCCGCTGGATGGGAGGGGAGAGCCTCGAGGTGGTGCGTGAAGCGGGTCAGGAAACCTGGCAGATCTTTGGCGAGCTCGCGGCCCACCGCGCTGCCTCGCTGAACGAGGTGACCAGGCGCTGCCTGTGCTGGCGCGACGCGATGGCTGAGGTGCTGCGCGAGAGCGCCACGCAACTGGACGTCTCCTCCGAGGCGCTCTCGCAAGCCCTGAACATCCTGCAGTTGGCGCTCGAGTTCAGCCTCGTGCGGATGTGCGAGTGCTTTGAGACCGAGCGCCGGCGAACAGATGAAGAGCTCAAGCGACGCGAGGAGGAGCTTGCGTTCCTGGCGACACACGACGCGCTGACCGGGCTCCCCAACCGGACGTTGATCCTGGATCGCGTCGAGCAGATGCTCGCGCGCTCGGTTCGCAGCCAAACGCCGGTGGCGGCGCTGTTCGTCGACCTCGACAACTTCAAGTCGATCAACGACACGCTCGGTCACGGCGTCGGCGACGAACTCCTGCGAGCGGTCGCCGGGCGCCTCGACGGCGTGGTGCGTGGCACCGACGCGCTGGGGCGCCTCGGCGGTGACGAGTTCGTCGTGATCTCCGAGGAGCTCTCCCCGGCAGCCGGCCCCGGGCTGATCGCCGAGCGTTTGCTCGGCGCGCTCAAGCACCCGTTCAAGCTCGGAACGGATAAGAAAACTCACTTGACCGTGACGGCGAGCATCGGGATCGCAGTCGGGGACCATGCTTCGGCCGAGGAGCTCCTGCGCAACTCCGACATCGCGATGTATCGCGCCAAGTGGGACGGCAAGAACCGCTACGTCGCGTTCGAGACCGGCATGCAGGACACAATCCAGAACCGCATGGAGCTCGAGATGGATCTGCGCGAGGCGCTCGCCAAGGACGAGTTCTTCCTCGCCTATCAGCCCACGATCGACCTGAGCGACATGAGCCCCACGGGGGTGGAGGCGTTGATCCGCTGGAGGCACCCGGTGCGCGGCGTCGTCCAGCCCGACGATTTCATCCCGCTGCTCGAGGAGACAGGACTGATCACCGACGTCGGCAAGTGGGTTCTCGACGAGGCCTGCGCGCAAGGCGCCGCGTGGCGAGCGGCCGGTTATCCGATCGGCATGGCCGTCAACGTCTCCGGCCGCCAGCTCGACAGCGACCAGTTCATCACCGACATCGAGGGTGCTCTCGCCCGCAGTGGCCTCGATCCGGGGGCGCTGACGATCGAGATCACCGAGACGACCCTCATGCGCAACGTCGAGGAAACCGCTCGCCGGCTCACCCAGGTCAAGCACCTGGGCGTGCGCATCGCGATCGATGATTTCGGCACCGGGTACTCGTCCCTCGCCCACCTCCAGCGGTTCCCGGTCGACGCGTTGAAGATCGACCAGTCGTTCATCTCGGGGATGCGACACAACCAGGAGGGTGAGACGCTGATCCACACGCTCGTACAGCTCGGCAAGGCCCTCTCGATCGAGACCTTCGCCGAGGGCATCGAGCAGCAGCACGAGCTCTCCCTGCTCAGGGATCAGAACTGCGACAGCGGACAGGGCTTCCTGTTCGCCCGCCCCCTCGACGTAGCCGCCACCGAGGCGTTCCTGCAGAACTGGGCCGAGAACGCCGCTCTCGCCTTGACGCAAACGCCCTCGCGGAGCTGACGGCGTCGAGCGCTACTTCGCGCCGGACGGTGGGTTAGGTTGGGTGTATGGAGACGACCTTGCTTGCAGAGACGCGACGCGCACGCACGGGCTTGCGCGCGATCGTCGTGCTCGCCCTGGCCCTCGTCGTGGGTGCGCTCGCGCTGCCCGCGGCCGGGGAGGCCGCGCCCGCCGCGCCCGCCGCGAGCACCGGTGGAGTCGCCAACGTGACCTTCTCCTCGGCGATCCTCAACGGCTATATCGACGCCCGTGGCGCTGCCACCAACTATGTCTTCCAGTACGGCACGACCCCCATCTTTGGCGCGCAGACGCCGTTTGCACCGGCGGGCAACGGGACGATCTCGATCAAGGTAAGCCAGACCGTCATGGGCTTGGCGCCGGCCACCCTCTACCACTACCGGGTGGTCGCGATCAGCCCATTCGGGACGACGTTCGGTAAGGACCGCACGTTCAAAACGGCCAAGGTGCCGCTCTCGGTGCAGCTGGTCGGGGCGCCCAACCCGGTGGTGTTCGGCAACCCGTTCTTCGTCGAGGGCACGCTCTTGGGTACGGGCGCGGCCAAGCACGAGATCGTGCTGCAGACCAACCCGTTTCCCTATCTCGGGGGCTTCAAAGTCGTCGGCAACCCCGAGGTGACCAACGCCGCCGGCGGCTTCTCCTTTCCCTACCTCGGCCTGCTCGAAAACGCCCAACTACGAGTGGTCACGGTCGGCTCCCCGGTGGTCGCGAGCCCGGTGGTGATCGAGGGCGTCGAGGTGCGGGTCGCCTTTCATGTGCACAGCACCCACCGCCGGCGATTCGTGCGTCTGTACGGCACCGTCGCCCCGGCCGAGGTCGGCGCGCTCGTCGGTTTCCAGCTGCTGACGCCCGGCAAGTCGATCAACGAGGGCGGCACCGTCGTGAAAGCCGGCACTGCGTCCGTCTCGCGCTTCAGCCGCATCGTCCACATTCGCAGGCCAGGGCTCTACCGCGCGCTGATCAAGATCAACGACGGCGCGCACGTCTCGAACTACAGCGCGCCGATCCTAGTTCGCTGATCGCCACTCGCAGCCCTCTGAGCGCAACTCGTTGATCGCGGGTCTCTGACTGCGGATCGCCGGCGTCAGGCTTCGAGCGACTGCTGCAGCCGCTCGAGCACGCGCACGACGCGCAGCCCGCTGTGTCCGTCCGAGCGCGGCGTGGCTCCGGAGCGGATGCACTCGATGAAGTGCTCGCACTCGATCCGCAGCGGCTCGGCGTTTGCGATCTGGGGCGAGAAGCTCTCGCCGGAGCGGGCGATGTACTCGCCCCAGGTGTGGGCGTCCTCGTCGAAGCCCTTGTCGTAGACCGTCAGCTTGCCGTCGAGGAGCATGTCGTCGAAGGTCGCCATCCGCCGCGCGCCGACGACCGTCAGGCGGCGCTCCTTGTGCGGATCGAGCCACGAGAGGTGCAGGTGGGCGACGATGCCGGAGGGGAAGCGCAGGAAGCAGAAGACCACGTCCTGCACGGGCGCGCGCACATAGGACTCCCCGTGGGCCGAGCACTCCAGCGGCTCCTCGCCGATCAGGTGCAGGATCACCGAGACGTCGTGCGCGCCGAGGCTCCACAGGGCGTTCTCCTCCGCTCTCAGCTTGCCCAGGTTGAGGCGGTTGCCATACACGTAGTACAGCCCTCCCAGCTCGTCGCTCTCGATCAGCTCCTTCAGCCGATCGACGGCCGGGTGGTACTCGAGCAGGTGGCCGACCATCAAAATCCGCTCGGCCCGCTCGGCCGCCGCGACCGCCGCTTCGGCGTCGGCGGCGGTGGTGGCCAAAGGCTTCTCGACGAAGCAGTGCTTGCCTGACTCGGCGACGCGGATCGCAAGTGCGGCATGGGTGGGCACCGGCGTGGCCAGCACGACCGCGTCGAGCTCGGGGTCGGTCAGCAGATCCTCAAGCTCACCGCTGGTGCGGGCGCCGGGGAAGGACGGGGCCAGCCGCTCGCGGGCCTCGATCGACTCGTCGCACAGCCAGCTCAGCTCGCAGCCCGCAATCGCGGCGAAGTTCCGCGCCAGGTTCGGCCCCCAGTAGCCGAGCCCGACGACGCCGACGCGGATCGCTCTGTCGTCCTTGCTCACAGCCGTGTGCCTGTGTCTGCGTCGCGGTTGGCCGCGTGGCCCGGTGTGGAGGCAGACGGGGGGATCCCCCCGAGCGCCCCGATCGCCGCGACGCAGCGCTCGGCGGCGTGGCCGTCGCCGTACAGCTCTGGATGCTCCACCGGTGGCTTGCGCGCCAAGGCCGCAAGCGCAGCCTGGGCATCGAGGTCCACGAGCGTGTTCCAGCCGGCAGCGACCGTCTCGACCCACTCGGTGTTAGCTCGCAGCGTCACGCAGGGCACACCGGCAAGGTACGCCTCCTTCTGGACGCCGCCGGAATCGGTCACGACCGCGCGCGCCTGGCACGCAAGCGCGCTGAACTCGACGTACCCGAGCGGCTCGGTCAGCTGCACGCCGTCGAGCTGCCCCAAGTCCTCTAACAGGCCCGCCGCCTCAAGGCGCGCGCGTGTGCGGGGGTGCAGCGGGAACAGGATCGGCCGGGGGAGGGCCGCCACCAGCTCGACCAGCGCGCGCAGACGGTCGGGATCGTCGACGTTGCCCGCGCGGTGAGCGGTCACGAGCAGGTACTCGCGGCGCTTCAGCCCGTAAGCGCCCGGGGCCTCGGCGTTGGCGCGGGCCGCCGGCTGCCAGCGCAGGGCGACGTCCACCATCACGTCGCCCACAACTACCGCCTTGCCGGGTACTTCCTCACGTGCCAGGTTGTCCCGCGCCACCTCCGAGCTGCACAACAGCAGCTCGCTTACTTGGTCAGTCATGATGCGGTTCCGCTCCTCCGGCATCGTGAGGTCAAAGCTGCGCATCCCCGCCTCCACGTGTATCACCGGGATCTGTGCGTGCTCCCCCGCCTTCGCTCCCGCCAGGGTGGAGTTGGTGTCGCCGTACACCAGCACCGCGTCGGGTCTCACCTCGGGTATCAAGCTCTCCAGCGCCGTCAGCATCATGGTCGTCTGCGACTCGTTCGAGCCACCGCCGATACCCAGCTCCTTGTCGGGTTTCGCCAGGCCTAGCTCCACGAAGAACACCTGTGAGAGGACGTCGTCATAGTGCTGACCGGTGTGTACGAGGACCTCCTCGTGCTCTGCGCGCAACAGGCCTGAGACGGCCGCGGCCTTGATGAACTGCGGGCGGTTGCCGACGACCGTAAGGATCTTCACGTGGTCAGCCTAGAGCAGCCGGATGTGACACATATGTGTGCGTCCATCGCTTATGGTGGCGGTGGTGGAAGGGCTACCTGCCGACGTTTGTTCAGCCATCGAGCAGGTTGCGCTGCCAAGCGGACTCGTGAGCCCACAGCGCGGCCTCGATGTCAACGCCGGGCGCGGTCAGAGTGCGGGCGAGGAGCCGCTGACGGAGGGCCGCGCGACGGCCTTCATCGGGTTGCCTCCCTCGATGCTCCTCGACCAGTCGCTGGGCACCGAGTACAACCAGCCGCCTGATGTCAGGTATCTCGCCGACTGCGCGCACCTGTGAGAGGGCGTCCGCGACCTCATTGGTCTCGATAATCGTATGACGTCGAAGCTTGGTTGACACGCGATCTAGTGTGACGTCAGGTGCTCACTGGTGCAGGCCCCAAAAAGCTACGCGGCCGCACCTACGACAGAGGTCGACCAGTCGATCACCGACGTGGGTCGCACCACATGGCGGTTCAGGCCGAGCTCCTTCGGCTCCAGCCCGAGCGCCAGCCCGACGAGCTGGGGGAGGTGCAGCACGGGCATCTCGAGGTCGCGACCGACGACCTTTTCGGCGAGCGGCTGCTGCAGGTCGAGGTTCAGGTGGCACAGCGGGCAGGGGGTGACGAGACAGTCGGCCTCCGCGTCGACGGCGTCGCCGAGGTGGCGCCCGGCCTGCTTGAGCGAGGCATCCTTGTTCATCGTGATGATCGGAAAGCCGCAGCACTTGCGCATCCCGGCGTACTCGATCACGGTGCCTCCGAGCGCGTCGATCACCATGTCGAGGTAGTGGTCGCGGGGGCGCTCGGCGTCGATCCCGAGCCGCTCGCGCGGGCGCACGATGTAGCAGCCGTAGAAGGGGCCGACCTTGAGGTTGGTGAGCGGTCGCTTGACTTTCGCGCGCAGCGCATCGAGGCCGATCTCCTCGACCAGCAACCACAGGAAGTTCTTGTTTGTCAGGCCCTTCTCGTACGTCAGGCCCTCGCCGGCGAGCGTCTCGTTGACGTGGCCGCGGTACTCGGCGTTGGCGTCCAATCGCTCCTGGCACTCCGACTGGGCGCCCTGACAGGTGGAGCAGATGTTCATCATCAGCTCCGCGCCGTCGACCTGCTGGGCGAGCGCGAAGGTGCGCGCGTTGAGCGTGTCGGCGAGCTCCTGGTTGTGCTCGGCGATCACGCCGGCGCCGGTGCAGCAGGCGCGGTCCAGTTCGACCAGCTCGATATCCAAGAGCGGCGCGATCTTGGCCATCGAGCCGTGCAGCTCGGGGGTGAAGCCGCGGCTGACACAGCCGGGCCAGTAGGCGACCTTCATCAGCTCGCGCTCCCTTCGGTCTCCGGCGCCGCGGGAGGGCTCTCGCCACCGCCGCTCGCCGTGGTTGCGGCGGGGCTCACGCCACCATTCGTGGATGTGGCACCGCCGGGCACAGGGGTCTCCTCGACCTCGTCGTAGCCGGTGATGTACAGGTTCAGCTCGTAGCGTTGCTCGCGACCCTCGACCGTGTCGTAGATCCGCTGCACTTGCTTCAGGTCCGCCGCGGGGAGCTTATGGCCGAAGAGCGCCAGCTTGGGGTTGACCTTCCCGCGCAGCAGCCCCTTCAAGACCACCGGCAGCGAGCTCAGCAGCTCTTTGCCCGCCGCGGGATGGAATTTGCCGAACCACGAGTTGCCGCCGTAGGAGCGCGGCAGCAGTTCGGCCTCGTGCAGCAGCCCGTAGTCCTTGACGAGCGTCGTGAACGCCGCCTCGTGGCGCTCGCCGTTGTTTTTGTCGACGATCTTCTGGTCGTCGATCGCGATCCGCCGCAGGCGCATGATCTGGCCCATCGGGTTGACGTCCTTCGGACACGCCTCCACGCACTTGAAGCAGTGCGTGCAGTCGAAGATGCCCTGCGGGTCTTCGGCGAGGTCCTTCAGGCGGATGTCCTGCTGATCGTCGCGCGGGTCGCCGACGAAGCGGTAGGCCTTGGCGAGCGCCGCCGGGCCGATGAAGCCCGGGTCGACCTCCATCGCCAGGCAGTCCGAGACGCAGGCGCCGCACTGGATGCAGGCCATCGACTGGGTGATGTCGACCATGTTCTCTTTTCCCACCAGGTACTCGCGCTCGGGCACGGGCTGCTTGGCGATCAGCCATGGCGTGACGCGCTGGATCTTCTTCCAGTGCACGGCGTCCATGTCGACGATCAGGTCCTTCAGCACCGGCATGTTGCCCATCGGCTCGACCTCGATCACGCCGTCCTTGGCGGAAGCCTTGGCGGCGTCGAGGTGGGTGTGGCAGGCCAGCGCCGGTTCGCCATTGACGCGGACCCCGCACGAGCCGCAGATCGCCTGGCGGCACGAGCAACGCACGCCGATCGACCCGTCGAAGCGGTCTTTGGCCTGCAGGATCGCCTCGAGCACTGAGCGGTGGGGCGCGAGCTCGATCGTGTGCTCGTCCCAGTAGGGCGCTTCGCCCGACTCCGGGTCATAGCGCCGCAGCCTGAGGTTGAACTGCTCTGCAGGCCTGTCGTGCGCTTCGGCGGGCATCAGTATTTCCTCTCCTCGGGCTGCCACTGGGTGATGGTCACTGGCGAGTAGCTGATCTCCGGGCCGTCCTTGCCGCGCGAGATGTCGATGTGCTTGAGCCACTCCTCGTCATTGCGCTCGGGGAAGTCGGTGCGGTACTGAGCGCCGCGGGACTCCTTGCGCTCGATCGCCGCCAGCACCGTCGCCTCGGCGCAGTCGACCATGTAGCCGAGCTCGAGCGCTCCGAGCACGTCCTGGTTGAAGACCGTGCCGCGATCGTCGATCCAGGCCTTGGCGGTCTCCTCTTTCAAGCGCCCGATCGTCTCCAGGGCGCCCTGCAGCCCGGCCTCGTCGCGGAACACCGCGGCGTGCTTGTTCATCGTCTCGCCGAGCTCGTTCTTGATCTCAGAGACCCGGCGGCCATCGCGTGAGCGCGCGATGATCGCCTCCAGCTCACTCTCGTCACGGCGCAGCTGGGTGCCCGCGTCGAAGGACGGCGAGGACATGTGGGCGGCGCGGGCGGCGGCGTGTTCGCCCGCCCGGCGGCCGAAGATCAGCGTGTCCAGCAGCGAGTTGGCGCCGAGGCGGTTGCCACCGTGCACCGACACGCAGGCCACCTCCCCGGCGGCGTACAGCCCCTCGACGGATGTCGCGCCGTCGACGTCGGTCTTCACGCCGCCCATGATGTAGTGCTGGCCGGGGCGGATCATGATCGGCTCACGCGTGATGTCCACGCCGGCGAAGTCTTTGCCGATGTTGACGATCTCGCGCAGCGCCTCGAGCGTGCGCTTGCGCGGCACGACGGTCACATCGAGGAAGATGCCCGAGCCGCCCGGCCCGACGCCGCGGCCCTCGTTGATCTCGATCTGCTCGGCGCGCGAGACGACATCGCGCGATGCCAGCTCCATCTTGTTGGGCGCGGATTTCTCCATGAAGCGCTCGCCCTCGGCGTTCAGCAGGTGCGCGCCCTCGCCGCGTGCGCCCTCGGTGATGAGGATGCCCGTCTCGACGAGGCACGTGGGGTGATATTGGACCATCTCCATGTCCATCAGCGGCGCGCCCGCGCGGTAGGCCATCGCGATCCCGTCGCCCGTCACGATCAGCCCGTTCGTCGTGGGCTTGTACGCCTGGCCCGCGCCGCCGCACGCGAGGATCACGTTCTTGGCTTTCAAGACCTCCATGCGGCCGGTGCGCACGTCGCGTGCCACGACGCCGCAACAGCGACCGTCCTCGTCCTGGAGCAGCGACGTCGTAAACCACTCCTCGTAGCGCTCCACCGTCTCGTGGTGCTTCATCAGCTGCTCGTAGAGCACGTGCAGCAGAGCCTGACCGGTGATGTCGGCGACGTACGCGGTGCGCTTCATCGACGCGCCGCCGAACGCGCGCAGATCGAGTTCGCCGTCCTCGTTGCGATGGAACGTGACGCCCATGTGCTCGAGGTCCATGACCTCTTTGGGCGCCTCCGAGCACATGATCTCGATCGCGTCCTGATCGCCGAGGAAGTCCGAGCCCTTGACGGTGTCGTAGGCGTGCGAGCGCCAGTCGTCATCGACGCTGATCGCCGCGTTGATGCCGCCGGCGGCGGCGACCGAGTGCGAGCGCACCGGGTGAACCTTGCTCATGATCGCCACGCTTGCGCCGGTCTCCGCGGCGGCGAGGGCGGCGCGCTGGCCGGCAAGGCCCGCGCCGATGATGAGAACGTCATGTGATGGCATGGGGTGGGACTCTATATACCGGCCGCGGGGCGTAGCGCCTGGCGGACCTGGGCCAGCGTGACGACGCCCCGGAGCACCCCGTCGCCATCGACCGCGACCATCGCTCCCAGGCGGCCGAGCCCCTCGGCGCCGAGCAGCGACTCCAGCGGCGCCTGCACGCCGATCCGCACCGGCAGGTTCTGCTCGAGCACATCGACCACCGGCAGGGCCGGCCGTCCCGCCGTGATCTCCTCTTCGACGCGTTGCTCGCGCACGACGCCGAGGAAGTGGCACCCGGGGTCGACCACGGCGAACCAGGGCCAGCGGTAGCGCAGGAAGAACTGCTCCTGCGCGTCGAGCAGCGTCAGCCCGGCGGGGATCGTGACGGGCTCGCGATCCATGATGTCGGCCACGGTGATGCCCTGGATGCGCTGGCCGAGCGAGCCCTGCATCACCGCCTGGCCGGCGGCCTGGTAGAGGAAGAAGGCCATCAGCATCACCAGCAGCCCGAACGAGGCGTCGCTCGCAAGCGCCACCAGCCCGAGCGCGCCCAGCGCCAGCGCGAAGCCCTGGCCGGCGCGCCCCGTGTAGCGCGTGGCGCGGTTGCGATCGCCGGTCCGCCACCAGATCGCCGCGTGGGCGAGCTGCCCGCCGTCGAGGGGGAAGGCAGGGATCAGGTTGAAAACGAGCACGAGCGCGTTGATCGTCCCCACCCAACTCAGCCACACCAGCGCGGGCGTGGCGTGCACGCCCGTGTTACCGACAGCCACCTTGAAGAAGTGCCCGCTGTCGCTCAACAGCGCCCCGGCGGCGATGCACACGACGATCACCGCCAGCGTCACCAGCGGGCCGGCGGCCGCCACGCGAAACTCGACGCCGGGCTGCTCGACCGGGCCGCTCGTGCGGGTGATCCCGCCGAACGCCCACAGATCGATCCCCGCCACGCCGAGGCCGTTGCGGCGCGCGATCAGCGCGTGGCCGAGCTCGTGCAGGATCAGCGAGGCGAAGAACCCCAGCACGGAGGCGACGGCGACCAGATAGGCGGTCGTGCGCGAGCCCCCGAGCACTTCATGGAAGTAGGGCGTGGTCGCGAAGATGAAGAAGAACAGCACGACAAACCAGCTGATCCCCACGCCGACGCGGATCCCAAAGATGCGAGCAAGCTGAAAGTTCGTGCGTGGAGCCATATCTGAATGGTAGGCGCCGGTCCGCCCGCGCCCGGGTTTCGGTCCGTCCGCGCGCCCGGGCCTTCGGTCCGACTGCGCCCAGGTCTTCGGTCCGACTGCCCCGGGTTTCTGGTCCGCTTGCCCGGGTTTCTGATCCGCCCTGCCCGGGTCTGCGGTCCTCCTGCCCCGGGTTTCTGGTTCGCCCGCGCCCGGGTTTTTGCTACACCTGCGGGCGGCTGCGCTCGATGATCGTCTCGAAATCCGAGCCGGCCGGCAAAGTGCCGTACTCGAGTCCCCCGTCGCCGGCGAGGCGCGAGGCGCAGAAGGCATCGGCGACGGCCGGGGGGGCGTGGCGCACGAGCAGCGAGCCCTGGAGCGCCAGGGCCATGCCTTCGACGACGCGCCGCGCGCGTGACTCGAGCGTGGCGGGATCGTTGAACTGTCCCTTCAGCTGCTCCACGTGCGCGTCGAGGCGCGCGTCGGCGCCCTGGGCCCGTTCGACCTCGGCCAGGAACACCTCGAGCGAGCGCGGGGAGCGAGCGAGCGCGCGCAGCACGTCGAGGCTGATCACGTTGCCCGAGCCCTCCCAGATCGAGGTGAGCGGCGCCTCGCGGTACAGGCGCGGCATCCCCGACTCCTCGACATACCCGTTCCCCCCGAGGCACTCCATCGCCTCGAACGCGTGGTTCGGCGCGCGCTTGCAGGCCCAGTACTTGCCGACCGCGGTCGCCACGCGCTTGAACAGCTGCGCGTCGCTGTCGTCGATGCCCGCGCGTGCGTCGCTGCCGGCTTCGTCATAAGCACGCGCGAGGCGCATCGCGAGCGCCGTGGAGGCCTCGGACTCGAGGCATAGGTCGGCGAGCACGTTGCGCATCAGCGGCTGGTCGATCAGCGTCTTGCCGAAGGCCGCGCGGTGCGCCGCATGGTGGGTGGCGATCGCCACCGCGGCGCGCATCCCGGCGGCGGCGCCGAGCATGCAGTCCAGGCGCGTGTGGCCGACCATCTCGATGATCGTCGGCACGCCCCGGCCCGGCTCGCCCACCATCTGCGCCCAGGCGCCGTGGAGTTCGATCTCCGCGGAGGCGTTGGAGCGGTTGCCGAGCTTGTCCTTGAGTCGTTGGATGTGGAAGGCGTTGCGCTCGCCGTCGGGCAGGATCCGCGGCAGCAGGAAGCACGACAGACCGTCCTCACCACCCCCCGGTGACTTGGCCTGGGCGAGTACGAGAAAGATGTCCGACATCGGCGCCGAGCAGAACCACTTGTGGCCGGTCAACTCGTACTCGCCGCCCGCGCCGCCACCGTTCAGGGGGCACGCGAAGGTGGTGTTGGCGCGCACGTCCGAGCCGCCCTGCTTCTCGGTCATCCACATCCCCGCGATCGCCGAGCCCTTCTCGGCGGCGGGGATCGAGCGGGGGTCATAGCTCGTAGCGGTCACGAGCGGCTCCCACTGCGCCGCGAGCTCGGGCTGGGCGCGCAGCGCGGGGACCACCGCGAAGGTCATCGTGATCGGGCAGGCGTATCCCGCCTCGGCCTGCATCGCGGTCATGTAGATGGCCGCGCGCGCGGTGTGCGCCGAGGGCTCCTCACTGCGCCAGGGCAGCGCATGGAGCTCGTGCTCGACACCCATTCGCATCAGCTGGTGCCAGGCCGGGTGGAACTCGACCTCGTCGATGCGGTGGCCGTAACGGTCGTGGGTGCGCAGCACCGGCTTGTGTTCGTTGGCCTGCCACCCCCACAGCTGCTGAGGCTCACCGCCCACGAAGCGCCCCAGCGCGGCGGCGCGCTCGCGGATCCAGCCGGCGCCCTCGCGCGCGGTCGCCTCGACCAGCGGGAGGTTGCTGGAGAACACGTCCACGCCCTCCAGCGGCGGCGGTTGGTTGGTGACGGTATGGGTCTGCCACGGCGCGTCCGCGCGTGTGGGCTGTGAGACGGTGCCGGCCATCAACACGACAGTCAAGCAGAGATCGCCCCATCCGAGACCGCCCCCATCCGCGAGGGAGATCGCCCCTTCCGAGACCGCCCCCATCCGCGAGGGAGATCGCCCCATCCGCGAGGGCTGCCATCCGCGAGGGCTGGAATCGCTGACGCGCGATAGCATCGCCGCCCATGGCCAAGATCAAGGTACAGAAACCCGTTGTCGAGCTCGACGGCGACGAGATGACAAGGATTATCTGGTCGTTCATCAAGGAGCAGCTGGTCCTGCCGTATCTGGATGTGGATCTGAAGTACTACGACCTGGGGATCGAGAGCCGCGACGCGACTCGGGATGAGATCACCGTCGAAGCGGCCAACGCGATCAAGCGCTACGGGGTCGGCGTGAAGTGCGCGACGATCACGCCGGACGAGGCGCGGGTGGAGGAGTTCGGCCTGCAGGAGATGTATCGCTCTCCCAACGGGACGATCAGGAACATCCTCGGCGGCGTGATCTTCCGCGAGCCGATCGTGATCTCCAATGTCCCGCGTCTGGTGCCCGGCTGGACGAAGCCGATCGTGATCGGCCGTCATGCCTTCGGCGACCAGTACCGCGCGACCGACATGGTCGTCCCCGGCGAGGGCAAGTTGACGCTCACCTTCACGCCGAAGGACGGCAGCGAGCCGATCGAGCTGGACGTGTACGACTTCCCGGGCGGGGGAATCGCGCTGGCGATGTACAACCTCGACGCTTCGATCAGGGACTTCGCGCGGGCCTCGCTACGCTACGGCCTGGACCGCGGCTTCCCGGTGTATCTGTCGACGAAGAACACGATCCTCAAGCGCTACGACGGGCGCTTCAAGGATCTGTTCGCCGAGGTCTACGAGGACGAGTTCAGGGCCGAGTTCGAGGCGGCCGGCATCACTTATGAACATCGCCTGATCGACGACATGGTCGCCGCCGCGATGAAGTGGGAGGGTGGCTATGTGTGGGCCTGCAAGAACTATGACGGCGACGTGCAGTCAGACACCGTCGCGCAGGGCTACGGCTCGCTCGGGCTGATGACCAGCGTGCTGATGAGCGCCGACGGCAAGACGGTCGAGGCCGAGGCGGCGCACGGCACGGTCACGCGCCATTACCGCCAGCACCAGCAGGGCAACGCGACCTCGACCAACCCGATCGCCTCGATCTTCGCGTGGACGCGTGGCCTGTCCGCCCGCGGACGGATGGACGGCACGCCGGCTGTGAGCGAGTTCGCCGAGACGCTCGAGCGCGTGTGCGTGCAGACGGTCGAGAGCGGGGCGATGACCAAGGACTTGGCCCTGCTCGTGGGACCCGACCAGGCTTGGCAGACGACGCAGGAGTTCCTCGGGTCGATCGACGAGAATCTGCGGCGGGCGATGGCCTGAGCCCGATGCCGCACCATCCGCACCATCGATCCCGCGTCGATCACCCCAGCCGTTGCATATTCAGCCCCTCAAGCACTTCACCCAGGAGATGAACTTGTGAGCAATCCCGTCAAAGTGACCGTCACCGGCGCAGCCGGTCAGATCGGCTACAGCCTTGTCTTTCGCATCGCCTCCGGGCAGTTGCTTGGCCCCGATCAGCCCGTCGACCTGCGGTTGCTCGAGATCCCTCCCGCGATGGGTGCGCTGGACGGCGTCGCGATGGAGCTGATCGACTGCGCCTTTCCGCTGCTCGCGGGGCTCGATCTGCACGACGATCCCAACGACGCCTTCGACGGTGTGAACATCGCGCTGCTGGTCGGCTCGCGGCCGCGAACAAAGGGTATGGAGCGCGCTGAGCTGCTGAGCGAGAACGGCAAGATCTTCACCGTCCAGGGCAAGGCGCTCAACGAGCGTGCGGCCGCTGACGTGAAGGTGCTCGTCGTGGGCAACCCGGCGAACACGAACTGCCTGATCGCGATGAACAACGCTCCCGATGTCCCGCGCGAGCGGTTCACGTCGATGATGCGCCTCGATCACAACCGCGCGGTCGCGCAGCTGGCCGCCAAGCTGGAGGTCGGCGTGGGCGACGTCACAAAGATGGGCGTGTGGGGCAATCACTCGCCGACGATGTACCCAGACCTGTTCCACGCACAGGTGCGCGGGGAGCAGGCGGCCAAGCAGGTGGACGACCAGGTGTGGATCGAAAGTGACTTCCTGCCGAACGTCGGCAAACGCGGCGCGGCGATCATCGAGGCGCGCGGCTCCTCAAGCGCCGCCTCGGCCGCCAACGCGGCGATCGATCACGTCTACGACTGGGTCAAGGGCACGAGCGACTGGGTCTCGATGGGCGTTGCCTCCGACGGCTCCTATGGCGTGTCCGAGGGTCTGATCTCAGGCTTCCCCTGCACCTGCGCAGACGGCAAGTGGTCAATCGTCGAGGGCCTCGACCTGGACGAGTTCTCCCGCGCCAAGATCGACGCCTCGCTGGCCGAGCTGACCGACGAGCACGACACGGTCAAAGGGCAGGGGTTGATTTAGGAGGAAGAAGAAGAACGCGCGCCCGCGCAAGGTAAGCGTCGTCGAAGGTTTGCGATAAGGCAAAGATAGAAGGATTCGTGTAGGCTGACGCGGGTTCGCCGGAAGGTTAGAATCATCCAAAGATTAGGGGGAAGGATGCCAATGATTGCCCGCTCCTGCCGCGACGCAAACCGATAGCGTCCATCTCGCGCTGCAGAAGGCGACCAGGGGAAAGAAGGGCATGAGGTAGGTTGGCCAAGGATGGGAAACGACGAGACGGAAACGACGAGACCAGAAACGCCACCCTAGGACGAGAAAGGTACATCTATGTCTCACCACATCAAAGGCTCCTGCGCACCACGCGTGTCCAGGGGCGAGAAGAATCTCATAGACGCGGAGGGCACAGGGTCCCGGGCTGGACGGCAAAAGGGAGCCCGCGTGAGTGGGCTCGTCCGCGCCGTCACCCTCGCAGGCCTGATCGGGCTGTTTGCGATGGTGCTGCCCGCGGTGGCCGCTGCGACGACCGGGATCGAAGGCACGGTCACCGAAGCCGAAGCCCCACACACCGGGATCACAGGCGCCGAAGCCTGCGCGTATGACGCCACTACCGATGTACAAGTTGAATGCGCAACCACAGTCAGCCTTGGTGGATACACCATCCCTTTGCCGGCAGGCTCCTACAAGGTCGGCTTCACCGCCACCGGCTACCAGCACCAGTACTACTCCGGCGAGAGCTCATTCTCGGAAGGGGCGACCATCGTCGTGACGTCTGGCGCGGTGGGAGGCATCGACGCCGAAATGGTGGAATCGGGCGCCGGCTCGATCACGGGGCGGGTCACGTCCAACGGTCAGGGTGTGGGTGGCGTTCAGGTGTGCGCTAACGGTAGCTCCGGAGGCTTTGGGGGATGTGCCGAAACAAACGGAAATGGCGAATACACCATCTCTGGCGTCAACGTAGCTGTCTATACCGTCAGCTTCTCACCCCAGAACAACTCGTGTGAAGAAGAACAGGGAGTAAAAGTGCGCTGCGTGCTGAACGCCAACGTCATCGGCCAGTCTGTGAGCGGCGTGCACGTGAAGGCGAACACGCCGGCAACCGTCAATGTGACTCTGCAGGCCGGCGGGCAGATCAGCGGCACTGTGACAAACGCGTCGATCACCCATCCCGGACTTGCAAAGGTCGAAGTCTGTGCGTTGAAACCATATAAATACGAAGAAACGGAATACTTCGGCCGAGTAAGGTGTGGATATACGAATCCGAGCGGTCAGTACACGATCTCGGGCCTGGGGGAAAGCGGGTCGTACAAGGTCGAATTCAACGGCTATATCTGCTCGATCCCGAAGAAAGGCGAAGAAGAATGCCCCGAGGTGTACGTGACCGAGTACTACCACGGGCAGCAAACGGCCAAGAAAGGCGAAGGGGTCTCGGTCACGATCGGCGCGAACACGGGCGGGATCAACGAAAGCCTGCGCGAAGCGTTCCCGACGACGCCGGCGAGCACGGCCGCGCCGACGCTGACGGGGACGGCGGCCGTCGGTCAGACGCTGAGTTGCTCGCAGGGCTCCTGGTCGCACGAACCCACCTACCTCCTCTACCAGTGGTCGCGTAACGGCACGGCGATAACCGGACAGGCGGGGTCGACCTACGTGTTGCAGGCAGCCGATCAGGGCCACTCGATCACGTGCTCGGTCACGGCCGGCAACGGCGCCGGGGCGGCGACCGCAAACAGCAACGCCGTCGCGATCCCGGTGCCGCTGGCCCTGTTCGCCGGCGTCAAAGTCAAGGGCTCCGTCGCGTCGGTCACGCTGCGCTGTCCCGGCCCCGGGGCCTGCTCGGGCGTGATGAAAATCGTCGCCCGGGTCACGACCAGGCACGGCCGGCGCAAGAAGACGAGCAACGTCACGATCGGCGTCGCCAGCTTCTCGATGTTGGCCGGCAAGCGCGTGACGCTGCGCGTGCACCTGACCGGCTCGGGCCGCAAGCTGCTGGGCAAGGCCGGCCGCAAGGGGCTCAAGGTGCAGATCGCCGGCAGCGGCGTGAAGGCACACACGGCGGTGCTGCGCCGTCACCGAGGT
>DATCBT010000058.1:0-6184 GCA_036511695.1 Solirubrobacteraceae bacterium | reverse complement strand
ATCAGAAGACCGTCCCGTCCCCCGCCGCACGCAAATCCATTGACCGCGAACCACTGACAACCGGAGCTTGACCACAGAACATGGCCGATTTAGAGATCAGAGACCTGCACGTGCGCATCGAGGAGCGCGAGATCCTCAAGGGCGTCGACCTGGACGTCTCGCGCGGTGAGGTGCACGCGTTGATGGGCCCGAACGGCTCGGGCAAGTCGACGCTCGCCAACACGCTGCTCGGGCACCCTTCGTATGAGATCACCAAGGGGTCGATCACCTTCAAGGGCGAGGACATCACCGGAGCCGAACCGCACGAGCGGGCGAAGGCGGGGCTGTTCCTCGCCTTCCAGTACCCCGTCTCGATCCCCGGCGTGTCTGTCGCGAACTTCCTGCGGATGGCGATCAACGCCAAGCGCGCGGAGCCGATCCAGGTGAAGGAGTTCCGCACCCAGCTGCAGCACGCGATCGAGCTGCTCGACGTCGACAAAGCGTTCACCTCGCGCCACCTCAACGACGGCTTCTCCGGCGGCGAGAAGAAGCGCGCGGAGATCCTGCAGATGGCGATGCTCGCCCCCGACGTGGCGATCCTCGACGAGACCGACTCGGGCCTCGACATCGACGCGCTGCGCACGGTCGCCGAGGGCGTCCAACGCCTGCACGACGAGCAGGGCCTGGGCGCGCTGATCATCACCCACTATCAGCGGATCCTGCACTACGTCAAGCCCGAGTTCGTGCACATCCTGATGGACGGCCGGATCGTGCTGCAGGGCGGCGTCGAGCTGGTCGAGCGGTTGGAGCGCGAGGGCTATGACCAGATCCGCCAGGAGTTTGGCGGGCAAGGGGAGATGGCCGCATGAGTGCTGCGCCGGCCACGGATGCAAACGGCGCAGCTCAGGTCCAGGTCAAGCCAGGTCGTCACCGCGAGGCAACCCTCTACCACGCGCTCGCCGGCGCCGGGGCGGGCAACGGTCGCACGCTCGAGCAGTTGCGCGAGGCTGCGCTGAGGAGCTTTGAGACCACCGAGCTGCCCGTCTGGCGGCGCTCGGGCTTCTGGACGACCAGCCTGCAGAGCCTCGACCTGGACGCGCTCGAGACCGCGAGCGGGCAGGACTCGGTCACAGTCGAGCCCGGGGTCATCCCCGAGGTCGTCACGCGCACGCTTCCCGACCGGCCGCACGCCGGTCGGATCGTGCAGAGCGCCGGGTCGGTCGTCCACGTCGAGCTCGACCCCGCGCTGGCCGAGCGCGGCGTGATCCTGTGCTCGCTGCAGGAAGCCTTCCAAGACCACCGCGAGCTGGCCGAACGCTGGTATTCCAAGCGCCTGACGATCGATCGGAACAAGCTGGAGGCCGCGAACGCGGCGTTCTGGACCGGCGGCGCCTTCCTGCACGTACCCAAGGGCATCGTCGTGGAGGACCCGTTCGAGATCGTCTACGCGATCGACGGCCCCGGCGTTGCGCAGTACGCGCGCACGCTCGTTGTGGGCGGGCAGAGCAGCGAGTTCAAGCTGCACGAGTACGACCTCGCGGAGGACTTCGAGGGCCAAGCCCTGCACGCGGGGGCGTTCGAGCTGTACCTGGAAGACGGCGCGCGCTGCCGCCTGGCGCAGCTGCAAGATTGGGGCAAGGGCGAGGTCTACGACGTCTCGACGCGCTTCGTCGGTGTCGGACGCGACGCCTACTGCCACTGGCTGCCGGCGCTGCTGGGAGGCCATCTGGTGCGCCAGCACCTGGAGCTGGCGGTCTCCGAGCCCGGCGGCGACATGGCCTTCAGGGGCCTGTTCTTCAGCGAGGAGCACGAGCATCTGGACGTGTTCGCGGTCGACCTGCACGAGACCGGACCGTCGGGCGGGGACGTGCACTGGCGCGGCGCCGCGACGGGTGAGAGCAGGGCGAGCTTCGAGGGGCTGATCCAGATCGACCCGGGCGCCCAGCAGACGCACACCTACCTGCAGATCCACTCGATGATGCTCTCGCCGAAGGCGCGCGTCGATGCGATCCCCTCGGTGCTCGTGTCCGCCGACGACGTCTCGGCCTCGCACGGCGGCACCGTCGGCGAGCTGGACGAGGCCGCGATCTTCTACATGCAGACGCGCGGCCTGGACCGGCCGGCGGCGGTGCGCGTGATCGTCGAGGGCTTCTTCGAGCCGCTGATCGCCGAGCTGGCGGACGAGGCGCTGGAGGAGATCGTGCGCGCGAAGATCGCCGGCAAGCTGGCGGCGGCGCGCGAGGACATCGAGGCCTATGCCACCAGTCGTTGAAATGACTCTTTTTAAAGGGCCGCCTACCGGCGGCGGGGCCGGGTCGCGTCCTGCAAATAGGCAGGTCCTTTGAAGATGACCGATGGGACGGCGGTGCTCGGCGGGCTGGACGTGAAGGACGACTTTCCGATCTTCGCGCGGCGGTTTGACGGGCGCGAGCTCGTGTACCTGGACTCGGGCGCGACGTCGCAAAAGCCCGAGGTCGTGATCGAGGCGGTCGCGAATCACTTGCGCGAGCACAACGCGAACGTGCACCGCGGCGTGTACGCGCTGGCGCAGGAGGCCGATGCCGCCTACGACGGCGCGCGCAGGCAGGTCGCCGCCTTCGTTGGCACACAGCCGCAGACGACGATCTTCACGAAGAACGTGACCGAGGCGATCAACCTCGTCGCCTACGCCTGGGGCCGCGGCAAAGCCCCCGGCCAGGCAGGCGCGGAGGGTCGAGCGAACATCGGCCCCGGCGATGCGGTGCTGATCACGCAGATGGAGCACCACGCGAACATCGTGCCCTGGCAGGTGCTCTGCCGCGAGCGCGGCGCGGAGCTGCGCTACCTGGAGGTGGACGAGCGCGGCGAGGTCTCGCTCGAGCAGCTGGACAGGGAGCTGGCGCGGGGCGATGTGAGGCTGGTGGCGGTGACGCACGTGTCGAACGTGCTCGGCACGATCTTGCCGGTCGCGGAGATCGTCGCGCGGGCGCGCGCGGCGGGCGCGGTATCGCTGGTGGACGGCGCGCAGGCGGTGCCCCATATGGCGGTCGACGTGGCGGCGATCGGCGCCGACTTCTACGCCTGGACGGGACACAAGGCGCTCGGACCGACGGGGATCGGCGTGCTGCACGGCCGGCGCGAGATCCTGGAGTCGATGGAGCCGTTTTTGACGGGCGGCGACATGATCGCCTCGGTCGACTTCCAGTCGGCCACCTGGAACGAGCTCCCTTACAAGTTCGAGGCCGGCACGCCCCCTGTCGCGGAGGCTGTCGGGCTGGGCGCGGCGGTCGCGTACCTGGGACGGCTCGGGATGAACCAGGTGCGTGCGCATGAGCGGGCGTTGACCGGCTACATGCTGGAGCGTCTGGGCGATGTGCCGGGACTGCGTGTCGTCGGCCCCCCGGAGGCGCAGGCCCGCGGCGGCTTGGCCTCGTTCACGATCGCGGGCATGCACCCCCACGACATCGCCGAGCTGGCCGACCGCGGCGGCGTGTGCATCCGCGCCGGACACCACTGCGCGCAGCCGCTGATGCGCTGCCTGGGCGTGAGCGCGACCGCGCGGGCGAGCATCGGCGTGTACAACGAGCCCGCGGACGTCGATGCCCTCGTCGATGCCCTGCTCGCGGGGCGCGAGGTGTTCGGCCTATGAAGGTCCGACCCCCTCAACCCACCAGCTGCTCCCCCACGAGCCCCTGATGGACGACCTTTACCGCGACTACATCCTCGATCACTACAAGCAGCCGCGCAACTTCGGCGAGCTGGAGCCGCACGACCTCGAGGCGCTCGAGCACAACCCGCTGTGCGGCGACGAGCTCGGTGTGCACATCCGCGTCAAGGACGACAGGATCGAGGACCTGCGCTTTCACGGCCATGGCTGCGCGATCTCCCAAGCCTCCGCGTCGATCGCCTCGGAGGAGCTGAAGGGGATGGAGCTGGCGGAGGTGGGCAGGCTGGGAGCGGACTGGATGATCGAGCTGCTCGGCATCCCCGTCTCGGCCACGCGACGCAAGTGCGCGCTGCTCAACCTGAAGGTCGTCCGCGGCGCCGTCACCGGCGACCACGCCTGGCCCGCCTGACTCAGACGGCGCCCAGGCCCGCCCGATCACCGCGACATCCGGGCCCGCCTGAGCGCCGCGATACAATTCCTACTTCAGAGCACAGGATTCGCAAGCCACCCTGGCAACAAGGAGCCGCATGGCCACGATTGACCGCACGAAGATCGCCAAGCCCAGCCCGATCGTCGAGGACGAGCAGGGTCAGCTGCGCGCCCGCCAGGGCATCTCGCGCGAGGTCGTGAGCGAGCTCTCGAAGGTCAAGGGCGAGCCCGATTGGATGGCCGAGAAACGGCTGAAGTCGCTGGAGATCTTCGAACGCAAGCCCGTCCCCACCTGGGGCCCGGACCTGAGCGGCCTGAACCTCGACGACCTCGTCCTGTACTCCCCCCCGACCGCCGGGCGCTTCAACAGCTGGGACGACGTCCCCGCCGAGATGAAGCAGACCTACGAGGACCTCGGCATCCCCCAGGCCGAGCGCGAGCATCTCGCCGGCGTCGTCGGCGTGTGGCGCCAGGAGCCGGTGTATGAGGGACTGAAGGAGGAGTACGCCAAGCAGGGCATCCTCTTCTGCTCGATGGACACGGCGATCACCGAGTACCCGGAGCTGGTGCAGAAATACTTCATGACCAAGTGCGTCCCCGCGCAGGACAACAAGTTCTCGGCGCTGCACGGCGCCGTGTGGTCGGGCGGGGCCTTCTGTTACATCCCCAAGGGCGTCAAGTGCGACCTGCCGCTGCAGTCCTACTTCCGCATGGAGGGGGCCGGCGAGGGCACTTTCGAGCACACGCTGATCATCGCCGACGAGGGCTCGGAGGTGAACTACATCGAGGGCTGCACGGCGCAGACCTACAGCGTCAACTCGATGCACTCCGCGGTCGTTGAGATCTTCGTGCACGAGGGCGCCAAGGCGCGCTACACGACCGTGCAGAACTGGTCGAAGGACGTCTACAACCTGAACACCAAGCGCGCCGTCGTCGACGCCGAGGGCACGGTCGAGTGGGTCGGCGGCTCGATGGGCGCCAAGTACGTGATGCTCTACCCCGGCTCGTTCCTGATGGGCGAGGGCGCGCGGGCAGACCACCTGAACGTCGGCGTGGCCGGCAAAGGCGTGCACAAGGACACGGGCGCGAAGGTCGTGCACCTGGCGCCGAACACCACCTCGAACATCCTCGCCAAGTCGATCTCCAAGGACGGCGGCATCATGGGCTACCGGGGCCTGGTCAAGATGGGCCACAACTCCGCCGGCTCGAAAGCGCGCGTGCAGTGCGACGGGCTGATGATGGACGGCGAATCGAAATCCGACACCTGGCCCGACATCCAGATCCAGAACCCCCACGTGACCGTCGCCCACGAGGCGACCGTCGGTCGCATCTCCGACGACCAGCTCTTCTACATGGGTTCGCGCGGCTTCACCGAGGACGAGGCCGCGGCGATGATCGTCAACGGCTTCATCGAGCCGGTGACGAAGGAGCTGCCGATGGAGTACGCGGTCGAGCTCAACCGCTTAATTCAGTTGGAGATGGTCGGCAGCATCGGTTAAGGACGCTCGGTCTTGAGAGCGCCAGTAGACACGATCGTCGCGCCGCTGTTTCCCACGGGTCTGCCGTGGGCGAACGTGGTCGGGCGGCAGGCGAGCATCATCCAGCGGGGGAAGCCGATGCTGGTGGAGTTCTGGGACTTCTGCCGCCCCAACTCGCTGCGCACGCTGCCCTATCTGAAGGCGTGGCACGAGCGCTACGCGGAGGGGGGGCTGCGCACGATCGGCGTGCACTCCCCCGGGTTCGAGCCCGCGCGGGAGGAGGGCGCCGTGCGAGACGCCGTCGCAAGGCTGGGCATCGAGTACCCGGTGCTGATCGACAGCGAGCTCGAGGTGTGGCGCGAGTATGAAAACCAGGGCTGGCCGGCGCGGTACCTGTTCGACGGCCGGGCGCGGCTGTTCGAGTACCACTACGGCGAGGGCGGGTATGTCGAGACCGAGCTGGCGATCCAGGAGCTGCTTGGGGTAGAGCGCGAGGCCCTGGCCCCGTTGCGCCCGGAGGACGCCCCGAAGGCCGAGCTGCTGGCCCAGACAGAGGACCAGCCGGGCGCTTACTCGGGTCCGTATGAGGCCGGCGGCGTGTGGGCGGTGCTCGACGGACAGGGGACGGTGCAGGTCGAGGTGAAAGCCGACG
>DATCBT010000057.1:0-7674 GCA_036511695.1 Solirubrobacteraceae bacterium | reverse complement strand
CCACCCACCTCACCCCCTCCTACCCCGCCTCCACCCACGCCGGGGGGTCCTCCAGCCAGAGCGTGATCGCCGGGCCCCCCACCAGCCCGAGCGTGGTTGCGCTGGAGCTCGACGTGACCGAGCGCGAGTCGTTCTCGAAGTTCCTGGACGACGCCGAAGAGCAGCTCGGGCCGATCGACGTGCTCGTCAACAACGCCGGGATCATGCCGCTCGGGCGCTTCATCGACGAGGACGACCTGACGACGCGGCGGATGATCGACATCAACCTCCACGGGGTGATTCTCGGGATGAAGCTGGCGCTCGCGCGGATGCTCCCGCGGGGGCGGGGACACATCGTCAACATCGCCTCCCAGGCCGGCAAGTTCGGCGCTCCGGGCGGGGCTACGTACGCGGCGACCAAGCATGCCGTCGTCGGCCTCACCGAGACGGTCCGCGGCGAGCTGCGCCTGATGGGCGCCGACATCGACCTCAGCTACGTGATGCCGTTTGTAGTCAACACCGAGCTGGGCTCGGGCTTGGGGCAGGCGCGTGGCCTGCACAACCTCGAGCCCTCCGAAGTGGCCGATGCGATCGTCGAGGCGCTCCAGCATGGGATCGTCGAAGTCTGGGTGCCGAAATCCACCAAGCGCACCTACCAGCTCACCACCCTCTTGCCGCGCTCGCTCGCCGAGGGTCTCGGACGGGCGATGAAGGCCGACCGGGTGCTCGCCGACGCCGACGTCACGGTGCGTCGCGAGTATGAGCTGCGCGCCGCGGGCTCGGAGCCCGGGCTGAGCACCTCGTCCGAGCAGTCACAGATAACCGAGCGCGCCGCTCAGTAGGAGAACCCGAGCGCTGCTCAGTAGGAGAACCGAGCGCGCGCCGCTCGGTAGGAGAACGGCGGCCTGGGTGGCCGAGGCTCGTCTGGGAGCGTGGCTTCGGCGCCATCGGCTAGGCTCGCTCCAGATGCACGCAGCCGTCCTCCAACTGGCGCCCATCCTCGGCGCGGAGAAGAGCAAGGTCCCGTTCTACATCGCCGGCGGCGCGCTGGTGGCATGGGCGCTGATCGTGTCGCTGGGCCTGGGCATGCGGATGCCCGATTTCCCGCGTACCAAGGGGGCGGAGCGCGGGGTGATCGCGGTGACTGCCCTGCTCGTGCTGGCGGCCGTGAGCACCGCGGTGCTCACCTCGGGCGGAAGCATTAAGGCCGTGGCGGCGACGACACCGGCCTCCCCCGCCTCGCAGGCGCCGCCGAGCGGCGGTGCGGCCCCCGCCTCGTCCGCTCCCGTCCCGGCCTCTCCAGCTCCGGTCGCGACGCCCACAGCCACCACCGGGACGCCCACAGCCACCACCGGGACGCCCGCGCCGCCCTCCTCGCCCGCGCATAGGGCGCCCTCCGGGCCGCTGATGCTCGCGGCGAACCCCGCGGGCCAGCTCAGCTACAACACCAAGCATCTGAGTGCGCCGGCCGGGGCGATCGCGATCACGATGACGAACATGTCGCCTCTGGAACACAACGTGACGGTCGCGCAGGGGAGCACCGTCCTGGGTGCGACGCCGACGTTCAAAGGGGGCGCAAAGACGCTCACGTTGAACCTGAAGCCCGGGACGTACACTTTCTACTGCTCGGTCCCCGGCCATCGCCAGGCGGGCATGGAAGGCACGCTGACGGTCTCATGAAGCTATACGTCTGCTACGGGCTGTTCCACTCGCCGCGACCCGGCGGGCACCCGTGCGCCAACGCCTATCACGCCCTGAAGCAGGCCGGGCACGACCCCGAGGTGGTCAAGTCCTACGGGCTGGGGATATTGCCCGGCGTCTTCAACCGCACGCGCGGACGGCGCGAGGTGAAGGAGCTGACCGGCAACTCCTGGGTCCCGACGCTCCTCCTTGACGACGGCACGGTCGTCGATGGCTCACGCGAGATCATCGACTGGGCATTGGCCAACCCGGCGTAGCTCTGGCGGAACGTCCCGATTGGAGGCGCCAGGCGAGACTGGTCGAGCAGGCGGTCGAGATCCTCATCGGCTTGGGCGCCGGCCCGGCCGAGCGCGACCACCATGCCCATGCCCAGCCCGATGGCGCAAAGCGCCAAAGCAAGAACGACCAGCGGACTCATCGCGATCTCCTTCCTGCATCTGCTTCCCGCGCGAACCTTCGCATATTCTGCGGACACAAGCCGCTCGCGCCCATAAAGGATTCCGCTACTACCGAAATCTATTCTGCGTGACCGGGGAAATATCCTCTATCGGCCCGTAGGCCAACACAATGAGAAGGGAACTTTTATGAACGTTCTTGCCAGGCTCGACGAGGCCAGAAGCGCCTGCAGCGTCTTGGGGCACCCGTTTTACAAGCGCTGGAGCGCCGGCGAGCTGAGCGCCGCGGAGCTGGAGCGCTACGCGGGCGAGTACCGCCACGCCGTGGTGGCGCTGGCCGAGGCCTCGGCCAGCGCGGCCGCCAAGGCCGGACCGGCACACGCGAGCGGGCTGCGCGCCCATGCCGAGGAGGAGACGGCGCACGTGGAGCTGTGGGACGACTTCGTCCGCGCGACCGGTGCGCGCGAGGCGACGGGTGGCGAGGTTGCGCTGGATGAGACGCTCACCTGCGCGCAGGCGTGGACGGCGGGGGAGAGCCTGCTGGAGCATCTGGCGGTGCTCTACGCGATCGAGGCCAGCCAGCCGGAGGTGTCGAAGACCAAGCTCGAGGGCCTGACCGAGCACTACGGCTACAGCGATGAAGGCCCGGCGCTCGAGTACTTCCGCCTGCACGAGCTGCGCGACGTCGAGCACGCGCGCGCGGCGGGCGCGCTGATCGAGGAGCTGCTCGAGGGTCGCGAGGACGCGCAGGCGCAGGCCGACAGGATGGTTGCGCGCGCAGATGCGGCGTTGCGCGGGAACTGGCAGCTGCTCGACGGGGTTGAAGCGGTCGACGCAGGAAGCGCGGGCGCGTAGGGGATTCCGACCGACGTACGGACCTCCGCGCGGAGGTCCGTACGGAGGCCGTCAGGCGGAGGCGGGCGCGCGCGCGGCGAGCCGCCAGGCGAACAGGATGGCGGCCACCGAGGTCGCCAGGTTGAGGCTCGAGACTCCGGGCCGCATGGGAATGCTGATCCGCGCATCGGCCTTGGCGGCGAGCTCGTCGCTGAGGCCGTAGCGCTCGGTGCCGAACGCAAGCACCGCGCGCGCCGGCAGCTCCGCGGGGTCGAACGACTCGCCCTCGGGGTCGATCGCGAGCAGCGGCCGGTCGAGCGCGGGAAGCTGAGACAGGGGCTCGCTCAGACGCGCGACTGGTAGCGCGTAGTGCAGCCCCGCCGCGCCGCGCAGCGCGTCGGGATGCCAGGGGTCGTGGCTGCCGGTGGTGAGCACGCCGGCGACATCGGCGGCGGCGGCGACGCGCACGCAGGCGCCCATGTTGCCGAGATCGCGCGGGTCCTCGAGCAGGACGATCGGCAGGGCCCGCGGGTCGGCGAGCACCGCGGCGGGATCGACCGAACGGCGCTCGGCCAGCGCGATCACGCCGGTGGGTGGCGCCAGCGGCGCGAGCTGAGCAAAGACGGCGGGGTCGACCGGACGCGCGCGCGCGAGCAGGCGCGCGCTCAGATCGGGGGCGAGCAGCGCCGCGAGGCGCTCGAGTTCGACCGCGTCCGAGGCGATCACCTCCAGCAGGGGAGCGTCGAAGCGGAGGGCGTGCTTGAGCGCATGGAACCCTTCGAGCACGGCGAGCGTGGGATCGCGTCGCGCACGGCGAAAGCGCGGGATCAGCGAGCCGTCGGGCACGGCGCGATGATCGCAGTTTCGCGGGGGTATCTACCGAATCGATCCGCGCGAGGGGCGTGAGCGCCGTGCGCGAGATCGTCGTCAACACCTTCGTTAGCCTCGACGACATGCCATTCGGGCCACCGCCATCACGGAGCAACGCTCGACCGATGAGATCCGCGCCTCGGTGCGGTCATAACGAGAGAGACCACCACGAGAGAAAGAACGACCCATGAAACTGACGACCACGACGCAAGTCTCCGTCGATGGAGGAACGATCCAGGTCTACCGGCCGGCCGGGCGCCCGCAGTACGCAACGGCCATAGCCGACCTGAAGCGGTGAGCCGAGCCCAACCCGCGCACGCCGATACGACACCGCCCATCGCGCTTGCGCCTAGCATCTCGCTGCCTACCCCCAGGAACCCGTAGCCTCGGCGCATCCGCAACAATCAGGCGCGTGGAGACGACGCGACGTGATCGCCGGTCCGAGGTGCAGGTGGAAGATATGACCGTCCGCTCCGCGCTGTCGTGGAGTGGTGGTAAGGATTCGGCCTTGACGCTTTGGACCCTGCGCCGCCAGGGGGTGGAGCCAGAGGCCCTGATCACCACCGTGACCGACGAGTACGACCGCATCAGCATGCATGGCGTCCGCCGCGAGCTGCTCGCAAAGCAGGCGGACGCGATCGGTGCTCCGCTGGTTGAGGTTCGCATCCCGCCAGCGTGCGTCAACGATGTCTATGAGGCACGCATGGCCGAGGCGTTCGCTTGCCCGCCGCTGTCCGACGTCGAGGCGGTCGCGTTTGGTGACCTGTTTCTCGAGGATGTTCGCGCCTACCGTGAGGAGCGACTCGCCGCGAACGACAGGCGCGGCCTCTTCCCGCTCTGGGGACGCGACACCAGCGTCCTCGCGCGGGAGTTCATCGCCGCCGGCTTTCAGGCGTACATCGTTTGTCTGGACCCGCGAGCGCTCGACATCTCCTTCGCGGGCCGGGCGTACGACGAGCAGCTTCTCGCCGACCTGCCTGCCAACGTCGACCCTTGCGGTGAGAACGGTGAGTTCCACACCTTTGTCCGTGCCGGCCCGATCTTTTCCGAGCCGATCGCGTGTGAGACCGGCAAGGTCGTCGAGCGCGAAGGCTTCGTCTTTTGCGATCTGGTACCCGTGTGAAGTGACTTGCGGATCTCGACAGCCGCAAGATGGGATTCGGAGTCACTCGCACGCTCGGCTCCATCTCGCCCACCAGGCGATGCGCGCATTGCGAACGACCTACGAAAGCGAGCAGGAGTTCATCGAGCATGTTGAAGGTGTGCTGCGACCCGCCGGCTATAGGCTCCTCGCAGGCGGCCGCCTCGCGCTTGGCAAGGCCGACTCAAACCTGCGACTTTGCAGGCAATGCTCGAATGGAGCTAGGGGGACTCGAACCCCCGACCTCCTGGGTGCGATCCAGGCGCTCTCCCAACTGAGCTATAGCCCCGTGCGCCCGCGCCGCGGGGGCGGCGCGAGACTTTGGAAGTGTAGTCGCCGAAGCAGAGCGGCGAGCGCAGTATGGTTTGGCGGCGCAATGGGATTGCTCGACGACGCCATCCGCGAACACATGGAGCTCAAGCGCCTGCGCGGCGCCGATCCGAGCGAGGTCGCCCGCGAGGAGCAGGATGTCCTGGGTCCCGTCCACCTCCAGGAGCAGGCCGAGCCGCAGGCGCCAGAGCCAGAGTCAGAGCACGACCCCGCCGAGGCGAAGGAGATCGCTCCCTTCGCGCAGGACGCTCTCGAGGACGCCCCGCGCGCAGAGGCCGACCCTCCCAGGCGTTCTCCGCCAGCCCGTGAGCAGGGCGAGCAGGACTTCACGAACGTCGGCCAGGAGACGGCGGAGCTGGACATGCGGACGGTGCTGCACGCCGAGCAAAGCGCCGAGGGGGCCTCTCAGCTGCATGAGCAGGAGCAGGAGGAGCAGGTTGAGGATGTGCTGGAGGAGACGCCGGACTTCCTGCGCGACACGCCCGAGCAGGAGCGTTTGTGGTTCGAGCAGCAGCCACCCCGCGACTTCGACTTCGACAAGTAGCCGCTCACAGCCCGCGCAGAACGCAGGGTCTTTCTCGACGATCGCCTTAGGTCGCGGTGTCTCGCTCGCTCTGCCGTGAGCGACGCTCCCGCTCGTACCACTCGTCCCTGTCCAACCTGCCGGACCCGGCGGTGTAGCCGGACTGGCCCCCGCCGCGTCCCCGCAATACGAAGGCGCAGCCGACCGCGATCAGTGCTCCCGCGATCGGCCCGAGCACATAGACCCAATAGCTTGAGAAGTCTCCGCTCACGAGCGCCGGGCCGAAGGAGCGGGCGGGGTTCATCGAGGTGCCGCTCACAGGCGCCGACCAAAGCCCTGCGAGCGCTATGTACCCACCGACGCCCAGGGCGGCGATCGCGCCGACGTTCTGCGCTGAGGAGGCGGTTCCCAAGATGACGCTGACGAGCGTCGCGGTGAGGACTATCTCCATCAGCAGCGCCTGCCAGTTCGCGTACCCCGGGCCGGGCAGCGTCGCGCCGAGATGCTGGATGTTGCCGAACACCGCGAGCAGGAACAGGCAGGCCAGCGCCGCGCCGATCAGCTGGACGATGATGTACCCGGGGAGGCGCTTCCAGGGGAAGTCTCCGCGCAACGCAAACGCGAGCGAGACCGCGGGATTCAGATGCGCCCCGGAGACCGCGCCCATGAACAGGATGATCGCCATCACCATCAGCCCCGGCGCTACCACGGCCGCCGCCAGGCTGATCTGCCCCTGAGCGTGCAGAATCCCACCGCCGGCGGCGACGAGGACGAGCATGAACGTGCCAAGCAGCTCGGAGAAGAGGCGCCGCCACTCCTGACGCGGATCGTCAAAGTCCTTGCGGTCACCGAACTCCAGCTCGAGCAAATGCCGGCGGCGCGGACCAAGAAGCCCGAGCCCGGGAGCCTCCTCCAGCGCCGCATGCTGATCAGGCGCGACCACAGCCTCCCTAACCTACCATCCCGCTTCCATCTGTCTGGCGGAACCCCGCTCTGTACGGCGTATATTGAGGCATCCAGGGGCCATAGCTCAGCTGGGAGAGCGCCTGCTTTGCAAGCAGGAGGTCGCCGGTTCGATCCCGGCTGGCTCCATCGGAGGAAATGCCTGGAAATCAGTTCGTTTTGGGGCGCAGGCGGGACTCTGTCGCTCCCGGATTTGGTCGGAGAGTACCGCAGGCGAGTACCACATTGGGCCTGATTTTGCGGGGATTGGCGCGGCGGCGGTTTGCAGGCAGGAGGTTGAGGTTCGAGTTTGGTGGACTCCACCATTCTGACGAAGGCCGAATCGGCCCAGTCCTCCTCCCGCTGCCGCCGCCCAGCTGGGTACATTGCCGGCTATCGCTGCGTCGCCCCCCAGAGCCCGCGTTGTCGAGCCCGAGGTTGCGTATGCGACCGACCTCGGCGCGATGTACCACTGCAATATCGAGACGTTCCTGACCTCCGACATCGCCAGCGCCGTGCGCGACGAGGTGCAGATGGTGTTCACGTCGCCGCCGTTTCCGCTGAACCGCAAGAAGAGGTACGGCAACCGCAAGGGCGAGGAGTACCTCGAATGGCTGGGCGGGCTTGCCGAGCCGCTAGGCGACCTGCTGGCCGACGACGGCTCGCTCGTGGTGGAGCTCGGCAACGCATGGGAGCCGGGCGAGCCGGTGATGTCCACGCTCGCGCTCAGGGCGCTGCTGAAGCTGCTCGACAGCGGGGGCTTCCACCTGTGCCAGCAATTCGTCGTTCACAACCCCGCGCGGCTGCCGTCACCCATCCAGTGGGTGAACAAGGAGCGCATCCGCGTGAAGGATGCCTACACGAATGTGTGGTGGCTGAGCCGCACCACGCGGCCGAAGGCCAACAACCGCAACGTGCTCGCCGAGTACAGCCCGTCGATGAAGAAGCTGCTCGAGCGC
>DATCBT010000056.1:0-46914 GCA_036511695.1 Solirubrobacteraceae bacterium | reverse complement strand
GGCAAGCGCGTGACGCTGCGCGTGCACCTGACCGGCTCGGGCCGCAAGCTGCTGGGCAAGGCCGGCCGCAAGGGGCTCAAGGTGCAGATCGCCGGCAGCGGCGTGAAGGCACACACGGCGGTGCTGCGCCGTCACCGAGGTCATTGAGGCCCGGCGGCTGATGTCCGGCAGGCCGGGCTGATGTCCGGCCTGCCGGTTGGGTAAGAGGCCCGCGACGAGCGGGAGCGCGTGATCAACAGCGATCACCTGCTCCCGCTCGTTGCTGTGCGGTAAAATCACAACAAAGGAGGGGAAGGATGCGTCGCGCACTAATGATTGTGCTCTTGGGAGCCGTTGCGGTTGCGCTGCCGGTGGGCGCCGCAGCAGCAACCGCCAAGTCAGCGGCATTTAAGACCGGGAGGTACAACCTGAAGCCTGCCGGGTACGCGGTGACGCTGAAGCGTGCGCAGTGCGGCGGCAAACTGCAGCTCTGCGTGGCGCTCCCCAAGTCGCCGGCGATCCTCTGCAACGGGGGCCCTGGCTACACTTTTCGTGTCGGCAACTTCGCGACTCCGGTTGCACTCCCCGGCTCAGGCAAGGTGACCGAGAACGCTCCCTTTACGGTTCCTGGGGCGCTCTTGGCAGGTGAAGCAAAGACTGGACAGTCGGCGTTCTCGATCGCCTTCAAGAAGAACGGCACCGCCAGCGGTTATGTCGAAGTGGACTTCACGTACCCACTGATTGGAGGCCAGTCCGTACCGTTTAAGTGCACCGGCAAGGTCTCATTCACCGGCAAGCTGGCGTAGCCCTGAGCTGCCGCTCAGGTACGGTCGCCCAGCGCTACGTCAAGCATGTGCTCGACATTCGCCCCGGGATCGAACTCGAGGACGAGACGATCGTCTTCGCCGAGTTTGACCACATCGCCAGCCTGCTCCGCGACGGGCGGCCGTACCTGTGCGGCGAGCGTTTCAGCGCGGCCGACCTGACGTTCGCTGCGCTGTCCGCCTCGATCATCGTCCCACCCACCTATGGCGTCCCGCTGCCGCAGCCGACGTACTCTCGCCCGGCATGGCGGCGCTGGTCAAGCGCGCACGCAGGATCTCGGGCTTAGCACGAGCCTTCGTCGGTATAGTTTTTTCTATACCATATGGTATGGTGTTTACTATACCGATGGCCGATGACCTCAACCCCTTCGTCTACGACGACCCGCTTCCCCCGGACGCCTTGATCGGTCGCGATGAGGAGACCCGCAAACTGCTGTCGCTGGCCGAGGGGGGCCATAACACGAGACTCTCCGCGCCCAGGCGCTACGGCAAGACGTCGATCATCCTGCGCGTGCTCGCCGAGGCCGATCGGGCTGGACTGCACACCGTCCATGTCGACTTCTACCGCTGCGTGACCCGGGGGGAGGCCGCTCGTCGCATCGAGGAGGCTTACCTGGCTCGCCTCGCCGGCCCTCTGCGACGCACGGTCTCGGCGCTCGCCAGGTCCTGGCGCACGACCGTGAAGGCGCAGGCCGGTGGGATGGCGGTGCAGGCCGAGTACATTCGTGAGCTCGACAATCAGCGTCTCGCCGATCTGCTGGATCTGCCGAAGCGCATCTTCGCCAAGTCCGGCATGCGGACGGTCGTCGCGTTCGACGAGTTCCAGGACTTCCTGCGTATCGACGACGGGCTGGACGGTCTGCTGCGCAGCAAGATCCAGCTGCATCGCGACGAGGCCAGCTATCTGTTCGCCGGCTCCGAGCCCGGGATGCTGGACGAGCTGTTCAATCGCAAGGGCAGGCCGCTGTTCGACCAGGCACGACCGATCCCGGTCGGCCCACTGCACGACGACGACCTCGCCGAGTACATCGGAGCGCGGTTTGACCGCAGCGGTCGCGACCCGGGGGTGGCGCTGGAGTTGCTCCTACGCCTGGCTCGGGGACACCCGCAGCGGGCGATGCTGCTCTCTCACCACCTATGGGAGCAGACCAACAGAGGAGATACGTCCGACGAGGAGACTTACCAGGCGGCGCTCGACGCGGTGGACCGCGAGACCAGAGAGCGCTTCGAACGCACCTGGCTCGACCTGGGCTCGGCTCCAGCTCAGCGCCGCGTGCTGGCCGCGCTGGCAAACGGCCCGCAGAGTCTCTACAGCAAAGCGACGCTGCTCGCGTTCGAGCTGGACAAGAGCGTCGCGCAGCAGGCCGCCCAGGCTCTCATCTATGGGGGCGATGTGGTCCGCATCGACGGCCTCTTCGTGATCGTTGACCCATTGCTGGAGCGCTGGCTGCAACGCACCCAGCATTGACTTACTGACCGGGCAAGGGCCTCGCACTTGGTGTTCCGCCCTGCCGCCCCCGATGACCACAGCGTGCTCATCGGCCACGCGAGCGGGCTCGCGCTCAGTGCAGACACTACGCTCGTCATCTGGGACGGGGATCTCAGACGTGCTGCCACGCTGAGCGGATGCCCGGTCGCTCCCCCGGGATGTTACGTGCTGTGATCGGCCGTGCGTCGGGTTGTCTGACCTGATAACGTCCCGCCGCGCATAGTGGCGCACTGGGGAGAAGTTTCTCGGAGGATGGAGCCGCGCGACGCGAGAGTGGGGGGCATGGCCGCTGCAGCTCCAAAAACGCGAACATCAATGGATATCGGACTGGGGGCGGATGGTGAACCTGTTCCAGGGCGATCCGTATGTGATCGGTGCTGACCTGCGCAACGAGCCCGCCGAAACGCCGTACCCTTGCGGGAACCAAAATAACTGTAAGGCGGAATGGAAACGAGAATGGCACAAAGCATGTATGCATCGCCGTGGGACTGCCGGGATTGATCCTCGCGAGAATTGGCCTTGCGCAGCCCAGCACGCTGGTGGCGCAATCGTAGGGCTAGACCATAGACTGCTCATCTTTGTCGAGGGAATCGGCTACGGCACAGAAATTCCGGAGGAAGGCCTCCATCATCTCCTGCACCTCCGTAACGGCAAACAGTCACAGCTGGTGTACTCGGCGCACACATACTCGCAGGATGGGACTACGTTTGACAAAAGGTGGGGCTACTTGGTTGAAAAGCACAAAGCCCCTGTTTGGATCGGCGAGTTTGGCGACACAGTAGCCAATCACTGTTCGAACGCAGGATCGCCGAGCAAGTGGCTCAATTCGGCCATCAGCTATCTCGCGAAAGTTCCCGCAAGCTGGTCTTGGTGGCCGATCAATGGAACAGACTCCGATGGTGGTATCCACTATGAAAGCGAGCGTTCGTACTACGGGCGTGAGAGCTACGGTCTGCTCTGTCCGTCCTGGGATACCGAGGCATCGGAACCCATCATGGAAGACCTAGACAGCATCATGCAGGAACGCTGAGGGCGCGCGCGTTACCCCGATCGACGGCATCCACAGGATCCAGCATGTCTCAATAGAACTGGCGTCTGGTGGCGGAAACGTCCAAAGTTGGCTGCGTAAACGTCCAATCCAGCTTGCGTAAACGCTCGCTTTTGCCAGAGCTTGGGACGGGAACATGCCGGAGCCCGTGAGCATCAGCTTGTTTCGCCAGAAGACCGGCCCGCTGCACGTCTCAGCGAGCGTCTCGCTCACCGCACCTTCAGCGAACCCACCGCAGGTCGGCACACCACGCAGGTAAGCGCAGGTAAGGTATCTAACCGTGACTACCGTGCTGCTGGTGCTCGAGACCGTGCTCCTGGCGCTCGTTGCCGTGTTCGTCGTGGGCCTGCTGCGAAGTCATGCGGAGATTCTTCGAAGACTGGCAGCGATCGAGGGGGACGATGGTGAGGGGCGAAGCGTGCCGGAGCGGATGATCTCTACCGGCACCGCTGCGGTTGATATCGTGGGCGAGACGCTCACAGGTGACGCGGTCAAGGTCAGGCTCGGGGCGGGGTCGCCGACGACGTTGCTGGCGTTTCTGAGCAGCGGATGTGCTGCGTGCGGACCGCTGTGGGAGAGCCTGGACCAGGATGCTCGGATTCCTGCCGACGCCCGGCTGGTGATTGTGGCCAAGGGCCCAGAGCAGGAGAGCATGACGAGCCTGCGTGAGCTGGCGCCTCGCGCGCGCGAGGTGCTGATGTCAACCGCGGCTTGGGGTGATTACGCCGTCCCGGCGTCGCCGCATTTCGTGCTCGTCGACGGTGGCTCGGGCCGGATCGCCGGCCGCGGAACGGCAGGGAGTTGGGAGCAGATCGTCTCGATGGTCGAGCGGGCGGTATCCGATACCGCGCAAACCGTCACGGACAGAGCTCCGTCCCGCGTACGCACGACCAGCGAGCGCGCCGGGCGGGCCGAGGACGCGCTCGCCGCGGCGGGCATCACCGCGGATCACGCGAGCCTCTACCCGGCAGGCAACGCGCCAGGCGTCGGTGAGCGGGCGTGAGCCGGCTGGACTTCGCGGTTGTTGGCTGCCTGTTGGCGATTCTCGGCGCCGTTCGCGCCGCGTGGTCGCCCTGAGGCCAGTCGATGCTGGCCAGCATCACTCCGCTCGGTGAGCGGAGCCGTGGATTCTCATGGAACGTGACCGCGACGGCGTTCGCGATCGGCGCGATCGTCGCGGGCGCTGCCGCGGGCGCGGGTGTGGCGGCGTTTGGTTCGCTGCTCCCGGCCGGCACGGCTTGGCGTGCGATCGCGTTGCTCGTGGCGCTTGGGGTCGCCCTGCTGTACGACGCGACGCCGCTGCGCGGGCGCCTTCCCACGACACGGCGGCAGGTCAACGAGGACTGGTTGACCCGTTACCGCGGCTGGGTCTATGGCGTAGCGTTCGGCGCCCAACTCGGCGTGGGCGTCGCCACGATCGTGACCTCCGCGGCGATCTACGCGACTGGCGTAGTCGTCTTCCTGTGCGGCGATCCGGCGGTCGGCGCAGCGATCGGCGCTGTATTCGGCGTCGTCAGGGCGATGTCGCTTCTACCCGCGCGCGGGGCACGCGACGGCGAGAGCCTGGCCGCACTGCACCGCAGGCTCGGTGCACTCGAGCTTTACGTGCGACGCGCGACGCCGGTGGTCGAGCTGCTACTGGTGGCGCTTGTGATCGTGTGGGTCGCATGAGGGTCACCGGTCACGGCCTTTCGATCGACGCTCCGCAGGGCTGGGAGGCGCGGATCTTCCGTCGCGAGGGCGCGGCGCCCGTGTTGCATGTCGCGACGTTCGCTCTGAGGGAGAAAGACGGCGACTTCGGCGCGGCCGCGACGGGTCGTATGCGCTCCGATGACGCGTTTGCCTCGCTCGTCGAGTACCGCAGCGACGCGATGCTGCGACCGGGGGCTGGCTTGTTTTCCACCATCGGGCGGCCGGCGGTGCTCAGAGGGCATGACTTCGGGTCCGCTCAGCTCCAGGTCACGCGTGGCGGGCAGCTTGGGTGTCAGCGCTTCTTCACCGATGTTGGGCGTCCCTTCTGCCTGTACGCGGTGATCCGCCCGGCGGGCAAGCGTCCTGAGGTGCTGGCCAAGGAGCTCAGCGGAGTATTCGCGACGCTCGAATTCGGTGGCTAGAAGTTGACCCGGCGTGTGGTCATCGACCTCAAGCCGTCAGCGTCGGTGACGGTGAGCGTGACCGTGTAGGTGCCGGGTGCGCTGAAGGTGTGGGAGGGGTTCTCTTCGGTTGAGGTGTCCTGGGAGCCTGAGCCGGGGTCCCCGAAGTTCCAGCTCCAGGCCACGATCACCGGTCCGTCCACGCCGGGAGTGGATTCATCGTTGAAGGCAAAAATGGCTGTAATGCCCTGCTCGGTCGCGGTGAACGCGGCGTTGGGTGGCCCGGAGACCGTGACCTGTTGGGTGCTCGCGGACTGTCGTCCGTCGGCGTCGGTGATGGTGAGCGTCACTTGATAGGTGCCTGGCTGGCTGAATTCGTGGGTCGGATCCTCCAGCGTCGAATCGTTAGCTGCGCCTGAGCCGGGGTCGCCGAACTGCCAGCTCCAGCTCGTGATCGGCACTGCGCCGACCCCTTGGTGGGACTGGTCGCTGAACGAGAACGTGCTGGTTGGGCCGTTGCGCGCGGAAGCGAACGCGGCCGTCGGTGGGCCGGGTGCGGTGACGGGCTGTGTGGTCGTCGAGGACAGGCCGTTCGCGTCGGTGACGGTGAGCGTGACCGTGTAGACGCCGGGCGCGGAGAATTGATGCGATGGTGCGGCTGCGGTCGAGCTGTCGCCGGCGCCGGCGGCTGGATCTCCGAAACTCCACTGGGTCGAGACGATCTGTGCGCCACCTGGAGCGGGAATCGAGGTGTCGGTGAAGGAGGCGCCATCGGTGGCGCCGTCCACCTGTGTCGAGAACGACGCGACCGGGGGGGAAGGGATCGCGGATTTCGCTTTGCCCGTGTAGCGCGCCGCGTCGTGGCTTCTTCCAAGCACACACGGAGTCGAGTCAGAGCGCTTGGAGTTTTGGTAGGTGGCGGTGATCCCTCGAGCGAACGTGATCCCCTGCACGCTCACGGCGCTACTGACGGTGAGCGTGATGCGGTAGGGAGCCCGACTGCCGTGCGGGTAGGTCTTGTGCTTGCAGCGCAGCGCGACGTAGAAGCTGGCGCTGCCGGCGTATGTGCCGGCAGCCACGCGGCGCAGGGTGAGCGATTCGTCGATGCCGGCGCTGCGTTCGCGATCCAGGTCGAGCGCTTGGCAGACGTTCCCTGCGCATGACTGCGGGGAGATGAGCCAGCGCCGTTTCAGCGACTGACCCACGTGCTCACCGCGCACGTTCGTCGCGGCGGTGATACGCGCGAACATCTGGAACGTACCCGTCACGCGGGCGTCGAGTGCAGCTGGGGGAGATGACGCGCGCACGTGCGCGAGGGACTCTGCCGGCGCAATCGCACAGAGCACCATCCCGGCGGCCGCGATGGCTGCTGTGCGTCCCGGTCTCATGCGGGCGGAGATTAGTACACGCGTTTGGAAGGCCATGGAGAGCGTGTAGCCTTCGGCCCGCCACAGGCGAGACGCGATGAACGCTCCCACGACCATGCCCTCCCCACGGCTCACCTCGCTCTCGCGCGGTTCCGGCTGCGGTTGCAAGCTTCCCGCCGCCGATCTGCACGCGCTTCTGGGCGATCTCGAGCTGCCGCGCGACGAGCGTGTCCTGGTCGGGATCGAGACGGGGGACGATGCCGCCGTGATCAGGCTCAGCGACGAGCTCGCGCTGGTGCAGACGATCGACTTCTTCACGCCGATCGTCGATGACCCGCACGCCTTTGGAGCGATCGCCGCCGCGAACGCACTGTCGGACGTGTACGCGATGGGCGGCACGCCGCTGTCTGCGCTGAGCATCCTCGCCTTCCCGCTGGAGCGCCTCGGCAGCGAGATCCTGAAGTCCATCCTCGACGGTGCGCTGCGGGTGCTGAACGAGGCCGAGACGCCGCTCGTGGGCGGGCACTCGATCGAGGACCCCGAGCCGAAGTTCGGGCTCGCCGTGACCGGCACGATCGACCCCGACCACATGCTCGCCAACAGCGGCGCCAGGGACGGCGATGCGCTTGTCCTGACAAAGCCCCTTGGAACGGGCGCGATTGCGACGATGGCCAAGCATGGAGAGGTGTCGCCGGAGCTTCTCGCGCAAGCCATCGAGGTCATGAGCACGCTCAATCGAAGCGCCGGCTCCCGCGCGCTTGAGGCCGGCGCGCACGCGGCGGCGGACGTGACCGGCTTCGGGCTGCTCGGGCACCTGCACGCGATCGCGCGTGAGAGTGGCCTGTGCGCCGAGGTGAGGGCCGAGGCGGTGCCCGCGCTGCCCGGAGTCAAACAGCTACTCGCCCGCGAGGAGGCGATCTCGGGCGGCACACGTCGAGTGGCTGACTGGGCAGCGACGTTCACGAACTTCAACCCGGATGTCGCGGACTGGCAGCGCTGGCTGCTGGCAGACGCGACGACCTCGGGTGGGCTGATCGTTGCCGTCCCGGCCGGTCGCGCGAGCGAGATACCTGGTCAGGTGTTCGGAAGGCTCGTCAGCGGACCCGCGGGTATCATCAACGTGAGTTGACCCGCCCGGCGGGGTCATCCGGGGAGCGGCCGGGGCCGGTGCCCCACCCGGCCTTCAAATCCGGTGAGCCGCGGCAGCCCCGCGGTGGGAAGGTTCGACTCCTTCGCCGTTCCGTTTAGTCAGCGAGAATCTCGCGATGGCCAACGACACCAAGAACAGCCTGCGCGCCCTGCCATCGGTCGATCGGCTCGCGACCGCCGTGGCTAAAGCTGAGCTGGCCGAGCGGCGCAACGAGATCCTCACGGACATCGACGACGGGGGGAAGGTTGACCTGGTCGCCGGTGCGCGGGCGCGCCTGCGGCCATCACTGACGCGGGTCCTGAACGCAACCGGGGTGATCGTCCACACGAACCTCGGTCGCGCACCGCTGGCGCCCTCGGCACGCGCAGCGATCGCGGCGGCCGCCGCCGGGTACTGCAACCTCGAGATGGACCTCGCCAGCGGCGAGCGATCGCGACGAGGCCAGCGGGTCGAGGCCCTTCTCGGCGAGCTCACCGGCGCGCAGGATGCCCTCGTCGTCAACAACGGCGCCGCCGCCGCGCTGCTCGCGGTGAGCGCCCTCGCGGGACCCGGACGGGAGGTGATCGTCTCCCGTGGTGAGCTGATCGAGATCGGCGGAGGATTTCGGATTCCCGAGATCGTGCGCCAGTCGGGCTCGATCCTGGTCGAGGTCGGGACCACGAACCGCACGAGAGCAGGCGACTACGCCGCCGCGATCAGCGACCGCACGGGCGCCATCCTGCGGGTACATCAGTCGAACTTTCAGATGAACGGGTTCGTCGAGCGAGCCGCCTTGGGCGAGCTGGCTGCGCTAGAAGTGCCGGTCATCGACGACCTCGGCTCCGGAGTGCTCGCCGGCGATCTCCCGGCTCTCGCGGGCGAGCCGACGGCTCGCGAGTCGCTGGAGTCCGGGGCAACGCTCGCGTGCTTCTCTGGCGACAAGCTCCTCGGGGGCCCCCAAGCGGGAATCCTGATCGGCACGGCGCCCGCGGTTGAGGCTTGCCGCACGAGCCCGCTGGCACGCGCGCTGCGGATCGACAAGCTGTGCCTGGCCGCACTCGAGGCGACGCTGCTGCTGCACCGTGACCCCGAGCTCGCGCGCCGTGAGATCCCCGCCCTCGCGATGCTCGACACCGACCTGGAGGAGCTGGCCGAGCGCACGCGTCGCCTCGCCGAAGCGACCGGCGGTGAGATCGTGCAGGACGTCTCGCGTGTCGGCGGCGGAGCGCTGCCGATGTGTGAGCTCCCCGGTCCCGCGGTGGCGCTGGACGCCGGATCGGCAGGACCAGATGCGTTCGCGGCACGGCTGCGCACTGGAGACCCGGCGTTGCTCGCGCGCATCCACGCCGGCCGGGTCCTGCTCAACGCGCGCACGCTGAGCGACGCCGAGACGACGACGGCCGGCGAGTGCGTGGCGCGGGCACGCTAGACCCAGCCGCGCCGCTCACGCTCGGCACGGCCGGTCACGTCGACCACGGCAAGACAGCATTGGTCGCAGCGCTGACGGGCACCGATACCGACCGGCTGCCCGAGGAGAAGGCGCGAGGAATGTCGATCGAGCTCGGCTACGCCGAGCTGGCGCTCCCATCGGGACGACGCCTATCCGTGGTCGATGTGCCCGGCCACGAGCGCTTCCTGCGCACGATGGTTGCGGGCGCCACCGGCATCGACTGCTACCTGATGGTGATTGCCGCAGACGAGGGGGTCAGGCAGCAGACCCGCGAGCACGCCAAGGTGCTGAGTTCCCTCGGCGTCGCGACGGGCGTCGTCGCGATCACAAAGACCGACCTCGCCGACCCGCGACCCACGATCGAGGACGCCGGGCGGCTTATGACGGGCGCCGAGATCGTCGCCTGCTGCGCCCGCTCGGCCAGCACGCTGACCGACCTCATCGCTGCCCTGGATCGCGCAACCGGACGACTGAAGAGCCGCGCGATCGGCGGGGGGCCGGTCGTCATGCACATCGACAGATCGTTCACCATCAAGGGCAGCGGGACCGTTGTGACGGGGACCCTGTCCTCGGGTGCCGTCGCGGCCGGCGACAAGCTTGTCCTCTACCCGAGTGACATCGAGGTGCGGGTGCGAGCCGTACAGGTTCACGGCGAGGACCGCGATCGGGGACTGGCGGGGCAACGTGTGGCTGTCAACCTCGCGCGCCTGACACGTTCGCAGGTCTCGCGCGGCGACGTGCTCGCGGCGCGCGGCGCGGTCACAGCGTCCCACTTCCTCGACGTGCAACTCGACTTCGAGCCCGGCCCCGCACAGACCCAAGAGAGCTCGTGGCGAGTGCAGGTGCACCACGGAACCCGCTCGACGCCTGCGCGCATCGTGCCGCTGCTCGAGGCTCGTCTCGCGCAGCTGCGCTGCAACGCGCCGCTGCTCGCGCGCCCCGGCGAGCGAGTCGTGATCCGCGACGCCTCGCACCGCGACACCCTCGGAGGCGCGGTCATCCTCGACCCTCTTGCCCGTCGTCACGGCCCAGCCGGTGCTCCGATCCAAACGCTCCACAGGCTGCTAGCGGGCGAGCAGCCAACCGCACAAGATCATGCTGACGCGACCGACGCGACCGTCGCTCAGCCAGTCGCAACGCCGGTTTTGTCCGCCCCGCTTTCGCCGCGCGCGCTCGCCCTGGCAAAGAGGTTTAGCGATGCGTGGTTCAGCCCACCCCCCGACCGGCTGCTCGACACCGACGATCTCGTCGGACTGCGTGCGCACGGCCTTGCCGTCCGGCTCGTCCACGGACGCCACGCCCACATCGACGCGATCGCGGCCGCCGCCGCGCGCCTGAAGGCGATCATTCAGGCCGAGAGCCAAATTTCGCTGCCGAGGCTACGCGACGAGCTGGGCGTCTCCCGCGCTGACGCGAAGGCATTCCTCGACTACTTCGACAGCACCAGACTGACACTCCGGCGCGACGACGACACCAGGGTCCTGCGCGCCTCGCGCAACCGGTAACGCGGGTCTGTGTAGGGTACCTGCCGTTGGGCGCGATCGATCGGGATGATCGGGCGCGGGGAGTCTGTTGTTCTGGCTATCCAGGGCCGATTGGCAAACCGGGCTGGGCACAGCCGCTGAGCGACACGAGCAAGAGGAGAAAAACGTGAACATCCGACGGTTGCCCATTGTGGGCCTAGTGAGCTTGACGTTGACTGCTGCCGTCCTGGCCGCCGCGCCTGCCGCGCTCGCGAACATCGTGATCGGCCAGAGCATCGGCGGTGTGAAACTTGGGGATAGCGAAGCCCAGGTGCGGCAGGTGGTCGGTGCGCCGTCGAGCACTCTTGACGGCAGTTTCCTCTACCCGACCAGCGTCGGGCTACGGATTGGCTTCGGGCATGGCCGGGTCAACGACGTGCTGTCGTTCTCCAAGAAGCAAAAGACCAGCAAGGGCATCACCATCGGCTCAAAGCGTGCCAAGCTGAAACGGGCCTACCCGCAGGCCAACTGTGTCGAAGGACCCTATGGGCCTCGTTCGCTCTACTGCGCCGTGGTGGTGCGTCTGCATGGCCGTAAGTCGTTCACCAGCTTCTTGTTTGGAACGGCCACGGGTGGCGTCGAAGAGATTGAACTTGGCTACGGCGTCGGGCTGGCGCAGGAACTGAAGAAACTGCACAAATCTTAGGAGCCGCAAGCGAGGCAGTCCGGTCACTTATGCAGACATCCATCTACGCAAGGACAGCGCGATCGAAGAGATCGACATTGACGTTGCCTGATCGCGCCGCAGCCGCGGTGCCGCCTCAGGCAGCGCCACCGCAGCGGGCGGCGGGACGACATCAAATCGACCACAGCTAAGCCGATGCTCATAGCGTCCGGCAAGCCGACGTTCTCGGCAACGCGGACGCGCAAGCTCAGGATCAGACCCGTGGCGGGGGGCGAGCGGCCACTCGAGCACACCAAGGAATTGTCGGCATCAGTTCTGGACGCCGATCACTCGGAGCGTCCAACTCCGGCGCCCCGACCGTCTCGCCGGATTCAGCCACGAGGCGGGCATCGCCGCCCAAACCAGCGCCTCCACCCACACGGTCTCGGCTGCACGAATGGCATCGCCCTGTTCGCCGCCGTCCTGGCGCTCTGTTTTCCCGCCGCGGTGAAGGCCGAGAGCTGCATGTCGAACTCAACACTCACCCGCTGGAGTGTCCGTCGTCGCGCGGCCCAGCTGGTGGTGGCCCCCGTCGAAGAGAGCGAACCGCTCGCCGCACGGCGCCTGGTCGCCGAGGGGATCGGTGGGCTGCTGCTCTTCGGCTCCTACGCTCCTCCAGCACTGCCCACCGACCTGGCGCGTCTGCGCGCGCGGGCGGAGGGTCGGTTGGCCCCGCTGGTCATGACCGACGAGGAGGGAGGCGAAATCCAGCGCATGGCCAACTTGGTGGGCGGCCTTCCCTGGCCACGAGAAATGGCGAAGACCATGACCACTGGACAGGTGCGAGCTTTGGCTAAGAAGGTGGGGCGGAGGATGCGCGCGGCGGGTGTGACCATGGACCTGGCGCCGGTCCTCGACCTGTCCGACAGCCCTGGTCCCAACGCCAGGTACCCGGACGGGCCGCGGTCATTCAGCGTCAGCCCGTCTGCCGCCGCCTCATACGGCCTCGCCTTCGCGCGTGGCCTGCTCGCTGGTGGCGTGATCCCGGTTGTGAAGCACTTCCCAGGGCTTGGCCAGGCGAGCTACAACACCGACTATGGCCCAGCCTCCGATCCACGACTGTCTGTGCTTGAGAGGAGTTCGCTGCTCCCCTTCAAGGCAGCGATCTCGGCGCATCTTCCAGCGGTGATGGTCGGCCACGCGTCGGTCCCCGGGCTGACCGGCCGCCTGCCTGCCAGCCTTTCGTCCGCTGCAGTCACCGGACTGCTTCGGAACAAGCTCGGCTTCCACGGCCTCGTGCTCACAGACTCGCTGTCGGCCGCCGCCATCGCCGACGCCGGCTACAGCGTCGAGCGCGCCGCCCCGCTGGCCATCGCAGCCGGCGACGACATGGTGCTGTTTGACGCCACGAATTCCACGACCACCGCACACGCTGTCATCGCCAGCATCTCCGCCGCCGTTGCCAGAGGCAAGCTGCCGCGCCCACGCCTCAATGAAGCCGTGACCCATGTGCTCACCTCCAAGGGCATCAGCATGTGCCCGTGAAGTCGCTTAGACTCCCCCGGGCGTTCGCATACCACCCTCACCGACCCAAGGAGCATCAAGTGAAGCGATCGATCCGGGTAGCCGTGCGAGCAGCTAGTACCGCCCTCGTTGCTGTGGGAGTCGGTGGCGTAGTGGTGCCCACCGCCAACGCCAACAAGACCCCGACCATTGTGGTCGGTCAGGGCATTGGAGCCAAGATCGACCAGACCGAAGGCCAGGTCATGAAGGCGCTCGGCAAGCCGGTGGCTAAGCGGAAGACCGAAACCGGCGAAAGGGAGTGGCAGTACGGAACCATTCCCAAGGGCGACGCCCTGTTTGTGTTCTTCAAGCACAAGCATGTAGTCCTTATCACAACCGGTAGCGCTCCCTACAAGACCAGCAGTGGCATCAGCGTCAACTCATTGCCTGCTGAAGTCAGTAAGGCATACCCACAAGCGAAGTGCGTTCTCGGCAGTGGTCCACAGCCCGACCCAGGCGAAGAATCAGACGGCTGCACAGTGACATCTCGGTATCACGGACACACGGTCCATACGGTGTTCTTGTGGCGCGACAGTCGCCGGACGCCGATGTTTGAAATCGTCATCTCAGCCTAATCTAACGGCAGCGGGTGAAGCGCAAGACGACTGGTTGAGATCGGGCCAGGTGACGCACCCCAGCCAACCGGGATGGCAGCGACGACGCGGCGAGCTGAGGTCAAGAGCCAGCGAGGCGAAGCCGCGTTTCGAGCGCGTTCGAGGCGTGGTGCGGCTCGTGGGCTCACCCGGGCTTGATGATCGACCCGGGCGGTGGCCGGCCGGTTATCGCTGCGTTTTTGCAGTCGCGCACGCACTTGCGGTAGACGGTGTGGAAGCCGAGCAGTTCGGGAACGGTGACGAACCGGTAGCCGCGGGCGCGTAGGGTCCGGATGATGTCGGGATAGGCGGCCAGCGTCTGTTCGCGGGGGCCGCCGCCGTCGTGGGAGAGCACGATCGAGCCTGGCCGGACCTGGGAGAGCACGCGCTGCTCAATCGCGCTGACGCCGGGAAGCGTGTAGTCGCTGGGGTCGACTTCCCACATAATCGTCGCCAGGCTGAGAGACGCCGCGGTGCGCAGGACCGAGCTGTCGTAGTCGCCGTAGGGGGGGCGGAACACGCATGGGGTGTAGCCGCTGAGTCCGCGGATTGCCTGAATCGTTCGTCGCAGCTGGCTTTCCACGCCGCCCGCGGTCACCAGGTCGGGGTGGGTGTACGTGTGGTCGCCGAGTGCGTCCCCGTTGCGCAACTCTTCTTGCAGCGCGGCTTGGTAGCGGTCGGTGACCTGCTCGCCGATCATGAAGAAGGTCGCGACCGCCCTGTTGGCCTTGAGCATCCGTACGAAGCTCGGCGTGAGCGGAAACGGGCCGTCGTCGAAGCTGAGCGCCACCTCTTTGCGTCGCGGCCCGTGGGTGTAAGCGACCGCCGGGCCGGTGTGAACGCAACCGATCGGCCGGTAACGCACCGTCAGCGCGGCCGGAGAACGCGTTGGCGGGCGCGTCACCGGGCTGCTGGCCGCGGCGAGCCCGATCAGGACCGTGCTGAGCGCGAGCGCTGCACCCAAGCCCCCCAGCGCCGGGAGTATCAACCGGTGAGCTCTCAGACGATTCATGGTCACGAGCGCTCAAACACCTCCGGCCCCAGTAAGCTCGAGCGCGGGCGCCTGCAGGCATGGGGTCTCGTGAGCGCAGACGGCGTCGTCGACGGCGACCGAGGAGCTGCAGTTCAGCGCCGGTATAGAACCGGGGTTCTGGCAGGTGACCATCCGGCAGACGACGGCGGTGGTGCCCTCGATGTGTGTGTTGCACTGTCCGTAGCGGAAGACGTTGCAGTTCACACGACGGTTATCGCAGCTGTTGTTCGCGCACGTGCATCCGCCCGGGAAGGGACGGCCGGGAAGGGCGTTGCAGTCCACGTAGTAGCGCACGCCCTGGCCGGCGCACAGTTGGCGACCACGGTAGTCGGTGCACATCCACCAGCCCCCCGGAAATGTACCCGACGGACACTGGTTGAGACCTTCGTTGATCTCACAGCAGAATGCGGTGTAGCCGTCGGTGCACTCCCCGCCACTGCAGCTGGACGGAACGATCATCGCAAGCGCGGAACCGGGGTAGAGCAGGTAGCGCACGGGTGCGATGCAGAACGCCGAGCCAACGACAGCGATCCGCACCAGCGCCGAGCGCCGCGAGATGTGCTCCTCGAGAAAGATCGCCGACGCGCTCACCAGGCGCTCGCTCACCGGCGCCGCCGCCGGAGCCGCGCGGCCCGCGAACCCGAGCCTGCAGACGATGGCGCCGGCACACGCCACGGCCAGCACGACCACCGCCTCCCCGGGGTCAGCCCGAGCCAGGGCGAGCAGGCTCGGGGGGAATTGGAGCGCGACGACGCCGGCGCCGAGCGCAGCGATCATGTTCATGACGACATGCCGGCGGCCCGTAGGCCGGCTCTGCGCGTCTCCGAAACAGCCGCAACCCGCATCTTGGCCCCTCCGCACGAGCAGCCCAGCGGCGAGCGCCAAGCACCCGAAGAAACCCGCCAGCACGACGCCCGAAACACCGACCGGCACGACCAGCACCAACACGGCGATCCCCAGCTCCGACGCTGCCAACACGCGGGTCAGCCCAGTTGACGCGGGCGCACCGATCGCGACCAGCGCACGCCGCGCCGGCTCGGGGTGCCGGATCTTCGATGCGCCCGCCCACGCCAACACAATCGCAAGCGTCGTGAGGAAGCCGGTCTCAGCCAAGACGGCGCTCGTCATCGCGGGGCCTCAGCGCCGATCCCCACCATCAAACCGATCCCTCGATGACGGTCTCCTGAACCACTCGCCGGGCATCCTACTGTCAGAGGGTCCGCGAGCGCTTCTGTGGCACAGCTATCACGCAGATCGGCGTGTGGGCAACCACTCGCCGACGATGTACCCGGACCTGTTCCACGGCGCTTCCGCCGCCCGACTGTTGTAGACGGAGACGCGCGCGTCGCCAGTGGCCGACTGGCCGCTCAGACGATCGTCTGCGGCACGATGCAAATGTGGACAGATTTATGTAGGCTGGCGATCGCTGGGCGCCGGGAGGCGCCTTGCCTATCAGGATCATTTGGATCGGGGAGCATGTTGGAGACGGCGAGATCGCTACGTTCGAAAGCGGCGGGTAGGCGACTCGCCCAGGTGCTTGTGGGTGTAATAGCGTCGACGGCGTGTGTGTTCGCCACGGTTGGTACCGCAACTGCCGCAGCCCCATCGCTGTCGTGGTCCGCACTACAGTCGATCGACCATCACTCGAGTTTCGGGGTTTTCGAGGTCTGAGCGTGGCGTAGTGATGACTGGTGTGGTCGGCGCCCGGCGGGTGCGTCTGGCTGGTTGAGCGGCGGGTCAGCGTGGGCTGAGCGCGACCAGAGGAAGGTTGGCGGCGACCCCGAATCCGGTGGGCGTAGTAAACCCATCTGGCTGCGGGGCGTTGGAGTCGTTCCCGCGGCCCTTCCACCGGGAGGTCGCCGCCATGCCTGTTATGTATCAGGTTCCCAGTTCTCTTGCCGGTCTGCTTTCCCTGCTCGCGCCGTGCTTCACGACACCGAGCTTTCAGACGTTCAGCATGCTCACGGTCGGGTTCATCGCCCGTATCCGCGAGAACACCGTCACAGGGATGCTGCAAGGGGCGGGCCTGGCGGGTGTGTGGCATCACAGCCGCGCGCACGCCTTCTTCGCCTACCGCCGCTGGGCGCCCGACGAGCTCGGCATCAAGCTCTTGGAGCTGCTGGTCTCGGTGCTCGTGGATCCGAACGCGCCGATCGCCCTGGCCGTGGACGACACGCTGTTCGGCCGCTGCGGAAAGCACGTATACGGCGCGCACTACCTGCACGACGGAGCCCAACCAGAGGGATCCGGCCAGCGCACGCGCTTCGGCAATTGCTGGGTGACGGTCGTGCTCGTCATAGCGCTGCCGTGCACCGGTGGGCGAATGGTCGGCCTGCCGTTGCTCTTCAGGCTTTTCCGTCCCAAGGACGATCAGCACCCCAACCGGCCCTCCCAACCCGAGCTCGGACGAAAGCTCATCGACCTCGTCATCAAGCACTTCCCCGGCCGGGCGATAGAGCTCGCGATGGACGGCGCCTACGCCTCCAGAGCCTGGCAAGGGCTGCCCACCCACGTCAACCTGACCACCAGAATGCGCGCCAACGCCGCGATCCACGAGCTCCCGCCGGCCCGCCGGCCACACCAGCACGGCCGCACGCCGCTGAAGGGCAAACGGATGGGAAGCCTCGCCGAGATCGCCAAGGCCGCGACCTTCAAGCCGATCAGCCTCACCGGACGCGACGGGCGCACCCGCACCGCGCTCGTCCACGAGTTCACCTGCCTGTGGTACAAGCCGTTTCACACGCGAGCGCTCAAGGTGACCCTCGTGCGCAACCCGAACAGCACCAAAGACTTCGACATCGCGATCGCCTCCACCGACAGCACCGCCACCGCCGCACATACCATCGAACGCTACGACGGGCGCTGGGTGATCGAGACCGTCCACCAGGAGGCCAAGGCCCACGGCGTCGGGGACGCCCGCAATCGCGTCCAGAAAGCCGTCGAGAAGACCGTCCCATTCGGCTTCCTCACGATCACGATCACGATCTGCTGGTATCAGCTCTGCGGCGACCCCCAAGCCGACCTCACCGAGCGCCGCCTGAAGGCTCCCTGGTATCGCCAAAAGAGGAGCGTCAGCTACGCAGACATGCTCGCCGCGCTCCGCCGCGAGCTGATCCGAGAAGAGTTTCATGCACAAGGCCATTCGATAACCACCCATCAACAAATCAGAGAACCCCAACACCCATCAGCGTTCGCGGTCGCCTAAAGCGCGAAAGTCGAGACCATCAGGCTTCGTATCTGGTGGATTTGGAGGCCGTGTCGAGTACTCATCACGGCAAGGACGCAACGCTGCGGGTCGTGGTCCGCTCATTGCCGGGGAGGCTGTCGGCGAAGATTATCGTCACTGGGCCTCATCACGTCCGCAAGCGCGTCTCTCGTAGCGTCACGCTGAAGCTGCCCGCTGGCGCCTACTCCCTGTCCGCCGCGCCCGTGAAGTCCTCGTCTGGCTCGTACTACGCGACGACTCCGCGCTCTCGAGTGGTCTTGCACACCGGGAAGGCGACGCACGCCATTGTGTCCTATGCGACGTTGGTTCCCAAGTCGACCGTGGTCGTGTCGGCCGGCGCCACCTCTTCCCTGACTGGTGGTCCTTCGGGTCCGCGCGTGCTCACGATCACGGGGTCCGCGGCCAGGGCCGTGAGGGTTGGCGACTCGCTCTCGTCCGGGGTCACGAGCGCGGCTCCGTACGGCTATCTCGTCAAGGTCACGAAGATCGCTCATAAGAGCGGCTCGTCGGCGACGTTGGACGTTGAAAACACGACGCTGCTGGCGGCTCTGCCGACCGGGGAAATCAACGCTGAACAGGCCCTGGAACCGACCTCTGAAGCCGCCTCGGCAGCTGACCTACGCAGTGTCAATCTCGCGCTTGGCCGTGACTTGCATGGCCTTCGTGGTGCCCATGCTCAAGCGGCCGGCTTCACGATCAACACTGAGAACCTGGAATGCGAATCTTCGGCGGGCGTCCACTTGGGGAGGCCGACGTTGACGTTCTCGCCATCGATGGCGGTCCACGCGAGCTGGGGCTTCTTCAAACTGGACTCGGCCTCGATCAGCATCACGGCGGCGGAGAGCTTGTCGTTTGGGGCGACGGCTGACGCGGGCGCGCATTGCTCGACGAGCTCGCCTGGGATTGGCCTGTTCCCTCACCCGATCACGCTCGGGACGTTTGACATTCAGGTCGGGCCGGTTCCGGTCACGGTCACGCCGAAGCTGCAGCTCTACCTCTCGGGCCAGGCGACAATCGAGGCCAAGGCCACGTTCTCGTTGGAACAGGGCGCGAGCGTCACGGTGGGCGCGTCCTACGAACACGGCTCGTTCCATCCGATCAGCTCTCTCAGTCAACACTTCACGCCGGCCTTCACGGCGGAAGGCAACGCAAGCGGCGAAATCGCGCTGACGCCGACCGTGGACACGCTGATCTACGACGTCGCCGGGCCGAGCTTCGACGTTGGCGCCGTGGCGAAGCTGAACGCGAACGTGAAAAGCACGCCGTGGTGGACGCTCCAAGGATGCCTGCGGGCCGGGCTTGGCTTCGTGATCGCTCCCCTGGGCTTGAACTGGAGTGATCCGCATCTCATCCAGCTCTGCAAAACGCTGCTCAGCGCAACCAGCGGCCCACCATCCAGCGGTGGTGCATCAGGTGGAGGGGGCAGCGGAGGTAGTGGTGGATCGGGCGGCGGCGGATCCAGCCCGCCGGGTGGTGGCGGTCCGGGCGGTGGCGGAGCGGGTGGCGGCGGCGGTGGATCGGGCGGCGGTGGCGGACCAGGCGGCGGCGAATGGAAGCAGCTCTCGCTGCCACCCGTGCTTCCGCTCTCGCCGTTGCCCCGGAAGCTTGGGTCAATCTCCTGCCCTGTGGTCGGCGAATGCACAGTAATGGCGTCCGACGGCGACTTCGGCGAAGTATCTGAAGCATTAACCCTCCAAGATGAAGCTTGGACTGCCACAGTGCTGCCCATGGCACCAGGGCCGGCAGGCTCGCAGGTGCCAGTTGGATACACCCAGGTCGCGTGTACGCCCGCAGGGCAATGCACGGCAACCGGCATCGACCGGACCGCCCCTGCGCCCGGAGTCTCACCCTGGGTCATCGCGACTGAGCGCGCCGGTACGTGGACGCTCGCGAGCTTACCTCCTCCAGCGAATCCTCCGAGCCCAGAACTGGTCCCCTTCGCTTGGGGGCCGTTAAGCTGTCCTGCCGTCAACGCATGCGTAGTGGTGCAGAAATACAAATGGTCTGGCAACATTAGTGAAGAGGGAACTGGGAATGGCGCAGCGCCAGGAGCAGAGGCCGCCTACGTGGAGCAGCCCAACGGCTCGTGGTCGGCGAGTTGGCTTCCCGTGCCACCCCCAACGATCGCAGGCGCAACGAGCGAAATCGTTAGCCAGAACGCTGCGGAAGGTGGCGTGTCGGCTCTCGCTTGCCCAGCGACTGGAAGCTGCACGGCCGTGGGGAAGTACAGTCCCAATGTGCAAGAATTCTTCGATACTGCCGGTGTCATATGGACACTCACAAATGGAACTTGGACGGCGAAGGAAGGCCCTGGCGGGGCGGGATATGAAAGCAGCATCGACTCGTTGTCGTGTCCGGATACCGAGCACTGTGCGGCGACCGGAGTCCAGAATGACTACGCAACCAGCGAACTCTTGCAAGACGACGACGGTGGATGGTCGCGGCAGGAAGTTCCGGTTCCGGCGGGGGCCACGAGCGTTAGGTTCCCCAGCGTCGCATGTGCGTCAACGTCATATTGCATGTTGCTCGCGGCTGCAGAGGCACCGTTTGGCGAATATGAAATATACGCTGCGACCGATGACGACGGCAGCGTCTCTCCATTCACCAGGGTGCCCGAACCGGAAGGAACCAAGCCGGGGACGGTGACGTTGGACCAACCGATTTGTGTTGCGCCAGACTGGTGTGCCCTAGCCGGAGATGCCTCCTCGACACAGCCCGACGCAGAACCGGGATTATTCGTCACATATAGCGGCTCCCAGGTCGAGACGAAAACGGACCCCCAGGCGATCTTCGGCGTCGAAGATCCGCTCGTCTGTCCGGCGGCGGAAACCTGCGTCTTAGGCTCTGAGTCCGGTCAGAGTCTCTATGTTCGCGGGACGGGTTGGGGAGCAACCAACAGTGGTGAACGAGGGTCGGGGTAAGCGGAATCGAATGAGCAGGGTGTTCACAGCCATCCACTTGGTCGTTGGGCGCCTTATACGTGGCCGTCTCTTGAGCGGGATGACGTGTGGCTGTGTGCTGCTGCTGGCGTGGGCGGCGCCAAGCTGGGCGCGGTCCACGCCGGCTGGTGCGAGTGCGGCTGCGTTTGGGTCGCTGACGATCACGACGAGTGGCTTGCCCCCTGGCCGACCGTCCGAATCCTGCGCATGTGCAGTTAGGGCAGTTGTGTGCTATGGTGGTCGGGCTATGCCGAAGACCCTTCATTTCGACTCCACTACGCAGCGGGACGACATTCTCGATGGGGTCAAGCGTGCGCTCGAGGAGATGGATCTCGAGGATGGTCCCGTGTCGGTATCGATCGTGGGGGAGTCGGAGGCGATGTCGCCTCAGCAGGCTGCGGACTTCCTGGGCATTTCCCGTCAGCACATGACACGACTGCTCGACGCGGGCATGTTGCCGTTCACGCGTAAGCCGGGTTCGACCCACAGGGTGATTCCCTCGCGCGCCGTTGTTGAGCTTGCCGGTAGCCGCAAGGCGGCAAAGCGGCGGTTGGATGAGTTCGCGGCAACAATGAACGACGCCGGCGTCTTTGAGTAGTGCCGCCGACGGTCGTCCTTGACACGAACGTCATCTTCTCCCGGGTGTTGCACGAGCTGCTCGGTCGTGCTGCGAACACGGGTGGCCTACTCCGGCTGCTCTGGAGCGAAGAGCTCGTACGGGAGACGACCCGGGTATTGGTCGAAGACAAGGGTCTGGACCGCGACCGCGCTGAGGTGTGGGCTGGGCTGATGGCGAATGCGTTTCCCGCCGGCCGCGTCGATATCTCTCAGGTCCCGTCTGACTTGGACCTGTCGGCGTTGACGAGCGACGAGGATGACCAGCACATCTGCGCGTTGGCGGTCGCAGGCGGCGCGGATTACATCTTGACTTTCGATAAGAGCTTCGATGTGGAGGCCTTGCGCGCGCTCGGTATCGAAGTGGCCACGCCCGACGTATTCCTGTCGAAGGCGATCGACGAAGAACCGGAGCTGTTCCGTGAGATCCTTGTCGAGCAGGCGGCGGCGTGGGGAGGACGGACGATCGAAGAACTGATCGACGCGATCGAGCGAGCTGGGGCTACGATGTTCGCCGCGAAGGCGAGAAAGCTCTTGGGCGATAACCCGAACCTGTGACAACTTTCATGGACACCCAGGCCAACAGCCCATCCGCCTACTACCCGGGCAACGCGTACGTCGACTGGGTTGGAACCGACTTCTACATACACGCGGCGTGCCAGGGCGTGTAGTATACTATGGGTGTGGAGACAGCGACCCATCGTCTGAACGTCACGCTCGACTCGGAGCACGCGGCTCGGCTGACCCGGTTGGCTGAGCGCACGCATGTGCAGGAGGGAACGCTGGCGCGGTCGCTGCTGTCGATGGCGCTCGAGGAGGCCGACCCGGACGTGCGCAACGTGGTTGCCCTGCTCGACGGCATCCCGGGAGCCTACGAGCAGGCGCAACTCGGATTGAAGCAGGCCGGAGAGGGACGAACCATTCCTCTTGCAGAGTTGTAGCGCGTGGCGCGCGTCGAGTTGAGCCTCGCCGCGGTCGAGAATCTCGACCGCATGATCGTCACTCACAGCCTCCCCTCCGACACGCGTGCTCGCGTAAAGCGCTCGCTGGGCATCTTGGAGCAATTTCCGTTGGTCGGTCGCCAGTTGGAGGGAAGATGGCAACCTCTGCGCCTCCTGATCGGTCCGTGGCGATGGCTCCTGCTCGTCTATCTCTACGATGAGCACGACGACCTAATTGTCGTGGTCACCACCCAGGACGCGCGATCGTCTTCCGCTGCCACCTCAGGCTGAGACTTCGCTGAGCCACCCACGTACTGGCTGCGGAGGCTATAATCGGCCCGGAATGCGGGCGAGCCACATCACGCGGCGCAGCGGACTCGTGGTTTTCGCGCTGACGGGACTGCTGGCGCTCCTCGGCATGACCGGCTCGGCCAGCGCAGCCACGTCATGCTCTGAGATACCGACCGTTTACGGGATTCCGCCGTGGGGCTTTCATACGGGCCCGTACACGGGGGCGAGCAGCTTCGCCAAGGGCCACGGAAACATCAACCTCGAAGCCAACACGGTCTCGGGGATCATGTGCCAGCAGGATCGGGCCGGCACGATCGTCATGTCGGTGGAGCACCACCTGGTCTATCACTCCCACTACGCGACGATGTGGGGCTACCCAGGGAACATCATGAAGATCAAATTCCGGGTCACGAGCAGCACCGACACGAACTGCGCCGTCGGAACCGTCGGACGCGCGACCCTCTTCGCAAGCTACAACGGCGTGCGCAGCGACAGCGTCCAGTTCTTCTTCCCGGCCGCCTGTAAGGACCAGGACCATCTCTACCACGGAACCGAAGTCAACAACCAGGTCCCGCCGCTTTAGGTGACGTCGATTGTTCTGACGTCGTAGTTGCCGTTGGGCAGCGCGAGGCGCCGGTGTCCTTCCTGTGGGTTCCGCCTATGACCACAGCGCGCTCACCGGCCACGCCTCCAGGCGCTCGCCGAATGGCAGACGCTCGCCGCCGGTGTAGAGGACCACGCCGCGGATGAAGCGTTCCTTGCCGATCCGGTCGCGCATCGTCGTCAGGTGCTTGAAGTCCTCCCCGCGGACGGTCGCCGAGGCCTTCACCTCGATGCCGGCCAGGTGGCCGTCGGCTGCTTCGAGGACGAAGTCGACCTCGGCGCCGGTCGCGGTGCGCATGTGCTGCAGCGTTGCTCGTGTCCTTGTGGCGGACAGCTGCTTGGTTAGCTCCATGCCGACGAAGCACTCCAGCACCGTGCCGAGCAGCGCGGCGTCCTCGGCGAGGCGCTTGCGGTCGGTTCGCAGCAGATGTACGAGCAGGGCGGAGTCGGAGATGAGGAGCTTTGGCGCCTTGGTGATCTGCTTGATGCGGTTTGTGTGCCACGCCGGCAGGCGGTGGGTCAGGAACACGTGCTCGAGCAGCGTGAGGTAGCGATCGAGCGAGGTCCGAGGGATGCCGACCGAGCCGCTCACGTTCGTCTTGTTCAGCGGCGCACGGACACGCGAGGCGAGCGAGGCGAGCACGGCTGGGATCTCGGCGAGACGCTCGATGTTCGCCTCCTCGCGCAGGTCGCGTTGCACGATCGTGGTGAGATAGGAGGCGAACCACTCTTCGCGGCGATCGTCCGCGCGCCGCTCGAGCGCCTCGGGGAAGCCGCCGCGCACGATCCGCTCGATCAGGCTCTTGCGGGTGCCCGCGGGCGCCGTTGTGGGGGCCGGTCGCGAGGACCGCTCGAGCAGGAGCTCGACGATCTGTCCGGGGACGCCCTCGATCTCGGCCTGAGAGAACGGCCACAGCGTGTGGACCTCGATGCGCCCGGCGAGCGACTCCGACACCCTCGGTAGCAGCATCACCTGTGCGGACCCGGTGAGGATGAAGCGCCCGGGGCGGCGGTCGCGGTCGATCGCGACCTTGATCGGCAGCAGCAGTTCGGGAGCGCGCTGTATCTCATCGATGACGAGCGGCCCGTCGGCACTCTCGATCAAGCCGACGGGGTCGCGTCGAGCGGCGTCGAGCGTGCGCAGATCGTCGAGGCTGAGGTAGCGGGCCGAGTGCGGTCCGGTGGCCAGGCTCTGCACGAGCGTGCTCTTCCCGGCCTGCCGGGGACCGACCAGCATCACGGCCGGCGTATCGCCGAGGGCCGTGAGCAGGCGTGGAGTGATCGCGCGCGCGATGGTCTTCATGGTTATCCGTCTACCAAATGGTCATTATATACCCATTCAGTGGACGATTTATGAACTACTTGGCAAAGGCTCGGCTTCGCGCATCAGGATGTCCCGGCCAGCTACTCTAAAATTGTCTAAGGCCATCTAAGGTAATCACTTAGAGCCGAGGAGTTCGGTCTGTTCCACGCTTCGCCGACTACCTGCATCGCCGTTCCGCCTCACAATAGTGACGATGGCAAAGAAAAGGGCGCGGCATCCCTGCCGCGCCCTTGTGTGAGACAGTGGCGAAGGCAGTTAGCCTTTTGGATGCCAGCCGCGGCCCTTCTTCTCCAGTTTCCCTTCCTGCTCGAGACCGGGCAGGACGCGGTAGAGGTAGTTCTGCTTGATGCCCATCTTGGCGGCCAGCTCGGGGATGGTGATGCCGGGCTGTCCCTGCACGAGCGAGAGCGCCTGACCCGCGCGCGTGCCGCTGCCTTTGCGCCGTCCGGCGCGCCGTTTCGTGGGGGTGGTCGCGGCTTTGACGCCACTGCCGAGCGGACGGCCTACTTTTTTGCCGGGCGGACGACCAACTTTGCCGGGCGGACGGCCAACTTTGCCGGGCGGACGGCCTACTTTTTTGGCTTTCGGGCGGCCTACTTTTTTGCGTGTCGTTTTGACCGGGGTAGCGGCCGGGGCTGCTTTGCTCGCACGGTTAACGGAACCACGCGGGCGTCCCGGTCCACGGCGGCGAGGAGCGGCGGTGGCGGTGGCGGTTGAAGCCGATCCACCCACCCCGGCGAGCGCCGAAGCGGCCGCCTCGAGGCGGGTGTACTCATCCACCAGCGGCTTGAGCTCCTTCAGGCGATCGGTGATCTCTCGGCGCTTCTCGTCAAGGAAGTCGGTCACGGTTGAATCCTCTTCACTAGTATGAATGCGAACTCGGTCACATTATTTACAGGCTTACCTTACACGATCTTTCTTTGCGAACGTGCTAGGAGATTTTGAGGTGGCCCCGAGAGACCTCCCTGCACCGCGACGGGCGTCGCCTATTTGGCGACGGATTCGAGGTAAGCGCGCAGACGATCGAGCGTGCGCTTTGCCTCTCGCTCCGGCATGCCACCGACGAGCGCGCGGCTGACGATCGCCCCGATCGGTCCGAGCGGTGCGCGGAACTCGTTGCGGTAGTCAAAGACGGTGCCCCCATCCTCGGCTTCGCGCAAGATGTATTCCGTGCGAGCGCGCGAACGCGCCGGTCCGCGGCCCTCCCAGACGGCGCGCTCGCACGCGCGGCAGTCGACGAGCTTCCAGTGAATGTCGAGGCTCACTCCGCGCAGATGAATCCGCTGGTCCATCCGATAGCCCACGCGTGCCGGCCCGCTGTCGGCGTGGATCAGCGCGCGGTGAATCGTCACCCAGTCGCCCAGGCGGTCGGGGTCCATGACTGTCTTCCAGACATCCGCGGGACGGGCGGGGATCTGGATCGAGGCGGTGACGAGACTCATGGGCGGGCGGAGAACGGTAGCTGGCGCGGGAGGCGGCGGCGATTTAGCCGAGCCGGCTTACCTCGCACGATTACCGCTCAAGGCTCACCGCTCGGGCTTGCCGTTCAGGCTCACCGCTCATGCGCATCGTTCAGGCCCGCCGCTCAGCGCGCTGCCAGCGGCTCGGATCTCTCCCACACACGCAGCGCATGCTCGACCGCCGAGTCGAATGAGTGGAGGTTCACGTCGAGCAGCTCGGACGCGCGATCGTCAGCCGGCAGCAGATCGCCCTGCAGGCTCTCCATCAAAGGCAGGATCAGCTCGGGATCCTCCGCCGCGATCGCCGCGGCGATGCGCGCGGCGACGGGGGTGAGGTTCACACCGAACCCGAGTACCGGACGCCGGACGAGCATCAGATCGGCGATCCGCGAGATCATCTCTTCGTAGGTGAGCAGGTCGGGTCCGCCCAGATCGAGGGTGCGGCGCGAGGGCGTGGTGACGGTCGCCGCGGCGGTGAGCATCTCGATGACGTCGCGCTCGTCGATGGGTTGAGTGCGAAAGGAGCGCCAGGCGGGCAGGGTGAGCACGGGCAGGCGCTCGACGAGGCGGACGAGAAAGCGAAAGGAACGCGAGCGCGCGCCAATTACGATCGGGGCGCGTAGCGCGAGCGAGTCGGGGACGGCCCGCAGGAGAATGCGCTCCACCGCCTCGCGGCTGGCCAGGTGGCGCGAGGGAACGCGGTCGGGCGGGAGCAGCCCGCCGAGGTAGACGATCCGTGCGACGCGCGCACGGGCGGACGCAGCGGCGAAGTTGCGCGCGGCGATTTGCTCGCGCTCGGCGAAAGAGCCTGGGGAGGACAAACCTTCGGGAGCGCCCTGAGAGGAGGGTCGCGCGGGAGTGCCTGTGGATCGTGTGGATCGAGGGTCTGGGGATGAGGCGCTCGCGGGCGGGCGCTCCATCGAGTGGATCAGGTAGTAGGCGACATCGACGTGCGCGAGCGCGCGGGCAAGCCCGGCGCCGGAGAGCGCGTCACCGCGGAGCACCTCGACCTCGTTGATGAGGTCGGCCGTGCCGGTGAGAGCGGCCGGCTCGGCCGCAGACGCTCCTGCCAGCGCCGCGGTCACCCGCGCGGGGTCGCGGCCGAGCGCGCGCACGGCATGCCCCTCGGCGAGCAGGCGCGGGACGAGCAGCGAGCCGACAAAGCCACTCGCGCCGGTGACGAGAATGCGCATTGTCAGAGATGATGACGCCGCCGCCGGGCTCCTCCCGGGCGCAGACGGTCGGAAAGTGCACGAAAAACCGTCAGATTGTCACGAGATAGTGACTGATTCCGGGCTGTTTGCGGGTAGGAATTGTTTTCTCTGCGATTTGCGGGAAGGCCCTTCGCTGCGCCTTGTGCGGACATGCGAGCGGTGCTTTGATGGCTCGGCCGGTCCGTCCAGCGAACAGCCACGAAGCGAAGGGGAGTCAGTGCCGACCAAGCAGAGCAAGCGACCGACGAAACGGCCGGCGCGAAAGGTCACTTGCGAGGACTGCTTCTTCCACACCAACCTGCTCTGCGCGCTCGAGCTCGACGAGCCCTGCTCGACCTTCCGCCCGAGCGAGGCCCAGCTGCGCCCGCCCCAGCAACTGCGATTCGTCTTCCGCCAGGAGCGCCGCTCACGCGCGGCGTGGGCGTTTCCCTCCGCGCAGGAGCAGGCGGCGCTGCACGCATAGCCTGTATGCGGTTCGGTCGGCGCATGCGCCGACCGCGGGGCGGCACATGTGCCGCCCCGAGACGCGCCACATGTGGCGCGTCCGCCGTTGGCGCATGCGCCAACGGCGGGGGCAGTGCATGCACTGCCCCCGGACAGTGCCGCATGCGGCACTGTCTTCTTCTTAAGGGTCGGGCGACGGGTTGGCCGCGCGCGCGGCGTGGCGGGCGATCCAGTTGGCGCCGGGCGTGTCGGTGATCCCGTGGGCGATGATCGAGCAGAAGACGACGAGTGCCGTCAGGTCGAAGATGCGAGCGCCGTTTGCGATGTGCTGGTCGAGGACGATCAGCGAGAAGGTCATCGTGGCGACGCCCTTGGGGCCGAACCAGCCCATGAACAGGCGCGTGGCGCGATCGGTTCTGGTGCCGAGCAGCGCCAGCCAGACGGCGAGGGGCCGGGCGAGCAGGAAGGTGACGGCGACGAACGCGATCGCCGGCCAGCCCTCGCGCGTGAGTGCGTGGAGCGTGAGCAGCGAGCCGAACACGAAGAAGATCCCGAGCTTGACGATCTCCACGATCTCATCGGCGCGCGCCTCGAAGTGCACGCGCAGCTCCGGCCGGCGGATGCCGAGCACGATCGCCGCGACGAACACCGCGATGAACCCGTTGCCCGGCGGCGCGAGCACGGCCAGGCCGTAGGTGGCAAAGGCCACCCCCAGCGCGAACAGCGACTTCTGATGGAAGGAATCGCTCGCAGACTCGCCCGCCTGCCCCTGCTCGTGATCGATCGCACTCGCCTGCCTCTGCTCGCGATTGGTGGCACTCGCTTGCCTCCGCTCGCGATCGATCGCGCTCGCCTGCTCCTGCTCGCGATCGGTCCCCGCCGCCAGCCGCTGTTTGCGATCGCCCGCGCGCGGCATCAGCAGCGAGGCGAGCCACCCGCAGGCGATCCCATAGAGGAAGCCGAGCCCGACGTCTTGCAGCACGAAGCGCCACCAGACGAAGGTCCCCGAGGTGGTGGAGAGCGCGGCGAGGAAGGTGAGGACCGCGGGCAGCGCGAGGCCATCGTTGAGCCCCGACTCGAGGTTCAGCGAATGGCGTATCAGGCGCGGCACGCGCGGGTTGGTGACGATGCTCGAAGTGAGGATCGGGTCGGTCGGCGCGAGCAGCGCTCCCAGCAGGAAGGACTCTGTCCAGGAGAAGCCGATCAGCAGATGCCCGGCGACCGCGACGACGATCGCCGTGATCGGCATTGCGAGGATCAGCTTGCGCAGCGGCAGATGCCAGCTCCGCCTCAGCATCTCGCCCTCGACCTCGAGCCCGTCGCGGAACAGGATCACGATCAGGGCGGCGAACGCGAGATCCTCGACGAAGCCCGAGTGGGCGCGGAAATCGATCCAACCGGCGCCGCCGCCGCCGAGCGCGAAGCCGGCGAGCACGAACAGCGCCGCGAGCGAGAGCAACGAGCGCTGGGCCAGATCGGCGGCCAGCGCGCCCACGATCAGCAGCAGCCCGAGCACCGCGACGGTCGCCTGGAAGGTGGGCATCCGCTTAGCCTCTCATGCGCCGCGGCCGGCCGGTCGGGTGTGGTCGACTTCGGGTGCGCGGCCGGCCGGTCGGTGTGGCCGATTCGAGCGACCGATCCGAGCGCGCGTGATCAGTTCCCACGCCGGCCCTGCGGTCAATCCGCGCGGGCGGCTCGATTCGTCGATCCCTGGGGGGTATATTGGATCGAACCCAGCAATCTTTCGGCATAGGTGGTGGCCAGATGGCGGCAAAGGACAGCATCGGCAAGGCGGGCGAAGCGGCGCGCGCGGCGCGGCGCAACAAGTACCTGGAGCGTCTGCTCGAGGACGAGGAGCTGCGCGGCAGCCTGCTCGCGGCGTATGGCGCGGCACGCAGCGCGTATGGGCGTATGAACAACGGCAAGCCGGCGAGCAAGGCGCTGTTCGAGGACAAGAAGCTCCAGCGCGAGCTGCGCGAGGCGGCCAAGGCCCTGCGCGACGCGTCGAGCGCACTCAAGGACGGCCCCAAGCGTCGTCGTCGCCGTGGCGGGCTGGGTCGCTCGCTGCTGTTGCTGACGATCGCCGCTGGCCTCGCTTTGGTTCTCAGCGAGAGCCTGCGCTCGAAGGTGCTCGACCTGATGTTCGGGGCCGAGGAGGAGTTCGACTACAGCTCGACGACCACTCCAGCAGAGCCTGCCCCGGCGGGAGTCTCCGCCGCCTAAGTCCAAACCCCGCTCCAAAAGGATGACCGCCGCCGTGGATGCCATTGCCGTGGAGACCGATGCAGTTGAGTCCGATGCGGTGGAGGCCGGCGCGGCGGAGGCCGGCGCCGCGGAGGCTGATGCGGCGGAGGCCGGCGCCGCGGAGGCTGATGCGGCGGGGGCCGGTGCGGCGGAGGCCGGTGTGGCGGAGGCCGGCGCCGTGGAGTCGGACGCCGCGGCGCACGGTCCGAGCGGCCACGCGCCGGCGGCGGGCGGGCGATCGCTTTCGGGCGAGAAGGCCCAGCGGATCGTCGAGGCGATGCGTCGCAGCGTCGCTCAGCGCGGCACCGCGGCCTCGACCTTCGACCATGTCTCGCGCGCGGCGGGAGTATCGAGAGGGCTGCTGCACTACTACTTTGGCACCAAGGAGCAACTGCTCGTCGAGGCGGTGCGCCGCGACTGCGAGCTGCGCATGGAGGTGCTTGAGCGCCAGGTCGGAGGGGCGCAGACGGCGGACGATTTCATTGCCCTGATGGCGCAGAACCTGCAGGAAACCGTACGCGAGGACCCCGACTTCGTGACGCTCGTGTTCGAGCTGTTCACCCTCTCGCGTCGCAACACCGACATCGCCGCCGAGTACGTCGAGCTGCTGCGCCGCACCCGCAAACAACTCACCGGGATGCTCGCGACGGCTCAGCGCGAGGGCGTCCTGCGCCTGCACGCCGAGCCCGAGGCGGTCGCCGAGATCCTGTTCTCACTCGGTGACGGGTTCGCGCTGCGGATGCTCGCCGAGCCCGACCGCGACTTCACAGCGACGCTCGAGGCCGGCATCCTCTGCGTGCGAGCGCTCTTGGCTGACTGACCGACGGCTCCCGGCCGACGGACGGCTCTTCTCCTGGCGGCCTGACGGCTTTTACTCCCTGACAGACGGACGGCTCCCGGCCGACGGACGGCTCTTACTCCCGACCGGCCGACGGCTCTTATAATCAGACGGGAATGCCAATCTACGAGTACCGGCGGCCCGATGGGACGACGTTCGAAATCCAGCAGTCCTTCAGCGACGAGACGCTGACCCACGACCCCGATACCGGGGTGAAGGTTGAGCGCGTGCTGCACGCCCCGGCTGTGCACTTCAAGGGCAAAGGCTTCTACAACACCGACTACGGCACACGCAATCGCCAGCGCGAGAATGCCGCCACAACAGAGGGCTCGAGCTCGTCAGAGAGCAAGGACTCTTCATCGGCCGAGACTTCATCGGCCGAGACCAAGGCAAAGCCGGAGTCGCCTGCCAAGGACACGAAGGACTCCAAGAAGCCCACCGAGAAGGCCAAGCCGGTCGCTAGCCAGACATAAAGCGCGCGACCGCCGCTCGCTTTTCGGCTTCCGAGACCGTCAGGCCGGACTCGCCATCGGGCAGCGTGACGGTTCCCGACGGTTTGAGCACCCGCGTCGGCGGCGTGCCGGAGATCGCAAGCGCGCCGAACAGGCCCAGGAGCGTCGGTCCGCTCATGTCGGAGATGATCGTCGGCGGCGCGTTCCAGGCGATCAGCGGCAGACGGAGGAAGCTTGACGGAGAGAGCAGCCGACCCTTCATGTCGTTGAACAGCGCCTGCTGGTGTTCCTCGCGTTGCAGATCGGTCTCGTTCGGCGCGCATAAGTTCTCTCGGGTGCGCGCCAGCGCCAGCGCCTGCTTACCGTCGATGTGGTGTGTGCCCGCGCTCAGGCGTAGCGTGAAGCCGCCCTGGCTGAAGCCGCCGTCGAGCTTGGAGACGATGCAGCCGCCCGTGTAGCTCACGCCGCCCATCGCGTCGATCAGCTGGGGGAAGTTTTCGAAGTTCACTTCGACCAGGTGGTTGATCGGGATGTGAAGCCAGTTCTCGATCACCGAGATCGACAGCGCGGGTCCGCCGAAGGCATGGGCGGCGTTGACCTTCTGCAGGCCGTGCCCGGGGATTTCGATCACCGTGTCGCGCGGGATCGACAGCCGCGCGGCGTGCCCGCCGCCGGTGCGGATCAGCATGATCGTGTCCGAGCGACCCGGCCCCGAGGTTTCCGCCCCGGGTTCCTTTGAGTTCTTCTGACGCCGATCGGAGCCGAGCACGAGGATGTTGTTGGCGCTCGTCAGCGGGAAGCCCGCCGGGTCGAGCACGGCGGTGACATCCCCCGGCGGCGCGGTGCGCTCGAAGTGCGAGCTGATCAGGAACAGCACGAGCGAGAGCGCCAGCCAGGCGCCCGTGAGCGCGAGCAGGCCGAGGATGATCCGCTTCGGCCTCGTCCAGTGGCGCCATCTGGACGCGCGCCCGTCTGCCCCTCCGCCGTCCGCGCGTCCGTCTTTGCCGCCATTTGTGCGCCCCTCCGCGCGCCCCCCCTGGCCATCCGCGCGCCCGTCCGCGCGCCGCTGCGATCGCGGCGTAAGGCGCGGCTCCAGGACGTCCTCTTCGCGGCGAGGAAGCAGCCTGCGCCCCGCTCGATAGCGGGTGTACCGCGGGGGTTGGTCGGGATCGGGTGGCATGGGCAACCTATATTTGCGAGATGGACGGCGAGAATCCTGCGGCTGCGTCGAGCGAGCGAGGATCGCAGGGATACTCGATCGGGGGCACCGCAGGGGGAGGCGGTGGTCACGGACGCCTGCTTGTCTGTGCGACGCCGATCGGCAACCTCGAGGACGTGACCTTGCGCGTGCTCGCCGCGCTGCGCGAGGTCGACATCGTGGCATGTGAGGACACGCGGCACACGAAAGTGCTGCTCGACCGTCACGGGATCGCCGCCAAGCTGGTCAGCTACCACGAGCACAACGAACGCGCGCGCGCGGCGGAGCTCGTGGAGCGGATGCGGGTGGGCGCCGTGGTCGCGCTCGTGTCCGACGCCGGCATGCCCCTGGTCTCCGACCCCGGCTTCGCGCTTGTGCGCGCGTGCATCGAGGTGGACCTCGCGGTCGAGGTGCTGCCGGGGCCGAGCTCGGTATCGACCGCGCTCGTCGCCTCCGGCCTGCCGGCCGAGCGCTGGCGCTTCGTCGGGTTCCTCCCGCGCAAGGCCGCCGAGCGCGGACGCCTGCTCGAGCGAGCCGAGGAGACGCTCGTCGCGTTCGAGTCTCCGCGGCGACTGACGGCCACGCTGGCGCAGCTGGCCGAGCGCGACCCGGACCGTCCGCTGGCGGTCTGCAGGGAGCTGACGAAGCTGCACGAGGAAGTGCGCCGGGGGACGGCGGCGGAGCTGGCGGCGTACTACCACGCGCAGGCGCCGCGCGGCGAGGTGGTGCTTGTATTAGGTCCCGCCCGCCCCGCCCGCCCCGTCGGATTGGATCCCGCCCGCCCCGCGCGCGCGGGCGACGGTGCCGGCGCGGTCGACGCGCTGCGGGAATTGGTCGACGCCGGCGCCCGCGCGCGGCCGGCCGCGAAGGTCGTGGCGAAGTTGACCGGTGCGAGCGCGAACGAGCTCTACCGGCAGTTGACGGACGCGCCGCGGCGCGAGGGCGGCGAGGCGCTCTAGGCGCTCGGCGGCTCGGTGGGCTTCTGGCGCTTGCGACCCGTGTGGTCGATCCGTCCGGTGCCGACGCACTCGCGGCAGACGATCCACTTCCCGGTATCCGGCGGCGGTACGTCCTTGGTCCACCAGGTCCAGCCCGCTCCGCCGCATACCTTGCAGCGGTCCTTCTCGTGGATCAGGCGGTCGCTCTGGGCCATTCGCAGAGATTACCTCCTAACCGGATCGCGCCTCCCATCGCACTCCGCCAGTAGCCTGAGGCGACAGTGTCCTTTTATGTGACCACCCCGATCTACTACGTCAACGCGGCCCCGCACCTGGGGCACGCGTACACGACGATCGCCGTCGACGCGATCGCGCGCCATCACCGCCAGCGTGGCGAGGAGGTGTTCTTCCTGACGGGCACCGACGAGCACGGCGAGCCGGTCGCCGACGCGGCGCACGCCCTTGGCCTGGAGCCCCAGGAGCTGGCCGACAAAAACGCCGAGCGCTTCAAGGCGCTCCTGCCGCAGATCGGCGCCTCGAACGACTTCTTCATCCGCACCACCGACCCCCAGCACATGGCGAAGGTCCAGGAGGTGCTCGCGCGGGTGCGCGAGAACGGGTTCGTGTACAAGGGCACCTACGAGGGCTCCTACTGCCCGCGCTGCGCGGACTTCAAGGCGGAGAATGAAATCGACGCGGGCAATCGCTGCCCGATTCACCACATCGAGCTGACGCGCGAGCAGGAGGAGAACTACTTCTTCCGCCTCTCCGCCTTCCAGGAGCCGCTCGAGCGGCTCTACGCCGAGCGCGAGGATTTCGTCGCGCCGCGCACGCGCTACAACGAGGCGCTCTCGTTCCTGCGCTCCGGCCTGCGCGACGTGCCGCTCTCGCGCCACAAGCTCACCTGGGGAGTGCCGGTTCCCTGGGACGAGGAGCACGTCTTCTACGTCTGGTTCGACGCGCTCCTCAACTACTACTCGGCACTCTCCTACGCACCCGCGCCGTCGATGAACCCGGTGCTGGGCGAGGGGTTGGGCTCAGGGGTGATGGGCGAGGGGTTGGGCGCCAAGGCGGAGGGCGAGGGGTTGGGCGAGGATCTGACGTCCAAGTTCTGGCCGGCCAGCTACCACGTGATCGCCAAGGACATCCTGCGCTTTCACGCGATCTACTGGCCCGCGCTGCTGATGGCAGCCGAGCTCGAGCTGCCGCAACGGATCTTCGTCCACGGCTATCTCCTGATGGATGGGGAGAAGATGTCGAAGTCGCTCGGCAACGTGCTCGACCCGTTCGCCGTGATCGAGCGCTTCGGCGCCGACGCGCTGCGCTTCTACCTACTCCGCGACGTGCCCTTCGGTCAGGACGGCTCGGTCTCCACCGCCGCCTTCGAGCAGCGCTACGCGAGCGAGCTGGCGAACGATCTCGGCAATCTCGCCAGTCGCACGCTCGCGATGATCGTCCGCTACCGCGACGGGGCCCTGCCGGCGGGCGCGCCGGACCCCGCGGGCGCGCCGGACCCCACGGGCGCTTCGGACCCCGTGGGCGGGCTGGACCCCGTGGGCGGGCTGGACCTCGTGGGTGGGCTGGACCCCGTGCTCGTGCCCGATTTCGATGGCCTCTCCGCGCGCGTCTCGGAGCTGATCGACCGCGCCGAGCTGACGCTCGCGCTGGAGGAGATCTGGGAGCGGGTGCGCCGCCTAAACCGCTACGTCGAGGAGCAGGCGCCGTGGCAGCTCGCCAAGGACGAGTCCCGTGCGGGCGAGCTCGACCGCGTGCTCACCACGCTCGCCGAGGGCCTGCGCGTCGTCGCGGTGCTGCTCTGGCCCTACCTCCCGACGAGCTCCGAGCGGCTGCTCGCCGCGCTCGGCGCCCCCGATCTCTCACTCCAGGGAGCCACGCTCGGGGCCGGCAAGATCGAGCGCGTGGTCAAGATCGAGTCACTCTTTCCCAAGGAGTCCTGACCGGGACGATGACGAATACTTCGGGCGGCGCGGCGCGATGAGGCCGGTATCACTTGCCATCCTGCGCTACACGCGCGGCCTGGTCTCCCAAAAGAGGTTTTTTCCACTGTGATCGATTCCCACACACATCTCCACCTCTGCGAGCCGCCGGACGCCGAGCTGGTGGCCGCGGCGGAAGCCGTCGGTGTCACGCGCATGCTCACGGTCGGCACCAACGGCGCCTCCTCGCGCGCGGCGCTCGCGGCGGCCGAGGCGTTTCCACATGTGTACGCGGCCGTCGGCGTGCATCCGAACGAAGCGCGGGGCTTCGACGGCGCCGAGGAGGCCGAACTGCGCGCGCTCGCCGCACATCCCCGCTGCGTGGCGATCGGCGAGACCGGCCTTGACTTCTACCGCGACCTCGCGCCCCGCTCCGACCAGGAGCGCGCGTTCGCCGCGCAGATCGCGCTCGCGCGCGAGACCGGTAAGCCGCTGACGATTCACACGCGCGCCGCCGACGACGCCACGCTCGACCAGCTCGCGCGCGAAGCCGACGGCCTCAGCGTCGTGATCCACTGCTTCTCGATGCCTCCGCGCCTGGCCGAGTGCCTGGAGCGCGGCTATCAGATCTCGTTCGCCGGCAACGTCACCTACAAGAACGCCGCCCCGCTGGCCGAGGCCGCGCGCCAGGTCCCCGCGGATCGTCTGCTGGTGGAGACCGACGCCCCCTATCTCACGCCCCAGGCGGTCCGTAAGGAGCCCAACCAGCCGGCCTTCGTCGCCCACACCGTCGCCTTCCTCGCACAGCTGCGCGGGGTCTCCCCGGAGGAGCTCGGCGTCGCGCTGGAGCGCAACGCGGAGCGGGTGTTCGGTTGGTGAAGGGCGCCGAGCCCGATGTCGTTCCCGTCCAGCCCAGCCTGCGACGGCTGAAGCAGTTCGGCGTGCGCCCCGATCGAGACCTGGGCCAGAATTTCCTGATCGACTCGAACATCCTCGGCGTGATCGGCCGCGCGGCGGAACTGGGCATGGAGGACACCGTGCTGGAGATCGGCGGCGGCTTGGGTGTCTTGTCTGAGTACCTTGCCGAACGCGTCCAACACGTGCACGTGATCGAGCTGGACAGGCGCTTGGAGGATGCGCTGGGCGACGCTGTGGGGCGACTTGAGAACGTGACCGTGCACTGGGGCGATGTGATGACGCTGGATCTGAGCGGGCTGTGCCCGGAGCCGACGAAGGTCGTCGCGAACCTGCCCTACGGCGTGGCGGCAAGCGCACTGCTGCGCACGATCGAGGAGATGGTAAGCGTGACCAGCTGGGTGGCGATGGCCCAGCGCGAGGTCGGCGAGCGGTTGGCGGCAAAGCCCGGGAGCGGCGCCTACGGCGTGCCTTCGGTGATCGCGCAGCTCGCCTGCGAGGTACAGGTGCTGAGATCGATTCCGCGCACGGTGTTTCACCCGGTGCCGAACGTCGACTCGGTGCTGGTTGGAATGCGCAGACGTGAACAGGCGGCCACGAGAGCCCTGCGAGGCCTTGTCAATGGGGCGTTCGCGCATCGGCGGAAGACCTTGGTCGGCTCGCTCGCGCTGTCCGGCCGGGGCGGAGCCAGTTCCCGTCAGGAGGTGCGCCAAGCGCTGGAGCAGCTCGGCCACCCCGCGGACGTGCGCGCCGAGCGCCTCTCTCCCGAGGACTTCCGCGCGCTCGCGCGCCTGCTCTCGCTATGAACGAGCTCGCCCTCCCCGCGCGGGCGCTCGCGCCGGCGAAGATCAACCTCGGATTGTCGCTCGGGCCGACCCGGGCGGAGGACGGCAGGCACGAGCTGGTGACGGTCATGCAGGCGATCTCCCTCGCCGACGAGCTGACGCTCGCGCTCGCGCCGGCGGGGGCGAGCGAGGACGAGGTCGTCTGCCCCGGCGTCCCCGGCCCGCCGAGCGAGAACCTCGCGCGCGCGGCCTTGGATGCGTTTCGCGTGGCCACCGGCTGGGAGGCGCCGCCACTGCGACTGGAGATCGCCAAGCGGATTCCCGTGGCCGCCGGGCTCGCGGGCGGCTCGGCCGACGCGGCCGCCGCGCTGCGTCTGGCCAGGCACGCCTCGGGGCTCGGCGACGAGGCGCTGCTGCGCGAGCTGGGGGCGGCGCTCGGCGCGGACGTGCCCGCGCAGATCGCCCCCGCTCGCTGGCTGGCCACGGGCGCGGGCGAGCGCCTGCGGGAGCTGCCCGACTCAAGCCGGCCGTTCGGAGTGCTCGTCCTGCCGGTCGCCGCCCAGCTCTCCAGCGGGGCGGTCTACGCCGAGGCCGACCGGCTCGGCCTGGGGCGCGCGCCCCAGGAGCTCGAACAGCGCCGCCTCGCCCTGACCGCGGCGCTCGAGCTCGGGGCGCCGGTCCCGACCGTCAAGGAGCTGCTCCACAACGACCTCCAGCCGGCCGCCATCTCGCTCTGCCCCGCGATCTCAGACGCGCTCGTCCAGGCGCGCGAGGCGGGTGCGGAGGAGGTGTTCGTGAGCGGCTCGGGGCCGACCGTCGTGGGACTGTTCCTCCGCGCCAACGGCCTTGGCCGGGCCGAACGCGCCACCGCCGGCCTGGCAACCGAGCGGAGCGCGGCCGGCCTGCCCGCGCCGGTCTGTGCCACGACGGTGGACCTGGCCTTCGCGCGTGTGACCTCCCTGTAGGTCACAATTGGGCCGAGCCTATGAGCAGGACGGACATCAACTACCTCGTCGGCGGCTGTGCGGGTGTGTTCGCGCTGGCGCTCTACGCCGGCCTGATTCTCGTGCCGGCATGGACCGCGTACTCGCGCCTCTGGGAGCGGGTCGCCGCGAGCATCCTCTCGCTGTACGTGCTCGCGGTGTTCGTCGGCGCCGGCGCCGCCGGGGCGCTTGCCGCCCTCTACTACTGGGGCTAGCCCCGGCGATGACGAGCATGCCCGACTCGCCCGCGATGCCCGATCCACCCGCGATGCCCGATTCGACTGCGATGCCCGATTCGACTGCGATGCCCGATCCACCCGCGATGCCCGATCCACCGCTCGATCCCAAGCAGAGCGCCGGACCCGCGGGCGGCCAAGGCGGCGAGTTCGCGGCGCTCGACGCGATCACCGAGGCGGTCGAATCGGGGGCGGGCCTGCCCGAGGTTGTGCGCGCGGCCGGCAAGGCGCTGGAGGCGAGCCTCGCGGTGACCGACGCCTGGGGGGCGACGCTCGCGGTGGCCGCGCGCTCGCCCGCGGACGAGCGCTCGCTGCTCTCCCAGGGGGAGGGCGTGAGCAGCATTCCCCTGCGTCTGGCCGACGCGGTCGTCGGCACGCTGTTGATGCGCGCGAAGACCGAGCCGAGCGCCTCGATGCGCCGGCTGCTCGTGACGATGATCGCCTCGGAGGTCGAGCGGGTGCGCGCGCCGGAGCGGGCCACCGAGACGGCCGCCGCGGACTTCCTCGGCGCGCTTCTCCGGCGCGAGCTGAGCGAGCGCGAGGAGGTGATCGCCCAGGCGCGCGGCCTGTCGCTGGAAGTGCAGGACGGAGCGAGCGTGATCGTCGCCCGCGCCCTGCCCCAAGCCCCCACCGACGAGGGCTGGCGGGCACGCGTGCGCGCGGTCGCCGAGCGCGGCGCGCGCGCCGTCGTGAACCGCTCGATCGCCGCTCTCTCCGAGCGCGAGGGGACCGTCGGCGCCGAGGTCCTGCTGCTGGTGCCCGGCGGCGAGGAGCCGACCGCCGCGCGCGCCGCCGAGGCGGTCCTGCGCGAGATGGAGGCCGGGCTTCAGGGCTATGCGTTCGCGCTCGGGCGCAGCCGGATCGCCACCGATCCGGCCGATCTCGCGCGCGCGGTCAGCGAGGCGCTGCTCGCGGCCAACGTCGCCCAGGGCGGCTCCGACGGCCCCGCGCTGGCCTTCGAGCAGACGGGCGCCTACCGGCTGCTCCTCTCGGCGATGAGCGAGAACCCCGCCGAGCTGCAGCGCTTCTACGCAGAGACGGTCGAGCCGCTGGTCGCCTACGACGAGCAGTATGAGACCGATCTGATGCGCACGCTCGAGACCTTTCTCGAGGCCGACGGCAACGTCGCGGGCACCGCCCAGCGGCTGTTCACACACCGCCACACGATCTACTACCGCCTGGAGCGCGTGCGCGAGCTCTCCGGGCTCGACGTCTCCTCCAGCGACGGTCGCGAGAAGCTCAGCCTCGGGCTCAAGTCGATGCGCGTGCTCGGCATCTCCTCCGCCGGCGGCCCCGCGCTCGAGGCCGGCGCCGAGGGCGGTCGCGTCCCCCGCGGGTCGGCCCGGCGCGCTTAGCGCTCGCGTCCCGTGGGTCTGTACGGCGCGCTTAGCGGTCGCGTCCCCCGCGGTTCTGCCCGCCGCGCTTAGCGGTCGCGTTCCCCGCGGGCTCGGCCGGCGTGCTGAGCGGTTGCGTTCTCTGCGGTTCCGGCCGGCGCCGAGGCGGTCGCGTCCCCGGCGGTCTACCCGGCGCGCCTAGTGACGACTGCGCACGGCGAACTCGACGGCGTAGGTCGCCCCCGGCGAGCCCTGCCCGAGGACGGGCGGCACGGCGGGCACCACACCGACGCCGGCGTCGCGGAACTGGGCGGTGAGGATGACTTCCCGATGTGGAGGGGAGCTCATCCAAGCCGCGACCATGCCCGCCGGAGTGGCGTCGGAGAGCGTGCCCCAGCCGAGGTTCTGCGCGGTGGAGAGCCTCGCCGCGTGCGCTCCATAGGGGATCGCGGCGACGAGCGCCAAAGACGACTGCCCGGTGGGGCTTGCGTCGCTGAAATAGTTCCCGCCCACCAAACCGACCGTCTCCGAGCTCGCCACCGACTGCAGTTCGCGGTTGGCCCGCAGCGGACGCAAATGGTTGGCGCTCCGCGTCCGGTCGATCAGGCACAGCGTCGCCGCGTCGATTTTCGCCGCGTTGGCGGCGCTGGGCTGCAGGTTGGCCTGCGCGCAGGGGGCCGGTTTCCGCTTCGCCTTTGCCTTCGCACCCGTGGCCAGTGCGCTCGCGGGTATCGCCCCAACGGCGGCGAACACCCCCAACACCGCGACAAGGAGCGACGGCGCCGCGCCGCGCAGGCCACCGATGTTCCTCCCCAATGTCCGCGCTCCCCAGAACAGAGTGCCGGCATCCTTGCAGAAGCAGGAGATCGAAGTGTGCTGTCGAGGTGAAGGCCCGTCCAGTCTTGCCATCGCGGCCACGACCCTCGGCGACGGGCGCGCGTGCGACGATGTACGGACCCCTTGGGGAGTCGTCCAATGGCAGGACATCAGGTTTTGGTCCTGAGAATCGGGGTTCGAATCCCTGCTCCCCAGTCGTCCTCGCCAGTCGTGTAGGTATCTCAGGTGGGGGGCTCGTGGGGGGAGCCTGCTCCCCCCACGCTCTCGAACTCCTGCTCCCCAGTTCTGTTCCGGCGGCGCATGCGCCGCCGGCGGAGCCGCACATGTGCGGCTCCGTGGCAGGGCCGCATGCGGCCCTGCCGGCAATGTCGCATGCGACATTGCCTCCCTGAAGGGCGGGAAAAGTGAATAGAGCTAGCATCTCCGGAGTGACTCCGGCTCCGACGGTCCTGATCCTCGCCGCGGGCCAGGGGACGCGCATGCGCTCGCAGAGGCCGAAGGTGCTGCACGAGCTGTGCGGCAGGCCGATGGTTCTATGGCCTGTGCACGCGGCGCTGGAGGCCGGGGCCGCGACGGTGGTCGTGGTCGACTCGCCCCGGCGGGCGCTCGAGGCGGTGCTGCCCGCGGCGGTGGAGCTGGTCGTGCAGCCGCGCTCGGACGGCACCGGCGGCGCGGTTGTCGCGGCCCTGGCCGAGCTGGACTCACGCCTCGATCCCGGGGCGACGGTGGTCGTCCTCAGTGGCGATGTGCCGCTCGTCGGCGCGCACGCGATCCGGGAGCTGGTCGAGGCGCACGCCCAAAGTGGCGCGGCGGCCACGATCGTGACGACGGTGCTCGAGGATCCGCGCGGCTACGGCCGGGTTGTGCGTGGCCCGGGCGGCGCGGTTGAGCGGGTGGTGGAGACGAAGAAGGACGGCGACGCGAGCGCCGCGGAGCTCGAGATCCGTGAGGTGAACGCCGGCATCTACGCCTTCGACGCCGGCGCGCTGCAGGCGGCGCTACCGCGCTTGAGCGCCGAGAACGCGCAGGGCGAGTTGTACCTGCCGCAGGTCCTCGACATCCTCACCGCCGATCGGCAGGCGGTTGCGGCCCACGTGGTCGCCGACCACGGGCTGGTGCTCGGGGTCAACGACCGGGTGGCGCTGGCGCGGGTGCGCCAGCTCGCCCAGCAAGCGATCCACGAGCGGCACATGCGCGCGGGAGTCACGATCCTCGACCCCGCCGCGACCGTCATCGACGTCGGCGTGGAGATCGGCCAGGACACCGTGATCGAGCCGTTCACCACGATCTCCGGGCGCACGTCGATCGGCTCCGGCTGCACCGTCCGGCACTCCTACCTGGTGGACTGCCTGCTCGAGGACGGCGTCAGCGTCGGGCCGTTCGCCTATCTCCGTCCCGGCACGATCCTGCGCGCGGGCGCCAAGGCGGGGACGTTCGTGGAGATCAAGAACTCCGACATCGGTCCCGGCGCGAAGGTCCCCCACCTGTCCTACATCGGCGACGCGGACGTGGGCGCGGGAACCAACCTGGGCGCCAGCACGATCACCGCCAACTACGACGGCACCAACAAGCACCGCACGACGATCGGCGAGCGTGTGCGCAGCAGCGTGCACGTGTCGTTCGTGGCGCCGGTCACACTCGGCGACGAGGCCTATACGGGCGCCGGCTCGACGATCACCGAGGACGTCCCCCCCGGCGCGCTGGGGATGGCCCGGGCCAGGCAGACGAACATCGAGGGGTATGCCGCGCGAGACAAAGGCAAGTCGTGACGGAGCGAACCCAGGGGGATGTCGTGACCGGGCGAAACAGGGCAGGCCGTGAGGGAGCGAACCAGGGCAGGCCGCGATGAGTTCGGCATGTCGCCCGCGACGTTTACACTCCGGGGCACGATGAGCAGCGCGATGGACACGCGTGCGAAGTCCTCGCAAACAAGCCTGCCGTTTGACTACAACAAGCGGCTGATGCTCTTCAGCGGGCGCGCGAACCCGCAGCTCGCCGTGGACATCGCCGACAAGCTCGGCGTCGACCTCGGTCCGGTGACGCTCAAGACGTTCTCCAACGGCGAGGTCTACTGCCGCTACGAGGACTCGATCAGGGGCGCCGACGTGTTCATCGTGCAGCCCACCTGCGGCAACCCGCAGACGGGGGTGACGGCGAACGACTCGCTGATGGAGCTGCTGTTCATGATCGATGCCGCGGTCGGCGCCTCGGCCCACCGGGTGATCGCCGTGACGCCCTGGTTCGGGTACTCCAGACAGGACAAGAAGTCCTCGCCGCGCGAGCCGATCTCCGCGCGAATGGTCGCCCGGATGCTCGAGGCGGCGGGGGCCGACAGGGTGCTGACGATGGACCTGCACGCCGGCCAGATCCAGGGCTTCTTCTCCAAGCCCGTCGATCACATGACCGCGCTGTTCATGCTCACCCAGTACTTCGGCGATCTCGGCCTCTCCGATCTGGTGGTCGTCGCGCCGGATGCCGGACGCGTCAAGCTGAACAAGAAATTCGCCTTGAAGATCGGCGCCGAGCTGGCGATTCTCGACAAGGAGCGTCCCGCCCAGCAGGTCGCGGAGATCGGCTACGTGATCGGCGACGTGAAAGGCAAGACGGCGGTGATCGTGGACGACATGATCGACACCGCCGGGACGCTCAAGGCGGCCGCGCGGACGGTGCTCGAGGAAGGCGCGGCGCGCGTGTACGCGGCGGCCACCCACGGCGTCTTCTCGGGCGGCGCGTTTGAGAACCTGAGCACCTCGGGGCTGGAGGAGATCGTGGTCACCGACACGATCCCGGTAAGCCCGCAGCGACCGGCGAACATCAGGGTGCTGCCGTGCGCGGAGCTGCTCACCGATTCGATCCGTCGCATCTTCATCGACGACTCGGTGAGCGAGGTCTTCGGCGGCGAGAACCAGCTGTTCTGAGCGAAGGCGCTCCCCCAGAGCCGGCGACCCCGCAAGCGGCTGCACGGCGACACGGCCCTTCGTCGTGGTGGTTTGCGATACCGCGCGGCCGGCGGATCGCGGCGATCGTCGTGGGGGCGATCCTGTTCCTGGCGATCAGCGGCGTGCTGGCGCGGTTTCTCTCGGCGGAGGGCGTCGAACGCGATGACGTGCTGGCGGTCCTGCAGGCGCAGGCGGCCGGGAACGTGCAGGGGATGCTGGCCGGGCAGGCCGGCTGCAGGCGGAGCGCGGCGTGCGTGGCGCGGACGCGCGCGAACGCGGCGAGCTTGCGCAGGCAGGGGGCGGTGAAGATCCTGACGCTCAACTCGGCGACGGCCTATGCGCTGAGCGGCGCCACGGGCAAGACGCGCGTGGCCTGGACGGTGATCGGCGAGCCGCCGATCGTGCAGTGCGTCGAGGTGCGGCGCACAGGGAACTTCCTTAAGGGCATCTCCGTCACGCTCCTATCGATCGGCGCGCCGATCCCCAATGAAGGAGATTGCTAGAGTCACGCTCCGATCATGGCCGACACGACGACGACCAAGCTGGATGTGACGAGTCGCTCCGCGGAGGGTTCGCGCGCGGCGCGCCGCCTGCGCCGCGGCGGCCGCGTGCCCGGGGTCCTCTATGGCGGCGCCGGCGACGCGGTCGGCTTCGACGCCGACGCCCGCGAGCTGCGTCTCGCCCTCGCCCGCTCCGGCGCGGTGCTCGATCTGAGCGTCGACGGCAAGCAGGCGACCCCGGTGGTGCTGAAGGAGGCCCAACGCGACCCGGTGCGCGGCGAGACGGTCCACGTCGACCTGCTCAGAGTGCGCCTCGATCAGGCGATCCACGCGGTCGTGCCACTCGAGCTGACCGGCACCGAGGACGCGCCCGGCGTGAAGGAGGGCGGCGTGCTCGAGCAGATCACGCGCGAGCTGAACGTCGAGGCGCTGCCCACGGCGATCCCCGAGTCGATCGTCCACGACGTCAGCGAGATGGTGATCGGCGACACACTGCTGCTCACGGCCGTTGCCGTACCGGACGGAGTGACGCTGCTCGACGAGCTCGAGGAGACGGTCATCGTGACCCTCTCCCCGCCCCGCCTGCAGGTCGAGGCCGAGGAGGAGGTCGAGTCCGAGACGGAGCTCGTCGGCGAGGGGGCCGAGGGCGAGACCGCCGAGGGCGCCTCCGAGAGTTCCTCCTCCTCCTCCTCCTCCTCCTCCTCCTCCTCCGACGGCGGGGAGTAGCTCCTGCGGCGACCGTTTGCTGGCGGCGGCGCGGCCATCGACTGGCTGATTGTCGGACTCGGCAACCCCGGTCGTGAGTACGACGGCACGCGCCATAACGTCGGCTTTGCGGTGGCCGACGCGCTCGCTGAGCGTTGGGATCTCAGGCGGCCGAAGGAGCGCTTCAAAGGCAGGATCGCCGAGGGTCGCGTGAGCCTCGCCTCGGTCGAGCCCCTCGGTTTGTCCTCGGTCGAGCCCTTCGGTTTGTCCTCGGTCGAGCCCCTCGATTTGTCCTCGGGCGAGCCCCTCGCCGGCTCCTCTGGTGGCGGGTCGGGCGGTGCTCTTGCGGGCGGTGTTCCCGCCTCCCCGCGCGTGGCGCTGCTGTGGCCGCAGACGTACATGAACGATGCCGGTCTTTCGGTCGGCCCGGCGCGCGGCTCTTACAAGCTTCCTTTGGCGCGGGTGCTGGTCGTGCATGACGAGATCGATCTGCCGTTCGGCGCGGTGCGCGCCCGCCTGGGCGGGGGGCTGGCCGGTCACAACGGGCTGAAGTCGATCAAGCGGGAGCTCGGCGGCGCTGAGTTCATGCGCGTGCGCCTGGGCGTCGGGCGGCCGCGCAGCACCGACCCGGAGATCGTCTCCGGGTACGTGCTCGGGCGCTTTCGCGAGCCCCAGACGGAGGTTTCCGAGCTGATCGAGCAGGGCGTGCGGGCGGTCGAACGGGTGCTCGCGGGAGGGTCCGAGTAGAGGATGGCGCTGCGCTCGCTGTTAGGGCTGATCGAAGAGGACGCCGCGGCCCAGCGCTTGGCGCAGGAGGGGGGCCACGCATTCGTGTCGGCCTCGCTGCGGCCGTACGCGATCGCCGCGCTCGCCGACATCGGCCCGGCCGAGCGGGCGCGCCCGACGCTGGTCATCGTCGGCGACGATCGCGCGGCGCGCGATATGGCCGCGGACCTGCGCGCCTGGCTGGCGCCGCGACAGGTGCGCTACTACCCCTCGCGCGGCGTTGCGTATGAGTCGCACCTGACGCCACCACCGCATCTGGTCGGCCTGCGCGTGGCGGCGCTCGACGCGCTGCTGGCCGCGGGCGATGGCACGGGATCAGAGGCCTCGCCCGGCGGCGGGGAGGGATTGAAGGCCAACCCGCCCGGCGGCAAGGCCAACCCGCCCGGTGGGGAGGGGAGTGCTCCCGCGGACACACAGCTGGAGCCACCCGTCGTCGTCGTCTCGGCGGTCGCGCTGTCGGAGAAGGTGCCCGACCCGGCCCTGCGCCCGCACTCGTTCACGTTGCGGGTGGGCGAGCTGCTCGACCTGGACGAGTGCGCCGGGGAGCTCGTCGCGGCGGGGTATGAACGGGTCGAGCAGGTGGAGGAGCGCGGGCAGTTCGCGTTGCGCGGCGGGCTGCTCGATGTCTTCCCGGCGACCGAGGAGCGCGCCGTGAGGGTGGACATGTTCGACCTGGAGATCGAGTCGCTGCGCTGGTTCTCGACCTTCACCCAGCGCTCGCTCGGCGAGGTGGCGGAGGTGGAGATCGCGCCCGCGGCGGAGCTCGCGGCCGAGCACCGTGAGCTGGCGGAGATCGCCGCGCTCGAGGATCCGTCGAACCGGCCGGACATCGCCGAGCTCTTGCCGGTGGAGCGCTTCGGCGCGCTGCTCGACCTGCTCGGCCCGGACACGCAGCTGCTCCTCGGCGCCGAGGAGGAGCTCGCGCCGGCGCTGAGCGACCACTGGACCGATGTCTGCGCGGCCTTCCAGGACGAGGATGCCCACCACCTGTACGTGAGCCCCGAGCAGATCGAAGCGACCCTGCGCGAGCGCGCGCGGATCTGGCTGTCCTCGATCTCCGGCGGTCAGGAGATCGAGCTGCGCGCGCAAACCGCCGACACGGCGGCGCGCTCGCTCGGCGAGGCCGAGCCGGAGCTCGAGAAGCTCGTGCGCTCGGGCTATCGCACGGTCGTGGCCTTCCCCCAGCGCGGCGAGGGCGAGCGCGCGGCCTACAACCTCGGTCGCCTGCAGGCGACCTGGCTGGGCGAGGACGTCGACGTCGGCCGGCAGGTGCTCGAGCCGTCGCTGCGCTTTGCCACGGCGTCGCTGCGCGAGGGCTTCGTCGCGCCCGGGCTGAAGCTCGCGGTCTTCCCCGAGCACCGTCTATTGCGCCGCCGCCGGGCTGAGCGTGGCCACGGTCCGGGCCTCGATGGGCAGGGCGGCGGTCAGGGCGGCGCCCGCCGGGGCGCGCTGCGCTCCTTCACGGAGCTGCGCACGGGCGACATCGTCGTGCACGAGGACCACGGCGTGGCGCGCTTCGCGGGCTTTGAGACGCG